>NZ_BOMI01000001.1 GCF_016862115.1 Paractinoplanes deccanensis
TAGGTGTCTCCCGGTCGGGTTACCACGACTGGAGGACCCGGCCGCCGTCAGCGCGGCAGACATCCGGATGCGCGCGGCGTCCCGCGGATGGATGATCACCTCGCTGAGCCCTCGACCTGAAAGCTGCCGTTGGTGACCCAAGATCGGGCGGCCGCGTAGACGGTGCTCGGCAGACCGGTAGACCCCGCCGAGGCGAGGCCGTGGGAGGCCTGGACCGCTGTGGCGCGGAGGGCCCGGAGCAGCTACGCGCTGTGGCCGATGTCGAACAGGTTGCCCTCGGGGTCGGCCAGCGTGGTCCAGACCGCGCCGTACTCGTCGAAGTCGGCGACGTGCTTCGCCCCGAGAGCGATCGCCCGGGCTACGCCGGCCGGCACATCCGGCGTGTGCAGGTCGAGGTGGACCCGGTTCTTGCCCGGTGTCGGGTCGTGTACCTGGATGAACATCAGCACGGGACGAGCTCCTTCCGAGCGCCCGACGGTGGCGAAGTAGGGCGACGATCCCTCGTCGACCGGACGGTCGAGCAGGGCGGCGTAGAAGTCGGCCAGGTCGGCGGCGTGGGTGCAGTCCACGGTCACATGGGCTATGTCAAGGGCGGTCATGTCGGTGCTCCTCACTGGATGGGCCAGCAGATCTCGGTTCGATACTGGTTGGGGTCGTCTGTGTGGTCGGGTCCGACCAGATAGATCTCGACGACAGGATCAACGAGTGCGGTGTCGTGCTCGGCGACGTGGCTGCCGAGCTGGCCGTACGTGAGATCGCAGTCGGTGTACGGTCCCGCGTGCAGGGCCACGGCGTATCGTCGTTGCGCCAGAACGATGAACCGGTCGTCGCTGGGCAGCGCCGACCCCGGCAGTACCGGCACGAACGCCACGATGCGGCCCTCGTCGCGTTCGAAGAACTCCGACGAATAGGTCGCGCCCGCCGGGCCGGCGGGATCGATGCCATGCTCGGCGAGGATCCCGTACAGCCGGGGAAAGGCGTGACCGCACCACGCGGCAGTTCCGGCCCGGGTCACGGTGGCCTCGAGGGCCAGGACCGCCGACGCCGGCGCGACGCGGTGGGTCACCGGGATGATCAGCTTGGTCCGTAGCAGCCGCCGCAGCGACACCACCACGTCATGCGTACGAGCGAGCTCCGCCTCCATCCGGTCCAGATGCCGGGCCAGCACGTCCTCCCGCTTGTCCGCGTCTGGTTCGGCGAGCACGCCACGGATGTCGGCCAGCGGCATGTCCAGCTCGCGCAACCGCCGGATGAGGTGCGCGTCGCCGACCTGCCCCGTGGCGTACCGTCGGTGGCCGGTCATCTCGTCGACCGCATGCGGCACGAGCAGGTCGATCTCGTGGTAGTACCGCAACGTCTTCGCGCTGAGGTGGCACAACCGGGCGAACTCGCCGATCGCGACTCCCTGTGTCATGCCCCCAGTCAAGGCCTTCCAGTAGCGGGAAGAGCAACACCGCGCCGGACGCAAATCCGAATCTTGGCTCTGCCGGTCGGCCTATCGGCCGCCGATGTCATGAACCTCGTACGGGTTCCGCCGCGACGACCGCCGCACCCGCGACCTGCCTAAACCGGAGGGTCAACGGCGATCCGGCCGGCACCTGGACGACTCAGTCAGTGAACGACTGACGAACCGATCGCGGAACGTGACTCCGCTCCAGGCCACAGCTCACCGTGCGTCGCAGATGTCGCTCGTCCACGGCCACGGACGGCGGCAGATCCGGATATTCGATCGAGGCGTTGTAGAGAACCGGGCATCATCGTGCGATGACTGACCGCAAGTCGGCGATCGTCCTCGTCGATGATCTCCGCTCGTTCGTTGACGGCCGTCCAGCCGAGGTAGCTCGCACAAGCTCAGCTGGAGTCGAGCTTCTCGACCGCCACCGGAGCCACCGGAGCCACCGGCTTGATGAACTCTGGCTCGATCATGATCTGGGCGACGATGACACCATCTGGCCAGTCGTGGAAGTCCTTGAACGCGCTGCCTTCGAGGGCCGGCCTTTCGACATCGGTGTCGTCATCATTCACTCGGCCAATCCCGCGGGCGCCACGAAGATGGCGCAGGTCCTCCGGCGTTGGAACTATCCGGTCCGCGTCGCTTCGGGTGACCCTGCGGTGGGCTACCTCGATGGAAACAGCTCCGCTGGATGACCTGACGTAATGCACCGACCAGAAGGCCGCTCCCCGGCAAATCCCGTGTCCGGTTTCCGTCGCACCTACTGACGAGTGGGAGACCCGTCAGAACCAAGTCCAGGGGCGAGCGAGTCGCCACAAACGCCCGCGCCAGCGGGCATGCTGAGGATGTAAGAAGACCTCGATATCCTCCAGCGCGTTGCCGGCAGTTCCCCTGACGTGGGGTCTGGTACGCGCCTGCCGAAGTGCGGCGACTACCCGGTTTTCGTCGAGTTGACCGTAAACCCTCGCCAAGTGCCCAAGGCAAGTAGCGGCGAGCGCCTGCACTTGGCGGTCATCGTGGTCCAGCAGGCTCAAGTAAAGATCTTGCGACTCCCTCCAGTCGCCATCGCCGTATAACGCGCACCCCACCATGGCATCGAGCGCGCCGCTGACGTCATCGCTGTCCAGAGCAATCCGCACCGCAGCTGGCGTGGCCGGCGGAGGGTTGTGAAAGGTGTGGTGCTGATGGCTCATGGACACATTCTTGATCGTCTCCCCCTCGGCGAACATCCGCTCTTCGGCAGATCCGCGCGCTGACTCCCCGCAGCTTCATGGCAGCTTGGACCCGAAGGTCAACAAGCTCGAAAGCGGCCGCCGCCACGACCGGGGCACATTCGAGTGCGCCGGTTTGACGAAAGCCACCCACCGTCAGAGGCCGCCACAGTCAGGCCCGCGCCCAGATCGCCTCGCCGTCGGTCAGGTGGAGCTCTCGGGTGCAAGCGGCCGCAGCCTCCGGGTCGTGGGTGGCGAAGACGACCGCTACGCCCCTGGCGGCCTCGGCCTTGAGGAGTTCGAGGACTCGCTGGCGGTTGGCGGCGTCGAGCTCGCTGGTGATCTCGTCGGCCAGCAGGACGTTGCCGCGCAGGGCGAGGCCACGGGCGATGGCTGTGCGCTGCTGCTGGCCGCCGGAGAGTTCCTCGATCAGCTGGTTGGCCTGGCCGGAGAGGCCCAGCGGCTCCAGCGCCTCGGCGGTGCGGCGGCGGGCCTCGGCGGGGGTGCCGCCGGTGGCTACGACGGCCACCGAGATGTTCTCGGCGGCGGTGAGGATGGCGGCCAGGCCGTTGTCCTGCGGGATGAGCACGACGCCGAGGCGGACCGCGTGGTCGCGGTCGACCAGCTTCTCGCCGTCGACGAGCACCCGGCCCGTTACCGGCGTCAGCAGGCCGGCCATGGCGCTGAGCAGTGTGGTCTTTCCCGCGCCGGATGTGCCGGTGACGGCGAGGATCTCGCCGGGCCGGGCCTCCACCGAGACGCCGCGCAGCACGGGGGCGTCGCTGCCCCAGGCGATGTCCGCTTCGTCGACGCTGAGCGTGGTCATGCTTCCTCCTCACACCGCGATCCAAAGTAGGTGATCCGCGCCGTCATGGTTTGATCCGGCGGCGGAGGTCCCGCCCGGTGGCCAGGGCGACGGCCGCCAGCAGCGCGAAGACCGCGAGCACGGCCACGGCGAGCACCCACGGGCGGGGCCACGACGGCAGTGGCAGCGGGGGCGGGTCGAGGCCGGCCAGCGGCAGCGCCCAGCCCGTGGCCGCCCAGGCCGCCAGGGCCGTGATGCCGCCCGTGACCGCCGCGATGGCTACCAGGGCCGGGTAGGTCCACAGCGTCGCCCGGCTGACCGTTGCCTCGTCCAGGCCCTGGGCGCGCAGCGCAGACAGGTCCTCGACGCGCCGGCCGCGGTCGACCGCGGCGGCCAGGACCAGGGCGCCGCCGGCCAGGAGCAGGGCCAGGGCCGCGGCCAGGGCGTGGAACCACAGGGCCAGGGCGGGGCCCTGCTCGTCGAGCTGGCGGGCGATCTGGGCGGAGCTCTCGTCGGCGACGACGGTGAGGCCCTGGGCGGTCAGGCGGTCGAGGATGTCGGCGGGGGCCTTGTCGTTGAGCCACACCTCGGGGCGCAGGGCCACCGCGGCGTCCGTCGACAGGCGGTCGGCGTACTCCAGGTCGGTGAGGGTTGCCTGGGAGCCGAGCCGGGGCACCGACGGCAGGTGGGCCACCACGGTGACGGGTGTGGGGGCGCCGTCGAGACCCGCCGTGGTGTCGCCGGGTGGGTCGCCGCCGGCCACCGCGACCGGCAGGGGGTACGGCGCGTCCACCGGGTGGATCCACGCGCCCTTGGGGAGGCCGCCCGTGGCGTCGACGTCGATGCGCAGGCCGGCGGGGGTCGCGGACAGCTTGCCGTACTGCGGCATCCGCCAATGACCGGCGGAGGGCAGGGCGGCCCCGTTGAGGCTGTGGACGACGAGGCTGCCGGTCACGCCGACGACGGTGCTGCCGATGGTGAGCTGGAAGCCGTTGACCCGGCAGCCCTCGGCGCAGACGCCGACCCGTTGCTGGTAGCGCCAGCGGCCCTCGTGCAGGTCGCCCAGCTGGACGACGGTGTCGCCGAGGCCCTTCAGCGACGAGACCGCCACGTTGAGCCGCAGCTCGCGGCCGCGGACGACGCCGGTCGCGGTGGCGTCGATCGTGAGGTCCTGGCCGTCGGCCGTGATGGGCTCGGCCGCGGCGGGGCGAAGCTCGCGGGCCACGTCGGCCGCGGGTGTGGCGCCGGTGGGCCAGTTCGCGACCGCGGCGAGGCGGGTGGTGTCGACGGCGATGCCGAGCGGCTCGGTGGCCTCGTTGCTGGGCAGGCGGGCGGCGGCCATCGCGAACTTGCGGTCCGGGTCGATCTGCCGCACGGCGTACAGAAGCTGGCTCCTGAAGACCGGCTGCACGGAGACCACCCGGGCGGCGCCGACGCCGAGATGGGCCTGGACCGTGCGGCCCCGCGCGGCCACGTCGATCGCCGCCGTGGCATATCCGGCGACCGCGACCGTCGCCACCAGCAGCGCGAAGAGCCGTTGCGCGCCGGGGCGGCGGGACAGCTGGAAGCCGGCCATCGCCGGGCCGATCCGGCCGGTGGCGAGCGCGCGCGAGGCGTACCGCGTCACCAGCGGAAGCAGGGCACGGGCCGTGAGCAGGGCGATGGCCAGGACGACGAAGGCCGGCGCCAGCAGGCCGACCCCGTCGAGCTCGCCGCCGGAGACCGCGAGCTGCACGGCGGCGAGCACGGCCAGCAGGATGACGACGGCCTCGACGGCGACGGCACGCGCGCCGTTCGCG
Organism: Paractinoplanes deccanensis; assembly: GCF_016862115.1. GTDB lineage: Bacteria > Actinomycetota > Actinomycetes > Mycobacteriales > Micromonosporaceae > Actinoplanes > Actinoplanes deccanensis. The sequence continues at coordinate 5,269 of NZ_BOMI01000001.1, forward strand.
GTGATCGGGTTGCGGCGCAGGAGGGTGGCGACGGGGCTGAGCAGCTGGCGGCGTTGCGCCAGGACCGCGGCGCCGAGGGCCGCGAGGGCGGCGATCGGGGCGTACCGCAGCGAGGCCCAGCCGGGGTCGACGCCGACGCCGGGGAAGCGGGCCGCGGCCACGGCGTTGACCAGGAGCTGCCCGGTCAGGCAGCCGGCGACGGCGCCCGCGAGGATCGCGACCAGGCTCTCGCCGGTCGCCAGCCACCAGCGGGTCCACCAGCGGCTGCCGCGCAGCGCGACCACCGCCAGCTCGGGCTGGCGGCCCTGGGTGCCGTAGCCGACGGCGAGGAAGATGCTGAAGCAGGCGAGCAGCACCAGCGGCACGGCGAGCACGGGCACGAGCAGCCGGGCGGCCGAGCGGCCCGCGTCGATGCGGTCGAGCAGCGCGGGCATCGAGGTGGTGATGGTGATGCCGGGGCCGAGCTGGTTGGCCGAGGCGGTCAGCTCGGCGAGGCCGGCGCGCAGGTTCTCGAGGTTGTCCACGGTGAGCGCGCCCGGGCCTGCGGTGCCGTCGATCGCCATCTCGGTGGGGCCGGGGAAGAACGCGTCGAGCGTGACGCTCGCGGCGAAGACCGGGTCGAGGCCGCTGAAGTAGCCGTGCGTCCCCCAGTACGCCTCGGTCTGGTCGGGCACCTCGTAGACGCCGGCGACGACCAGGCGCTTGGGCAGGCCGTCGGCCAGGTAGAGCGGCTGCCGCGGGTCGTCGTTGAACTTCGCGAAGGTCAGCGTGACCGGGTCGCCGGCCGCGAGCCGCAGCCGCTCGGCGGTGCGCGCCCCGATGATCACGTCGCCCTCGCCGATCAGGCAGCGGCCGGCGACGATGCGCACGTGGGCGCAGACGTCCTGGCGGAACACGACAGTGGACGGCTCGCGGTTGTCCGGCTCCATGCCGATGGTGGGGAACTGGGCCGAGTAGACGTAGCGGAAGTCGGGGAGCTTCAGCAGCGCGGCGCCGATGTTGGCGAACTCGGGGCCGCCCGAGTCGGCCCGCTTGTCCTGGGTGCCGGCGACGATCAGGCCGCGCTCGGCGGGGGTCGCGGTGGCGATCTGCCCGGCGGCGACGGCCCGGTCGGCGGCCACCAGGTAGGCCGGGGCGGCGACCGCGGCGGCCACCGCGAACAGCGACAGCAGCGCCAGCGTGACGGCCTGGCCGCGGCGGCTCCAGACCATGGCGAGAACCAGAGAGATCACCGGCCCAGCTCCCTGAATCGCAGCCCTCTGACGAGCGGAAGAACGGAGAGCCACGCGGTAAGGCCGAGCACCGCCAGCGCCAGGAGGCCGGCCAGGGCCAGCGAGGCGACGCCGAGCGGGTACGGCGGCGGCAGCACGTCCCAGCCGTCGGTGAAGCCGGGCAGGGCGGCGCGGGCCAGCGGCACGGCGACGGCCGCCGCGATCAGCCCGGTGACCAGGCCGGCCCCGATCAAGACCGCCGGTCCCGCGTACGCGGTGACGACCGCGACCCGGTCCGCCAGGCCCTGCACCCGCAGCGCGCGCAGCTGGTCGAGCCGGGTGCGCCGGTCGACCGCGCCGGCCACCGCCACGGTCGCCGCCGCCAGCAGCAGCGCGGCGCCGCCGGCGAGCAGCGCGAAGCGGGCCACCGCGGCGGGCGCCTGCTCGCCGAGCCGGTCCGCGCGGCGGCCGGCCGAGTCGTCGCTGCTGATCACGAGGCCGGCCCGGCGCAGCGCGTCGACGGTCCCCTCCCCCGCGCCCGGGGCGAGCCACACCTGGAACCGGCCGGCCGGGTTGGCGTCGGCCGCGATGAGCCGGGTGGCCTCCAGGTCGGCGAGCACGCCGGCGCGGCCGAGGACCGGGAGCACCGGAACCGTGCCGACCACCCGCACCGGCACGGGGGAACCGCCGAGCGTGGTGATGCTCGGCTCGGCGAGCTGCCACTGTTGCGGCGTCGGGCCGGCCAGCACGACCGGCAGCGGCAGGGGCGTGTCCACCGCGTACACCTGGACGCCGACCGACGGCAGCTCGGCGTTGTTGTCGTCGACCGCGAGCCGCAGCGCGCCGTCGCGCGCGGCGATGTCGAGGGCCGCGCCGGCCGTGCCGGGACGCCAGTGGGCGATGTCGCCGAGGCGGGCGGCGTCGAGCACCACCGCGTCCGGCCCGGTCTGGGTGAGGCCGCGCACGGTGACCGCCGATCCGGGAGCCGCCGGCGAGGAGCGGCCGTTCGCGTCCGGCGGGGTGGTGAGCTGCCAGCGCACGACGCGGCAGCCGGGCTCGGCCGTGCAGCCCGGCACCGGGGCCGACCGGGTCTGCTCGCCGCGGGCCAGCGTGCCGAACGAGACGGTGACCGGCGCGCCGGTGGCGTCGTTCTGGAGCACCAGGGCGAGCGCGGACGGCGCGACGCCGTCGTAGCGGAGGCGGGCGGTGACCCGGCCGCCGGTGACCCTCGGCAGCGGGTCGGCCGTCGCGGCGGGGATCGGCAGGCGCAGGCCGGTCACCGCCGCGAGCCGGGAGGTGTCGACCGCCAGCAGCGTGGGGTCGACCACCGCGGCCATCGCCTTGGTCCCGCCCGGGTCGGCCTGGCGCACCGCGCGCTGCAGGGACGTGCGGTTTGCGGTCTCGACGCCGAGCACCCGGGCCGCGCCGAGCGACGACTCGCTGCGCTCCTCGCGGGCCGTGCCGTCGGCCCGCCACGCGCCCAGCGTCGTGGCGAAGAGCGCGACCGCCACCACGAGCAAGGCGAAGACCCGGTCGCTGCCGGGCTGGCGCGAGACCTGGACGGCGGTGAGGCCGAGCCGCAGGCGGCCGGTGCGCACGGCCGCCCCGCCGCCGCGGTCGGCGACCCGGCCGAGCAGCCGGGCCAGCAGCAGCGCCACGGCGAGCGCGACCAGGGCCGGGGCGACCAGGGCGAGGCCGCTGTCCGGCGCGCTCGACCGGGCCTGATAGACGGCGGCCACCGCGACCGCGAGCAGCAGCAGGTCGGCGAGGCCGGCCCGCCAGTCGCCCCGGCCCGCGCCGGTCTGGCGCAGCAGCGCCACCACGGGCAGGCGCAGCACCAGTCCCTCCACCGCGGCCAGCACGAGCAGCCCGCCGGCCAGCACGGCGCCGGCCGCGGCGAGCGACAGCAGCAGCGCCGCCTCGCGGTCGGCGGCCGTGCCGACCGGGCCGGCCAGGAGCCGGGCCAGCAGCCAGCCGAGCGGCAGGCCCAGCACGGCGCCCGCGCTCAGCGGCACCAGGTGCTGCCCCCAGGCCAGGCGCAGCATCCCGCCGCGGGTGCTGCCGCGCAGCTTGAGCAGGGCGGCGTCGCCGCGCCGGTCGCGGCCCGTGTACCGGCCGGCGAGGCCGATCGCGAACCAGGCCAGCACGAGGATCTGGGCCATCGCGACGGCCACGCCGAGCCGGATCTCCGCGCGGTTGCGGGCGATCGTGTCGAGCAGCGGGCCGGTCAGGTTCACCAGCCTGAGGTCGTCGACGGCGAGCCGGGCGTCGGCGTCGCGCAGCACCGCGCCGAGCCGGTATCCGCCGTCCCCGCGGATCAGGGTGTCGGGCACCTGCAGGTCGTACGAGAGGGTGGGCTCCCAGAGCTGGCGTGCCTGGAACGTCGCGAGCGGGGTGAACGCGGGCTCGAGACCCGACTCGGCCTCGAAGAGCGGATTGCTCCAATAGACGCCGGACGGATCGGTCAGCGTGTAGCGGGCGACGATCTCGACGGTGATCGGCTCGCTGCTCGGGGTGGCCCGCATGACGAGCGTGTCGCCCGCGTCCAGGCCCAGCTGCTGCGCGGAGGCGTCGCTGACGGCGACCTGCGAGGGCTGGTCGGGGCAGCGGCCTGCCAGGCGTACGTGGCCGCAGAAGTCGTCGCGGGTGGCGATGGCCATGGTCGCCGTCTCGCCGCCGAGATTGACCGTGAGCGGCAGCACGGCGCCGGTGATCGGATCGGGCGGTGCCAGCGGGAGGCGGCCGCGCACCGCCGAGGCGAGCTGGTCGAGGGCGGCCTGCGGGTCGCCCCGGGTGTCGGCGATCTGGCGTACGGAGACGATGCGCTGCTCGGCCGGGGCGTCCGCGACGTTCGCGGCGGAGGCCCGGGTGATGCTCGCGTAGCCGAACCACGGTCCGGCCGCGGCCACGGCCGTGGCGATCGTGGTCAGCGCCAGGACGGTCAGCACCTGGGCGGTGCGGGTCCGCACCGCGCCCCAGATGAGCGCGAACATGTTGTCTCCCCCGTGTGAATCACACGGAGGTTACAGCCAGCCCCGCCGCTTCAGGGAGATGTAGAGCCCGCCCGACATCAGCACGATGAGCGCGGTGCTGAAGATCCAGCCCCAGAACCGGTCGTAGCCCGGATAGGGCAGGTTCTGCCCGAAGTAGCCGGTCACCGCGGTCGGCACGGCCACGATCGCGGCCCACGCGGCCAGCTTGCGGGTGACGTCGTTGAGCACGTTGCCCTGCTCGGCCAGGTCGGCCTGGAGCAACCCCTCGATGCGGTCGCGCAGGTGCTCCACCTGGTCGACGGTGTGCTTGGCGTGGTCCTCCACGTCGCGGTAGTACGGCATCAGGTGCTCGCCGACGAGCTTGAGGTCGGCGCGCATCGCCTGGCTGACCAGCTCGGGCATGGGCGCGATGGCCCGGCGCAGCGCCGCGATGGTCTTGCGCAGGTCCATCGCGTGCAACCGCACCGGCCGGGGCGCGCCGCCCTCCTCGAGCAGGGCGTCCTCGACGCTGTCCATCGCCGCGTCGAGCCGCTGGGTGGCCGCGTAGTGCCCGTCGACGACCACGTCGAGCAGGCCGTAGAGCAGGAACGCCACCCCGTTGCCCTCGCTCAGGTCGGCGTTGGCGTCCCACCGCTCGACGAGGCGGGTGGTGTCGCTCGCCGACTTCCGCACGGTGATCAGGGCGCGGTCGGTGACGAAGACGCTCAGCTCGGTCTTGGTGATGCCGGCCGCGCTGTCGGCGGCGATGTCCACCCCGTACACGTTCAGGAAGATGTGGCTGGGATAGCGGTCGAGCTTGGGGCGCTCGTGGTCGGCGAGGGCGTCCTCGACCGCCAGCGGGTGCAGGCTGAAGGTGGCGGCGACCGCGGCCAGGTCGGCCGGCTCGGGGTGCAACAGGTCGAGCCAGAGCACCGCGCCGGGGTGCCGGTCGAGCTGAGCCTGGGCGTCCTCGCAGGGGAAGCTCTCGGCGACGACCTTGCCGTTCTCGTAGAGGCGGGTCGCGGTGGCGGGGGAGGTCACACTGCCACTATGCCCCGGCGGGGTGGGATATCCACTTACCATGAGCCGTGACCTGGCTCGATGATGTGCTGACGACCTTCTACACCGCCAAATGGCAGGTGACCGCCGACCAGGCGATCTACTGGCGCGAGATCATCGGCAACGCGTTCGGCCTCGGCTCGGCCCTGTTCGGCCTGCGCCGCAGCGCGTGGGCCTGGCCGGTCGGCATCGTCGGCAATGTGTTGCTCTTCACGGTCTTCATGGGCCAGGCGATCGGCAACGATCAGGGCACGCCCCTCTACGGCCAGGCGGCCCGGCAGGTCTTCTTCCTGATCGCCAGCGTCTACGGCTGGTGGCGCTGGCACAGCAACAGGGTGCGCACGCACGGCACGGCGGTCCAGCCACGCTGGGCGACACCACGACAGAGATTGCTGTACGGGGGAAGCGCGCTCGTCGCGGTGATCGCGTGCTTCTTCGTCTTCCGCGCGGTCGGCGCGGGCTTCCCGGTGCCGTGGTGGTACTACCTGGCCGACTCGTGGATCTTCGTGGGCTCGATGCTGGCCACCTACGCGATGGCGCGCGGCTGGGTCGAGTTCTGGCTCTGCTGGATCGCCGTCGACCTGGTCGGGGTGCCGGAGCTGCTGCACTTCAAGTACTACCCGTCGGCGGTGCTGTACGCGGTGTACGCGGCGTTCGTGATCTGGGGCTTCTTCGTGTGGCTGCGCATCTCGCGCGCGGAGACGCCGGCCCGCGGTGGCACCCTCGTACCGTCGGTGAGCGGTTGACCCCTTTCCTTCCGGCTCGTCCGCTCCTACGGTCGGTGGCGTGCTCGTCACCGACCCGCTCGCGGCGCTGCCCGACGTGCTCCACTGGCCGACCGAGACCCTCGACCGGCTGATCGCCGAGCTCGCCGACCCGGCGCTGCACCCGACCCCCGCCCACCGGCTGGCCCGGGCGTGGGCGCTGGGCGCCCGCTTCGACCGCGACCACGACCCGGCGACGCTGGCGGCGGCGCTCGCCGACTACGCGGCCTCCACCTATCGGGGGCCGCGCCGCGGGACGGTCGGCCGGTTCCTGGCCCTGCGGCACCTGCGCGCGGCCATGCACGGCCGGCCGGCCGACCTCGGCGCGGTCCGCGCGATGGTGGCCGAGGCCGGCGACGACCCGGTGCTGCCCGGCAGCGCCGCGCTGCTGCTGGCCCTGACCGACGTGGTCGCCGCGTTCAACGACGACCCCGCGTACGACCGGGCCGAGGCGCTGCGCCGGCTCGACGAACTCGCCGAGACGTTCCCGCCGGAGACCGAGCTGAGCGCGCTCGTCCCCACCATGCGCATGGCGCTGACCGTCAAGCGCGGCGCGGACCGCGGCGCCCTCGCCGACGCGGCGGCGGCCGCCGAGCACGCCCGGATGCTCCTCGACAGCGACGACCCCGACCCGGAGCGCCGGGCCGCCGCGGGCGTCATGCTCGCCGGAGCCGAAGGGCTGGCCGCCGCCCAGCACGGCGACATGGACACGGTCACGGCCAAGCTGATGGCGGTGACCGACATGGCCGGCAGCATGCCCGCCGGTCCGCAGCGGGCGGCGATCCGCCGGCTGATCGCCGGCGGCAGCGGCGACGAGGAGGGCGTGCAAGCCGACGAGCCCGGCCTGGCCGCCGGCGAACGGGCCTGGCGGCTGCTGCTCACCGCGATGAGCATCCTGCGGCCCGCGCTCGACCGGCAGGACGTGGCCGAGGTGGGCCGCGGCGTGCGGGTGCTGCGCGAGGCGGCCACGGTGGCGCCGGCCGACTCGCCGCACCGGGTGACGATCCTCAGCATGCTCGGCCAGATGCTCACCGTGCAGAGCGGGCTCGGCGCGGGACGGCCGGCCCTCGACGAGGGGATCCGCCGGCTCACCGAGGCGCAGCGCGAGGCGGGCGGGCCGGCCCACCCGGTGTGGCCGACCATCCTCATGCCGCTCGGCATGGCCCACCGCGCGGCGGGCCGGGCGGCCCTCGGCCGCGAGACGGGACAGCGGGCGCTGCGCGGCCACGCCTGGTCGGTGCTGCTCCAGGCGGGCAGCGAGGACGCGGCGACGGCCGCCCGCGACGCGGCGGTCAACGCCAAGCTGGTGGCCCGCTGGTGCCTGGCCGACGGCGACCCGGCCGGGGCGGTGGCCGCGCTCGACGCCGGGCGCTGCCTGATGCTCTACGCCACCACGGTCACCATGGACATCCCGTCGCGGCTGCGCGGCCTCGGCCGCACCGACCTGCTGGCCCGCTGGCTGCGCGACTCGTCCGACGCCGACGTGCGCGGCGAGGTGCTGGCCGCCCTGACCGGCGGCGAACTGACCGAGGCGGCGGTGCCCGACGTGCTCGACCCGCCGCCGCTCGACGAGGTGGCCCGAGCGCTGGCCACGTTGCGGGCGGACGCGCTGGTCTACCTGCTGCCCGCCGACGACGAGGGCCCCGGCGGCGCCCTCCTGGTCGCGGCCGACGGGCGCCGGCCCGTGCACCTGTCCCTGCCCGGCCTGACCACGGCCGGCCCGGTGGCCCACCACGTCGACCGCCTCGGCTCGCGCGCCGCCGCGACGCCATCCCGGGGTCCCCTTCGCCCTTCGCTGGACGCCAGCCACTCCCCTTTTCCGGACATTTCGCCCCGCGACGCCGGCGCATCGGACGAGCCCGTCGCCGAGGACTGGCGCTCGGGGCTCGACGCGCTGTGCGACTGGGCGTGGCGGGTCGCCATCGGCCCGCTGCTTTCCACCCTGGACGGCTGGCGGATCGGGCGCGCCCCGCGCCTGGTGCTGGTGCCGATGGGCGACCTGGCCGCCGTGCCGTGGCACGCCGCCCGCGACCGGGACGGCACCCGCGCCGTCGAGCTCGCCACGTTCTCCTACGCGGCCTCGGCCCGCCTGCTGTGCCAGACCGCCGAGCGCCCACCCGTGCCGGACACCGCGGCCCTGATCGTCGCCGACCCGACCGGCGACCTGCCCGCCGCGCGCGCCGAGGCGGAGGCCGTCCGCGCCGCGTTCTACCCCACGGCCGGCTTGCTGCACGAGGCGAGCCCTGACGCCGTACGCGAATGGCTGCTCTCCGGCGGCGGCTCCGTGCTGCACCTCGCGTGCCACGGCTCGGTGCTCCGCGGCATCGACGGCTCCCACCTCCGGCTCGCGGGCGGGCGCCTCACCGCCCGCGACATCCTCGCCGCCAAGCGCGTCGCCTCGGTCGGCCTGGTCGCCTTGGCCGCCTGCACCACCGGCGTGCCGAGCGGCGACTACGACGAGGCGTTCAGCCTGGCCACCGCGTTCCTGGCGACCGGCGCCCGCAGCGTGTTCAGCTCGCTGTGGCCGGTGCCGGACGACACCACGTCACTGCTGATGTTCATGGCGCACCACTACGTGCGCTCGGCGGGCAAGCACCCCGTCGACGCCCTCAACCACGCCCAGCGCTGGATGCTCGACCCCGGCCGTTCCGTCCCGCCGGCCATGCCGCCTCAGCTCGCCCGCCAGGCCCGCGCGATGACCACCCCGGACGTCGCGGCCTGGGCCGGTTTCACGCACCACGGCTGGTGACCGCCACGTCCGATTCCCGCCAGATCGTGGGGTGGGTCCGCCGCTAGCGTGCGAGAGATGAGCTGGACCGCCTACCTGACCTATCTGACGTTCGCCGTCGTGGTGGTGCTGGTGCCGGGCCCCGACTTCGCGGTCGTCGCCGGCAACACGGTGTCCGGCGGCCGCACGCGGGGCATGTGGTGCGCCGCCGGCGTGGCCTCGTCGAACGCCGTCCAGGGCGCCGCGGCGATCATGGGGCTCGGCGCCCTGGTCGTGCGCGCACAGCCGGTGTTCCACGCCGTCAAATGGCTGGGCGCCGCCTACCTGGCGTACCTCGGCGCGCGGTTGCTGTGGTCGGCCGCCCGCGGCCGATACGAGGCGCCCGATCCGGCCGCCGAGCCCCACGCCGCGCGGCGCGGATGGCGGCAGGGCTTCCTGTCGAACATCACCAACCCGAAGGTGCTGCTGTTCTACGTGGCGGTCCTGCCGCAGTTCCTGGGCCCGGACGCGGGGGTGCTGTCCTTGGCGTTGTTCGCGCTGAGCCACGCCGTGCTGTCGCTGATCTACCTGCTCTCGCTGACGGCCGCGATGCACCGGGCCCGCGGGTGGCTGACGCGCGGGCGCGTGCGCCGCTGCCTGGACGCGGTTACCGGAACTGCGATGCTCGGCTTCGGCGCGCGGCTGGCCGTCGCGCAGCGATGAGCCGGCTCGGATGCCTTGGCGCCTGTTTGCCGGCTCGGGCGCCCTGGTGGGCCCAGACTTCCCGGTGGGCTCAGACTTCCCGGTGGGCTCAGACTCCCTGGTGGGTGAAGCCGGCCCAGCAGAGCGGCTCGGCGAGGCGCGGGCTCGTGGCGTGACGCACCAGCTCGGCGGGCATGGTCGCGGGCACGGACCGATCCGGGTCGATCATCCAGAGCTGCGCCCGGCGCAGGGCGTCGGCGGGTGCGCAGCGGTCCACGTTCAGATAGTGGTGAACCAGGAACATCAGCAGCGACGTCTCCTCGTCGGGCACCCGCCACAGCGAGCCGAAGACCGTCCGGGCCCCCGCCGAGAGAAACGCCGTCGCCAGGCTGAACGCCTCGTCGTGGCGGGCACCGACGACCCCCGTGGTGCAGGCCGCGAGGAAGACCCGCTCGATCTCCAACTCGGCCGTGCGCGACGCCTCCAGCAGCTGCCGAGCGGTCAACTTGCCGCCGGCGAGCCGCAGCCCCGTGTCACCGGGCCGGTCCGGGTCGGCCTGACCGTGACAGGCAAGGTGCAACAGCGACGGCCCCGGCGCGGCGGCCGCCACCCAGTCGAGCACCTGCCGGGCCGTTCCCGAGCCGTCGGCCCGCCCCAGATAGGCACCGTCCGGATAGAACACGTCCCCGATCGCCCGCGCCTCGGCCCCGGCGAACGGCAGGTCCCCCGTGGGATCCCCGACGACCAGCACGGACTTCACCTCACGCGGCGTCTCCCGCGCGCTGCGCGCAAAGGACCGGCCCGAGACCGCGTACGAGATGACGGCCTCCTCAACCGCATACCGCCGCCGCCCGTCCACGAGCCGAAACGCCGCATGCCACGGCACCGCCGCCAGGGGCCCGGTCGGCACCAGAACGAGCCGGACCGGACGCCCCAGCTCCCACTCCTGGACGCGCCGGAGCAACGGGCCCATCGCGGCCGCCCACGCCCACCGGCAAAGCTCATCTGGTGCTTCCGGTGCCGGGCTCTCATCGGCGACGGGGCCGGCGTCGCGGCCCGACACACCCCTGGAACGAACGTTCTGTCTTGCGCCGGTGGCCACAGCACCCAGGTCGGCGTCGCCTTCCACACCGGCGCCCACCCCAACGGCAGAACGAACGTTCTGTCTCTCGCCGGCCGCGACACCGAGGCCGGCATCGCCCGCCATGCCGGCAACAGAACGAACGTTCTGTCTCGCGTTGACGGCCGCCGCGCCAGAGCCGACGCCAAGGCCGAGGTCGGGGCTGAGGTCGGGGCTGAGGTCGGGGCTGAGGTCGGGGCTGAGGTCGGGGCTGAGGTCGGCGCCGGAGTCGAAGCCGAGGCCGGGGCCCGGGCCGAGGCCGATCTCTCGCGATGCGCCGGGGCCGTGGATGGCGGTGTTGTGGCGGGTGAAGGCGGAATGCCGGTCGACGCGGAGTCCCGGCAGGATCATGACGGCGATGTCGCGGTCGGCGGGGACGATGACCGCGGCGCCCGGCTGGTCGTCCGCGGTGGGGAGCAGGTAGACCAGGGCGTCCGCCGACGCGGTTGTCAGGCCGGCGCGGATGTCTTCGGTGGAGGCGAACTCGGGCGTGGCCAGGTGGAGCACGTGCAGGGCCTCGGAACGCAGGTCGTCGGGGACCTCGAAGGCTCGGTCCCCGGCCCGTAACGCTCCCCCGGTGACCAGGTCGCGGCCGTAGCCGGCGGAGGCGCGCCAGCGGTCGGCGAGGTCGGGGCGGCCCGCTGCCGTGAGGCGCTGGGCGATGGAGCGGGAGCTGGTGGCGGCCTGGAGCATCAGGCCGCGGCCCGCGTCGAGGGCGGCCACCAGGTCGTCGCGGGCGTCGTCGGCCAGGCACCAGCCGGCGACCCGGCGGGCCATGGCGCCGGCCTCGGCCGCGGCCGTCACCGCGTCGTCGGTGCCGGCCTGGAGGAGCACCTGCCAGGAGAGTCCGTGCAGGCCGCGCAGACCCCACAGGCGGGACTCGGCACGGTCGCCGCCGTCGCGGTGGCGTAGGGCCTCGGCTCGGGCCAAGGCGAAAGCGGGCCACTGCGGATGCTCCGGGCCGCCCACAGTGGACATGCCGCCGGTGGACCAGTGGATGACCCGGGTGGCGGCCGGCTGGTCGCCTGGCTCGTCGCGGAGCAGGCAGATGCCGGCCTGGCAGCCCATGCCCAGGGCCACCAGCTCGTAGACGTGGCCGCGGGGCACGGCGGCCAGCACGTCGTCGACGCGGGCGAGGCATTCGCGGAGGGTGGCTACGTCGTGGCGGGCCACGGCGGCGGTGAGGGCGGCCGGCAGGACGCGCAGGGCCAGGCCGGCCGCGGCCACGTCGCCCGGGGGGATCGGGGTGCGGTCGACCGGGCGGTAGACGCCGTCCAGGCCGGACATCGTTGACTGGATCATGGTGAGGAGCGGGGTGACCGTCTCGCGCGTGGTGGTCGAGAGCGGCGTGCCGCGCAGGCGTTCGAGCATGGCGGCCAGTTCGTCGTGCACGGCGTGGTCGCCGTGGCGGGCTCGGTCCAGCAGCTCAAGGGTGTCCGCGAAGATCATGGCCTCCGGGTCGCCGCTGTCGCGCAGCTGGTCGACGGCGGTCCGCAGCAGGCGCAGGTCGCCGCCCTGGATCGCCTTGGCGGCGAGGAAGACCGGCGTGATCCGCTGGAGGTCGGCCCGGGCCTCCTCGTCGTCCTCGCCCTCTTGCAGTGGCTTCAGCAGCTCGTCGAGGCCGTCGCCGGGCGCGCCGCCGCCGCTGCGTGCCCGCTCGGCGTAGCGGGCCAGCGCCTCGACCGTGTCGAGCCGGCGGTCCAGCTCCGGCGGCTTGTCGGCGAGGGTGCGGCCGAACGCCACCATCTCCAGGATCCAGCCCGAGTCGATGGTCTCCGGGTCGCCCTGGGAACCCAGGGTGGCCGCGAGCACCATCATGATGGCGAGCAGCGCGCGCTCGTCATGCTCGCCCGCGCCGGTGCCGAAGACGGCGCGCGCCTCGGCGACGTGCCCGGCCATGGCGCGCAGGCTCGACGGGTCGCCCTCGTCGCCGGCGTTCCCCAGCTCGATCATGACGCCGAGGCGCTCGCGGTGGGCGGTGACCAGCCATTCCGGTGACGGCGGATCGGCCAGCCCGCGGCCCATGCAGTCGGCCGCCCGCCGCAGGTCCGCCAGATCCGGGGCAAGGGCATGGCGCACGCGGTACGCGAGACTCAGGATCCACCAGCACGGCTCCCCCTCGGCCGCCGCGCGCTCCAGCAGGGCGATGCCCTCGGTGACGTCCGCGACGGTGGACCGGTGCTCCGCCCGCTCGGCCAGCAGCCGGCCCAGGTCGGCCATGCCGCTCGGGTCGGGCACGTCGGCGAGCGCGATCCGCCAGTGCCCGACCGCCTGATCGAGGTCCGGTTCCTCGGCGAGGACGTCCCAGCGCTCCTGGTACGCGCAGGCGAGCGCGTGGTGCACCGACGGGTTGCCGTCGTGCACGCCGCGCAGGCCGGCCGCGATCGCCCGGTCCGGGTCGGGCTCCGGCAGGTCGAGGTAGAGCACGCACAGGTCGGCGCAGGCGTCCGAGAAGTACGGTCCGCCGGGGTCGGCCGCCTCGACGGCCGGGGCGAGCTCGGCGACGGCCGCCTCGAGGTCGCCCGGCTCGCCGGTCAGCGCCGACACCCGCGCGAGCGCCATCCCGTAGGCGAGCCGCCCCTCGGCGACGGCGGTAGTGATCTCCGCGGCGATCAGAGCGATGTCGGCCACGGCAGCGCGCGCCAAACCCACAGCCACGTCCGGCCCCGCCGCGGGAAGCAGCGCCGCGGAAGGGACAGACGCGGGAAGGGAGGGCGCGGAAAGAGGAGACGCGGGAAGGGAGGGCGCGGGAAGGGAAGACGCGAGAACGACGCGCGCCCGGTGTGCGTGCGCCAGCTCGATCAGTTCCTCGTCGCGGAGCTCCCCCGGAACGAGCGCGTCCGCCGCCTTTCGTCCATAACGGACAGCCGAGTCCCACGCCGCCGGTTCGCCGGTGCGCAGGCCGCGCTCACGGTGGATCAGCGCCAGCGCGTGCAACCACCAGGCCGGCCCGTCGTCGTCGCCCGCCGCGATCGCCGCCTCGTAGCAGGCTGCCGCGCGTTCCAAGTGCGCCAGGTCCGGGTCCTCGTCGTAGCGCTCCAGCCAGTGGTCGCCGAGGTCGCCCTGGGCGCTCATGACGACACCACGGTGACCACGCCGATCGAAGCGGCCGCCCAGTCGTACGCGTCGTCGGGTCCGGCCGCGCCCGCCTCGCGGGTCATCGCCACGCGGGGCAGCACGCCGCGCCGGGTGACGTCGCCGAGGCGGCCCTGTTCGAAGGGGCGGGCGCTGAACTCCTCCTCGCTCACGATGAGCTTGAGCCAGTCGCGCACCTGCCGCCCGGGTGCCGGGGCCGCGCCCGCCGGCAGCCGGAACTGCACCTGCTTGCCCTCCAGCGCCGCACCGGTCAGGCCGGGCCCGACGAACGCGCCCGGGAAGAGCGAGGCGTGCACCCGGTATTGCTCGGTGAGGTTGAGCAGCACGCAGTAGAGCGGCTGCTCCGTGGTGTTGTGCAGCCGCACGAGGACCGTCGGCGCCACCGGGACGCCGTCGCGCCACGCGTACCTCAGGTGGACGAGGCCGTCCGCGCCGGGAACGATCGGGTCCCCTCCGGGCGGCACGATCTCCAGGCGCACGGCGCCGGCCAGCGGCGATCCGGGGTTCTCCAGCGCCTGCACCTGGCGCCAGCGGGCGATGTGCTCGCCGGCGCGCACGGTCCGGCGTACGACATCGGCGGGGTCCTCGCCCAGGATGTCGGGGGCCACCGCGATGCCGCCCGCGCCGAGGAGGCGGAAACCGCCCCGCGGGAGCGCGCAGAACCGCAGGTCGGGCACCCCGGAGTCGGTCGGGCGGGCGACGCGCAGGAACGGGGAGGCGTCCGCGAGCGCGGCCATCTCGGCGTGGCCCGGCACCTCGACGGTCAGCGCCGGCTCGGGCAGCTCGGTGACGACGACCGGGTATTGCCGCGCGGGGTCGGGCTGCCAGCCCTCCGGCTCGACCACCGAACGGTCGACCGCCACCGCCGTCACCCGCGCGGAGCGGGCCGGGCCGTCGCCGGCCACCGCGACGCGCAGCGGGCCCGGCCACGCGGGCGGCATGCCGTGGCAGCTGCCCGCGTCGATCTCCCAGGCGCCGCGGAGCGCTCGCATGGTGATCGCGGAGGCCGCCGCGCGCAGCGCCCCGCCGAGGAACGGCTGGTCGGCCGGGACGTCGCCGGACAGCTGTGGCGCCTGGAACTCCACCTTGTCCTCGACCGCGCAGCGGGCGGCGGCCAGCAGCTCGCGGTAGGTGGCGTGCGGGCCGAGCTGGTTGAGGGCACGCAGCAACGCCCAGCTGAAGACGCCGTGGTTCACCCCGTCGATGGGGAACTCCTGGGCGAGCTGGTCGGCGCGGCAGGCGGCGAGCAGCACGAGGCGGCTGCTCGGCGGCAGCGCGTCCCACCCGGCCCGCAGCTCCGGGATCAGGCTCTCGGCCTTGGGCGCGCGGGCGATCGGCAGGGCCCGCCGTGCCCGCGCCGCCGCCTCGGGGATCTCGCCGCGGACGGCGCCGCCCGCGTGGCAGCTGTCCAGCACCGCCACGACGTGGCAGCCGGTCGCGGCGACCTGGTCGAGGAGCACGGAGAGCTCCTTGTCGTACAGGTCGGGCACGTCGCCGTCGCGGGAGTCGGCGCAGATCAGCGTCTGCATGAGGCCGCCCGGTTCGCGGGCCCACAGCTCGGGCGGGACCGGCGCCTGCGAGCCGTGCCCGGCGTACCAGAAGACCGCGGTGTCCCCGGCCCGGGCGCGGCCCAGATGGGTGCGGATGCCCGCGATCACCGCCTCCCGCGTCGCCGCGCCGTCGTGCAGTTCGAGCGCGTGCAGCCGGTCCTCGCCGGCCCGGGAGCGCAGGTAGGCCAGGGCCGCGACGGCGTCGTTGCGGCAGCCGGTGAGCGGCGTGATCACGTGGTACTGGTCGATGCCGACGACCAGGGCGTAGACCGCGCTCACGCGGCCGCTCCCGGCACGTAGATCCAGCCTCGCTCGCGGAAGCCCTTGGCCGGGATGTCGACGGTGACCGGGCGGAACGCCGCGGGCGGCGGATCGTCGATGGTGGACACGACGTCGGCGTAGAGCACGTCGGGCACGCCGAGCACGTAGTCGGCCGCCGGGTGCAGGCGCACCGCGTCGCGCAGCGGCTCGGAGTCGAGCAGGCGGTGCACCGCGGTCGCGGCCCGGCCGACCCACCCGTTGTCGGCCTCGCGCACCAGGCCCCGGTGCAGCGCGACGCGCAGGCGCATCCGGAGGTCCGCGGCCGCGTTGCGGGCGGCCAGCGCACCGGCGATGCCGTGGACCAGGCGGGGCACGGCCTCGGCCTCGTCGAGGCCGACCGGGAGCACGGTGAACTGGCCGTCGCCCTGTGGTTGCGGGGCCACCTGGCCGGCGGTCACCCCGGCCGCGGACCGGCCCTGCGCGAGGATCCGCACCAGATCGTGCTGGAGTCGCGCGGCCACCGCGGGGCTGTGGCTGCTGTAGCCGACGATGTCGGCGGCCATGCAGAGCCGGACGGCGGCCGCCCGCGCCGGATCGGCGCCCGGCAGCGGTACGGAGAACGGGATCCGCTCGGTGGTGGAGACGCGGCGGCGCACCGTGCCGGTCAGGTCGAGCGCGGCCTCGAACGCGCCGGTGAGCTCACGCTGCCCCGCGGGCACTTCCAGGACGGCGTGTACGCCGTATGTGCGCGGAAGCAGCGGCGTGCCCCGCCGGTCGCGGTAGCGCCAGCCGAACCGGGGGCTCTGCGCGCCCGTGGTCCAGGCCGGGGGCCGGTCGTCGCGCGAGCGCAGGCGGCCGAGGAGCGACGCCGGTGCGGTGCGCGCGGCCCGGTCGCCCAGCGGCGAGGCGATGCCGTCGGCGAGCACACCGAGCTGTTCGGCGCTCGCGTGCACCATCACGGCCGTGGCCCCGGCGGCGCCGAGGTCGACCGTGAAGCCCGCGCCCCCGTACCGGTATCCGTCGGGAGCCGGGTCGAGGTCGAAGGCGAAGAGCGCGCCGAGCCAGCGGGCACCGGCCGGCGCGGATCGCCGTCGCAGGGCCGGCGGCAGGTCGGCCTCCTCCACCGGATAGAGCAGCGGACGGCCGAATCGGACACCGACGCGCAACCGCTCGTCGCCGCGCGAGCCAGAATCGGTCAGCTGCGCGTCGGAAAGCACCTCATCCGTTCGTAGTAATTCGTCCAGATGAACGGAGGCGTCGGCGACCGTCAATTGATCGCGCTTTTCCGGGTACGGCATGGGCGGCATCCTTGCACGCCCGCAAGCGCACGGCAAGAATGCGCACGGTCCACAGTGATCAACACGTCGATACGGCGCTCATCAGGCACTTCGCCATCGATCAAGGATCCGAGAACGACTGGCCCGTTCGGACATCCGGCGACGGCGATCATCGTCCCGCACGCTCGCCTGAAAGGATCTGTTGCATTTCACGAACGCGTTGTTAGGCTCCCCGGCACCGGCCGCAGTCTCAATACCGGCGTCATTCCCATCGTGGGGAGAGAAATGGAATTCGCGCGACGGCGCAAAGTGGAGACCAGCTTCGACCTCCGGCCGGCGGAGGCCGCCAAGGGCCGCCTGCAGGCCGGCCCGGCGCAGCGGCAGATCCGCAAGCCGCGGCACGCCGGCCTCTTCCAGGCGGTGCACCGGCTCGACGCCGGCCTCGACCCGGCGGCCCGCGCGCAGCTCGCCGAGTGGATCCGCGGGGAGTACCAGAGCGAGTTCGGCGACGTGCCGCTCGGCCTGTTCGCCCTCTGCCACCTCGGCCCGCCCTACATCGACCACCGGCTCGACCTCTGGCAGTCCATCGTCGAGCACTACGCGCCCGCCGACGCGGTGCCGCAGCCGTACGCCCAGGCCCGGATGCTCGTGCGCTCGGGCGCCTACGACTTCGTCGAGGTCTACGCCAGCGGCGAGCTCCGCCCCGTCCTCAAAGACGGCTCCGTCGTCGCCTGAAAGGTCACCGAAGAGATATGAGCGATACGGATCACGGCCTGCACCGCAAGGTCGAGCGGGTCGAGTCGCTGGTGCTGCGGCTGGAACAGGGCGTCGGCCAGGTGGGCGTGCAGGTCGCGCACGTCGGCCAGCGCGCCGAGGAGGCCAACGACCGGCTCCAGAAGCTCTCGCAGGCCTTCGAGGACTACGTGCTCAAGGCCGAGCGGACCGCGAACGTGCAGCGCTCCGAGACGCGCATCGGCGTGGTCGAGGGGCAGATCGAGCACCAGTTCGGCCACTACAAGGTGGTCCGCCGGGTCGCCACCGGCATGCTCCAGGGCTTCGACCTCGGGCTGGTCTCCGACGACACGCTGCGCGACGTCGGCGAGCAGCTGATGATCGAGACGCCGCGGTACTGGCTCGCGCCGGTGCTGGTGGCGCTGCGCTCCTGGCTCGCCGACGACCAGCAGCAGTGCGAACGCGCCGTCCAGGAGGCGTTCCGCCGGTCGCCCAGCCGCACGTCGCTGTTCATGGCGTTGATGTTGCGCCGGCAGGGCCGGGTGGAGAGCTCGCTGCGCTGGCTGCGGCACTATCTGGCGGCGCTCGATCCCAACGGGCTGGGCCGCGAGTTCGCGGTGATCCTGGAGTCGGTGTCGCAGGGCGCGTTCGGGCCGGCGGGCGTCGAGATCGTCCGGGAGCGCCTCGAGGTGTGGCGCGCCCAGCTGCTCGGCGACGAGGGCCGCGAGCAGGCCCAGGTCGACCGGTGGCGGGCCGAGATCGAACGGCACGCCGGGCCGTCCTCGCAGCAGCGGTTCCCGCGGCTGGCGGCGGTCTGCCCGCAGTGGCCCCAGATGGACCAGGCGCTGTCGAAGGCCGCCGCGCACGACTCGCTGATCGCGAAGTACTCGGCGATGACGGCCGAGGAGCCGGCGGTGCGCGAGCGCCTCGAGGACCAGGTCGACGACATCCTCGACCAGCTGGTCACCGGCTACGACGAGGAGGAGCTGCCGCTGCGCCGCGAGCTCGCCCAGCACCACGCGGTGGTGCGCAACGGCGGCGACCTGGACGCGGCCCAGCGCGACCTCGGCTCCGACCTGCTCGCCCTCGACCGCCGGCTCGACTACCTGACCATCCAGTCGGAGTCGGCGCTCAACCCGGACAAGCTCGGCGTGACCCGGGCGACCCAGCGGATGGCGGTCTCCGCCTGCCACGAGTGGTTCGGCCGGGCGCACGCCACCTACAGCCGCGACTACCGGGCCACCCTGCCGGCCGACGTCGAGGCGGTCGTCGAGACCTCGCACACCCCGGCCGGCCAGGCCTTCCGGCTGCCACGCTGGACCGGCTCGTTCACCCGGCCGATCGAGGAGCTCGAACGCTCGCTCGCGGAGCACTGGGACCGGGCCGCACGGCCGTTCATCGACAGTTTCGCCTACAAGTGGGGGCGCAACCTGATCGCGCCGATCGCCGTCGTCGCGGTGCTGCTGGTCTGCGTCGGCGTCATGCAGAACCCGGCGATGCTGATCTTGCCCATCCTGGTCGGCGGCGTCTGGGCGGCGGTGCTGTGGTGGCAGTCGCAGAACGCGGCGGCGCGCCAGAAGGAGGTCGAGGACGCGCTCCAGCTGGCCAAGCTCGACTCCGTGCAGCAGCTGCGCGGCGCGGCCGCCGAGGTCGTCGACTGGTCGGGCACGTTCCGCCAGGCCGACAGCCGAGAGCCGGCCGTTCGGGCGCTCATCGCCGACCTGGCCACGGCCGGCAACGCCCCCGCACCCTTCGAGCGGCGCGTCGCCGACGCCCGGGCAGGAGCCTGACATGACCGAACCGTCCATCCCCGAGCAGCGCCGGCTCTTCCCGGCCGCCACCTCCGCCGAGGAGGTGCCGTGGGCCCGGCAGGCCACCCACCACGAGCCGGCCACCACCCGCACCCGCCGGTACGTGCGCGACCTGCCCTCGTGGGATCCGCTGCCGCCCGGCGAGATCCTCGTCAACCGGCACCGGCGGGACTGATCATGTGGGTCACCGGCGGGCACTACCAGGCCTGGGCCACGTTCCTCGAGCGCTGGGGCGCCGGGGAGAACCTCGACCCGGCCACGCTTCCCGCGCTCACCAAGGACGACTTCGCCGGCGACAGCTGGCAACGGCTGGCCGACCGGATCACCGGCGCGCTCAGCGCCAGGCTGACCGTCTGGTCGGACACGCTGGCCCGGGAGCTGTCCGCCGCCCGCGACGAGTTCGCCGCGGCCCGGGCGCTCAACCACGCGCGCTGGTCGCTGCCGCCGGTCCGCGCGCTGGCCGCCGCGCCGGGCATCCCCGAGGAGCTGCGCGGCCGGCTCATCGGTCTGGTCGACGGCCACATCGAGGCGACGCAGCGGCAGATCGACGAGCAGATCCAGCGGCTGCGCTCGGCCGGCGTGCCGCGCGCCGCGGTCGAGGCCCGGCTGCGCACCGTGCGCGACAACCCGCTGACAGCGGTGACCCGCGCGCCCCATGTCACCGGCGGCGGCTGGGACCGTGACCCGGCCGCGACCCCGCGCCGCCGCGTGATCCTCGACTGACCACCTCACGAGGGAAGACACGATGTCCAACTACGCCGAGTCCCTCAAGGACCTGGACAGCTACATCTCCGCACGCGTGCCGATCATCGGGGTGCGCAGCATCGAGCAGGTGCGCGCGCTGCGCCTGGTCAAGCAGGTCGCGGAGAGCCCGCGGCGGGCAAGCCTGCCGTTCTGGGTCTACACCCGCGCGACCGGGCTGCGCGACCTGCGCACGAACGCGCCGGCGCAGGAGGACCGGTCGCTGACCGGCGCGATGGACTTCGCGGCGCAGCAGTTCTCCAGCCGGGCCCAGGCAACGGTGATCTTCGTGGACCCGGAGGACCTGAGCGACGACAACACCGCGAGCCGGCACGTCGCCGAGCTCGCCCGGCTCGCCGACGCCAACTCGGGCAGCGTCATCATCGTGACCGACACCCCGCTCTGGGCCGGCCTCGAGCGCCTCGGCATGAGCGTCGCGCTCGACCTGCCCGACGCCACCGAGATGTACGAGGTGATCGTCGAGTTCCTCCGCGACCACCACGGCGTGGTGCCGATCGCCTGGACCGAGCAGGACGCCCGCCGGGCGGCCGAGTTCCTGGTCGGCGTCCCCGAGGGCACCGCGATCAACGTGATGGCCACGCTCGTCGCCAGGGGCTCGGTCGAGCGCGAGGACGTCGAGAAGCTGGCCGAGTTCAAGGACAAGCACTTCGGCGCCCTGGCCGGGCTCGAACGGGTGCGGCTGCGCGACGCCGAGACCGAGGTGGGCGGCCTCACCAGCCTGCGCGAGTGGCTCCGGCGCAAACAGCGGATCATGTCGGCCGACCTGCGCGGCACCGAGCTGCGGCCGCCGCGCGGCGTGCTGCTGGTCGGCGTGCCGGGCTGCGGCAAGTCGCTGTCGGCCAAGGCCATCGCCGCGGAGTGGCGGCTCCCGCTCTACCGGCTCGACCTGGGCGCCATCCTCGGGCAGTACGTGGGGCAGTCGGAGGGCCGGCTGCGCGAGGCGCTCGACACGGCCGACCGGCTCGCGCCCTGCGTGCTCTGGATCGACGAGATCGAGAAGGGCCTGGCGGGCCAGAACGACAGCACCGGCGTCAACCGGCGGCTGGTCGGCCAGTTCCTGTTCTGGCTCCAGGAGTCGCGGCACCGGGTCTTCGTGGTGGCGACCAGCAACGACGTGCGCTCGCTCCCGCCCGAGCTGCTCCGCAAGGGCCGCTTCGACGAGCTGTTCTTCGTCGACCTGCCGGACGCCGAGGACCGCCAGGAGATCATCGGCATGTACTACCGGCGGTACGTCTCGCAGCCGCCGGCGCCGGAGCTGCTGGACAAGCTGGTCGGCCTCTCGGAGGGCTTCGCCGGCGCGGACATCGAGGCGGCGCTGCACGAGGTCGGCGAGCAGGTCTACCTCAACGGCGCCGAGTCGGTGCGGCCGGACTTCGTGATGGACACGTTCACCAACACGATGCCGCTGAGCCGCACCAATCCGGAGCAGATCGAGGAGATCCGGGGCTGGGGCCGCGAGCGTGCGGTGCCGGCGGGCCGTTCGGCGGTCACGGCGTCGGCGGCGACCGGCCACCGGGGCCGGCGCGTCATGGTCTTCGGGGACTGAGCGATGAGCGACGACAACACCAGGCCGGGCGGTCTCTGGGACCTCAACTCCCTGGTCGGCGACAATGCCCAGCAGCCGTACGCGGCGCCGCCGCCACCCGCACAGCAGCCACCGCCGGTCCAGCAACCGCCGCCTGTCCAGCAACCGCCGCCGTGGACGACGCCGGGGCCGGCGGCCACCGTGCCCGGCCCGCCACCGCCGGCCCGGCGCACCGACCGGCGGATGATCGTCGCGACGGCCGTCTCGGTGCTGCTGCTCCTGGTGACCGGCGGCGTCATCGTGGCCCTGCGGTCCGGCGACGACACCCCGGCGGCTCGGCAACAGGCCACCGGCCAGGCCGCGAACGCGGACCCGGGCGTGCCGATCACCACCGAGCCCACCTTCGCCGAACCCACCCTCACGGAACCGGCCGTCACCGAGCCGGCCACGACCGCTCCCGCGGAGACGGTGCCCACCGAGAACACCGCCGTCGACCCCGACAAGGAGGCCACCGCCCGGCTGGAGCAGATCTGGCGGGAGGACCGCGCCAAGGTGACCTTCCGGGGCCAGTACGCCGCCCAGATCGCCACCAAGTACCCCGGCATCGTCGACCCGATCCAGACCACCGCCGACGGCTCGCACACCTTCATGGCGGCCGACATCCTCGCCGAGCACAGCCGGCTCCGCGAGGCGCACGACAGCGCCGCGCATCCCGTCGTCCTGATCAAGAGCACCGACTACAGCAAGCGGCAGCGGATCAACGGCCACTTCCTCTGGGCCACCTTCGCCATCGGGTCCTTCCCCGACGCCGCCGCCGTGCACGCGTGGTGCGACGCCCGGTTCGCCGACCTCACCCAGGCGCAGCGGGACAACCAGTGCGTGGTCCGGCGCCTCAACCCGGGCCGGTGAGCGACGCCCAGGTCGGGCTGGTCGCCGGGCCGGTCGCGGTCACCCGGGCCGGCGCACCGCCGTTGCGGACGCCCGTGGTGACCGCGGTGGCGGCGAGCGCCGCGCTGGCCATGGCCGCCACCGGGGTGCGGGCCGTGCTGGGCGACCCGCCCCTGCTGCTGGGCCTGGCGCTGCCGCCCGTCCTGCTGGTCGCCGTGATCGTGGCCCAGCTGCTCGGCCGCGCCGGGGAGCGCCGGTTCACCGTGCGGACCACCGCCGGGCGGTCCGTCGACTACACGCTGAGCGACGACGGGCCCGCCGACGCGCTGCGGCACAACGACATCGTCCGGGTGACCACCGGCCGTGACGGCGGCGTGCGCACCGTCGAGGTGCTCGCCGGCCTGAACGGCCCGGCCGTCCGCCGGCTCACCGCCCGGCCGGCGCTCGGGCCGGTCGCCTGGCTGGGCTACGCGGCGGCCGCCCTCCTCGTGATCGTCGCCGGGTGGGTCCTGCTCGGCGCCGGATGATCCACCGGGCGAAAAGCTTGCTGCCTCATCGGGAGATTTTCCGGGCGGATAGCATCGTCAGGGCCCACTCATGCTTTCGCGCCGGCTCCGGCTGCCGAAGGCGTACCACGAAGGAGAACACCGTGTCCGCATCCCGTACCCCCGCTGTGGCCGACCCTCTCGTCGTCCCGGCCGGGACTACGGCCGCCGACGCGGTGGCCGCAGCCGGCCTGCCGACGACGGGCCCCAAGGCGATCGTCGTCGTCCGGGACGCGTCCGGCCGCCTGCGCGACCTCGACTGGCAGCCCGAGCTCGACACCGACGTGACCCCGGTGGCGATCGACGAGCCCGACGGGCTCAACGTGCTGCGCCACTCGGCCGCCCACGTGCTCGCCCAGGCCGTGCAGGACATCTTCCCCGAGGCCAAGCTCGGCATCGGCCCGCCGATCGAGAACGGCTTCTACTACGACTTCGACGTGCCCAAGCCGTTCCAGCCCGACGACCTGAAAAAGCTCGAGAAGCGCATGCAGGAGATCGTCAAGGCCGGGCAGAGCTTCCGCCGCCGCGAGTACGCCTCGCTCGAGGAGGCCAAGGTCGAGCTGGCCCACGAGCCCTACAAGCTGGAGCTGGTCGACCTCAAGGGCGACGTCGACGCCGACGAGGTGATGGAGGTCGGTCAGGGCGAGCTGACCCACTACGACAACCTCGACAAGGACGGCAAGCGCGTCTGGGGCGACCTGTGCCGCGGCCCGCACCTGCCCACCACGCGGCTCATCCCGGCGTTCAAGCTGATGCGCTCGGCCGCCGCCTACTGGCGGGGCAGCGAGAAGAACCCGCAACTCCAGCGCATCTACGGCACCGCGTGGCCGTCGCGTGACGAGCTCAAGGCGTACCTGAACCGGCTCGCCGAGGCCGAGCGGCGCGACCACCGCAAGCTCGGCACCGAGCTCGACCTCTTCTCGTTCCCCGACGAGATCGGCAGCGGTCTCGCGGTGTTCCACCCCAAGGGTGGCGTCATCAAGCGCGAGATGGAGGACTACGTCCGGGCCCGCCACATCGCCGAGGGCTTCCAGTACGTCAGCTCGCCGCACATCACCAAGGAGGGGCTGTTCCACACCTCCGGGCACCTGCCGTACTACAAGGACACGATGTTCCCCTCGATGGAGCTGGAGGGGGCCGACTACTACCTCAAGGCCATGAACTGCCCGATGCACAACCTGATCTTCAGGTCGCGCGGGCGGTCGTACCGTGAGCTGCCGCTGCGCTTCTTCGAGTTCGGCACGGTCTACCGCTACGAGAAGTCGGGCGTGGTGCACGGCCTCACCCGGGTGCGGGGCCTCACGCAGGACGACTCGCACTCCTACGTGACCGCCGAGCAGGCGCCGGGCGAGATCAAGCACCTGCTCGACTTCGTCCGGTCGGTGCTCGACGACTTCGGGCTCGACGACTACTACCTGGAGCTGTCGACCCGCGACCCGCAGAGCGACAAGTTCATCGGCACGGACGAGCAGTGGGACAAGGCCACCAAGGTCCTCTCGGACGTGGCCGAGGAGTCCGGCCTCGACCTGGTGCTCGACCCGGGCGGCGCCGCCTTCTACGGCCCCAAGATCTCGGTGCAGGCCCGCGACGCCATCGGCCGCACGTGGCAGATGTCGACGATCCAGTACGACTTCAACCAGCCGGCCCGCTTCGGCCTCGAGTACCAGGCCGCCGACGGCTCCCGCCAGGAGCCCGTGATGATCCACGCGGCGAAGTTCGGCTCGATCGAGCGGTTCTTCGGCGTGCTGGTGGAGCACTACGCGGGCGCGTTCCCGGCCTGGCTGGCGCCGGTGCAGGTGGTCGGCATCCCGATCCGCGACGACCACGCCGCCTACCTGGAGGAGTTCGTCGCCAAGCTGCGCAAGCAGGGCATCCGCGCCGAGGTCGACCACTCCACCGAGCGCATGCAAAAGAAGATCCGCACCGCCCAGCAGCAGAAGATCCCCTTCATGGCGATCGCCGGCGACGACGACGTCAACGGGGGCACGGTCTCCTTCCGCTACCGCGACGGATCGCAGCGCAACGGCGTCGCCATCGACGACGCCGTCGCGCACGTGGTCGAGATCGTCCGGTCCCGGACGAACGTCGGCCCGTCGTTCGCCGCTCCCGCCGAGGATCAGACCTCGTCGGTCAGCTCGTAGACCTCGCTGGTGGGGTGGCCGGCGCGTTCGTGAACGCGCATGACCGCCTCCTTGCTCGGCCCGGTGCTCAGGCAGAAGACCTTGCCCGACTCCGGGTCGAGCCAGGCGCGCTCGAAGTGCACGCCCTCCTCGCCCTCGATCTTGAGGTCGGCGTCGTGGGCCTCGCTGAGCTGCTCCCGGGTGACGCCGTGGAATCCGCTGTGTACGTCCATGAATTTCGCCATACCCTCATCCTCGGGACGGGCGGCCGGTCGGACATCGGTCAGAGCACCTAACAAGGCCCGGCCGGGGACCTAAAGTCGCGGGGTGACGCTCACCAGCCCGGTGCTGATCGGACGCGACGACCTGCTCGCGCTCGCCCAGCGCCGCCTGGCCGCGGCCGCCGCCTCGAACTCCGCCGCCGCCTCGAACTCCGCCGCCTTGAGCTCCCCCTCGGGCGAGCTTCTCCTGCTGGCCGGTGAGGCGGGCATCGGGAAGACTCGACTGCTCGGCGAGATCACCCGGCGAGCCCGGGACGAGGGATTCACCGTGCTCGCCGCGGGCGCCTCGCCCGGCGACACCGAGATCGCCGGTGGGCTGCTCGCCGACCTCGGGACCGAGATGCGCCGCTCACCGGCGACGAGGGCCGCCGGGGAGCGTCTCCAGCAGCGGTTGCGCGAGCTGGCCGACGGCGATCAGCACCGGCGGCGCCGCCTGCTCGTGGCCGACCTGGCCGACGTGATCGCCTCGCCCTTCTCCCCCGCCGAGCCGCCCGGCGCCCTGGCCGGCCCCGTGCTCGTCGCCTGCGAAGACCTGCACTGGGCCGACGACCTCACACTCGACGTGCTCGGCCGGCTCGGTGCCCGCGCCAGGACGATGCCGCTGCTCGTCGTCGGCACTTACCGTAGCGACGAGCTCTACCCCCGCGTACCGATGCGGCAGTGGCGCACCCGCCTGCTCACCCAGCGGCTCGCCGAGGAGGTGCGCCTGCACCGGCTCGACCCCGCGCAGACGGCGGCGATGGCGGCCGCGATCGCCGGCGCCGACCTGCCGACGGCCGTCACCGCGTCGGTGCACGCCCGCAGCGACGGCATCCCGCTGCACGTCGAGGAGTTCCTGGCCGCCGGCGACGGCGTGCCGGAGACCCTGGCCGACGCCGTGCTCGCCCGGGCCGCCCGGCTGTCGCCGTCCGCGAAGGCCCTCGCCGAGGTCGCGTCGGTGCTGGGCCGCTCGTTCGGCCTCGACCTGCTCACCACGATCACCGGCGCGGGCCCGTCCGCTGTCGACGACGGCCTGCGCGAGCTCACCGCGCACTTCTTCGTCGTCCCCCGGGCGGACCGCGACGGCTACGACTTCCGGCACGCGCTGATCCGGGACGCCCTGTACGCCGACATCGCCCCGCACCGCCGCCGCGACCTGCACGCCCGCGCCGCCGCCGCGGCCACCGGCTTCCCCGACGCGTTCATCAGCGACCAGTACGAGCGCGCCGGCCTGACCGACCGCGCGTTCGAGCACGCGTCCCGCGCCGCGGCCGAGGCGTCGGCGATGTCCGCCCACCGCGAGGCCGTCCAGCTCTACCAGCGCGCGCGGCGCACCTGGCCGCCCACCCTCGCCCCGGCCGACCGCGCCACCCTGCTGGCCGCGCTCGCCGCCGAGCTGGCGGCCGTCGACGACAACACCGAGGCGGCGGCCTGCTACGAGCAGGCCCACCGCCTGCGCCTCGCCCTGGGCGACGGCCCCGGCGCGGCGTCGCTGGTGCCCGACTGGGTCGCCGTCCGCCACCTGCTCGGCGCCGCCCTCGACGAGCGCACCACGGCCCTGCGCGCCGCCCTCCCCCTGGTCGCCGGCCACCCCGCCGAGCGCGGCCGCATCCACGCCGCCCTGGCCGCCGCCTACATGCTCGACCGCCGCCTGACCGAGTCCATCACCGACGGCGAGGTGGCCCGCACCCTCACAGCTTCCGCCGCCGGCGCCCTCACTCCTTCTCTCGCGGACAACCCGCCCACGCCCGCCTTGGCCGATCCGCCAAACCCTGATCAGGTGCGGTGCGATCTCGATGCCACGCTGGGATCGGTGTATCTCTTCGCCGGGCGGATGGACGAAGGCACGGCCCTGCTGCGCGGCGCGATCGCGCACGCGTCGGAGCTGCGACTCGAGGCGCAGGCCGCGCGGGCCTACCGGATGCTCGGGTCCAGCATGTCGGTGCTCGTCGAATACGCGCAGGCCGAGGACGCGCTCACCCAGGGCATCGCCTACGCGGCGCGGGCCGAGCGGGTCAACGACGAGCACTACATGACCGCCCACCTCGCGCACGTGCGGTGGGCCACCGGGGCGATCGACGAGGCCGCCCGGCTGGCCCAGCACGCGCTGGCCGAGGGCGGTGGCATCACCACCGAGATCACCGCGCGGCACGTGCTCGGCTATGTGGCGCTGGCACACGGCACGGCGGACGTCGCGGAGTCGCATCTCACCGAGGCCGACCGGCTCGGCTCGGCCATGCGCGAGCTCCAGCGGCTCTCCCCCGCGTGGTGGGGCCTGGCCGAGACCGCGCTGGCCGGCGGCGACGTCGCCACGGCCGTCGACCGCTGTGAGCTGGGCTTCGCGGCCTCCGCACGCGTGCGGGACGCTGCCTACCTTTTCCCGTACGTGGTGACAGGCACCCGGGCGCACCTGGCCGCCACCGGTCCCACGGCGGCCCGCGACTGGCTGGGGCGCACGTCGGAGCTGCTGCGCGAGCGGGGCATCCCGGGCACGCTCGGCGCGATCGACCACGCGCTCGGCCTGATCCTGCTGCACGAGGGCCAGACCGGTAAGGCACGCGACGCGCTCGACAGGGCGGCCGCCTTCTGGAGCGCGCGCGGGCGTTTCTGGGAGGGCACGGCGGTCCTGCTCGATCAGGCGCGCTGCGCGACCCGGTCACGCCGCCCCGCGGCGGCCGCCGCGTGTCGCGAGGCGGCTGCCGCCGCGTACCGGAAAGCGGGTCTCGGGGGTTTGCTGCCCGCCCCCGCGGCGCCGAGGCTGCCCGCCCTCTCCGCGCGCGAGATGGAGGTGGCGCTGCTCGTCGCCGAGGGCCGGACGAACCGCGAGATCGCCGCGGCCCTGACCATCGCGCCGAAGACGGCGGCCGCGCACGTCGAGCACATCCGCACCAAGCTGGGCGTCTCGCGGCGGGCGCAGATCGCTACCTGGGTGACCGCGCGGTCCCGTGCCGCGGCGACGCCATGAAGACCGCGAGCCGGTCGAGCTAGCCGGCGAGCAGTTCGAGCGTGTCGATGACCCGGTTGGAGAAGCCCCACTCGTTGTCGTACCAGGCGACGACCTTGATGTGCCGGCCGTCGACGCGGGTCAGCGCCGAGTCGAAGATGGACGACGCCGGGTTGCCCACGATGTCCGACGAGACCAGCGCGTCCTCCGAGTATTCGAGGATGCCCGCCAGCGGGCCGTTCGCCGCCGCCCGGTAGGCCTCGAGCACCTGCTCGCGGGTCACGTCCTTGCCGACCATCGTGTTGAGCTCCACGATCGACCCCACCGGCACCGGCACGCGGATCGAGTCGCCGGAGAGCTTGCCGTCGAGCTTCGGCAGCACCTTGCCGATCGCCTTCGCCGCGCCCGTGGTGGTCGGCACGATGTTCACCGCCGCGGCGCGGGCCCGGCGGGCGTCCCGGTGCGGGCCGTCCTGCAGGTTCTGCTCCTGCGTGTACGCGTGCACGGTCGTCATGAAGCCGTGCTCGATGCCCGCCAGCTCGTCGAGCACGTGGGCGAGCGGGGCCAGCGCGTTCGTCGTGCACGACGCGTTCGAGATGATCGTGTGCGCGTCCGGGTCGTACGCCTCCGTGTTGACCCCGACCGCGATGGTCACGTCCGCGCCGTCCGAGGGCGCCCCGACGAGCACCTTGCGGGCGCCGGCCTCGATGTGCGCCCGGGCCGCCTTCGCCGAGGTGAAGCGGCCGGTCGCCTCCAGGACGACGTCGACGCCGAGCTCCTTCCACGGCAGGCCGGCGGGATCACGCTCGGCGAGCACCTTGATGCGCCGGCCGTCGACCACGAGGGTGTCACCGTCGACGGTCACCGGCCGGCCGAGCCGTCCCGCCGTGCTGTCGAAGGCGAGCAGCCGTGCCAGGGCGGTAGGCTCGGCGAGATCGTTCACCGCGACGATCTCGAGCTTGCTGTCCCGTTCGAGCAGGGCGCGGAGCACGTTGCGCCCGATGCGGCCAAATCCGTTGATCGCGATGCGTGTCATGCCCTAGAGACTTCCGCGCGGCGGCGAAACGTGACAGCGGCGGGAGCGCCATGGTCCGCAAGGATCACGCCACGTCGTTGCGGGCGAAGGTGTGCCGGTACTCGCTCGGCGTCGTGCCCAGGATCTGCCGGAAGTGCAGCCGCAGGTTCGCGCCCGTGCCGAGCCCCACGTCCGCGGCGATCTGCTCCACGCTGCGCTCCGACCGTTCGAGCAGCTCACGCGCCATGTCGATGCGCGCGCGCATCACCCACTGCATCGGCGTGTATCCGGTGTCCTCGACGAAACGGCGGGAGAACGTCCGCGCGGAGACCGCCGCGTGGCGGGCCAGGATCTCCAGCGTCAGCGGCTTGCTCAGCCGGTGCAGGGCCCATTCCCGCGTCGCCGCGAACCTCTCGCCCAGCGGTTCCGGCACGCTGCGCGGCACATACTGCGCCTGACCACCACTGCGGTACGGCGCCGCGACCAACCGCCGAGCCGCATGGTTGGAAGCGGCCACACCCAGGTCGCCGCGCAGGATGTGCAGGCAGAGGTCGATGCCGGACGCCGCGCCGGCGGACGTCAGCACACTCCCCTCGTCCACGAAGAGCACGTTCTCGTCGACCCGCACCTCCGGATGCTTCGCCGCGAGCTGCCGCGTGTAGTGCCAGTGCGTCGTCGCCCGCTTCCCGTCGAGCAGCCCGGTCGCCGCCAGCGCGAACGCCCCCGTCGAGATCGCCGCGAGCCGGGTGCCGCCCTGATGCGCCGCGCGCAGCGCCTCGACCACCGGCCCCGGCGGATCCTCCCGGTCCGGGTGCCGGTATCCGGGGATGAACGCGATGTCCGCCCACCGCAGCGCGTCCAGCCCGTCCGCGACGTGATACGACAGCCCGTCACCACCCGTCACCAGACCGGGCCTCGCCCCGCAGACCCTGACCTCGTACGGCATGCTCGCCCGAGTGGTGAACACTTGCGCCGGAATGCCGACGTCGAGCGGTTTCGCCCCTTCGAGCACGAGCACAGCAACACGGTTCAGGCGAGTAGCGGCCACCGGCACAAGGTATCCGGCCCGCACCCGCTGACGTCGGGCGCCGATGGCGTCCGCGATGCCCTTGTGCGACACGTGCGCGGTCATGCCGCCGTCCACCGCGAGCTCCGCCCCGGTCATGTAGGCGGAGGCGCCCGACATCAGGAGGACCATCAGCGGCGCGATGTCGTCGACCGTGCCGGTGCGCCCGAGCCGTGGGGCGAGTCGTGCTCGGCCGAGGCGTGGGTCAATCCTCCGCCAGGGTGGGGCCGCCAAGCGAAGGCGCCGCCACCGTCGGCTCGATACGTCGCGGCCCCCGCGACGTAGCGATGCAGGAAGCCGATCACGGCGTCCCTCGAACAGTGGTTCAGCGACTCGTGCGGCACGCCGTCGGCGTCGATGCCCGCCCGGCGTTCCCCCATCGTCGTCGCGCCGCGGCGATCACCGACGCCAGCGCCAGCCGAACTCGGCGTCCGTGGGCTCGGGCCCGGGCAGCTCGTCGCCGGCGCGGATGCCGTCGAGGACCAGGGTGAGATAGCGGTCGCGCAGCACCTTGGTGCGCTCGGCGTCCGGCACCCGCACGGCCGCGCACATCTCCAGCACCATCGTCACATCGGCCAGCACAAACCCGGACCGCACCGCCGGCCGCGCCCGCTCGAGCAGCTCAGCGACCAGCTCACTCGCGCGCACAGCGTCGGCGTTCATGTCCTCGGTCGGCGTGAACGTGCCCGCCAGGTGAACCGTCAGCGAGTGCACATCCGCCTCGACCACCGTTCGCAGGAAGCCCTCGAACGCCGACCACCCGTCCGGATCGTCCCTGGCGTCCTCAGCCGCGGCGATGAAGAGCTTGAGCCCACCGTGGCACAACGTGCGGAGCAGGTCTTCCTTGTTCGCGTAACGCCGGTAGAGCGCACTGATGCCCACGCCGGCCCGCTCCGCCACATCGGAGATCGGCGCCCGCTTGTCAGCAATGAAAACGTCCCGCGCCGCCCCAAGAATCGCCGCATCATTCTGCGCCGCCCGAAGCGCCCGCGCCGAGATAGCCATGCCCCCACCATACCGGAACGGAACGTTCCGCTCCGCAATCCTCACGGACGGAATGCTCCGTTCCCTAAGGGCCGGGGCCGTAGCCCGCTCCAGCCAGCCGAGCTGCACCGCCACCACCCCACCGCCGCCAAGACCACCACGGCACCATCGGACCAGCGCACTCCGCTTCGCCCCAACCAAGCCGGCCCCATCACTCAACCGGAACGGAACGCTCCGCTCCGCCGAGGCCCCTTCGCGCCCGCCCCCGGACCGGAACGGAACGCTCCGCTCCGCCGAGATCCCTCCGCGCCACCACCGGACCGGAACGGAACACTCCGCTCCGCCGAGATCCCTCCGCGCCACCACC
>NZ_BOMI01000002.1 GCF_016862115.1 Paractinoplanes deccanensis
CGGAACGGAACGCTCCGCTCCGCCGAGATCCCTCCGCGCCACCACCGGACCGGAACGGAACACTCCGCTCCGCCGAGATCCCTCCGCGCCACCACCGGACCGGAACGGAACACTCCGCTCCGCCCAAGCCGAACCCGCCTGCGCCACCACCCCGCCGGAACGGAGCCTTCCGCGCCGGGGCGGAAACCGCCCGCACCGCCACCCAACCGGAGTGTCCGCCGCTTCCCCGATCGGGAACGGAGCGTTCCGTTCCGGTTGGGTGGGCCGCCGCGCACGGTCCCGGCGGGTCAGGGAGCCCGTTCCAGACCGCTGAAATTTTGCGGAACGGAGTATTCCGTTCCGCTCCGCGGAGGGATACAGTAAGAAGCGGAACGGAACATTCCGTTCCGCTAGACGAGGAGACCGGCATGACTGAGATCCGCCCCTTCCGCATCGACATCTCCGACGCTGACATCGCTGACCTTCGGGAGCGCCTCGCTCGGACTCGGTGGGCTCCGGAGATCCCCGGCCAGGGCTGGACCCGCGGGGTTCCGGTCGAGGCTCTGCGGCGCCTTGCCGACTACTGGGGTGGGGAGTTCGACTGGCGGGCCGCCGAGGCACGGCTCAACGAGCTTCCCCAGTTCCTGACCGAGGTGGACGGGCAGACGCTGCACTTCGCGCACGTTCGGTCGGACAACCCGGCGGCCGTTCCGCTGCTGATCACGCATGACTGGCCCGGGTCGTTCGCGCTGTACCTTCCGGTGGTCGAGGCGCTGCGGCCCAACTTCCACCTCGTGCTGATGAGCACGCCGGGTGTCGGCTTCTCCGGGCCGTTCACCGCGCCGGGCTGGAACACGCCGAAGATCGCCGGCGCGTTCCACGAGGTCATGACGCGGCTGGGCTACGAGCGGTTCGGCGTGCAGGGCAGCGGGGGTGGCGGCGCCGTCGCCGTCGAGATGGGCAGGCAGGCGCCCGAGCGGGTGATCGGCGCCCACGTGCACGGGCACATCACGTTCCCGTCCGGCGACCCGTCCGACTTCGAGGGTCTCACCGAGGCGGAGCAGGGCCGGCTGCAGAGGCTTCAGGACTTCCGCGACGACAAGATGGGCTTCAACGTCATCCAGTCGACCCGGCCGCAGACCCTGGCGTACGGGCTGCACGACTCGCCCGTCGGCCAGCTCGCCTGGATCGCCGAGAAGTTCAAGGAGTGGACCGACCCGTCCGCCGAGCTGCCCGAGGACTCCGTCGGCATCGACATGCTGCTCACCAACGTCAGCCTCTACTGGTTCACCGGCACCGCGGGCTCCTCGGCGAACCTCTACTGGGAGGCCGCCCACGACCCGGCCGCGTGGGCGCCGAAGGAGCGCTCCACGTTCCCGCTCGGCGTCGCCCTCGGCGTCACCGACATCACGATCCGCCGCTTCGCCGACCGTGACGCGCCGGTCGTCCACTGGACCGAGCTTCCCGCCGGCGGCAACTTCCTCTCCGCCGAGGAGCCCAAGCTGTTCGCCGACGACGTGCGCGCGTTCTTCCGCCAGCTCACCGCCTGACGGCGCCGCCACACCCGCAGACTGCCCGCACGATTTCGATGGCCGCCGCTGTCGCCGCACCCCACGGGGTCGCGGTCCGACAGGGCGGCCGAATCGTTTCGAGCGGCGAAACGGGAGAGAGGTGCAAGCGCGGAAGGGTGAGGAGCGCAAGCAGAGGGAAGGGCTGCGCCGCCGGCGGGCTCAGGTCAGGAAGTCGATCGCGTGGTGGAGCAGCTCCGCCGAGTCGGTGAACCAGAGGGCGTCCGTGCCCGCCGTCGTGTGCAGGCGGGCGTCGGGCAAGTGGCCGGCCAGGTAGCGGGCGTGGCCGATGTCGACGTTCAGGCAGTTGCGGCGGTGCAGCACCAGCGCCGGCGCCGTCACCGCGGGCAGGCGGTGGCGCAGGTCCGTGCCGGTGGCCGCCGCGCGGATCGCCGTTGCCACCGCGGGGCTTGCCGCTCGGCGGCCGATGCGGTTCCACCACTGGCGGAACTCCTCGTCGGCGGCGACGCTCGGGGCCGCCTGGGCCACCGAGTCGACCCCCTGCGCCGGGTCCGGTGGGGACACCGTGTCACGGATCAGGGTTTCCGTCGTGCGGCGGTCCAGGCCGTACGGATAGTCCTCGCTTCTCGTGTATCTCGGATAGCACTGGGCCAGCACCAGCGAGCGCACCCGCGAGGGGTGCCGGGCCGCGAACTCGAGCGCCACCAGGCCGGTGTCGAAGTTGGCGAACAGGTCCGCCTCGCCGGCCGCCAGCGCGTCCAGGACCCGGACGATGTCGTCCACCCACTGGTCGAGCGGCGACCGGGCCGGGTCGAGCGGGTCCGACAGCCCGATGCCGCGCCGGTCCAGGCACGTCACGGCGGCGTGCGATGCCAGGGCCGCCAGCGCCGTGCGGGCGTGCGCCCCGTCCAAAAGACCGTCGATGGTGAGCATCGCCGGGTTGAGCACCACCAGGTCGCCGCCTTGCGTGGAGAGCCGGGTGTACGCGGTCGGGCCCGCGTAGCGCACCGGCACCGCCGCCGCCGGGGCGGGAGCCGGCTGCCTCAGCACCTCCGCCTGGGCGTCGCGCAGCGCGGCCGACGGGTCGAGGCCGATCTCGACGAGCGCCGTCCGGGCCGCCGCGGCCGCCCGCAGCGCCGCCGCCTGGCGACCGGCCCGGTGCAGCGCGCGCACGTAGAGCACCCACAGGGGCTCGTCGAGCGGGTCCGCCGCCGTCAGCTGCTCCAGCTCCCCCAGCGCCGAGCCGGGGTCCTCCCCCGCCGCGAGGCAGCCGAGGTGTTCCTGCACGAGCAGCCGCCGTTCCTGCCGCCAGCCCTGCCGCAGCGCCTCCGCCGCGGCCGTCTCCGGAAGCTCCGGCTCGCCGCGCCACAGGGCACGGGCACCGGCCAGGACCGCGGCCGCGGCGTCCGGCCGTCCGTCCGCCAGCAGCAGGCGTGCGCGCGCACGGGCCGCCGCGACGAGCCCGACGTCCGTGTCCTCCGGCGCGATCGCCAGGCGGTAGCCGTCGCGGCCCACCCGCTCGACGTCCGCGGCGGACACGGCCCGCAACGCCGAGCGGATGCGCGACAGGTGGGCCCGCACCGTCTTGACCGCCGACGGCGGCGGGTCGTCCCAGAGCAGCCCGGCGAGCGCGTCGAGGGTGACCGCGGCGGGCGCGTGCATGGCCAGGATGCTCAGCAGCTCGCGCGCTTTCCGTTCCAGCTGGCCACCGCGCACGCCGGCCGTCCCGAGCACCCGCACCACGGTCTCGGGCGCTGGACCACATCCGGACCACATCTCCACAGCATCCGTCCCCGGCCGCCCGGTGCATAGCTTCGGCCGCATGACGACCTACGACATCTCCAGCAGGCGGTTCTCCGGTGCCGTGTTCCGGCCCGGCGACGCCGGCTACGACGAGCACCGTCTCGGCTGGCAGCGCGCCGTCGAGTCGAGGCCGGCCGTCATCGCCGCGGCCGCGACCTCCCACGATGTACGGACCGCCGTGCTGGCCGCCCGCGAGCATGCCCTGCCGCTCGCCGTGCAGGCCACCGGCCATGGGGCGCTCGTGCCCGCCGACGGTGCCCTGCTCCTCAGGACCACCGCGCTCACCGGCGTCGCGATCGATCCCGAGCGGCGGGTCGCCCGCGTCGGACCGGGAGCGGTGTGGGCCGATGTCAACCGGGCCGCCGCCCGCTACGGGCTTGCGGGCCTCGCCGGCCGTTGCGGCACCGTCGGCGTCACCGGCTACACGCTCGCCGGCGGCCAGTCGTGGCTGTCCCGGACGTATGGCTTCGCGGCCGACAGCGTGGTGAGCGCCGACCTGGTCACCGCCGACGGCGTCGCGCTCACCGCCTCGGCCGAGCAGCATCCCGATCTTTTCTGGGCGCTGCGCGGCGGTGGTGGCAACTTCGGCATCGTCACGTCGCTGGAGTTCCGCCTCTATCCGGTGGCGCGCGTCTACTCCGGAATGTCCTTCTATCCGATCGAGCGGGCGTACGACACGCTCGACGTCTACCGGCAGTGGGCGCTCGGCGAACCGGCGGCCATGAACACCGCGGTCCTGCTCATCCGCGTGCCGCACCTGAACAAGCGTGTCCTGGCGATCCGGGCGTTCTACCACGGTGACGACGGCCGCCGCGTTCTTGCGCCGCTGCTCGACGCCGCGGGGCCGCCCCTGCTGGACGCCTTCGCGCTGCGTACGTTCCCGGACGCGAGCGAGGCCACGAACGGCCCCGACGCGCCCCCGATGGCGCTGCGGCAGGAGATCGAGCTCTTCCATCATCTGCCCACCGACGCGCTGGACGCGATCGTGGAGGCCGGCTCCCCCGAGTCGCCGATCGGCTTCGTCGACGTACGGCATTGGGGCGGAGCGATGGCCCACCCCGGCCCGGACGCCGGCCCCGCCGGCCACCGCGACGTCCCCTTCTCGGTGATGGCCGTGGCCCCGGCCGATGGAGGGCCGGCGAACGGGGACGCCGCCCTGGACCGCCTGTTCCGGCGGCTGCGCCCGCACGCGACCGGCGGCTCCTTCCTGAGCCTGCTGACCGACCCGGCCCGCACCCGGTCCGCGTTCACCCCCGCCAACTACGCCCGCCTGACCGCCGTCAAGCGCGCCTGGGACCCCGGCAACGTCTTCCACCTCGGCCACACCATCCCACCGGAGGCAACCCCATGACCCGCATCCTCGTGACCGGCGCGACCGGAACCGTCGGCACCCACCTGGTCCGCGAGCTCCGCTCGCGCGGCGCCGACTTCCGCACGGCGAGAGGCTCCCTGGCGTACGACCTCGACGGCATCGACCGCGTGTACGTCTGCGCCGCCGACGGCCCGCGCAAGGTCGCCCACGAGACCGCGCTGATCGAGGCGGCCGCCGAGGCCGGTGTCGAGCGGATCGTGAAGCTCTCCGCCCTGCACGCCGATCCCGCGTCGCCGCTGCCCGCGCACCGCTGGCACGGCGAGATCGAGGCCGCCCTGCGCAAGTCGCGGGTGCCCTCGGTGGTCCTGCGCCCCGCGTTCTTCATGACCAACCTGCTCATGGTCGCCGAGGGCGTCGCCCGCACCGGGCTGCTGCACGCGCCCACCGCCGGCCGCCGGGTCGCGATGATCGACGTACGCGATGTCGCCGAGGTCGCCGCGATCGCGCTTCTCGACGAGGAAAGCGCCGGGCACACGTACGACCTCACCGGCCCGAAGGCGATCACCTTCGCCGACGTGGCCACGGCGATGGCGGACGCGACCGCCCGTCCCGTCCGCTCTGTCGACCTCACCGAGGAGCAGGCCCGCCCCCGATTCGAGAGCGCGGGCCTGCCCGGCTGGCTCGCGATGCAGCTGGCCGGCGTCTTCGGCCTGATCCGCGCCGGCGCCTTCGAGCGCGTCACCGGCACGGTCGAGGCCGTCACCGGACACCCCGCCCGCGACATCGGCGAGTTCGCCCGCGAGCACGCGGCCGCGTTCACCAGGTGAGAAGGGGCCCGCCTGAACAAGCGGGCCCCCTCAGAGAAGAGCGCTCAGCGGAGAAGCTTCCAGGGACCGGACGCGGCGCCCGGCTCCTGGTTGCGCGTCCACCACTTCGCCTCGTACACGTGCTCCTTGAACGTCACCCGGTCACCGGCCACGTAGACCGTCGTCGGCGTCCAATCGGCCGGGCTGTTGTCCGGCTTCGGCGGGGCGATCTCGGACCACGGCCCGTTCGGGTCGCCCGGCTTCTGGTTGCGGGTGTACCAGCGCGCCTTGTAGGTCTTGCCGTCGAGCGTCGCGACGTCGCCGGCCTGGAAGATCCGCGACGCGGTCCAGATCGCGACCCCGTCCTCGGTCATCGCCAGCTCCTGCCACGCTCCCGTCGGGTTGCCCGGCGCCGCGCCCTTCGCGTAGTACGACGCGACGAACACCTTGCCTTGGTACGTGACGCGGTTGCCGGCCTGGTAGGCCGTCGACGCGCTCCACGCCGCCGGCAGCCGGACCACCTGGGTGGCGCTCACCGTGGCCGGCTCGTACGTGTCGCTGCCCGAGTAGGTCACCGTCAGCTCGTGGCTGCCGCCCGCGAGGCCCACCGGCAGCCCGATCACCGCGGTGCCGTCGGCCAGCGCCGCGGAGCCCCGGACCTTCGAGCCCTCGCTGACCGTCACCGTGCCCGTCGCGCCGGCGACCTTGACCGTCACCGAGGCGGCGGTCCCCCAGTCGACCGGCGTGGTGGTCACGCTCACCGCCGGCTTCGCCTTGGCGGTACGGAAGACAGCCGGCTGCGCGATCGACACGCCACCGTCCTCGCTGCGCGCCGACACCACCCAGGCGTACGAGGTGACCGGCTTGAGCCCGGCCCACGTGACCGACACCGTGCCCGCCTCGGCGAGCGCCGACGTGCCGATCACGCCGCTCGGCACGTAGGCGGCCAGCGAGTCCGTGCTGAACGACGTCTTCCGGCTGGTCAGGTCGACCGGCAGGGTGAGGTTGTCCTCGGCGCCGTTGTAGCGGGGCTTGGTCTGGCTGCCGTCCTGGCGGATGTCGTACTCGGTCGCCCCGAAGTTGTCGAGGAACGGCGAGTACGTGTCGATGTGCAGCTCGGCGCGCTTGACGTCGAACTGGAGCAGGCGCAGGAAGCTCGCGCCGAACTGGAGCCGGTCGGTGGCCTTGTGGTCCACCTTGCCGTCGCCGTCGACGTCGATGTCGCCGTTCGCGTCGACCTTGTCGGGCCACAGCTCGGAGCTCGCGACCGTGTAGAACTGGTAGTCCGCCAGCAGCTCGACCACGTCGTGGGTCTTGGTCACGCCGATGTTCGACTTCAGGTTGGTGCCGACGCCGTGCTCGTGCCCGGCGAGCACCAGGAAGACGTTCGGGTTGTTCTCCACGACCTGCTTGTAGAGGGCCGACCCGTCCGGGTCGGAGAACGCCGCCCCGCGGCCGTCGGCGTTGGCCGACGGCTTCAGGTAGTCGTGCGACAGCAGGATGCCGTTGCGATCCTTGTACTTCTTGAAGATCATGTCGGCCCACTGCGCCTCGTCGCGCGTGACCCCGTACGACAGACCGACAGCCACGAAGTCGAGCCCGCCCGCGC
This sequence comes from Paractinoplanes deccanensis, assembly GCF_016862115.1. Classification (GTDB taxonomy): domain Bacteria; phylum Actinomycetota; class Actinomycetes; order Mycobacteriales; family Micromonosporaceae; genus Actinoplanes; species Actinoplanes deccanensis. The sequence goes on from NZ_BOMI01000002.1 coordinate 7,039, forward strand.
TGAACAGCACGTAGTTGTTCTGGTTGTCGCGGCCAGGGGTGGTCCCGCTCTCGTCCCAGGAGTGATATTCGGCGCCCGCCGGCCACGACCGGGCGGCCTTGTAGTAGCGGTCGGCGCTGAACGTCTTGCTGAACCGCGAATCGGGCCCGGTCTCGGCGCCGAGCTGGTTGTCGTGGTTGCCGGCGATGACCTGGTTGACCACGCCGTTGTCGTCGAGCACCTTCTGGTTGCCCGAGGAGACCGCGAACTCCTTGTCGACCTGCTCGTTCAGGCCGGGCCGCAGGAGCGAGCCGTCGGGACGGCGAGCCAGCGGGTCGTAGTAGTCGTTCTCGATCACGTCACCGGTGTGCGCGGTGTACGCGATCTTCCGCTGCGCGGCGTTGTCGGCGATCCACTGCGTCTCGGCCCGGTACGCCTTCTGCCAGATCGCCTGCTCCTCGGCGGTCTCGACGTCCGACGGCTCGGCGACGCCGTCCCAGTCGTTGTACGTGCCGCCGGCCGCGCCCTCGGTGATGTACTGCGTGTCGGTGAAGTGCGCGAGCGAGAAGTCGTACGTGGCCGGGTCCTCGAACCGGTCCTTGTCGTTCTGCGCCGTCGCGTCGCGCGGCGACAGGTCGTCGGCGAACGGGTCCTCGCCGGTGACCAGCACGTGCGCCGTGCCACCGGTGCGGTAGCCCGCGGCCAGCGGCGCGGTCAGCACGGTGCTCTTCCCGGCCTGTCCGCGCGAGCTGGTGAGCACGACCCACTTGCCGGCGGCCGCGTCCCACACCCGCAGGGCGGCGACCCGGGCCGGGTCGATGGTGCCCTCCCAGCGCAGCGTCGGCTCCTGCGCCGGGGTGCCCACGGCCAGGTCGTAGCGCTGGAACACCACGTCCCGCCCGGACGGCGTGTCGATCGTCCTCCCGTCCAGCGGCCGCAGCGAGGTCACGTCGACCGTCGCGTCGTGCGCCACGTCCAGCGTGGTCGGCACGGCGCCGGCGACGCCCTGGTAGCCACCGGTCGGCAGCACCACGTCGGCCGCGGTGAAGGTGGCCGTGGCCGGGCCGTCGAGCTTCGCCGAGAGCACCGCCTTGTCACCGGTCACCGCGGCGTCCAGGGCGGACGGTACTGCCGGGATGTACGCGCTGGTGAAGTGGATCTCGCGGGTGGCGGTGTTGCCCAGCACGTCGGCCGCCGTCACCGCGATGGTGTGCGCGCCGGCGGGCAGGCCGTGCCCGATCTCGTCGCCCTCCTTGACGGCCTTGCCGTCCAGCGTGATCACCGGCGTGCCGGCGACGCCCGAGGCGTCCTTGACGTCCACGGTGAGCGCCACGGTCGAGGTGATCCGCTGGCCCTCGGCCGGCACGCTGTTGGCGACCTCGGGGGCGGTGTTGTCGACGGTGACCCGGCGGGACGAGGTCTTGTCGCCGGCCACGGCGGTGATCGTGTGCTTGCCGTCGGCCAGCGTGGCGGTGTCGACGTCGGCCCGCTTGCCGAGCGCCGGCAGCGCGGTGCCGTCCGCCGCCGTCACGGAGAACATGATCGTGGCGTCGAGCGTGGCGTTGTGGCTGCTGCCGCAGGAGCCGTCGCCGACGTAGACGGTGACCGGCGAGCCGGCCGGGTAGGTGGCCGAGCCGACCGTCACGTTGGTGCCGGCGGTCTCGCGGGTGACCTGGGTGGCCTTGCCGCCGGCCGGGGTCAGCGCGAAGTCCCGCAGGGTGAAGTCGTCGTAGTTGTCGCAGCCGCCCTTGGCGCTGCCGTGGTCGCTGCCGGCGACGAACTCGACGCTGTTCACGCCCGGCACGAGCCACTCGTTCGGGAACGTGAGGTCGGCGACCTCCTTCTCCCAGATGCCGAGGTCGAGCGGGATGCCGTTGATCAGCACGCGGTTGTCGTAGCCGCCGTCGGAGCCGTTGCCGCCGACGAACACCTTCAGGTGCGCGTCGCCGCCGCTGCCGAGCGTGCCGACGGTCCGCGTGGTGGGCGCGCCGGCGATGTCGAAGTGCAGCTCGAGGTCCTTGTTGGCCGCGCACGTGCCGTCGCCCAGCGCGATCGACTCGGCGGTGGTGGCCGCCTTGGTCCCGCCGGTGACGACGTACGTGGTGCCGGCCGTGACGGTGCCCTCGGTGCCCAGCACGAGCGAGGCCGAGCTGCGGGTCACCTTGAAGTCGTCGTGGTTGGCGCAGGTCGCGCCGTTCAGGGTGCCGTTGTACGTGCCGGTGCGCAGCTCGACGACGTTGTCGCCGGTGTGCAGGAAGCGGGCCGGGAACGGCAGGCTGACCGTCTCGGCGCCGCCCACGCCCCAGTCCCCGCCGAGGTCGACGCGGTTGCCGTTGACCAGCACGTGGTTGTGGTACTTCGCCTCGGCCGAGTTACCGGCCTCGATCGTGAAGCCAAGGGTCGCCGAGCCGCCCGCGAGGGTCTCGTCGTCCTCGGCGGCCTTGCCGTCGATGGCGAGCTGCGAGACCGGCTCGCCGCTGCCGGTCGCCGGTGCGGCGATGACGCGCTGCTCACCGCGGACGAGCACGCCGTCCGCCGGGGTGATCTTCGCGGCGCCGGCCGGGTCGTTGTTGACCTCGACCGTGACGCTCGCGGTCGCGCCCGAGGCGGTGGCCGCCGCGATGGTGTGCGTGCCGTTGCTCAGCTTCGTGGTGTCCAGGTCGGCGCCGAGCCCGGCGGTGCTGCCCGGCTCGCCCGAGATCACGAAGGTCAGCGGCTGGGTGAGCAGCTTCTTCGAGGTGCCGCAGGTGCCGTCGCCGAAGCTGTAGCTGAACGCGTTCTGCTCGCTGTCGGCGACCACGCCGAGCAGGCCGAGGCCGATGCTGCTGATCGCGAAGTCGTCGTAGTTGGGGCAGCGCATGCCCTCGCCGTACGGCAGCGTCTCGACCCCGGTGGCCGTGGTGCTGGTCGTGTCGACCCAGTTGGCGCCGGCGTTCACGGTGACCGTGTTGACGCCGGTGTGCAGCCACTCGCCGGGAATGTCCACCGTGCCGCGCGCACCGCCGGCGAGGTCCGGCAGGTAGAGCCGGTCGGCCTCGGCGGTGTGGTCGTTGACGACCAGGTAGTTGTGGTAGCGGGCCTCGGTGCCGTTGCCGCCCATGTCGAAGCTCAGGTGGGCGGTCCCGGCGGTCTTGCCGGCGTCGAGCGCCGTGCCGTCGACCGTGAGCGCGACAACGGCGTCACCCTCGGTGGTCGGGTCGGCGGTGATGCGGGTGGTGCCGTCGATCGTCCGGCCGTTGCTCAGGTTGAGCGCCGGTGGAGTGCCGGGCTGCACCGTCTCGGCGCCGGCCGAGCCGGGCGCGTAGACGGCAGCGGCGACGGCGACCGCAAGCACAGGCCAAAGGGCCCTGCGGTTCATGGAGGGTGTCTCCTTATGTGGGGTGGGCCTTACCTGGGGTGGATGGGTCCTCGGCGGCGCCGCACGGCCAGCAGCACGATCACGACGAGCAGCGCCCCGAGGGCGACACCGCCGATCTGCACCGCCGCGCTGCGCCCGAGACTTGGTCGGCCCGCCGCGACGTCGCCGAGGACCCAGTCGTGCGTGGCCTCGCCGTCGCGGTAGACCGCGCGCTGGTTGCCGGGGCCGGTGGCCAGGGTCTGGTACGCCGGGTGCAGGTCGGTCAGCGTCCGCACGCCGACGGTCGCCTTGCCGACCGGGCCGGGGCAGGCATAGTCGACGGTCACGCCGGCGCGGGCCAGGTCGCTCGGTGGCTGCACCGTCCCCGCGCAGGGCTCATCGCCGTCCGCCACAGTGATCCGATCGAGCAGGTACGCCGACAGCTGGCTCGACGGCCCGAGCGCTGTCGCGTCCGCGTCCTCGTAGAACACGGCCCCGTCGAGGTACACGCGGTCCTCGGGCAGCACGCCGAGCGACACCCCGAGCAGGGTCAGGTCGTCGAGCCCGCCGGCCTTCCAGCGGATCCGCACGACGTCCGCCCGGGCCGGGTCGAGGGCGACGGTGATGGTCTGCGGATCGCCGAACGGGTGGGCCGCCGCCGGGCTCACCGGCACGAACAGGAGCGCTCCCACAACGGCGACCAGGGCGAGGAGGCGTTGCACGTACGAGACTCTGTGCGTTGCCTGAGAAGTTCTGCCCTAGCTCAATTGATCAACAGGAGACGGTCAAGCGAACACTGGAGATCCTTCGATGGACAGAAAGAACGCCGGCGCCCCTCCCCCCGAGGGACGCCGGCGTATCGGCCGGCACGGCGTTTGCCGCCACCGCGCGGCCACGGAGCTCGCCCGCCAGCGAGCTTTCCAAGGGTGCCTCGGGCGCGAGGCTACCCAGGTCGCGCGGCGTTTCGAAGATCGATTGCATCGATTCCGGCTCGTGCAACCCCGCCGATTGAATTGATCTGGTCACGGCCGGTAAGTTCGATCGAGTGCCGGCAGCCACCCCTCGCGAGCGGATCGGCTGGCTGCTCCGGGTCAACCGCCGCCTCGCCCCCGACCCGCGGTGGCGCACCGGCAAGGTCTTCGCGGCCGCCTTCCGCCCCGCGGGTGACCGCCCGCTCGCCGAGTCCCAGATCACCCGGTGGGAGAGCGGTGCCACCAACGCCCCGCGCGCCGCGATCCGCCGCTACGAGGAGTTGCTCGGCCTGGCGCCGCACGCGCTGACCACCCTCAAGGACGCCCTCGACCGGGCGAACGGCTGCGCGGCCGCCCCGGCCGGCGAGGGCGACCCGCGGCGGCTGCACGGCCTGCTCGAGGTGGCGACCGGATCGGGCCCGATCACCGGCCCCGAGTGGGACGAGCTGACCGAGCTGGTGCGCGCCCGGCCCGGGCTGATCCTGCACCCGCCGCGGCTCTGGCAGGAGCTCTCCCAGCGGCTGCTCACCGAGCTCGCGGTGGCCGAGGACAGCGCGTGGCTGCAACGCCAGGAGGCGATGAGCCGGCTGCTCGGTCATCCCGACGCGGGCGCCCATGCCGTCGACGCCTGCATCCGGCTGGCCCAGGACACCGGCAACCCGGTGGTGGTCGAGCCGCTGTCGCTGCTGGACACCACCGCCCACCCGGACGCCAACCGGCACATCCGCCGGACCATCGCGGCGGCCGGCGACGACCGGGCGCTCTACGGCGCGCTGCTCGGCGCGGTCCGCAAGATCCGGGCGCGGCACTTCACCCGTGACGAGCTCGGCGACATCGGCCGGTCGGTGGCCGGGCTGCTCGGCGACCCCGGCCTGGCCGGCCCCCTGCGCCCGCTCGCCGTCCAGGTCAGCCGCGCGCTGGCCGGCGAGGTGCCGCGGCTCGAGCAGCGGGCGACCCGGCCCGAGGCGCGGCTGATCGCGGCCCGCGTCTGCTCCCAGTGGCCCGTCGACCAGCCGGCCGAGCTGACCCTGGGCGAGCTGGTCGGCGAGTGCCTGCACAGCGACAACCCGGACGAGCGGCTGCTCTCCGCGATGTTCGTCGCCGCGACCCCGCTGCGCGAGCCGGTCGCCGCGGCGATCCTCGATCGGGTCGTCGCCGACCTGCGCGGCCGCCGCGACACCGGCCTCGACGCCGCGCTGCGCAGTCTGACCACGCTCGGCTCCGCGGTGCACCGGCCGCTGATCGCCCAGATCCTCACCGAGCGCGAGTTCGGCGACCGCGCCCGCTACGCGGCGGCGTGGGCCACCCCGCACTGCGCCGGCGCGTTCCCCGAGCCGGCGTGGAGCCGCATCCTGGCGGTCCAGCTGGCCGCGTGGCAGCGCGCCCCCGACGGCCTGGGCCGCGAGATCCTGCACGGCGTCACGTACGGCATCGGCACCGACAACCACCGGGGGCTGCTCCACCGCGTACGGGAGGACGCCCGCATGCCCCCGGAGGCCCGCACCACCGCGTCATGGCTGCTGACCACCCCGGCCCTGATCTCAGCCGGCGGCTAGCTCCTTGCTGTCCCGCAGGGCGTCGGCCACCGCCTCGCGGACCCGGGCGTCCTCGCGCTGCTTGCGCCGCGTGCGGCCGCGGCGGGTGAGGACGACGGCCGCGACCACGACGGCGGCGACGAGCGCGATCAGGGCGAGCAGGGTCCACGGCCAGGCCCAGCCGCGCGCGCTCGCGGAGACCTTGTCGAGGGAGCTGGTGGAGCCGGACGCGTCGGTCATCTGCGGGACCAGCGTGACGGTCGCGTCCAGCAGGAGCGCGGGGACGACGCCCTCGATCGGGACGGAGACCTTCCACGTCTCGCCCGGCAGCAGCTCCGGCGGGTTGGCGATCTCGGTGGTCTCGGCCTTGAACAGGCCGAACGGACCGGTGATCCGCACGCCCTGCTGGGCCGTCTCGACCGCGTTGCCGACGTTGTGGATCGTGTAGTCGACGGTCGCGGTGCCCTTGCCGAACGGGTTGGCCGTGCCGTCGTACGAGATGTGGGTGCCCTCGATCCGGAGAGCGGGCGTCAGGTCGCCGCCCACCCGGAGCTTGATCTTGATGCCGAGCCGGCGGTCGACGTTCACCTGCGCGGACTCGTCGGCCTGGGTCAGCGAGGTGATGATGCCGCCGACGTAGTCGCCCGGCGTGGCGTTCGCCGGGATCTCGACGGTGAACGGCACCGTGACGGTCTTGCCGGGCTGCACCGTGATGTCCTTCTGGGCGGCGTGCACCCAGGCCCCGATGCCCTTGCCCTTGGCGTCCGCGCCGCGCAGGTCGAGCGTGCCGGTGTCGGTGGTGAAACCGTCGGCGGCGTAGACGCCCAGCTTCAGCGCCGTCCTGCCGCGGTTGGCGACGACGAGGCCGTCCCGGGCCTGCCCGCCCGGGTTCACGGCGTAGCTGAAGCTGGACCGGGTGGCGCCGAGGCTGTTCGACTCGGTGCGCACCGTCCAGGTGACATCGCCCTCGTCGGCCATCGCCGGCGCGGGCACCGCGCTCAGCAGGCCGATCACGGCGGCGAGCAGGGCAAGCTTCGTCTTCATCGGTAGATCCCTTAGTAGAAGGCGGGGCGGCACTCGCAGGTGCCGCCCCGCCCGGTGAAACTCGATCAGCTGCTCAGCGCGGTGATCGTGAGGGTGGTGCGGTAGGTGCCCTTCGCGGCGTCGCCCGGGACCTTCAGGTCCAGGCCGGCGCCGACCTTGGCGGTGCCGCGGGCGTGGCCCTGCTCGGCCGAGGCGAGGCCGCGCGAGACCGACAGACCGTCGCCGTTGCCGCCGAAGCCCGAGGGCACGGCCGCGCCGGCCTTGGCGCCGGCGCCGTTGGCGATGACGCCCGGGGTCCAGCCGAGGTTGGCGCCCGAGAACGTCTTGTCGGCGTCCTTGAAGTCGCCCACGCTGGCCGCGATCGACCACGGCGAGAGCGTGCGACGGGTGTCGGAGACGACGATCGGGTTGATCTGGCCACTGGCGGCGAAGTAGTCGCCGGTGGCGTTCTCCTTGGCGGTGCCGAGGTCGACCAGGCCGTTGTAGCCGTCGATCGTCCAGCCGAACTCGCCGGGCGCCGCGTTGGGCACGGCGACCTGGATCTGCTGGCCGTCACCGTTGTACGGGTGCACGGTGACCTTGTCCACGATGGAGCCGACCGGCTGGCCGCTCTCCGTGTTGGTGCAGGACAGGCCCTTCTCCACCGCCGCGTTCGGCGCCGCGCAGGTGCCGCTGCGGAGGTTCTGGACGACGAGCTTGTCGCTGCGGACCTCGACCTTGACGTAGGAGCGCACGTGCTCCTGGTTCTGGACCGAGTTGTACCAGTAGTTCTCCGGCTTGAGCGGGTCCGGGCCGTTGCCCGGGCCGCTGGTGCCGCTGCTGTCCGGCTTGGTGATGTCGTAGTACTTCGAACCCGAGGCCGAGTTCGCGGTCACGTACAGCACGCCGCCGGGGCCTGCGGTGACGTCGGCGGCGCCGGGCTGCTCGTCCGGGTTCGCCTTCGCGCCGTTCTTGATGAGGTAGCTGCGGGTGTAGACGTGGTCGTGGCCCTGGAGGACCAGGTCGACGCCGAGCTTCGAGAAGGTGGTCGGGAAGTCCGTCCGGCGCACCTTGTTGTCGCTGTCCTTGGCGTGCGACGCGGCCGAGTAGATGGCGTGGTGGTAGACCAGCACCGTCCACTTCGCCTCGGCGCCGTGCTTGTTGATCACGTCGGTGACGTAGGCCAGGTGCGCCTCGTCGCCGCCGCCACCCTGCGAGGTGGCGTAGGAGTTGCTGTTCAGGTCGATGAACAGCGTGTCCTTGTAGATGTAGTAGTAGTCGCCGCCGGAGGTGTTCGAGGTCGGCTGGCCGTTGGCGTAGTAGGAGGCCGAGCGGTCCGTGTTCGGGGTGAACAGGTGCTGCTCGTACGCCTTGCCGCCGACGTCGTGGTTACCGATCGTCGCGGCCCACGGGATCGACTTCAGCTGCTCCGGGGCGAGGAACGCGTTCCACTGCGCCTCGGTGTTGGCGGTCTCGACCTGGTCGCCGCCGGACACCAGGAGCTCGGCGTTCGGGTTGGCGGCCGTCGACACGTTCACGGTGTCCACCCAGCCGGCCTGGTCCTTGGCCAGGTCGCCGGAGGCACCGATCTGCGGGTCGCCGTAGAACAGGAAGTCGTAGTCGCCCTCGAAGTCCTGCGTGCGGAAGGAGTACGCGGGCGTCCAGTTGCCCTCGGAGCCCACCCGGTACGAGTACGCGGTGTTCTCCTTCAGGCCCGTGATGGTGGCGTGGCGGTTGTAGCCGCCGCTGGTGGCGATGTTCGCCGCTCCTACCGCGGCGAACGTCGCCGCGCCGGCCGGGAACTCGCCGTTCACGATCGAGGCGGTCGGGGCGACCTGGACCTGCTGGGCGGTGTCCGCCGAGGAGTACCAGGTGACGATGCGCTGGGTCTCGTCGGCGCCCACGCCCAGGATGACGGCGCTGAGCGTGGCCGTGTCGGCCGCGCTCGCCGGGGTGGCCAGGCCGCCGCCGAGGGCGATGGCAAGGCCGAGGACCGCCGCGCCGGCGGTCGCGCCGACGCGGTGGTGCTTGCTGGATCTCATCGTTTTTCCTCAATCCAGATGAGAGGGGGTGCGAAATGCATGATCAAGCTGGTGGGCGCCGATGAACCCCTCATGAACAAGATCAAGAAAACGTCAGGCTTTTGAGCGGCGGTTGCGCAGCACCAGGACCAGCGCCAGCGCGATGACCAGCGCCGCTGCGACGCCGATCACCACGGGCACCACCGGCCAGGAGGGCGCCGTCGACAGGGCCGGGTTGGCGGCGTCGAGCGTCACGCTCCCCGAACGGCCGTCCAGGGCGTACGTGGTGAGGGTCTTGGTGGCGCGCACATAGCCCTCGCCGTCCGGGAAGAGGGCGCTGCGCACCTCGTGCCCGTCGCCGCTCGCGCAGGTCCAGTCGAGCACGACATCGGCGTACGGGACTCCCTCGCGCTCGCCGATGGTGAATCCACCCTGCCGAACCGCCTTGCACGCCGCCCCGCCGGCGGTCACGGTGTAGCGCTTCGTCACATAGCTCAGCACCGTGGCGGCGTGCGACTCCAGGGCCGCCGCCTGCGCCTTGCCGTCGCCGTCGTCGAACGCGGCGGTGCCCGCTCGGAACAGCGGGTCGTCCTTCTCCATGTCCGCCGCCGAGACGATCAGCAGGTCGTACTCGAGCCCTAGCTTGGTGCGGACGTGCCCGTCGGCGCCCGAGGTGACGTCGGCGTACACGTTCGAGGTGAAGCCGTGCGCGGACGCCGGCGAGGCACCCAGCAGGGCGGCCGCCACCACGGCGGCCACCAGGGCGATGCGTTTCATGGTTGCACCGTGCACCGTCCGGGTTAACAAGATCAAAAACGCTGGCGAACCGATGGAGACAACCTGCTCGGAGGCCCTTTTCCTCGGCTACAAAAGATCGCCACCCCCCGAGAGGACGTCCCGTCTTGCGCCGCCTGTTCCGCGCCCTGGTCGCCGCCGCCCTGCTGACCGTCGCCGGTTGCGGCACCGGCAGCGACTGGTCGCAGCCGCACCCCACCCCCACACCCGTCGGCAGCCTCGGCGCCGGCTTCACCGATCCCGCGTCGCCGCCCACCCCCGAGGGCACCGTCACCCCCTCCCCCGGCTCGTGGGACGACGTGCACCCCTCCGCGGGCTACCGCGTGGTCCTGCTGCACGCCGGCACCGACGCACCGACCAAGGCCCTGATCAAGGGGGTACGCGACTGGGCGCGCGCCGAGGACGTCGACCTGCGCGAGGTCACGGCCGACGAGCACGACCCCGTCCCCGGCATCGTGAAGGCGATGGACCAGCACCCCGACCTCGTCGTCAGCGCCGGCAACGCCCTGGTCGACGCGCTGGCCGTGGTCACCGCCAGCCACCTCGACCGGCAGTTCCTCGTGGTCGGCGCCGAACTGGCCGAACCCACCCAGAACGTGACGGCCGTCGACTGGTCCGGCGCGTCCTTCCGCGGCGAGGGCCTGGGCATGTCCTCGGCGTACGACGAGAGCTCGTTCACCGAGGCCCGCTGCGCCGCCGCCATCCGCGCCGGGGTAGCCGCCGTCCTCAACAATCTGACCGGGATCGTGGTCTGGCTCCGGTGAGCCACAGCTCCGGCACCGCCCGGATGACCAGGGCGACGGTCACCACGGTGAGCACTCCCCCGACGGCGACCGCCGCCCGGGCGCCGAGCGCGGCCCCGCCGAACCCGTGCAGCACGTTCGCCAGCTGCGGCCCGCCCATCAGCACGACCGTGAGCACACCCTGGATCCGGCCACGCAGCCCATCATCCGTGTACGCCTGCGAGATCGCATTGCGCACCGTGCTCAGCACGAAGTTGACGGCCCCGCCCGCACCCAGCGCCACCAGCGCCGTTCGCAGGTCCGGCGCCAGGCCCAGCACCACCACACAACCACCCCAGGCCATCGCGGCGGACGCCATGATCGCCCCATGCCGCCGCGCCCGGCTCAGCGGACCCGACACCACCCCCGCGAGGAGCACACCAGCCGGGTAGGCCGCGAACAGCAGGCCCAGCTCCGCCCCACCACCCGGCGCGCCGCCGAACGAGCGCTCCGCCAGCTCCGGCAGCAGCGCGTACGGAAGCGCGAACACCATCGCCGCCAGGTCCACGGCAAGCACGGCGACCAGCATCCGATGCAGCCCCCCACCGCCCGGTTTCCGTGCCGCCGGGGGCATCTCCGGCAACCGCGCCACCGCCCACAGCACCACGATGAGCGCGAGCGCGTCGAACAGATAGAGCGAGCCCAGCCCGGCCACCGGGATCAGGACACCGGCGAGCAGCGGCCCCACCACGGCCCCGCTGTACCGCGTCAGCGAGCTCAGCGCGCTCGCCGCCACCAGTTGCTCGGCCGGCACGACCCGCGGCACCGCCGCCCCCATCGTCGTCATGGTCGCCCCGAAGCTGAGCCCCTGCACCGCGACCAGCACGAGCAGAAAAGCCACCGAGTCGAGCCCGGCCACGGTGTTCAGCCACAGCCCGAGATAGGCAAGCCCCAGCCCCGCGTTGCCGGCCAGCAGCAGCGTCCGCCGGTCCATCGCGTCGGCCAGGACACCGAACCCCAGCGCCGACACGACGAGCGCCCCCAACGAGACCGCCGCCGACACCCCCACCAGAGCGGACGACCCGGCAAGCGTGAACAGCTGCGCCGGCACGGCGATGAGACTGAACGACCCCCCGAACGCCGTCACCAGCGAGGCCAGCCAGAGCCGGCGGAACGCCGCAATGCGCAGAGGCCGCCCGTCAACGAAGTACGCCCTGATCGTCATGGGGCGATCGTGGGGCCTGCCCCAGGGTCAAGGTCCAGTCGCCACGAGCGAGTCACCGAGCGCCGTGCGCCAGTAGAGCACCTCACGCCCGGCACGGCGGCGCAGCACCAGGCCGGCGTCGAGCATCACCCTGAGATGGTTGCCGACCGCACCCATCGGCAGACCCGAGGGCCCCGCGGCCAGCATGGCCGTGCGGGAGACGACGTCGGCCTGCAACACCCGCCGGCGACGCGGCCAGTCCGCTTCGACGGTCACCGTCCACACCCAGCGCAGCAGCTCGAGGAGCTCCGCCCGCAGGCCGGGGCGCACCAGCGTCGCGGCGAGCCGGCCGGGCCGCAGGCCGAGGATCTCCGCACGGATGCCGTCGTCGTCCCATTCGCCGGCGAGCTGCGCCAGCTCCTCCTCGAACGACATGCCGGCACGCTCGGGCACCACGCCGAGAAAGTCGGCCATCCATCCGGGCTGATCGCCGCGGCGCGGGCGCCACGCACGGCGGACCAGGTCCCGCCGCACCGGGTGGCGGGCCAGCATCCCGGCGTACGCGTCTCGGTTGGCGGCGTGGAAGACCTGCTGCCAAGGCCCGATCGCGGGTTCGACTGTCCCACACTCCTTCGGTGCGCACCTACCGCGAGATCTTCGCCCTGCCCGAGTTCCGGGTGCTGTTCCTCGCCCGATGCCTGACGATGGCGGCCATCTCGATCGGCAGCCTCGCGCTGGGCGCCACCACTTACGCGAGCACCGGATCGCCGCTCCTCACCGCGCTGGCGATGTTCGGCGGGCCGCTGATCACGTTGCTCGGCTCGGCCACCGTGCTCAGCGCGTCGGACTCGATGGGCCCACGCCGCGCGTCGACAATCATGCCGATCGCGTACGCGGCCGCGTTCCTCCTGCAGGCCCTGCCGCACCTGTCCTGGGGCTGGCGGTTCGCGATCCTCGCGATCCCGTTCCTCGCGGGCTCGGCGACCAGCGGCTCCACCATGCGGCTGCTGCACGACATCGTGCCGCCGGACGGTTTCGTCCTCGGCCGCGCGACCCTGAACATCGCGGTCGGCGTCATGCAGGTCGCCGGGTACGGGCTCGGCGGTTTCCTCCTCGCCTGGTGCACGCCGGCCACCCTCTTCCCCCTCGCGGCAGTGGCCGCCCTGGCGGCAGCGCTGAGCATTCGGCTCGGCGTCCGCGAACGGCCCGGCGTGGCCTCCGGCAAGGGACTGATGACGCGGACGCGGGAAGTGAACCGCGCGCTGCTCGGCTCGCCGGTGACCCGCCCGCTGTACCTGGCGATGTGGGTGCCCAACGGGCTGATCGTCGGCTGCGAGGCGCTGTTCGTTCCCCACGCGGGCCAGGCCGGCGCGGGCTACCTCTTCGCCGCCGCCGCGGCCGGCATGCTCCTCGGCGACGTCGTCATGGGCCGCTTCGTCCCGCCCCGCCACCGCGACCGGACCATCGAGCCGTTGCGGATGCTGCTGGCGCTGCCCTACCTCGGCTTCGCGTTCTCCCCGCCCCTGGCGGTCGCCCTGGTGCTCGCGTTCATCGCCTCGGCCGGCTACGCCGCCTCGCTGCCGCTGCAGGAGAGGCTGGTCGCCGCCACCGGCCCTCAGACAAGGGGCCAGGCGTTCGGCCTCTGCTCGACGGGCCTGATGGTGGGCCAGGCGGTCGGCGCGGCGGTCGGCGGCGCGCTCGCCACGGCAGTCGGCGCCACGCACGCCATAGTCGCCCTGGCAGCGACGTCAGCGGCCATCACGGCGGCGCTGACCCCAGCCCTGCAACGCTCCGCGCCGACGCGCGGCTCCACAGTGGTCACCAGGTGAGTTCCTCAAGTCCGTCGGCGCAGTGGCCAGACGATCCGGGCGTGCCGGCGCGGCTCCGGCCATCCGCAGCGCGGGGAGAGCTCGGGCTTGCTGATTGGGTGAGCGCCGCAACGGGTACGAATATCGCTGCCCGTACTCAGTCCGCACGGAGGCGGCATGAGCGCGACAAGTGGCGATCACGCATTGGACTATTCACGACGGCTCTACGCCAACGTGGTCGACTGGTACAAGGTCGCCGAGACCAAGGCGCAAGTGATCCTGTCCCTGGACGGGATCTTCATCTCGTTCCTGATCGGCTCCGTCCTTGCCACGAGCGCCGACGCGCGCGACGCGGTGAAGCAGTTCGCGTGGCACACCTGGATCGCGCTCGCGTTGCTGGCCGTCTCGCTCGCCGCGTCCGTGTTCAGCGCGGTGCGATGTCTCATCACGCGGGTCATGACGCCAACTGAGGCGCGAAAGAGGTACACCTCCGAGCCGGGTCAGGACAGGCCGGACGGGCAGATGCCCGAATCGCTCTGGTTCTTTCAGAGCATCGCCATGTTCGACGAGACGGTCTACTGCGAGAGTGCTCTCGGCGTGGATGCCGAGGCGGAGAAGGCCGCGCTCAACAACCAGATCTACCTGCTGTCGGGAAAGGTCCTGAAGAAACACAGATGGGTCAACCGCGGCTTCTTCTTCGCCGGCGCGGCGCTGATCTTCTTCCTTGCGGTGGGCCTGAGCTACCTGTGGCAGATCAGTTGACGCGGCACAGGCGGCAGTCCGACGCGGTGGCGCGATGGTGGCGTGCCCAGAGTCCGGCATCGCGCTCGGCGCGGCGAGCCGGAACGACGGCCAGCAGCAGGCGGCGCAGGAGGTGAAGGTTGGTGGGCAGCGCCGCGACGTCCGCCTCGCGGAGTCGTGGGTGGTCGACGACGAGTGCGCCGTCGCTCATGGTCACCAGTGCTCGGTACTGGCGCAGATCGTTCGGCCCGTCGGGCTGGAACAGCGTCTCGCCCGGGCGGCTGGGCCGGAGGACATGCCGCCCCTCCGGGTGGAGGTGCTCGAGGAACCATTCGAGGAAGGCGGTGCGTGCCGGCCCATGGGTGGGGTAGTGGTCCGCGGAGTGTGCCTGTCGCACGAGGCCGGCCAGGGTGCTGGAGCCCACCGCGATGAACGTCTTCGGGTCGCGGGGGATCTGCCAGCGCTCCCACGTGGGCCAGGTGCCGGGTGCCGTGGCGGGCCTCGGCAAACTCGGCGCCTGCTCCAGGAACGCGGTGTCGACACCCGCTCCGGTGAGGTGCTTGCGCAGCCACGATCGCTGGAAGTCGCCGGCGGTCTGCCAGGTGCAGACGAGTCCGTCGTATTCGCCGGGCGGCGGGGGCCGGTCGGCGCCGGGCAGGTTGTGGCAGACGTCGGCGATGAGCCTGATCTCGGCGAGGTGGCCGTCGGGATGCTTCGACCGGCCGGGGTTCGCCGCCAGGGCCCGTATCTCGATCATCGCGGCCGACAGCAGCACCGCGATGGCCGCGCGGCGCTGATCGTGAGACCACCCTCTGGGCGGCGGCCTTCGGCGCAGATGCACGAGGGAACGGTATCCGCCGGCGCCAGGGCGGAAATGGAAGGCGCCGATCCGGTCGGCGGGGGTACGGTGCGCCGATGGCGTCCACGTACCCGCCGCTGAACCTGGCTGTTCGCACGCCGAGGATCACGCTTGCCGCTGCCACCGACGCGATGCTGGAGCGGCTCGTGCCCGTGGTTCGGGCCGGCGTGGTGACCGAGGGTGGCCCCTTGCCGTTCGACGATCCGATGTCGCTGTACGAGCAGAGCCCGGCCCGCGAGTGGCAGTGGATGCGCCGCATCTGGTCGGGGCGTGCCCGCGTCGAGGCGGATTTCTGGCGCCTCTATTTCGTGGTGTGCGACGGCGGTGAGCCGGTCGGCATGCAGGATCTGATCGCCAACGACTTCGCCGATCTGGGCACCGTGCACACGTTCTCGTGGCTGGCTCCGGGGGTGCGCGGGCGCGGGCTGGGCAAGGAGTCCCGGGCGGCGATTCTGCACTTGGCCTTCGAGGGCTTCGGCGCCCGCGAGGCGTCCAGCGACGCTTTCATCGACAACGAGGCGTCCAACCGCGTCTCCGAGGCCGTCGGCTACACCCGCAACGGCACCGACTGGGCCACGCGCCGCGGCGAGCCGTGCCTGCTTCAGCGCTGGCGCCTGACCCGGGCCGCCTGGCAGGAGCGCCGCCGCACCGACATCACGTTGTCCGGTGTCGAGGAGTGCAAGCCGGTGCTGGGCCTGTAAGGGTCCTCCCCTTCGGAATTGGCCGTCGGCAGCCCGGCGCGGTGCGGGGAGCATGGGGGCATGCGGGTTCTGGGGCTGCTCGGCGGCATGAGCTGGGAATCGACCGACTACTACTATCAGCGGCTCAATCGTGGGGTGCGGGACCGGCTCGGCGGGCTCCACTCGGCGCACAGTGTGACCTACACCGTGGACTTCGCCGAGGTGGAGCGGATGCAGGTGGCGGGGGCCTGGGACGAGGCTGGTGTGTTCCTCGGCGAGTGTGCCCGCAAGCTGCAGAGCGCCGGCGCCGAGGGGCTCGTGCTCTGCACCAACACGATGCACCGGGTGGCGGGGGCGATCCAGGACGCGGTCGGCATTCCGCTGCTGCACATCGCGGACGGGACGGCGCAGGCGCTGCTCGACGACGGTGTGCGGGAGGTCGCCCTGCTGGGGACGCGCTACACGATGGAACAGGACTTCTATCGGGCGCGGCTGGAGGAGCGCGGCCTGCGCGTCACGGTTCCGGACGCCGCCGCGCGGGAGACGGTGCACCGGGTCATCTTCGAGGAGCTGTGCCAGGGGCTGGTTCTCGAGCGCTCACGCGAGGCGTACATCTCGATCCTGAAGGGTCTGCGGGCCGAAGCGGTGATCTTCGGGTGCACCGAGATCGGGCTGTTGCTCGACGAGAGTGACAGTCCGCTTCCCGTGTACGACACGACGCTGCTGCACGTCGAGGCGGCCTTGGACTGGGCGCTGTCAGAGGGCTAGCGACCGGTACCGGCTGCCGTGGAAGACCAGCGGCTGCACGGCCGGGTCGGCGTCCAGGTCGTGCACGCGCAGCAGGATGATGTCGTGGTCGCCGGCCGGGATCTCCCGTTCGATGCTGCAGTCGATCCAGGCGCTGGAGCCCTCCAGGAAGATCGCGCCGTCGTCGGTGGTGCGCCAGTCGAGCGACTCGAAGCGGTCGGCGTCCCGGGCGGCGAGCTGACGGCCGGCCTGTTCCTGGTGGGCGCCGAGCACGCTGACGCCGAGGCGGGCGGCGCGGCGCAGCGTCGGCCAGGTGGTGGAGGTGTGCGCGACGCAGACGGAGACCATCGGCGGGTCGAGTGACACCGAGACGAACGAGTTGGCCGCCAGGCCGCTGGGCTCGTCGTCGACGAGGGCGGCCACGACGGTGACGCCGGTGGGGAACGAACCGAAGACGCGCCGCAGGCGCTGCGGTGCCAGCGCGGACTGCATGGTCATGGGGTCTCCTGTCCGCCGGCGATCGCGAATCTCGGCATGCCCGGCGCGCCGGTGAGGGCGAGGTCGCGGATGAGGCGCCCGATCGCCGGGGTGAACTTGAATCCATGCCCCGAGAATCCGGCGGCAATCACCAGCGGCCCGCGCCGGTCGACGACGAAATCGGACGTCGGCGTGGTGGTGTAGGTGCAGCTGATCGGCGCGTCGCGGTCCGGGTCAACCCCGGGGATCCATTCGCGTACGTAGTCGCGCAGGCGCGCCGCCCGGCCGGGCTCGGCGGCGTAGTCGCGGGTGTCCGGGTCCACGACCGGCCCGTTCCCGTGGAAGCCCACCTTCACACCCTCGCCCGGCGTGAGCAGTCCGTACACCGCGGTGGCGCCGTGGTGATGGATGAAGCTGGGCCACGGCCCGGGGGCGACCGGCGCGAAGTGTGCCGGCTGCTCCTGGGTGACCCGCAGCGGCAGGAGCCCGGGCAGCAGCTTCGCCGTCCACGCACCGGCCGCCACGATCACGCGGCGTGCCCGCAGCGTCTCACCGGCGGTGACGACTTCGGCGAGGTCGTCACCCCGTACGGCAACCGAGGTGACCTCCGTCCCATGCTGGATCGTGGCGCCGTGCGCGGCGGCGGCCGCTTGCAGGGCGGCGACCGCCTTGTCGGCGTGCAGGCGGCCGCTCGACGGGTGGAAGAGGACGGGACCGGTGAAGCGCAGTCCCGGCCAGCGCGCCGTGGCCTCGGCGGCGGGCAGCCACCGGCCCGGCACGCCGGCCGCGGCCAGCGCGTTCGCGATCGGCTCGATCGATGCGCGGTCGCCGTGGTCGACGCCGCCGGTCAGCTCCAGCAGCGACGGGTCCAGCTCGCGCCAGAGCTCCAGCGCCTCGCGGGCCAGCCCGATGTAGTCGGGCTGCGCGTACGCCAGCCGGAAGATCCGGGAGGCGCCGTGCGAGGCGCCGCGGGTGTGCCCCGGCTCGAAGCGCTCCAGCAGCAGCACGCGGGCCCCGGCGCGGGCCAGCTGCCACGCGGCGGCGGAGCCCATCGCGCCGCCGCCCACGATGATCGCGTCCAGTGTCATGGCGTGATTCCCCCAGTTGTCGCGCAGGGTGATCCCGCAGGCCGTTGATCGACAATACGCCGAGCGCCGCGGCGCCCCTTGTCTAGACCGGCGTCTTCTCACCGGCCTCCACGGCGACCGGCAGCCTGTTCTCGGCGGGCGGCAGCGGGCACGTCGCGAACTCCGTGTACGCGCACGGCAGGTTCGTGGCGCGGTTGAAGTCGAGCACCACCGTGCCGTCGGCCGCGGGCGCGCCGATCGCCAGGCTCCGGTTCGCCGCGTACGTCGTCACGCCCGACGTCTCGTCGGTGAAGAGCGCGAAGAAGCCGCCCGGCGTGTGCCCGTTGAACACGGTCAGGGCGAGCGGGGTGCCCAGCGCCTCGAACTCGACGCGGCCTGGCGACTCGTACACGTGCTCCAGGCCCTCGACGGCCGCGCCCACCGTCACCTGCCGCGGCTCGTCGAACGCGACGTAGCGGCCGGTGATCTCCCACTTCTCGGTGTGCTCGTACGCGGGAGTGCCCCGATATCCGGTGAGCAGCGGATTGTCCGGGTGGCGCGGCCGGACGATGTCGAAGCCGCCGCGCCGGGCCACCTCGATCACGGCGTCGCCGAAGCCCGCGCTGACGCCGCCGCGCTCGGGCAGGACGCCGAAGCTGTGCCGCCCGGTCACCTCGGTGCCGTCGACGGTCAGCGACTCGCCCTCGGTGAGGTCGACCACTACGCCGCCGGGTCCGGTGCTCCACGCGCCCGGCGCGTCCGGGAAGCGGCGCGGCGTCTCGTCGAGGAAGTTCAGGCTGGTCACGGCCAGGAAGCCGTGGCGGTCGGCGCGCTTACGCTCGTGCTCGGCGTGCCAGGCGTCCCACAGATGCTTGGTCATGCAACGACCATAAGCCTACTTGCGCGGTAGGAGATAGGGGGTGTTAATCTCGATCACAGGTCATGAGCGCCAGCGTCAAGCCCCGGCTCGCTGGCCGGCAACCCTTGCGTTCGCGATGGGGTGCCCCGGGTGAGGACCAGGCTCGCGTCGACGACGACGGGAGCAAGCGCGGACCCGTGGCGGGTCCCCGACCCCGCGGAGGCACAACCATGTCCGACGAGCTCGACATCATCGGCGCCGACCTGACCGTCGACCTGCCCGACGGCCGTCACGTCCGCTTCGCCCACCTCGACTACGCGGCCTCGGCCCCGGCGGTGCGGGTCGCGGCCGACGCCGTGCGCGACCTGCTCCCGCTCTACGGCAGCGTGCACCGCGGCACGGGCCGTCGCTCCCAGAAGTCGACCCTCGAGTACGAGCGCGCCCGCGACATCGTCGCCGAGTTCCTCGGCTGTCGCCCCGGCGACGAAGTGATCTTCACTCGCAACACCACCGACGCGCTCAACCTGCTCGCCCGCTCGCTGCCGCCGGGCACCACCACGATCGTCTTCGACGGCGAGCACCACGCCAACCTGCTGCCCTGGCCGTCCCCGCTGCGCCTGCCGGCCCCCACCGATCCCGGCGCCGCCGTGGCGGCCGTCGCCGAGGCGCTTTCCTCGGTACGCGGCCCCGCGCTGCTCGCCGTGACCGGCGCGAGCAACGTCACGGGCGAGATCTGGCCCGTGCGCCGGCTCGCCGACGTGGCCCACGCGCACGGCGCCCGGGTCGTCGTCGACGCCGCCCAGCTGGCTCCCCACGTACCCCTGGATCTCGACGCTCTCGGCGCCGACTATCTCGCGCTGTCCGGGCACAAGCTCTACGCGCCGTTCGGCGCCGGCGTGCTGGCCGGCCGTCAGGACTGGCTCGACGAGGCCGAGCCCTACCTGTACGGCGGCGGCGCGAGCGCCACGGTCGGCGACTTCGCGGGCGACGTCACCTGGGCCACCGGACCCGCGCGCCACGAGGGCGGCACCCCCAACCTGATCGGCGCGGTCGCCCTCGGCGCGGTCTGCGACGCCCTGCTGCGCGCCGACCGCGCCGCCCTGCTCGAACACGAGCAGAACCTGCTCGCCGGCCTCGACGGCGTCTCCCTCTTCGGCGGCGCGGTGCCCCGCGTCGGCATCGTCTCGTTCGCCGTGCCCGACCCGGCCGGCGTCGCCGCGGTGCTGGGCCGCGACTACGGCATCGGCGTGCGCGCCGGCCAGTTCTGCGCCCATCCCCTCGTACGCCGCCTGACCGGCGCCGCCACCACCGCCGGCTGCGAGACGGCGCCCGGCCTGCTGCGCGCCAGCTTCGGCCTGGGCTCGACGGCCGAGGACGTCACCCGCCTGGTCGACGCCCTGCACGACCTCCGCCTGCTCTGACAACGGCGGAGCCCGCCCCGCGATGAGCGGGACGGGCTCCGGGAAGACGTCAGCGCTTCGGGGTGATCCGGGTCGGGTCGCCGCCGAGGCGGCCGGCGCCCGTGACCGGCTTGCCGTCGTTCGCCTTCACGCCGGCGGCGCTGGCCGTGCCGCCGAGGCGGACGATCATCGCGTCGGCGTCGCGGATCAAGGTGTCGCGGACGTCGGTGTCGGTGACCAGCTTCGCGTCCTTCACGAGGGTCTTGAAGGCGTTCAGCTCCTTGATGGCTCGGTCGTCCTTGCCGGCGGCCTCGGCCTTGCGAGCCTCGTCCAGCTTCTTGGACAGGTCCTTGTGCGCCTTGGCCGAGAGCCGGCTCGTCGCCTTGAACCGGTCCAGCAGGTTCTGCATGTCCCGGAACGAGGTGGTGACGTAGAACTGGACCGTCGTCGTCGTGCGGTTGCCCGCCTTGTCGGTCGCGGTCGCCGTCAGGTCGTGCAATCCGAGCGGCAGTTCGTACAGGGCCAGCAGAGTCCCGTTGGTGTACGCCTTGCCGTTCAGCGTCGCCGCGGTGCTCTGGACGCCCGAGGTCGGGTCGACCGCCTGCCACGAGATGCGCACGTCCTGGCTGTCGCCGTAGAGCTGTCCGTGCGCCACCCCGGCCACCAGCAGAGTCGGTTTGGTGCCGTCGATGCGCACCAGCGCCGACTTGAGGGTCTCCGCGTTGCCCGCCTTGTCGGTGGAGCGGTAGAGCAGCTCGTGCTCGCCGTCGCCGGAGATGTCGACGGGCGAGGTGTACGCGGTCCACGCGCCCCCGTCCAGCGACCACTCCAGCTTGCCGACCCCCGAGCCGGCGTCGGCCGCGGTGAGCGTGACCGGGATGGCCCCGGCGTGCCAGCCGTTGTCGTTCGGCGGGGCGAACGAGGCCGACGTCAGCGGCGCCGTGGTGTCGATCTTGACGGCGACCGACTTGGCCACCTCCACGTTGCCCGCCTTGTCCGTCGACCGGAACCGCACCTCGTGCGAGCCGTCACCGGTGACGACGACCGGGGCGGTGTAGGCCGTCCAGGCCGTCGCGTTGTCGACCTGGTACTCCGTCTTCTCCACGCCGGAGGCGTCCGTCGCGGTCAGGGTGACCGTGGCGTCCCCGGTGAGCCAGCCGTCGACCGGCGTGCCCGACACCGAAGCCGAAGTCACCGGGGCGGTGGTGTCGGCGTTGGCGGCGGTGAGACGGAAGTAGTCGAACGCCGCCGTCTTGGCAGCGGTCTGGTCGGTTCCGATGGTGTAGAGGCCCACCTTCGAGACGGCGGCGTTGGTCAGCGCCGGGAACGCCGTCCACGTCGTACCGTCGGCCGAGTAGGACGCCGTGTAGGTGTTGCCGGCCTTGGCCAGCCGCAGGTGCCACACCCCCGACGTCAGGTTGCCGGACTGAGGCTGCGGATCCTGCACCGCCGCCCCGATCTCGCTGCGGAACTCGATGCGCCGGCTCGCCGCCTGCCCCGCCTCGTTGTCGAGAACGTAGTCGAGCTTGACGTAGTTGTCGTCGTCGCCGTAGACGATCAGACCGGCCTGCTGGTACCGCTCGTTCAGCGCGCTGCCGTCGACCTTCGTCTCCACGGTCCAGTCGCCCGACGGCGCGTTCTGCAGGATGAAGTTCTTCGGCGCGGTGTTGCCCCCGCCGTAGATGTCACCGGCCGGCGTGTCGATCCGCAGGGAGCCGTCGGCGATCCGGTACGCCGTCGCGTCCTCCCGGACGACCGCGTTCCACCGGCACTTGTCGAGAGCCGCGCCGGTGAACTCGTCGGACGGCGTCACCGGCTCGGCCGGCTCGTCCGGCGTGATCTGGAACCAGTCGATCGCCGCGTCCACCACCGGCGCGGTGGTGCCGCCGTTGAGCGCGAACACGCCGACCCGCGGGTTCGTGATGCCGGCCAGCGCGGCCGCGCGGCCGACCGCCGTGAAGGTCTGCCCGTCGGCCGACGCCTGCGCCGTGAGGTTCGTGCCGTCGCTGATCAGGCGCAGGTAGAACGTGTCGCCGGCCGCCGCCGCCCGGCTGTCGCCGCTCTCGTTGCGCGGCGTGCCGGCCGTCTCGCGGATGAACTCCACGGTCCGGCTGCCGTTGAAGAGCAGATCCAGCTTGGCGTAGTTGTCGTCGTCGCCGTACACGATCAGACCGGCCTGCTGGTAGTTCGCGGTGACCGGCAGGGTGATCTTCGTGGTGGCCTGCCAGGCGCCGCTCGGCGCGGGCTGCACGACCAGGTTGGTCGCGTCGTTGCGGCTGCCGTAGAGGTCGCCCGCCATGGTGGGCAGCCGCAGCGATCCGCCGCCGACCGAGAAGGTCTGGTTCTCCCGGATCACCGACCAGCGCGTGCGGTTCAGGGCGTCGCCGGTGAAGTCGTCCGAGCGGGCCCCGAAGCACGCCGTGTTCGGCGCCTCCACCTTCACGGGCACATTGACGTACGCCTTGGCGCCCCGCTTGTCGGTCACGGTCAGGGTGGCCGTGAAGTTGCCGGGCGTGTTGTACGTGTGGGTCGCGTCCAGGGTGTCGGCCTTGCCGCCGTCACCGAAGTCCCAGGCGTACGTCAGCGGGGTGTCGTTCTCGGCGTCGGTCGCCGTGCCGTCGAAGGCGACGGTGACCGGGGCCGTGCCGCTCGCCGGCGTGGCGACCGCGCTGACCGTCGGCGGCGCGTTCTCGGTGACGCCCCGGCCCAGGAAGTCCATCCAGTTGATGTTGAACAGCGAGCCGGTGCCGCCGCCCGGGTCCTGGGCGACGAAGAACAGCGACTCGGTCTCGGTGGCGGTGACCGGAACCGTGACGTCGGTGTAGGTCTGCCATCCGCCGGTGCCCGGCACCGTGGCCGTGGCGAGCAGCGGCCCGTCGGCCGCGCCGGAGCGGATCTCGATCTGGCCGCCGTTCCCGGCCGAGGCGGCCCGGAAGCGGATGGCGTCGACGCCGGTCAGGCTGGCCGGGTCGAGCGACCACCAGTCGCCGTCCTCGATGAAGCCGATGTTCTGGCCGCCGCCGGCCGGGTCGCTGCCGGTCTCGCGTTGCACGCCCGCGTCGCCGCCGCCCGTGCTGCCGGCCACCCGGCCGGTCGCGGTGTAGTACTCGGCCTGCTTGCGCTTGGGCTGCAACTGCTCGATCGCCCGGCCGGTCAGCGCGGCCGCGCCGCCCTCGCCGCCGTCGTCGGTGTAGGTCGCCTCGAAGACCGCGAAGACGTCCGCCTCGGCGCCGTGCCCGGCCGCGAGCGCCGTCTGCACGGTGCCGGTGCAGCCGGTGTGCTGCTCCAGCGGGTGGGCGTGCTCGTCGTGGCCGAGCAGCACCTGCAACTGCACCCGGTCACACTCGATCGTGCCGTCCTCGGGGTCGGTCACCTTGATCGTGTACTTGACCTGGTCGCCCCACTCGAAGAAGCCGCCGTCCGGCGGGAACTCGATGGCGACCGTCGGCGCGGTGTTGCCGACCGTCACCGGCACGTTGGCCACCGCGGTGCGGCCCTTGGGGTTGGTCACGGTGAGCTGCGCGTTGTAGTTGCCGGCCTTGGTGTAGGTGTGCGTCGGGTTGGCCTCGTCCGAGGTGCCGCCGTCGCCGAAGGTCCAGGCGTAGGTCAGCGCGCCGCCGTCCGGGTCACGGGAGCCGGCGCTGGAGAACTCGGCCGTCAGCGGCACCGGGCCGGAGGTCGGGGTGGCACTGGCCGCCGCGATCGGAGCCCGGTCGCCGGCGACGTAGTCGATCCGGTAGACGCCGGAGTCGTCGTTGCTGCCACCGAACCCGCTGCCCCACTCGATCATGTAGAGCGCGCCGTCCGGGCCGAACTCGAAGTCCATCGGCCGGATGAAGCTCATCCCGGCCAGCAGCTGGTTGATGTCGACCAGCGACTTGCCGTCCTCGCTGACCTGCATCGTGTACATCTTCGACTGGTTCCACTCGCCGAACATGGCCTTGCCGTCGAAGTAGGCCGGCCACTTGCGGCCGGAGCTGAGCGCGGCGTCGTACCGGTAGACCGGCCCGCCCATCGGCGCGCCACCGCCACCGATCTCGGGGAAGCGCGGGTTGCCGCCGTAGTCGTAGTCCACAGTGGCCGCGATGGCCGGCGGCAGGTCGGTCAGGCCGGTGTTGTTCGGGGAGTCGTTCTTCGGCGCCGCGCAGTCGAACTTGGCGCCGCTGGGCCCGGACGGGAACTGATAGTCGTTGTACGCGTAGTTCGCGCCCGTGCAGTACGGCCAGCCGTAGTTGCCCGGCTTGCCGACGATGTTCCACTCCACGGTGCCCTCGGGGCCCCGGTTGGGGTTGGCGGTGCCCGCGTCGGGCCCGTAGTCGCCGACGTAGAGGGTGTTGGTCTTGGGGTCGACGCCGATCCGGAACGGGTTGCGGAAGCCCATCGCGTAGATCTCGGGCCGGGTCTTGGCGGTGCCGGGCGCGAACAGGTTGCCCGCCGGCACGGTGTAGGACCCGTCGTCCTCGGGGTGGATCCGCAGCACCTTGCCGCGCAGGTCGTTGGTGTTGCCCGACGAGCGCTGGGCGTCGTAGTCCTGCCGGCCGGCCCGCTCGTCGATCGGCGTGTACGCGTCCGACTCGAACGGGTTGGTGTTGTCGCCGGTGGCCAGGTAGAGGTTGCCGTCGCGGTCGAAGGTCATGCTGCCGCCGGCGTGGCAGCAGGTGTTGCGCTGCGTGCCGACCTCCAGGACCACCTTCTCGCTGGCCACGTCGATGCTGTCGCCGGTGACGGTGAAGCGGGACAGCAGGTTGCGCGGTGTCCCGTCGTTGCGGGCGTAGTAGAGGTAGACCCAGCCGTTGGTGGCGAAGTCGGGGTCGAGCCGGATGCCGATGAGCCCGTCCTCGTTGCCGGTGAAGACATCGAGGTCGACGGCGGTCACCGTACGGCCGGTGTCGGGCTTGATGATCTGCACGCGCCCGTCGCGCTCGACGTAGAAGACCCGGCCGTCCTTGGCGATGTCCAGCTCCATCGGGTTGCTGGTGTTGCCGTCCAGCGAGACCTTCTCGAAGCTCTCGGTCAGCGAGGCGCCGCAGTCGGCGTCGACCACCCCGGCCGCGGTCTGGATGCCGCCGAGCAGATGGGACAGGAACTGCGGATCGGCGTACGACTCGTTGGTGTGGCCGCCGCCGGTGTACCAGGCCCGGCCGCCGTCGTAGTCGCGGCACCAGGCCGTCGGGTGGTCGGCACCCATCGCGCCGGAGCCCGGGCTGTAGCTGCTCTCGTCGAGGCTGGCCAGCACGTGCACGTCGCCGCGCGGGTTGGTGCGGAAGTTGTACCACTCGTCGAAGCGCGACCAGCGGTCCGGCAGCGAGGCGGTGGACGCGTGGGCGTGGTCCTCGACCTTCACCGTGGCCTGCTGGTTGGCCGGGTGGTTGTTGAAGTAGGCGCCGACCAGCTCGCCGTACCAGGGCCAGCTGTACTCGGTGTCGGAGGCGGCGTGGATGCCGGCGTAGCCGCCGCCGGCCTGGATGTAGCGCTCGAAGGCCGCCTGCTGGCCCGCGTCGAGGACGTCGCCGGTGGTGGAGAGCCAGACGACCGCCCGGTACTTGGCCAGGTTGGCATCGGTGAAGGCGCCGCCGTCCTCGGTGGTGTCGACGGTGAACCCGTTGTCGGCGCCGAGCTTCTGGATGGCCGCGATGCCGGCCGGGATGGAGTCGTGCCGGAACCCGGCGGTCTTGGAGAAGACGAGCACGGAGTACGGCTCCGCGGCCGCGGCGTCCGGCGCCGCTTGAGCGGCCGGCGCGCTGATCAGGGTCACGGCCAGGACCGCGCAGGAGGAAAGAACGGCGGTGAGCACTTGTCGAAGGCGACGACGGGGCACAGAGTCTCCTTGTGTCCAGGTCGGTCCGGCCCGCCGAATAGCCATCCCGCATCGAAATTTGTTTACTCCTTGGACAAACAACTTCGGCCCTGTGCTTCGTTTCAAGCAAGAGTTCGCCATGTAACGGTTTGATAACCGAGGGTGTACGGTGGTCTATGTGCGAGAACGTCCAGATTGGAGCCGCGGGCTTCACTCGCCGACGGCGGGACCCTAGATCAGGGTCGGCTGCGGAAGCTGCTCGATCCACCAGTCGGACGCGGTCCGGAAGTCCTCCTCGACGGGCAGGGCCGCGCCCTCGACCGCCCGCCGCCATGCCACCGCCCGGCCGATCCGCGCCAGCCGGAACGCGAGCGAGGCGGACCGCCGCAGCTCCCGCATCGACCCCAGATCGGACCAGACTTCCAGGTACGCGTCGCGCAGCCGCTCCGCCCGGTCCGGCCCGGCCACGCCCAGCGCCACGAGCAGCGACCCGAACGGATGCCCCACGCTCGCGTCACCCCAGTCGAAGAACCGGAACCCGGCGAACACGTTGTTGTCGTGCAGATCGTCGTGCTGCACCGTGGCCGGGATGCCGTCGGCGGCCAGCTCGTCGCACCACTCGTGCACGTCGGCCCCGTACTGCCAGGCGATGAGCGGCACCTCCGGCAACCGCAGATCCGGCACCCCCAGCTCGATCATCCGGTCGGCCCGGCCAGCCACGTCACGCTGCAATGACGCGTACGCCTGAAGCAGACCCACCCAGTCGCTGTCGCCCCGATCGCGCATCGTGGGCCCGGCGTCCGCGGTGAGAAGCCACCCCAGCTCCTCCTGTACGGCGAGAGGCGCCAGCGTGCGACCCGGCACCCACTCCGCGAGCGCGGCGGCCAGCGCGGCCTCGTACCGGCAGCCCGTGATGTTCGCCTTGAACCACCGGGCCCCCGCCGCCGTCATCACCCGAAGCGAAACCGACCACGGCCGCACCCGGACCTCCTCGACGGGCCCGGTCGCCGGCGCGTCGAGATGCGCGGCGATCCAGTCGTGGGCGGCCGCCACCCACGCGGGGTCGTGCCAGTCGTTGCTCCTCATCGGCTCATCCCGGTCGTACGCCTCCACCCCACCGCGCCGCGAACCTCTCCGGCGACAGCGCCCGATCCCACAGCGGCCCCTGCCCCTCCTGGAACCCGAAGGCCGCCAGCCGGTCGCGCTGAGCGTGGGTCGCGATCCCGGTCGCCCGCAACTGCTTGGCGCCCTCTCGGGCCACGGTCGCCAGCTCCCGCAGATAGTCCTCGTCGTCGACACGATGAAGGGTCAGCCCGGCCACCGGAAGCCGCCGCAGCGAAGCGATCGCGGAGCGCTCCGCATCCCACGCGTCGACCAGCACACGGACCCCCAGGGCGGAGAGCCGGGCCAGCGCCTCCGCCTCGGGCGCCGGCACCTCGAAGATGACGGCGCGGGCCGGCACGTCGAACCGTTCCAGATCGCCGGCGAGCCCCGCCAGGAAGTCGGGATCGTCCAGCTCGACGGAGGCCACGGTCACCGACATGGCGAAGTCGTCGTCCACCGTGCCGTCGGACCGCCATTGCGCGAGCCGGCGCAGCACGTCCCGCCGCAGCCACGCCCCGACGTACCGCACCGCCGGGGCGTCGAGAGTGGACATCAGGAAGGCGCCCTCCGCCATCACCCCGTGGACCGGATGCCTCCAGCGCACCACCGCCTCCGCACCCAGCAGCCGGCCGTCACTCAGGCGCAGGACGGGCTGATAGGTCACGCCGAGCCTGCCCTCGGCCAGCGCGGTCAGCGCGGACGGCTCCGGCACGCTGTCGACGCGCATGGAAGGCTCGAACACGGCGACCCCGCCGCCGCCCTGAGCCTTCGACCTGTGCATGGCCGACTCGGCGTCCCGCAGCAGCGACGCGGCGTCGGACTCCTCACTCGCCGGCACCATGCCGACGGACGCGCCGGCCGTCAACTCGCCGCCCGCCACCGGGAACGGCCGGTCGAACTGCGCGGTGACCTGCTCGGCCAGCCGCTGAGCGCCGGCCTCCATGCCGGCGTAGGTGAAGGCGAACGCGTCGCCGGCCACCCGGGCGAGCCCGCTGGACGCCGGCAGGACCGCCCGCAGCCGGTCGGCCACCTGGATCAGCAACTCGCTGCCGGCCTGCTGGCCGCGGGACTCGTTGACCGCCTTGAAGCCGTCCAGGTCGAGCAGGAACACCCACAACCGTCGCGGCGCCTCGTCCAGCAGCCGGGCAAGCTGCGAGAGGAACTGCGGCCGATTGGGCAGCCCGGTCAACGCGTCCGTGTGCGCCGGCGCCCCGGCATCCCCGGCTTCTCCCGCTGTGGCTTCCGCCGGTTGGCGGACCGCCTCGACCGCGCGGCGGGCGGCCGCCTCGGCCCGCGCCAGGCGCCCCCGCTCGCCGGGGAGGCGAAACCAGCCCCACCCGACGACGCGCACCGGAGCGCCGTCGTCACTCATGGCTGCAATATACGGCTCACGTCAGCAGCGACGCGGCCGCGACGACGCCGGTGGCCAGCGCGAGAAGCAGTTGGAGGGCGAGCGCACCCCGCACCGCCCGCACCACCTCGTCGTTGCTGTAGACCGCCTTGAGCTCCGCCACCCGCAACTCGGCGAGCAGATCCTCCTGACTCCAGCCCCGCACCACCCGCAGGCTGAGCACCTTGTCATGGTCGGCCTCAGCCACCCGGTCGACGGCTATCACCGCCAGCACACCCACGAACGTCATCAGCAGAAGCCACGCCGAGGCCCAGTCCAGCCCTTCGGGCGCGCCCACTTGAAGGGCCGTCGCCACAAGCGCTCCCGCGACCCCCGCAGCGAACGTGGCAAGCAGCTTGGCCGTGTCCGCCTGAGCCCGCTGCCGCGCCAGCGCACGATCGGCCTGAACTTCGAGCCACTCCTCGGGCGTCTGCGCCATCGCAGCATGATAGGCCGCCTCGGCGCCTCATCACGCGGTTCGTTCGAGTCGCCGCACTCGTTCCCGGAAGCCGATCAGGGGCGTACGACGTCGTAGCGGGCCGTGACGAAGGCGGCGTTGCGGGCCGTCTCGCGCAAGCGCAGGTCGAGGCGGCGGGGCAGGAGCGGGGCGCCGGCGCCCAGGGTCACCGGCGCGTAGCTGACGAGCACCTCGTCGAGCAGGCCCGCGTCGGCGAATTGGCCGGCCAGGTCGCCGCCGCCGACGACGAAGAGGTTCTTGCCGCCGGCGGCCTTGACCGCCTCGGCGTGGACCTCGGGGACGGGGGCGCTGGTGAAGCGGATGTCGCCGCCGTCCATCGGGGTCAGGTCACGGTGGGTGAAGACCCACGACGGCTGGGTGTACATCCATCCCTCGCCGGTGCGGGCCTGGTGGTCGACGACCCACTCGTAGGTCGCCGCGCCCATCAGGACCGCGCCGACCTCGCCGATGAACGCCTCGTAGTTCATCGGGCCGCGTCTGTCGATCTCCTGTTTCACCAGCCAGTCCAGCGAATGGCGCTGGTCGGCGATGTAGCCGTCGAGGCTGCTCGCCACGTAGTAGATCGTGCTGGTCATGCGAGTTCGTCTCCTGTCGTCTCCTCGTTGCGGTGGCGGCGCAGCCACATGATCGGATCACCGTGGCCCACCGGGTGGCCGGCGGCGCGCAGCATGTGCCGCGCGAGCTGCCGGCGGTGGGCGGAGTAGGTGAGCACGTGCGCGACGACGCTGCTCATCACGAAGCTCTCCGGCGGATCGCACAGCGCGTCGATCAGCCGGTCGTTCCAGGCGCCGCGGCCCTCCAGGTCGCGCACCATCGCGAGCCACGCGCCGGCGACGGCCTCGTGCCGTTCGGCGAGCTCGGCGACATCCCGCATCCCCTCGCGCGGGGTGTCCCGGCCGTCGATCGACGCCAGCCACGTCTCCTTGGCGCGGACCAGGTGGTGCAGGACGCCGGCCAAGGTCTCCTCCGGGCCGTCCCAGGCGAGCACCACCGCGCCGGGCAGGCGCACCTCGTGCAGCGCCGCCTCGTCCAACGCGGCGGCGCGGGAGAGCAGCGCCGCCGTGTCGTCCAGATCGTGGCGGACGAGCTGCTCGACGAGCGGGTTCTCGCTGCGCTCGTGGGCGTCCACCCACAGCGAGATCGGCGGGTGGAAGTGGATGCCGTTCGGCGCGGGCAGCCAGTGCCGCTCGGCGGGCCGGCTCGGCGGATGACCGAAGGCCCGGGAGTACGCCCGCGAGAAGCCCTCGGCCGAGTCGTATCCCGCCGCCCACGCCGCGTCGGTGACCGACGACCCCTCCTTCAGCTGCCAGGCCGCCCGTTCGAGCAGCACCCGCCGGCGCATCGCCACGGGCGACTCGCCGGCCTCGCGCGAGAGCACACGGCTGAAGTGGAACGGCGACGCGAACGCGTCACCGGCCATGTCGGTCAGCGAGCCGTCGTGGCTCTCCGCCAGCACCGCGTCGAGCAGTTCACGAAGCCGATCCCGCCGTACGTTCGTCACCGTGGCATTGTCGCGGCCCGGGCCGCCGGAGCACCTGACCGTTATTGCTCAACCGCGCCGAGCGAGCCGGAGAAGTGTCGTAGGGGCTTGCTACCTTCTCGGCACTGATCCGGAAGGTGTCACTTCGGCCGAGGGAGTCCCGTGACCATCCACCACCACCTGAAGACGTTCGCCGGGCTGCCCGTCGTGGAGATCGACGACGCGACCGAGCCGGTCGATCCGGCCTCGGTGGCCTGGCGCATCGACATGGAGGACTTCGAGGCGAGCGCCGAGGAGTTCGAGGCCGCGTTCGAGCAGATGATGAAGCTGAGCGGGCCGTCCGGGCCGACCGCGCTCATCGTCGGCGAGTGGGGCTCGGCCTACGACACTCCGTTCCCGTTCGAGCTGCTCATTCGCAACGCCGGGCGGCTCGGCGGGCTGCGGGCGCTGTTCGTCGGCGAGATGAGCTCCGAGCAGTGCGAGATCTCGTGGATCAACCAGACCGATGTGACCCCGTTCCTTCAGGCTTTCCCGGCCCTGGAGCGGTTCTGGGTCCGCGGCGCCCAGGGGCTGGAGCTGACCCCGATCCGGCACGAAGGGCTGCGTGAGCTCGTCATCCAGTCGGGCGGGCTGCCGGCCACCGTCGCCCGGGCCGTCGGGGCCTGCGACTTCCCCCGGCTCACCCATCTGGAGTTGTGGCTGGGCGTCGACGCGTACGGCGGTGACGCGCGCGCCGACGACCTCGCGCCGATCCTGAGCGGGCGGGCCTTTCCGGCGCTCACCCATCTCGGCCTGTGCAACGCCGAGATCGTCGAGGAGCTGGCCGCCGCGGTGGCCGCCGCCCCGGTGGTCGCCCGGCTCACCCGGCTCGACCTGTCGCTCGGCGTGTTCGGCGACGCGGGCGCCGAGTCGCTGCTCGCGGGCCAGCCGCTCACCCATCTCGAGACGCTCGACCTGCACCACCATTTCATGTCGGCCGAGATGGCGCAGCGCGTGGTCGACGAGCTGCCGGGTGTCGCCGTCGACGTCTCGGAGCGGCTCGACGAGACCCGGTGGGGCCGCTACACCGTGGTGAGCGAATAGATGCGGCTCGCCGTCGTCGGCAACCCGGGCAATCGCCGGGTCGCCCTCTTCGCCGCCGCCGTGCAGCGGGCCGGTCTGCCCGCGCCGGAGGTCTTCCCGTGGCTCGGCGTGCTGCGTGACGGGCGTGTGCCCGGGCCGGGCACGCTCGTGCGCGTCGACTCGCCGGGTGAGGACGCCGAGGTCGACCGGCTGCTGCGTGAGCTCGGCAGCGGCCGTCCCGCCCGGCCGGCCGAGCACGGTGAGATCGTCGGCGGTGCGGCGGCGTTCGCGGGGTTGCGCGAGGCCCTGGCCCGGGTCGAGGCGGGCGGCGGCGTGCTGCTCAACCGACCGGCCGACATCGTCACCATGACGGCGAAGCCGGACTGCCATGCCGTGCTCAGCGCCGCGGACGTTCCGGTGCCGCCCGCTCTGCCGCGAGTGCACGACTACGCGTCGCTGCGCGCGGCGATGGCCGAGGCCGGCTGGCCCCGGGTGTTCGTCAAGCCCGCCTTCGGATCGTCGGCGTCCGGCGTGCTGGCCCTGGCGGCCGCCGGCAGCCGGGTCACGGCGGTCACCTCGGCCGAGCTCAGCGGGGGCAGGCTTTACAACAACCTGCGCGTGCGCAGATACGACTCCGAAGCCACCGTCGCGTCCATCGTGGACCGGCTCGGCCCGGACGGCCTGCACGTCGAGCGGTGGTTCCCCAAGGCCGCCCTGGCCGACCGGGTCCTCGACCTGCGCGTGGTCGTGATCGCCGGCCGCCCGCGTCATGTCGTGGTCCGCACGAGCCGGTTCCCGATGACCAACCTGCATCTCGGCAACGCCCGCGGTGACGTGGCCGCCGTGCGCGCCGCCGCCGGCGGCCAGGCGTGGGAGGCTGCGATGCGGACGTGCGCGCGGGTGGCCGGGTGTTTCCCGCGCACGCTGCACGTCGGCGTCGATCTGATGTTCCGGGCGGGCTGGCGCGCCCACGCGGTCGCCGAGGTCAACGCGTTCGGCGACCTGCTGCCGGGCGTGCTGGCGGACGGCCTCGACACGTACGGCGAGCAGGTGGCCGCGATCGCCGGCGGCTGGGCGGGTGTGCCGTGCGCGATCTGATCGGCAGTCACGACCTGCTCTTCGTCACGCTCGACACGTTGCGCTACGACGTGGCCGCCGCGTGCCTGGCCGGCGGGCGCACGCCCGAGCTGGCCAAGGTGCTGCCCGGCGGCGTGTGGGAGAGGCGGCACAGCCCCGCCACCTTCACCTATGCGGCGCATCAGGCGTTCTTCGCGGGTTTCCTGCCGACCCCGGTCACGCCGGGGCCGCACGAGCGCCTGTTCGCGGCCCGGTTCGCCGGCAGCGAGACGAGTGGCCCGCGCACGTACGTCTTCGACGCCGCCGACCTGCCGACCGGTCTCGCCGCGGCCGGCTACCACACGGTGTGCCTGGGCGGCGTCGGCTTCTTCAACCCCGGCGCGCCGCTGGGGCGCGTGCTGCCGGGGCTGTTCGCGGAGGCGTACTGGGAGAGCGCATTCGGGGTGACCGCACCGGACTGCCTCGGGGCTCAGCTCGCGCGGCTCGACGCGATCGTGGCGAGGCTGCCGGCCGCGCGGCCGCTGTTCACCTTCCTCAACGTCGCCGCGCTGCATCAGCCCAACAAGCACTACGTGCCCGGCGCGACCGAGGACGGGCTGGAGACCCACGCCGCCGCGCTGGCCTACGTCGACGGCCTGCTCGGGCGGCTCTTCGCCCTCGTGACGAGCCGTGGGAGACCCTGCCAAGTGATCATCTGTTCCGACCACGGCACGCTGTACGGCGAGGACGGCCACATCGGCCACCGAGTCGCGCACGAGGCCGTGTGGACAGTGCCGTACGCCGATTTCGTTCTGGACGCCGCGTGAGACTCGACGACTCCCCCTACCAGGGCTACCTGTACGCCTATCCGCACAAGACCGCGTACCGGCGGCTCGACCCGCGGCCCCCGCTGAGCGAGGTGTGGGCCCAGGAGCCGCAGGACTCGCTCTTCGGCTACGTGCACCTGCCGTTCTGTGAGATGCGGTGCGGCTTCTGCAACCTGTTCACCCGCGCCAACCCGCCCGCCGAGCAGGTCACCGCCTACCTCGCCCAGCTGCGCCGGCAGGCCACGGCCGTGCGGGAGAGCCTCTCCCCCGGCGCGTCGTTCTCCCGGCTCGCGATCGGTGGCGGCACGCCGACCTACCTGACCGCGCCCGAGCTCGAGCGGCTCTTCGCCATCGTCGGCGAGGTCTTCGGCACGGCCGGCGTCCCGCTGTCGGTCGAGACGTCCCCCGCGACCGCCACCCCCGAGCGCCTCGCCGTGCTGGCCGGGCACGGCACCACCCGAGTGAGCATCGGCGTGCAGAGCTTCCTCGGTGCCGAGGCGCGCGCGGCCGGCCGCCCGCAGCGCCTGGCCGAGGTGGAGCGCGCGCTCGCCGCGATCCGGGAGGCCGCGATCCCGGTGCTCAACGTCGACCTCATCTACGGCATCGACGGCCAGACCGCCCAGACGTGGCAGCGTTCGCTCGACGAGGCGCTGCGCCACAGACCCGAGGAGCTCTACCTCTACCCGCTGTACGTGCGGCCGCTCACCGGTCTCGGCCGGCGCGCCCACGCCCGCGCCGACTGGGACAGGCAACGCCTCGACCTGTACGCGCAGGCCGTCGAGGTGCTCACCAGCGCGGGCTACGTCCAGCACTCGATGCGGCAGTTCCGGCTCGCGGGGGCGCCGGTGCCGGAGGGGCCCGACTACTGCTGCCAGGACGACGGGACGGTCGGGCTCGGGTGCGGCGCCCGCTCGTACACCTCGGATCTGCACTATTCGTTCGACTACGCCGTCTCGGTCACCGAGGTCCGCGCGGTCATCGACGACTACCTGTCCCGGCCGGCCTCCGACTTCCGGTACGCCGAGATCGGCTTCCGGCTCGACGCCGCCGAACAGCGCCGCCGCTGGCTGCTCAAGTCGCTGCTGCGCGCCGAAGGGGTCGACGCCGCCGCGTACAGCGAACGCTTCGGCACCCGCCACGACGAAGACTTCCCGCAGCTCGGCGAGCTGGTGGACAGGGGCTGGCTCGACGGGACGGCGCTGACCGCCGACGGCCTGGCCCACTCCGACGCGATCGGGCCGTGGCTGGTCTCGGGGCCGGTCCGCGAGGCGATGGGGGCGTACGTCACGCGATGAACGACCTCTACGTGCTCTATCGCGGGCCGCTGGCGAGCTGCAACTACGACTGCCCGTACTGCCCGTTCGCCAAGCGCGTCGACCCGCCCGAGCTGCTGCGCGCCGACCGTGCCGACCTCGCCCGCTTCGTGGAGTGGGCCGCCACGACCACCGACCGCCGGCTGTCGATCCTGTTCACGCCGTGGGGTGAGGGCCTGACCCGCTCCTGGTACCGCGACGCGATCGTGCGCCTCTCCCACCTGCCCCACGTCGCGCGCGTCGCGATCCAGACCAACCTGGCCACCCGTACGGCCTGGCTCGCCGGCGCCGACCGCGACGTCGCCGCCCTGTGGTGCACCTACCACCCCGGCCAGGTCACCCGGTCCCGCTTCCTCGACCGCTGCCGCGAGCTCGACGACCTCGGCGTCCGCTACTCGGTCGGCGTGGTCGGCCTCCCCGAGCACCACGACGAGGCCGTGGCCCTGCGCGCGGCCCTGCCCCCGACGGTCTACCTGTGGGTCAACGCGGCCGACGGCCACGTCTACACCACCGCCGAGGAACGCCGCTGGACCGAGCTCGACCCGCGCTTCCCCGACAGCGTCCGCCCTCACCCGTCGCTGGGCCTGCCCTGCCACGCGGGCGAGACAGCCATCTCCGTCCTCGGCGACGGCACAGTCCGCCGCTGCCACTTCATCCCCACCCCGATAGGCAACCTGTACGACGGCAGCTGGCGCGCGGCGCTGCGGCCCCGCCCCTGCAGCAACGCCCTGTGCGACTGCCACATCGGCTACATCCACCTCAAACCCCTGCACTTGCGCGACGTGTACGCCGACGGCCTCCTCGAGCGCATCCCCGCCGCCTGGCCACCCTCGCGGGCGCCGAAAAGTGTCGTACCCACCCGATAGCGTTCGTTCCACTGAGGCCGATGAGCGGGGAGGCTCGATGTACAGGCAGGGTGACGTGCTGATCATTCCGGTGGCCGAGAGCGAGGTGCCCGCCTGCGCGCCCGTGCCGCGCGATCGCCGCGGGCGGATGGTTCTGGCGCGGGGTGAGGCGACCGGCCACGCGCATGTGGTGGGCGGCCCCGGTCTGCGGCTGCTGGCCGACGTCGACGATCCCGAGCGCATGTTCGTCGAGGTGCCCAGTCACGGCCGGGTGAGCCACGAGGAGCACGGCCCGATCTCGTTGCCGGCCGGCCACTACCGCGTGGTCCGCCAGCGTGAGTACATCCCCGGCGCCTTCCGCCCGGTCGCCGACTGAGAGGCCGCACGATGCAGCTGACCCACGCCCAGGAAGCCATGGCCGCCGCCATCGAGGACCAGTGGCTGGCCGCCGCGATGGAGACCGGCCCGGCCGACCGCGCCGCCGCCGAGTCCGGCGTCCGCGAGGCCTACCGCCTGGCCGGCGCCACCCCGCCCGAGCAGATCTTCTGGCTCGGCTCCCCGCGCGCCGGCGCGGCCGCCGCCGCCCTGCTCGCCGGCGCCACGCCACCCGGCTCGTCCGCGACCGGCGCCCTGCCGGACGGCTCCACCTCCTCACCCGGCGCTGCTTCGGACAGGCCCGCCTCGCCCTCGGCCGCTGTTCCCGGCGTGTCTTCCGACTGGTTCGGTGAGGTGCACGCCGAGCTCCGGCGCCAGGGCTGGACGCCCGGGTCGCCTGCCGGGCCGTCGATGCGCCGCCGGGTGCGCACCGAGCCGTGGGCCGCCGCCCGCAAGGCCGCCGCCGAGGCGCTGGGCAACGACGGGTGGGCGCAGCTCAGCGCCGCCGCCGGGCGCCGGTCGTGGCCGCTGGTGATGGACCTGGTGGCGGGACGACTGCGCCTGCGCCTGAGCGAGGACCTCACCGCCTCCTTCCCGGGCGGCGCGGGCAGGCCGATGCGCACGGCGGTCCTCGACGCCATCTACGGCCAGCACGACGGCACGTGGCTCGCCACCTTCGAGGCGGCCGACCGCCTGGCGCCGGACGCCGGTCTGATGGCGGGCCTCGCCGGGCTGGCCGACGTGTCCCGCCATGCCGGCTGGTGGTGGGCGACCGAGCGCTACGCCGTGCTGACCGAGCGCCCCACCGTCGTGACCCGCGACAACGTGGGCCGGCTGCACCGCGGTGAGGGGCCCGCCATGGAGTTCCCCGACGGCTACGGCCTCTGGGCGTGGCGGGGCATGCCGATCCCGCCGGAGCTGGTGGCCGAGCTGCCCACCCTCACCGTGGCCCGCATCCGAAAGGAGAAGAACGCCGAGCTCCGCCGGGTCATGCTCGAACACTTCGGCTACGAGCGCTACCTGCGCGAGGCCGGCGCCCGCAACCTCGGCTCCGACGAGACCGGCACGCTGTGGCACCTCGACCTCCCCGGGGACGAGCCCCTGGTCATGGTCGAAGTGGTCAACTCCACCCCCGAGCCCGACGGCACCAGCCGCGTCTACTGGCTCCGGGTCCCACCCGAGACCCGCTCCGCCCGCGAGGGAGTCGCCTGGACCTTCGGCCTCACCGCCGACGAATACCAACCCGTGGTCCAGACCTGACATCCCACGGCGACGCTCGGCCGTGCGCCGCCATCCGCCTGCCGGCCGCCACACCGCCGCCGGGTGGCGAAGGGCCAGCGCCCCGCACGCTCAGCGCGACCAGGACGGCAACGGCCGCCACGGCCAGCAGGTGGCCGGCGCGGCCGGCACGCCACGCGGGCAGGCGGCACGTCACGCGGGCAGGCGGCACGTCACGCGGGCAGGCGGTCACCACGATCTCGTTGCCCCCGCCCGAAGACTCGCCGCCGGTCTCTCCGGGCTGACCCGCGCCGACCGGGCGCCAGGGCTCCGTCGAGGCGTGGCATCCACTTCGGTACGGTCCCTGCGCGTTCTCCGGGTGGCGGTGGAGGCGTGCGGAAGCGTACGAGCGGAGGTCTGTGGCGATGGGGCGCAAGGCGATCGCTGGGCTGGAATGCGCGGATCCCACCGTCATGGTCTGGGAGGACGGTGAGCGGGAGCGCTGGCTGGCCCGGGCCGGGGCGCTCGATCACGGGCGGGAACAGGCCGACTGGGTGCGGGCGGTGACCGGCGCGGACCGGCTCTCCGATCTCAGTCCGGAGCAGGTGGCGTGGCTCTTCGCGAAAGGGCCGGAGGGCTCGGCGCGGGCGCTGCTCGGGACGCCGCTGCTGGTGCGGGTCCGGCAGCGTGTCGATC
Source organism: Paractinoplanes deccanensis (assembly GCF_016862115.1). Classification (GTDB taxonomy): domain Bacteria; phylum Actinomycetota; class Actinomycetes; order Mycobacteriales; family Micromonosporaceae; genus Actinoplanes; species Actinoplanes deccanensis. The sequence continues at coordinate 44,905 of NZ_BOMI01000002.1, forward strand.
TGGGGCAGGTGGCCGTCGCGCGGTTCGGGCTGGACGCGCTCGGGCTCGCGCTGCGGGACGCGGCCGAGAGCGCGGACCGGCTCGGCCTGCTGCTGTTGCCGTTCCGGGGGCCGGAGCCGGCCGCGCTGGTGGCCGGGTGGCTGCGGCATCTCGGGTCGGCGCGGCTGTGGGCCCGGCTGTGGCTGGACCGGCACGCCGAGGCGGCGGCGCGGGCGCTGATCCCGGCCGCGGTCGGCCGGGCGAGCAAGGCACGCCAGAACGCCGAGGACGCCCTGCGTCACCTGACGGCGACCGGTCACGGCGAGCTGGTCCTCAAGACCGCCGAGGGGTACGGGGCGGAAGCGCTCGCCGCCGTCGGCGCCCTGCTGGAGCTCCCGCCCACCCGCGAGCTGCCGACGCCCACCCGCCGGCTGCCGGAGCCCGTCCGTAACCCGGCCCTCGGCACGCCCAAGGACGCGCTGCCGGCGGACGAGATCTCTCCTCTGATCGACGCCTTGGCCCGCTCCCGCCTCGCCGATCCGCCCGAACCGCCGCCCGGCGATCCCGCGCCACCCGGCAACCCCGCGCCACCCGGCGATCCCGCGCCGGCCGGCAGCGGTCGGCCTTTGGCGGTCGAGTCGTCCGCGGCCGCGCAGCCGCTGGTGCACCCGCCCGACCCTGAGGCCGCTGCCCTCTTCGCCGCCCACGAGCCCGCGCGCCTCGCGCGGTTCGGGCGGGAGCTGCTCGACGACTGGCTGGCCGACGGCATGCCCGCGGCCAGGGCGTGGGTGGTGCTCTGCCAGGCGCACATCGGCGACGACGCCACGATGGACAAGCTCGGGCCCCTCGTGCGGGCGTGGCCGGCGCAGAGCCGCTGGCAGCGGGCCGTCGACGGGCTCGCCGTGCTGGCCACCGCCGGCACCGACGTGGCGCTGCGCCATCTGCTCGCCATCGAGGAGAACATGGTGGGCGGGCCGATGAACGATCGCGCCCTCGTGCACCTCGCGCAGGCCGCCGCCCGGCGCGGGCTCACCGTCACCGAGCTGGCCGACCGCCTCGCCGTCACGCATGGGCTCGACGGCGGCGTCACGCTCGACTACGGGCCGCGCGCGTTCACGGTCGAGGTCGACGACCATCTCACCCTGTACGCCGTCGACGCCGCCGGCCGCCGGCTCGCACGGCCCCCGAAGCCGGGCGTCAGGGACACCAGACCCGAGGGTCACCAGCATTTCGTACGGCTGAAGAAGGATCTCCGGACGACCGCGTCGAGCCAGATCGCGCGCCTGGAACGCGACATGCTCGCGCATCGCCCCCGCCCCGCGCGGCACGTGCGCGACGTGCTGCTCCCCCACCCGATCCTCGGCCCGCTCGCCCGCCGCCTCGTGTGGGCCGAGCCCGGGGCCCGCACGTTGCGCATCGCCGAGGACGGCACCTTCGCCGACGTCGACGACACCACCGCGCCCGTCGGCGACGACGCTCCCCTGGTGATCGTGCACCCCGCCGAGCTCACCGCGGACGAGCTGGCCGGCTGGTCGCAGATCTTCGCCGACTACGAGATCGTGCAGCCTTTCCCGCAGATCAACCGGCCCGCCGTCCGGCTCACCGGCGAGCAGCGGGCCGCCACCGGCCTCCCCGGCTTCGGCCCCGTGTCCTCCGAGGAGATCCTCGATCAGTTGCGCAAGGACCGTTGGCTGGGCAACAGCTCCTCCAGCGCGAACCGCCTGCACACCCAGCTGTACCGCACCCTGCCGGACGGTCACGCCCTGGTGGTCGAGATCGACCCCGGGGTGACGATGTTCGCCACCAACGCGCCCACCCAGCGGATCACCGAGATCTGGCTGGACGACGCCGCCTCCGACCACTGGCAGCTCGCCCGCACCACGCCCCTGGGCGCCGCTGACCCGGCCGCGCTGTCGGAGGTTCTGGTCGAGCTCTACCGGCTGGCGCCGCACCGCTAAGGTCGGGTGCCGACATCGATGGAGGCGAGCGTTGACTCCGAGATCCCGCGGTCACGGCGGTGACGGCGACGGCGGCCGGGGCCGCCGCGGGCGAGGCGGGCGGCCGGGCAGTGTGCGGCAGGGCGAGGGCCAGGCGCGCGAGGCGTTCCAGGGCGGCCGCCCCACGGCCGCGGGCGGCGGCGCGCCGTCGCCGGGGTCGCGCTCGCCGTCCGGCCAGCCGCAGGGCGTCCCCTACGGTTTCCGCGACTTCGGGCAGTTCCGCGAGTTCGCCGGCCGGTTCCGCGACCGGATGCGGGAGCTCTACCCCGACCTGGACATGGGGTTCCAGGGCAGCTCGGTCACCGGCCGCAGCGCCGAGACGGGTGCGCCGTTCGACGAGGGCCGGGTCAGCGACTACGACCAGCCCGGCAGGCTCGCCGAGGCCCTCGGGGTCGAATGGGTCAGGCACGAGAGCGACTACCGCGGCGTCTACTTCGCGGCCCGCCCGCCGGCCGGCAACGGCAAGCTCCGGCTCCAGTCCAACGACCTGCGCGACGGCGACGAGGCGTACTACCAGGAGCCCGACTTCCCCGAGTACCGCTACCTGCTTTTCGTCGACAAGTTCGACCGGCCCGACGAAGTACGCGGCAAGCTCGCTGCGCTGCCGCAGTGGCGGTTCCTCTACCGCAGCGTCGTGGAGTAGCGGCCGATGCGACTGGCCGGCACCCGGGCGGAGCGGCTGGCGGCGATCCCCTACCGGGCGGCCGGCCCCGGCGGCGTCCCGCACAATGTGCAGCTCGGCGTGGCCCGGCTGCCGGTCGACGCCCTCCCGGCGGGCTGTGACGCTCTGCTCGTCGCCGGGGACCTGCAAGGCGTCGCGCCCTCGCCGCTCGGCGGCGACCCGGGGCTGCTCGGCATCGCGCTCGCCGACTACCTGGGCGTGTGGGCCGAGAGCGGGCTGCTGCCGCCGGCCGACCGGGTCGGCGTGCTGCTCACCGGCGATCTCTACTCGGCGCCCGGCGCCGACAAGCGCGGCGCGTCCGGCGGCGTCCTCGACGTGTGGCTGGCGTTCGCCGCGGCGGGCTGCCCGATGGTGCTCGGGGTGGCCGGCAACCACGACGAGGTGACCGCCGCGCAGGTGGCGGAGCTCGGCCCGGACGTCGCGCTGCTGGACGGTGACCGTCGCGGGTTCGGCGGTGTCACGGTCGCCGGCGTCTCGGGCATCGTCGGTGACCCGGGGCGCGCTCTGCGGCGTACCGAGAAGGAGTTCTTGACCCTCCTCGGAAGGCTCACCGCGCCGCCGCCGGATGTGCTGCTCCTGCACGAGGGCCCGACCGGCGACCGGGCGGGTCAGCTCGGCCGGGAGTCCGTGCGGGGCGCGCTCGAGAAGCGGGCGCCGGCGATCACGTTCTGCGGGCACGTGCACTGGGACGAGCCCGTGGCGGCCCTCGGCGACGGGCATGTCGTCAACGTCGACGCCCGCGCCGTCGTCCTCACGACATGATCCATTTGTGCCGGTCGTTGTTACACTCCGGCGCATGCCCGAGCTTCCCGACACCCAGGCGTTCCTGGACCCGGACGCGTCCCGCGAATATCTGCGCTCGTGGAAGGAGAGCGTCGACCGGACGGCGGCACGGGCCGCGGCCATGAGCGAGCGGATGGAACGGCTGCGGGTCACGGCGCGTGACGGCAACGGGCTGGCCGAGGTCACCATCGACTCCGCCGGGGTGCTGGTCGGCCTGGAACTCACCGACCGCATCCACCGGTTCGAGCCGCAGGTGGTGGCGCGGGCGGTGATGAGCGCGCTGCGTGACGCGCGGGCCCGGGCGGCCGACCGAGCACACGAGATCGCGGTCGAGACGATGGGTCCCGACTCGCTGTCGGCGCGCACGGTGGCCGACCGCATGCGCCAGGCCCTGGAACGGCCCGGCCAGGAGCCGCCGGCCGGCGACGACGAGCCGGAGCGGAGGGGACACTGACGTGCCGGACGCCTTCCAGGTCGACTCGTCGCAGCTGTTCCGGCACGCCGCGAACGTGCGGGCGGTGCGCGACCAGCTCGCCGCGATCAAGGGCGCGAGCGGCGCGATCGTGAACTGACCATGGTGTCCAACTCCTCCCTGGTGGCGACGTCGACGACCACCCGCACCGCGTACACGGGCATCTCGCTCGCCGACGGCTTCCAGGGCCTCCAGCAGTCGGTGCGGGGCGGCAGCTGGGTCGACGGCATGCTGGCCGGCGGCGCGTTCGTGGGCGACGCCGCGGCGACCGTCATCGACCCGTTCAGCGCCCTGCTGGCCAACGGCCTGGGCTGGGTGATGGAGCACTTCGAGCCGCTGCGCGACGTGCTCGACAAGCTGGCGGGCATCCCGGACAAGGTCACGGCGCACGCGCAGACGTGGGCGAACATGGCGGGCGCGCTCCAGACGATGGCCGAGGACCTGCGGTCGAGCCTCGCCGCCGACCTGCCCGACTGGGGCGGTGCCGCCGCCGACTCGTACCGGTCGATGATGACCAACAACGTGGACGGCCTCGGCGGCCTCGCGGTGCTGGCCGACACCATGTCCGCGGCCACCCAGGCGGCGGGCAACCTGGTCCAGTTCACCCGCGACATCGTCCGCGACCTCATCTGCGACCTGGTGGCGCGCGTGATCGTGTGGGCGGCCGAGGCGCTCGCCATCGTCACCATCCCGGTGGTCACCGCCCAGATCATCTCGGCGGTGGCCAAGTGGTGCGCCCGCATCTTCGGCTACACCGGCGCCCTGATCAGCAGCCTGGAGAACCTGACCACGCTGATGGAGGGCTGACCGGCCCGGCCGGCCTTGACTGCGGCCCGCGTTCGTTGTATCGGTAGAAGTAAGTTGAGTCGACGCCACTCAACCTCAGGCTTTGGTGAAGGAGCACCAAGGAGGAGATGGCCATGCTTCTGCGCACCGACCCGTTCCGCGACCTCGACCGCCTGTTCGAGCAGTTCACCGGCACCAGCAGCCGACCGGCGGTGATGCACGTCGACGCCGAGCGCGACGGCGACATGTTCTACGTCTACTTCGACCTGCCCGGCGTCGACCCCGGCTCGATCGACCTGACCGTCGAGCGCAACGTCCTCCAGGTCCGCGCCCAGCGGCAGCGCCGCACCACCGACAGCGCCGAGATGGTGATCAGCGAACGCCCGATGGGCGTCTTCAGCCGCCAGCTGTTCCTCGGCGACACCCTCGACACCGACAGCCTCAAGGCCAGCTACGACGACGGCGTGCTGACCCTCGAGATCCCGGTCTCCGACCGCGCCAAGCCCCGCAAGATCGCTATCGACTCCACCAGCCAGGGCCGCAAAGAGATCCGCGGCTGACCGGGGCCTGTCACCACGCCGGTGAAGGGGCCGGGCGCACGTCCCCTCACGTCTCGCTACCGCGCTCCTTCACCGGCACCACACAGGCGTTGACGGTTGACGGCCTCGACGACGTCCTCACCGGTGGCCAGCCAGCTCTCCCGAGCCTCCACCTCGGCACCGTACTGAGCGTCGAAGTTCATGGCGTGCAGCTGGAAGGCCAGCAGGTCGTTGAGGTAGTCGTCGTGGCTGGCCCAGGTCGAACGGTACGGCCCGGCCCCCTTGAACCGGAGGAACCTTTCCCGTACGCCTCTGACCCGGGTCACGATGCCGGAGAAAGTTCGCAAGGCGCTCGCGCAGCTGCGCCGCGGCCTTCTCGGCCCCGATCTCCTGCGCACGCCGGCGAGCGAGCGCTTGCTGCTCGGTCGCTTCGGCCACCTGCCAGCCCAGATCGTCACCATTGGCGTCGAGCTGCTCCTCACGCGCGCGCAACTTCGCAGCACGCGCGCGGCGGGCCCCGAGGGGCGCCGCTGGCCGACCTCGCCGCCAACGATTTCTCGGTCGCCGTCAAGCGGGCGGAACCCGCCGCGCGCTCTCGTGCGCAGGTCGCCATGGTGGTCGGCTTGATGTTCGGCGCCGTCGCGCTCGCCACGGGGATCCTGGCGCTGGCTTCCCTCTTCTGAAAAGTGATCCGACCTGCTATCCCCTTAGGACATGGCGACGGGGATGCGGGAACGGCTGGTCGAGGCGCTGCGGGCCGGGGAGCTGGACGGCCTGCACGGGGTCGTGGTCGTGCAGGGCGGCCGGACCGTGCTGGAGCACTACGGGGCGGGTGAGGACGTCAGCTGGGCCACGCCGCTCGGGATGGTGCAGTTCGGGCCGGGTGTGCTGCACGATCTGCGGTCGGTGACGAAGAGTGTGACCGCGCTGCTCTACGGGATCGCGCTGGGTGAGGGGCTGGTGCCGGGGCCGGAGGAGCCGCTTCTGCCGCACTTCCCGGAGTACGCCGACCTCGCCGCGGATCCGGAGCGGGCGCGGCTCACGGTGGAGCACGCGCTGACGATGACGCTGGGGCTGGAGTGGCGCGAGGACGTGCCGTACGACAGCCCGGCGAACGCCGAGATCGCGATGGAGATGGCGGCGGACCGCTACCGGTACGTGCTGGAGCGGCCGATCGTGGCGCCACCGGGCACCGAGTGGTCGTACTGCGGCGGGGCGACGGCGCTGCTCGGCAAGCTGATCGCCGACGGGACCGGGCTGACCCTTCCCGAGTACGCGGCGCAGAAGCTCTTCGCCCCGCTCGGCATCCGCGAGTTCGGGTGGCTGGCCGGAGCGGACGGCGTGGCGTCGGCGGCCTCGGGGCTGCGGCTCGACCCGCGCGACCTGGTCAAGATCGGGCAGCTCGTGCTGGCCAAGGGCGACGGCATCGTCCCGGCCGAGTGGATCGACACGATGCTGCGGCCGCGCTTCGACACGGCGTGGGGCGCGCGGTACGGCTACCAGTGGTACATCTCCGAGGTCGCCGGTCACCGGCTTGTGGCGGGCATGGGCAACGGCGGCCAGCGGCTCGTCGCCGTACCCGATCTGGATCTCGCCGCCGCCATCGTGACCGGCAACTACGACGCCCCGGATCAGGCGCGGATCCCCACGCTGCTGCTGGAACGAGTGATCTTGGCCTAACCCACCGCCGACAGCAGGGACGCCAGGGCTCGCGGCTCGGAGAACATCGGCCAGTGCCCGGTGGCGAGCTCGGCGTAGGTCCAGTCGTCGCCGGCCATCAGCGCGAACATCGGCACGGTCGCCGCCATCTCGCGCAGCTGCGCTTCGGTGAAGGAGCACAGGATGCCGGTGCGCGGCAGCGTCCGCCACGCCCCGCTGTGATGCACCGGGCCGGTCGCCGTGCCGAGGGGCTGGGCCCGGCCGCGTTCGCGGACCACCGCCCAGTCGAAGCCCCGCGCCGTCGGCGGCGCCTCGGCCGGCACCGGCACCAGGCCGTCGACGGCCCGCGGCGGCGCGCCCTCGAAGTCGGCCTGGGACATGCCGTCCGGCAGCGGCCCGGTGTCGACGTAGACCAGCCGGGCGACCCGCTCGGGCTTCCGGTCGGCGGCCGCGGTGATCACCAATCCGCCGTAGCTGTGCCCCACCAGGACCACGTCGTGCAGGCCGTCCAGCAGGCCGGCGAGCTGATCGACGTGGTCGGCCGCGACGGTGCCCGGATCCAGGGACGGGGACACCTGGTGAACCTCGTGCCCGGCGGCCCGCAGCGGCGCGGCGACCTCGTCCCATGCCCATCCGCCCAGCCAGAACCCCGGTACCAGAACGTATGTCGTCATGCGAACCACGCTAGGGCTTATACCGGGCGGAACCCGCCCGGTATAGAGTGTGCGCCATGCCACAACCGCTGGGACGCGTGCTCGGGCTGCTCGAACTGCTCCAGGCCGGCCCGGCCGGTCACACCGTCGGCCGGCTCGCCGAGCGGCTCGGCGTCGACGAGCGCACCGTGCGCCGGTACGCGGCCCACCTCACCGACCTGGGCATCCCGGTCGAGAGCCGCCGCGGACGGTACGGCGGCTACGCGCTCGCACCCGGCTACCGCCTGCCGCCGCTCATGCTCACCGACGACGAGGCCGTCGCCGTCCTGCTCGGGCTCGTCGCCGGCCGCCGCATCGGCCTGTCGGGCGCCGCCGCCGCGGCGGAGACCGCCCTGGCGAAGATCCAGCGCGTGCTGCCCCGGGTGCTGAGAGCCCGGACCGACGCGCTGCTGTCCACCCTCGACTTCGCTGCCGGCGGGCCGGCGCCCGCGCCGAGCACGTCGACCGGCACCCTGCTGACCCTGGCCGCCGCCGCCGGCGAGCGCCGTCCCGTCGCCTTCGCCTACACCAAGCCGGGCGCCGCGCCGGCCGGCCGGCGGCTCGACCCGTACGGGCTGGTCTTCCACAACGGCAAGTGGTTCGTGACCGGGCACGACCACGATCGCGGAACGACACGGACGTTCCGCCTCGACCGGATCGGCGCGGCCGAGACGCTCGACGGCACCTTCGACGTGCCGGCCGGCTTCGACCCGGGCGCCCACGTCGCCGCGGGGCTCGCGACGGGAGCCTGGCGTCACCAGGTGTCCGTGCTCCTGCACACCGACCTCGACCAGGCCCGGCGGCGCATCCCGCCCACTGTCGCCACCCTCACCCGGGCGCCGGACGGGGTGCGCCTGACCGCTCGCGTCGAGCGCCTCGAGGGCATGGCGCAGATGCTCGCCGGGCTCGGCTGGGACTTCACCGTCGAGTTCCCCGGCGAGCTGCGCGACGAGGTCGCCGCCCTGGCCGCCCGGCTACGGACAGCCGCCGGGCGCGGGGCTACCGATCACGAAGGGACACCGCCACCGGATAGTGGTCGGAGGCGTACTCCGTCTCGTCGCCACGGATGACCGTCATGTCGTGCGCCCCCTCGGCCAGCGACGGGCTGGCCAGCACGTAGTCGAGGCGCATGCGGGAAAATTCGCGGCCGCCACCGGCGGTCGTGGGCACGGTCAGCGGTGAGCCCGATCCGGCCACCCGCCAGAGGTCGACGAAGCCGGCGTCGAGGAAGGCGCCCACCGCCCGGGTGTCCGCCGAGCCGTCCGCGGCCAGGTGCCGGCGGCGCAGGAAGCCCGGCTGCGGCGCCAGGGTGGCGGTGTGGTCCGTGCCGGGATCGAGGCCGTTGAGATCCCCGGCGATCAGCGCCGGGCCGGGCAGCGCCGGGTAGCGCGCGGCCAGCCAGATCGCCTCGCGCATGCGGCGGTAGGGGGCGAACGGGTTGAGGTGGGCGCTGACCACGGTCAGGTCGCCCACCCGGACGATCGAGGCCGCGTGGTGCAGCTGCCACGTCACGGCGGCGCGCGCGCCGATGGTCAGCGGCGGCCGGACCAGCACGGCGACCGGCTGGCCGAAGACCGAGCGGGCCAGGTGCGGCACCATCCCGACCTCGTCGGCCAGCGCGCGCATCGTCCGGCCGCTGTTGCGCTCGAAGTCGCGCAGCTCCTGCAGGGCGAGCAGGTCGGGCCTCTCCCGGTTGATCACCGCGGCGATCGCCGGGAGCCGCTTGCCGCCGCCGGTCTTGATGTTCCAGGTCATGAACCTCACGCGGTCACCGGTTCCCGCTTGGTCACCGAGGCCTCCGCGGCCGCCTCGGTCACCGACGTGGCGTGCGCGTTCGGCCGGATCACCCAGTAGAGAAGACCGATCCAGCAGGCCGTCAACAGGGCCGCGCCCAGCACGTCCGACGGGTGGTGCATGCCGCGGTACATGCGCGAGACCGCCACCAGCGCCGGCATCAGGATCGCCAGGCCGGCGAAGACCCAGCGCCACCACTGCCGCACGCGGGCCATGCAGATGACGGCGATCGCCACCCACAGGCACATGGTCGCGGCGATGTGGCCGGACGGGAACGACGACGTGGGCAGCTGGCCGTCGAGCTGCTCCACCGGGGGCCGGGGCCGGCCGACCGCCGCGGCCGTGCAGAGGAAGAGCGTGAGCTCACCGATCATGGCGAGGACCAGGAAGAGCACCGGGCGCCACTGCCGCCACAGCGCGAGCGCGATGGGGCAGAAGATCAGCGAGACGAAGAGGATCGCATGCGTGTCTCCGGCCTTGCTCGCCGCCCAGCTCAGGTCGTCGAGCCGCGCGGTGCGGAAGGTCTGGAGCCAGCGGGGCACGCCGTCGTCGAAGGAGGCGAACGGGGTCCACCGGGTCAGGGAGTAGCCGACCACGTAGAGAAGGCCGAACGTGAAGACCCAGCCGACCAGGATCTCGGCGCCCTTCGCCCACGGGTGCGGCAGCACGCGGCCCTCGGCGGGCGCGGGGGCCAGATCGGTCGCGGCCTCCGGTTCGAGGCCCTCGGCCAGCGGGTGCTCGTCGTGGCCCGCCTCGCGGCGCCAGACCCGGAACGCGTACGCGGTGACGCTGATCCACGCCAGCCCGAGGAACCACCCGGCCAGCACGTCGGAGAGGAAGTGCACGCCGAGCGCTATGCGGGTCAGCCCGACCGCCACGATCAGCACCGCGGCCAGCGTGATCACGAGCGCCCGGAAGCGGCGGGTGGCCGAGAGGATCACGAGCGCGAGCATCCCGTACACGATCGTGGCTCCCAGGGTGTGGCCGCTCGGGAAGCTGTTGCCCTGCCCGTACGCGATGGGATCGGCGACGACCGGCCGCACCCGGCCGACCAGCGCCTTGAGCGACGGGTCCAGCAGCAGCGCGCCCACGCCGGTGACCGCCAGGTAGATCGCCAGCCGGGGCAGCCGGCGGATCAGCAGCAGCAGGATCATCATGATCGTCACCGAGAACAGGGTGGTGCGCCCGCCCAGCTGGGTGATCCTGGAGAGCACCTCGACGGCCGCGGGGTGCGGGGCGACCAGGTCGTTGAGCGACGAGGCGATCGACTGGTCGAGGTCGCGCAGCGGCGCCCAGTGGTAGCGCACGAGCAGCAGCAGCGTGCCGAACGCCAGGCCGGCAAGCACCACCGCGGCCAGGCCGGCGACGCTGCGCTCGGCGAAGTGCCGCACGGGTGCCCACCCGGCGCGCTCGACCACGCGGTGTTCGTCGGTCACGTCGGCTCCTCCAGGGGGATCGATCGGGGTGCGACCCGAATTACCCGGTGGGCTCCTTCCGTACACCGTGGTGCCGCTGCTCCGGCACGACCGGGCTCGGCTCCCACTTGTCGGCCACGGCGGGATTCGGCACGCCGACCCGGGCGGCCTCCAGCTGGGCGGCGAACGCGATGCCCAGGAAGAGCGCGATGCCGGTCAGATTGGCCCAGAGCAGCAACGCCATGATCGCAGTGAGCGGGCCGTACGTGGCGCCGAATCCGTCACCGAAGCGCACGTACGCGGCGAGCAGCAGGCTGGCCAGCCACCACAGCACCGTCGACACCACCGCGCCGAAGATCAGCCAGGTGAGGCCGGGCTGGTGCCGCCGGGCGCTGTACTTGAAGAGCAGCCCCACCGCGAAGACGATCAGCGCGAGGCTCAGCGGCCAGCGGACCACGTCCCATGCCACCCGCACGGTGCCCGGCCAGTGCCAGTGCTGCTCGGCCGCCTCGCCGAACGGCCGCCCCGCCACGAGCAGCAGGAAGCCGATCAGCGCGGGCACGCCGGAGAACGCCATGAGCAGGGTCGCCCGCACGTACTTGTGCAGGGCCGGCCGGTCGCGCTCGACGCCGTAGATGCGGTTGGCGCCGCGCTCGATCTGGGCCATCGCGGTGGTGAGCGCCACCATCCCGGTGATCAGACCGAGGGTCAGGGCCACCTCGCCGGCGTCGCGGGTGCGCTCGCTGTCCTCCAGCAGCTCCCGGACGAGCGGGTCGCTCGCGCCCGGGGTCAGCGCCAGCACCGTGTCGGCGACCACCTCGCCGCCCGACTCGACGCCCAGGTCGGCGGCGAGACCGGCGAGCGCGATGAGGAACGGCACGATCGCGAGGCAGAGCTGGAACGCGAACGCGCGGGCGTGGCTGAAGCCGTCGCCGTACCGGAACCGGATGAACGCGTCGCGGATGAGCGGCCATCGGCCGTACCGCTTGAGCGCGAGCATCGCGTCGTCGGCCGAGAGCTCGTCCCCGCTCATGTCGCGCGTCTCGGGGACCGGCGACGTGCTACTCACGCGCGGCCTCGCGGATGTCCTCGGCCGCCTCGGCCGCCCGGCTCGCGTCGTACGCCAGGTCGGGGTCGCCCGCCGGGCGCGGCACGCAGAGCAGCAATGCCGACGGCTTGATGTGGATCTTGAGGTGGCGGCCGGGGTCGATGAGGTCGCCGTCGAGCTGCCGCTGCTGGATCTGCCGGGTGTGGATCTCGACGCGCTCGGCGGAGTAGGTCTCCATCAGCGGCACCCGCTTACGGCGGCGCACCACGGCCCAGGACAGCCGCGCCCAGTGCCCGAGGTTGTTGGGGCTCAGGATCGCCACGTCGAGCTTGCCGTCGGCCGGGTCGGCCTCCTGGAGCAGGCGTACGCCGCCCTGGAGCCGGCCGACGTTGCCGACGATCACGGTCCGCGCGTGCCGGGGCATCGGGTTGCCGCCGTCGAGCACGATCCGCGCGCGCATCGGCCGGTCCCGCAGGTGGCGCAGCGCCCCGCCCACGTACGCCAGCCAGCCGATGTGCTTCTTCGCCGTCTCGGACGTGCCGGCGAGCATCTGGGCGTCGAAGCCCATGCCGGCCATCACCACGAAGCAGCGGCCGCCCTCGACCACGCCCACGTCGATGCGCCGCCGGCCGCCCTCCAGCGCCACCTCCACGCCGGTCGCCGGGTCGGTGCCGAGGCCCAGGTTGGCCGCCAGCAGGTTGCCCGTGCCGGCCGGCAGCACCGCCATCGCCACCTTCGAGCCGGCCAGCGCGGTCACCACCTCCATCACCGTGCCGTCGCCGCCGCAGGCGAAGACCAGCTCGGCGCCCTCCCGGACGGCCTGCTTCGCCTGGCCCTGGCCGGGGTCCTCGGGGGTGGTCTCGTACCAGGCCGGCTCGGGCCAGCCCGCGTTCGACAGTCCTTCGCCGATGGTGCGGCGCAGGTGATCGATGTCGGGCACCTTGGCGGGGTTGTAGACGACTGCGCTGCGGGGTCCGGTCACGCCGACAGTTTGCCCGAGCCACCCGAGAATCATTCGTCACGGGGATGGGAAACACTTCAGGGGTGAGTGAACTGACCTACGCGCCCGTCGGCGGGACCCGGTCCGGCGAGCGGCCGCCCGGTTTCCGGCACCTCTTCTACCGCACACCGCTGGGCACCGGGGCCGATCTGCACCGCCGCGCCGGCGAGGCCGTGGTGACCTTCCGCATGCACCGGGCCACCGGGGCGCGCGTCGTCGCGTCGGCGCCCTCGGCCGAGCCGGGTGTGCGGCTCACCGTGGGCGCCGGCCCGCTGACCGTGCCGTGCGAGGTCGTCTGGTCGGTCTCGGACGAGCGCCGCATCGGCTTCGGCTACGGCACCCTCCCCGGCCACCAGGCCTCGGGCGAGGAGGCGTTCGTCGTCGAGCGCGACGAGCGCGACCGGGTCTGGTTCACCGTGACGGCCTACAGCCGCCCGGCCCGGCCTCTCATGCGGCTCGGCGGCCCGGTCGCGGTGGTTCTTCAGCACGCGTACGCCCGTGTGTGCGGCCGCGCGCTGAAACGGCTCTGTACCGTGAACCCGTGAGCACGACCTCGGTCACCTGGTGGGGCCACAGCACGATGTGGCTGACGGACTCGGGCACGACGCTGCTGACCGACCCGGTGCTCAGCGACCGCTTCGCCCATCTGAAGCGCATGGCCGGTCCCACGCCCACGCTGCCCGGCGCGCCCGACGGCGTGCTCCTGTCCCATCTGCACGTCGACCACTTCCACCTGGCCTCGCTGCGGGCCGTCGAGGGCGCGCCCGTGCTGGTGGTCCCGCGAGGCGCCCGGGCGTTCGTCGCCAAGACCCTCGGTCCCCCGTACGCGGACCGCACTGTCGAACTGGCCCCCGGCGACGAGACCACGGTCGGCAACCTGAAGGTCCGGGCGGTCCCCGCCGCACACGACGGCGGCCGCGGCCCGTGGTCGCGCGACAAGGCGATCGCGGTCGGCTACGTCATCGAGGGCGCGGCCCGCACGTGGCACGCCGGCGACACCGGCCTGTTCGACGAGATGAGCGAGCTGGCCCCGCTCGACCTGGCGCTGATCCCGGTCGGCGGCTGGGGCCCGTCGCTCAGCTCGACGCACCACCTCGACCCGGCGGCGGCCGCCGAGGCCGTGCACCGCGCCAAGGCGAGCTGGGCCGTGCCGGTCCACTACGGCACGTTCTGGCCGATCGGGCTGAGCCGCGTCCGCTCGCACATGTTCCACGACCCCGGCATCCAGTTCGTCCGCCACGCCGAGCTGGTCGCGCCCGACACGCGGGTGCGGGTGCTCGGGCACGGCGAGACGCTGACGATCGGCCGTCCGGCGTGATGGCGGTCCTCGGAGCCCTGGCCTGGCTCTTCGTCGTGGTCGCCTTCGGCGCGGTCGTGCCGATCGTGCCGACCGGGGCGGCGGTCAGCGGCGCCGCGGCCCTGGCCTTCCACGAGCACCGCCCGGTCACCATCGTCCTGGTGATCGCCGCCGGCGCGGCCGCCGCCTACGTGGGCGACCTGGCGATGTACGCGCTGTGCCGGCTCGGCGGCGAGAAGCTGGCCCGCCGCATGCGCTGGCTGCGCGACGAGGAGCACCTGGCCTCGGTGAAGGAGCGCCTGCACCGCAGCCAGATCCCGGTGCTGCTGGTCTCGCGGCTCATCCCGGGCGGGCGCGTGCCCGTGCTGCTGGCCGCGGCCTTCCTCGGCATGGCGTGGCGCACCTTCGTGGTGGCCAACGCGCCGGCCTGCGCGCTCTGGTCGAGCGTCTACGCCGCCATCGGCGTGGCCGGCGGCTCGATCTTCCCGGAGCCGTGGGAGGGCGTGGTCGCGGCCGTCGCGCTGATCCTGATCATCAACCAGACCATCTCGTGGATCAACAAGAGGAGGGAGGCCCGCCAGGCCGCCCTCCCCGAGTCGAGCTAGTACTTCAGGTATTGCCGGGTCAGCTTGGCGACCTTTTCCACCACGGTGATGCCGCCGGACATGGTGGCGTTGTCGTGCGAGAGCACGGCGATCGAGACGTCCGTGCCGCCGCCGGTCACCCGGCCCACCGAGTTGATGATCCACCGGTAGTTCTCGGTGGAACGGGCCAGCCAGCCGTTCTTGACCGTGAACTTCTCGCCGGCCTTGGCGGCGGCGGGCACGCCCCAGTCCTGACTGGAGTCGACGGTGCTCATCAGCGTGTAGGCCAGCTTGCGCGAGTCGGCGTCGAGCGGCCCCTTGGTGTCGACCAGCTCGCCGAGCAGCCGCACCTGGTCGTCGACGGTGGTGCGGGTCAGGCCCCACGAGCTGCTGACCTTGGTCTGGGTGAGGCCGAGGCGCTTGTTGCAGGCGCCGATGCCGGAGGCCCGGCCGAGCTTGCTGAACAGCGAGGTGGTGGCGTCGTTGTCGCTCAGCCGGATCATGCGCTTGGCGAGCGCCAGCTCGGTCGAGGTCAGATCGCGCCCGTCGTCCTGCGCGGTGAGCAGCAGGCAGGCGAGCACCTGCACCTTGACCACGCTGGCCGTCTCGTACCGCTCGGTGCCGCGGTAGGAGTAGCGCTGCCCGGTCCGGCGGTCGAGCACGGCCACCGAGAACTCCGGGGCCGACGCCGCGTACTTCTTCAGGGCGGCGTCGAGCGCCTTGGCCCGCTGGGCGGCCACGTCCACGGTCGGGGTCGGCGTCGGCGCTCTCGTCGGCTCCGGGGCTGGTGCCGGCTCCGCGGCTCCTGCCTGGGCGGGCGCCGTGGCCTGGGCCGTCGCCGCGTCCTCGAACGTGCCGGCCACCGCCTGCGTGCTGCCGCCGTCGTCCATCATCCCCGCGCCGACCAATCCCGCACCCCCCAGGACCCCCACTGCCACCACGGCCAAGATCCAGTTTCGCGTACGTCGCACGCCTGCCATAGTGCCGTGTTCCGAGGCATCATGGGCCACCCGGCCCCCGCCGCATAAGAAGTTGACAGGGAGTTTCCACCTATGGCGCGTCGATGGTCACGAAGCGTCACGAGTCGCGGTGACGCATGATGGGATGATGCGCTTCCCGTTGGTCTCCCCCGCCACCATCGCCGACCTCACTCGCGCCGCCGTCGGCCAGGTGGTGGAGACAGCGGCCGCCGCCGCCACCGTGCCCCTGCGGGTGGCCGGCCTGCTCGGCCAGGCCGAGCTCCTGGTCAGCCGCGTGACGGTGATCGCCGACCAGGCCGAGCACCTCGTCCAGCGCGTCTCCGCCATCGCCGACGCCGCCGAGGGCACCATCGCCGAGGCCCAGCTCATCGCCGCCGCCGCGGCCCGCACCATCGAGGGCGCCGAGGTCCTCACCGCCTCGGCCGCCCAGACCGTCGAAAAGGCCGAGCTCATCTCCACCGCCGCCGGCGTCCTGATCGAAACCGCCGCCGGCACCGCGGGCGAGGCCGACGTCCTGGTGAAGCGCGCCGCCGGCACCACCGACGCCGCCGGCGAGCTGGTCGGGCGGGCGAGCGGCATCAGCGACCGCGCCTCCGCCGTGGTCGAGCAGGCCCGCTCCGCCGCCGGCGAGGCCGTTCACCTGCTCGACGAATACGCCGGCACCCTGCGTAAGGGCGCCCCGCTGGCCCGGCGCTTCGTCGACGAGCTCTCCCAGGACGAGGTCACCGCCGCCATCCGCATGATCGACACCTTGCCGGCCCTGCGCGCCCACCTGGTCGACGACGTCATGCCGCTGCTCAGCAAGCTCGACCAGGTCGGCCCCGACCTGCACAAGCTGCTCGAGGTCACCGAGGACCTGCACCTGGCCATCGCCGGCCTCCCCGGCCTCAAGCTCCTGCGCCGCCGCGGCGAGGAGCGCGTCGAGGACGGCAAGGCCTGAGCCCGCGCTACCGGATCATCGTGAAATCGCCGCGCAGGCGGGCGTGCACCTCGGCTGCCCTGGGCAGACCCAGCTCGTCGAGCATCGTGGCGGCCCGGAGCCACGTGGCCCGGGCGCGGTCCTGGTCGCCGGCGGCCAGGTAGGTGTCGCCCAGCTGGACCAGGGTCTTCGTCTCGTTCGTGCGGTCGCCCATCTCGCGGAAGACCGCGAGCGCGCGCTCGTACGCCTCGACGGCCTGCTCGTGGTCGCCGCGCCGCTGGTGGACGTAGCCCAGGCTGTCCCAGGTCACCGCCTCGCCGAAGCGGTCACCGGAGGCCGCCAGCAGCTCCAGCGCCTGTGCGCAGTGCTTGATCGCCCGTTCGTAGCGGCCGAGCAGGGCGTACTGCCAGCCGACCGTGTTGAGCGCGTTGGCCTCCATGGTCGCGTCACCGAGCTG
This sequence comes from Paractinoplanes deccanensis, assembly GCF_016862115.1. Lineage (GTDB taxonomy): Bacteria > Actinomycetota > Actinomycetes > Mycobacteriales > Micromonosporaceae > Actinoplanes > Actinoplanes deccanensis. Next base: position 61,988 of record NZ_BOMI01000002.1, read on the forward strand.
CCGGTAGAGCACCATCGCCTGCTGCGAGTGCACGAGCGCCTCCAGGTTGCGGTTCTGCTTCTCGAGCAGCCAGGACAGGTTGCCGTGCACCTGCGCCCGGCCGGTGCGGTCGCCGATCCGCTCGTGCAGGGCGAGCGCCCGGCGCAGCTCGGCGCCGGCGTCCGCGTAGCGGGTGAGCCGCGTGTACGCCCGGGCGAGGTTGCGGTGGGTGTGCGCCTGGCCGCTGTGGTCGCCGAGCCGGCGTGCGGCCTCCAGGGCGGCGAGGTGCGAGGCGACGTAGTCGTCCCAGTGCCCCTGCCGGTCGAAGAACGTGGCAAGCGTCCAGGCGAGCTGCCAGGCGTGGGCGGGGAAGTCGCCGGCCGACCGCTCGATCAGGTCGACCATGGCCGCGTACTCGGCGGTGAACCAGGCCAGCGCCTGCTGCGCACCGGGAAACTCCTCCGGCACCACCTCGGGGCCGCGCGGCAGCGCGGCGATGGGGTCGCGCTGCGGGTTGAGCAGGCGGTCGGCGGCGAGCGCGGTGTGCAGGTAGTGGTCGAGCAGGCGCCGCCGGGCCGCGCGGAGCTCCGGCCCGCTCTCCGCGCCGGCGAGCTCGGCCGAATACTCGCGGAGCAGGTCGTGGAAGGTGAAGCGGCCGAGGACCCGTTCGGTGAGCAGGCTGGCCCGGGTCAGCTCGGCGACGGCACGGCGGGCCTGCCTGCGGGGCAGCCCGGCGAGGGCGGCGATGGCGGGCACGGTGACGTCCGGCCCGGGGTGCAGGCTCAGCAGGCGGAAGAGCCGCGCGGCGTCCGGCCCGAGCATGCGGTACGGGGCGTGCAGCACCGCGCGCAGGTCGGTGCCGGGGGCGCCGCCGTCGAACAGGTCGAGCACGTCCGCCCGGCCGGTCAGCTCCCCGGCGATCGCGGCGAGCGGGGAGCCGGGGTGGTTCGCCGCCCGGGCGGCGACGACGGCGAGGGCCAGCGGCAGCCGCGCCGACGCGGCGATGATCGTGCGGACCGCCGCACTCTCGGCGGCGACCCGGTCGGCGCCGAGCCGGCGCTCCAGCATCTCCCGCGCCTCGTCGTCGGAGGGCAGATCCAGGCGGGTCTGGTAGGCGCCCTCGGCGGCGACCAGGGCGGTGAGGTCGACGCGGCTGGTCACCACCACGAAGCACCCGGCCGTGCCGGGAAGCAGGGGACGGACCTGCTCGGCGTCCCGCGCGTTGTCCAGCACGACCAGGACCCGCTTGCCCGCGATGATGCTGCGGTAGAGACCCACCTGCGCCTCGAAGCTGAACCCGAGGCGCTCGGGCGGCACGGCGAACGCGTCGAGGAAGCCCCGGACGGCCTCGGCCGGCTCGACCCCGCCGCCGGTGTCGAAGCCGCGCAGGTTCACGTAGAGCTGCCCGTCGGGGAAGTGCTGCCGCACGCGGTGCGCCCAGTGCACCGCGAGGGTCGTCTTGCCGACGCCCGCCGTGCCCACGACGGCGGCGACGCGGACCGGGGCGCCGGCGCCGTCGAGCACCGCGTCGAGACGGGCCAGCGCCTCCGCCCGCCCGGCGAAGCTGACCAGGTCGGCGGGCAGCTGACGCGGGACCGGGGCGGCACCGTCCGCGGCCGGGGCGCCCTGGAGGACCTGGAGCCGGACGGCCTGGAGCGGGGCGCCCGGTTCGACGCCCAGCTCGTCGGCGAGCCCGTCGCGCAGCGCCGCGTAGACCTCCAGCGCCTCGGCGGTGCGCCCGGCCCGGTGCAGGGCGGTCATCAGCAGCCCGTGCAGACCCTCCCGGTAGGGCTGGTCCCGGGCCGCCTGCACCAGCTCGCCGACCACGTCGGCGTGCCGCCCTGCGGCGATCTCCGCCTCGAACATCTCCTCCAGCACTGCCGACCGGCGCTCCCGCAGGGCCGGGGCCACCCGGCTCAACAGGGACTCCGGCGTGCCGCCGAGGACCGGCCCGGACCACATCGCCAGCGCCGAGCGCAGCCCGTCGGCGAGCCGCGCCGGGTCGTCCGTCCCGTCGCGGCGGGCCCGCTCGACGGCCCGGGCGAAGTCGTCGAGGTCCAGCTCGCCGGGGCGCACGTCGAGGAGGTAGCCGGGCGGGCGGCGCACGATCCGGTCGGCACCGAGCAGCTTGCGCAGGCCGGAGACGTGCACCTGGAGCTGCCCGCGCACGGTCGGCGGCGGGTCGTCTCCCCAGACCAGGGCGATGAGGCGCTCCTCGGGAACCACCCGGCCCGCCTCCAGCAGCAGGGCCGCCAGCACGGCGCGGGGTTTGGGGCCGCCGAGCGGCAGGGACGCGCCGTCTCGGTCCACCGCCACCGGCCCGAGCAGGCGGTAACGCACCGAGCGATCATGCCAGCGCAACAGTCCTCTATGGATCGATGTCGGTCGAGGTTCACCTCGAATTGGCCTTCTGTTGAGGTCGGGGAGCCATGGAAGCGGATCGAAAGCTCCGGAGAAGCACCGATCCCTAGCCTGGCCCCGTGCGCCGCCTTCTACCCACGTTCCTCGCCGTCCTGCTGGCCTCCGCCCCGACCGGGGCACCGGCCGCCGCGAGCGGCACCGCCCTCTCACCTTCCCCGGTCGGCACGGAACAGGTCCTGTTCCGCAGCGGCACCGGCGGCTACGGCTGCTTCCGCATCCCCGCGCTGGTCCGCACCGGCGCGGGCGCGCTGCTCGCCTTCGCCGAGGGCCGCAAGTCCCCGTCCTGCGCCGACCGGGGCGACATCGACATCGTGATGCGCCGCTCCACCAACGACGGCCGCACCTGGGGCCCCATCCAGGTGGTGCTGGCCGGGTCGCCGTCGGATCCGTCCGCGCCGGCCGTGCGGGGCAACCCGGCGCCGGTCGTGGACGAGACCACCGGCCGGGTGCTGCTCGTGTCCACCTCCGGCAACCAGTCCCCGACCGGTCAGCGCCTGCCGTGGGTGCAGCACAGCGACGACGACGGGCGGACGTGGAGCGCCGCCCGCGCCCTGGACGTGAGCTTCGCCGGAACCCCGGCCGGCTGGTTCGCCACCGGCCCGTCGCACGGTGTGCAGCTGCGGAGCGGGCCGCACGCCGGCCGGCTGGTCGTCGGCGCGCACCAGATCACCGGCGGGAAGGCGTACCCGGGGGTGCTCTACAGCGACGACGGGGGTGGCACCTGGTCCGCCAGTGCCGTGCCGGCGCCGACGGCGCTGAGCATCGGCGAGATCTCCGTCGCCGAGCTGCCCGGCGGGGCCGTCTACGCGGCGGCGCGCAACGACGCCGGCGTGAGCGACCACCGGGCGTACGCGATCAGCACGGACGGCGGCACGACGATGCCGGCCTTCACCGCGCTGCCGTCGCTGGTCTCCCCCGACGTGCAGGGTGCCGTGCTGGCGCCGCGAGCGCTCCACCGGTCGGCGCCGGGCGACACGCTGGTCTACACCGGACCGGCCAGCCCCACCGGCCGGCAGATCATGCAGGTCCGCTACTCCGTCGACGGCGGCCGGACCTGGGCGCGCGCGCCGGGCGGGCAGCTCACCGACCAGCGCGCCGGTTACTCCGACCTGGCCGAGCTGGGTGGCGGCGAGATCGGCGTGCTCTACGAGGGCGGCGTCAGCTTCTCCGCCGACGAGCTGCGGTTCAACCGGTTCTCGCCGGCGGCGCTCGGCATTGCGGGCACCACCTTCACCGGCTCGGTCTCGGCCCAGCCGTCCACGCCACCGGGACGGACCACCCCCGACACCTCGGGTCAGGCGAACGACGCCTACCTGACGGGCGACGCGGCGATCGCCGCGCGGAGCCTGGTGCTGGACGGCGCCGGCGACTACGCCGAGGTGCCGTATGCCCGCAGCCTCGACCCGGGCGCCGGCGACTTCACCGTCTCGCTGCGGTTCAAGCACGCCGCGACGGCCGCGACACCGCAGCGGGCGCTGCTGTGGGCGTACGGCACCGGGGCCGGCGTGCCTCAGGTGTGGGTGCGGTTGCAGCCCGCGCAGGACCAGGCCTACGCGTGGGTGCAGGGCGCGCAGGGCGGCGCCGCGGTCGCGCTGAGGGACAACTCCGCGGCGGCGGCCTTCGGGGACGACGCCTGGCACCAGCTCACCCTGACCCGTTCTGGTCCGCGGATCACGCTCACCGTGGACGGCACGCTGACCGCCTCGGCCACGGGCGTCGCGGGCCCGGTCACCGGCGCGGCGCCGAGCGGCGTCCGGCTGGGCGCGAAGCAGGACGGCACGGCCGGCGACGCCTTCGCCGGCTCCCTGGCCGACGTGCGGGTGCCCGGTGTGGTGCTGCCCTTCGCCATCGTGGACGCCGCCGTCACCCCGGCCCGGGTCCGGGTCACGCTCAGCGACGACGTCTCCGGGCACTGCACGGCGGCGACCCTGCTCGGCGGCTGGCGCACGGTCGCGACCGGCCGCGACGGCACGGCGGCGCTGACGGTCGACGCCACGCATCCGGGCGCCGAGTCGCCGTACACGCCGGCGCTGGACGTCGGCGGCGGCGATTTCACCTTCGCCACCTGGTTCCGCTACACCGGCACGTCGAACCAGGCGCTGCTCTGGGCGTACGGCGCCACCAGCGGGAAGCGCTCGCTCTGGGTCCGCGCGCAGCCCGGCCAGGACCGCGTCTACGCCTGGGTGCAGACCGACGAGGCGACGGTGTCGATCCCGGTGCCGGACACGTCGGCCGCCGCCGGTTTCGGCGACGGCGCCTGGCACCTGCTGACCGTGCGGCGCAGCGGCGGCCAGGTGCGGGTGGGTGTCGACGGCGCGAGTGCCGCGGCGTCCGGTCTGACCGGCTCGCTCACGGCCGATCCGGCGGACGGTCTGCTGGGCCTGCGGCTGGGGTCCAAGCCGGACGGTACGGACGTCCTGCAGGGCGCCGTCGACGAGTTCCGGCTCTACCGGCGGGCGCTGTCGGACGCCGAGCTCGCCTCGGCGGCGACGGCGAGGTATCCGGCGGACCTGCCGTCGGTGTGGTGGTCGTTCGACGGCAACTTCACCACCTACCACGACGTGGTGCGGCCCGCGCCGGACGGCCCGGCGACACCGGACCACTCGGCGCGGTGCAAGCACGCGTACGTGCGCGGCGGTGCGACGCTCACCGCCGGGCGGTACGGCAGCGCGCTGGCCTTCGACGGCACCGACGACGCGGTGCAGCTCGCACACGGCGCGCCGCTCGCGTTCGGCGACCGCGACTTCACCGTCGCCACCTGGCTGCGGTACAGCGCCGCGAGCGGCCGCGACCAGGTCGTCTTCTGGGCGTACGGCGTCGGGGCCGCCGAGCGGGCCCTGTGGTTGCGGGCCCAGCCCGGCAAGGACCGGCTGCTGGCCTACGCGCAGACCGACGTGGGGCCGGCCGGGGTCGAGGTCGCCGACGCCTCCCCGTCCGTGGCCTTCGGCGACGGGGCCTGGCACCACGTCGCGCTGACCCGCGCCGCGGGCGTGCTCTCGCTCAGCGTCGACGGCAAGGTGCTGTCCTCGGCGCCGATCTCCGGGTCGCTGACGTACGGCGACACATTCGCGGTGGACGGCCTACAGCTCGGCGCACGGCTCGACGGTGTGGACCGGCTCGCCGGGTCGCTCGACGAGGTCCGGGTCTTCGACCGCGCGCTGTCCGCCGAGGAACTGGCCCGGGTGCGCGACAACGCCGATCTGGGGTCGGCCACCGTGCTGCGGCTCCCGTTCGAGGTCGTGACCACCACCGGATATCCGCGGATGTGACCGGGCGGCGGGCACGGCCGTGAGCAGCGACCGCGCGTACCGGTGGAGCAGGTCGTGCATCCGGTAGCGGTCGCGGCCGGCGGGGTGCAGCAGGTTCGCCGCCACGAGCGCCCGCACCCGGCGCCGCGTCGCGGCCGGGTCGCCGGGGTCGGCGGCCTCGGCCGCGTCGCGGGTGAACTCGGGAAGTGCCAGCCGGCCGAGGCGCCGGAAGAGCCGGCGCTGCTCGGACGGCAGCCGCGCGTAGGAGGCCGCCACGGCGGCGCCGAACGAGCTCTCCGGCGCGCCGTCCAGGCTCAGGGCCTCCAGCACCCCGTCCCGGACGAGATCGGCCACGGCCGGGCGCAGCGGGCCGCCGCCGCGGGCGGTGAGGTTCGCGGCGGCGATGCGGGCCGCCAGCGGCAGGCCGCCGCACATGCCGGCGAGGTCCGCGGCCGCGCCGGGGTCCGCGTCCACCGAGGCGGCGCCCAGCTCGGCGCGCAACAGCCCGACCGTCTCCGCGACCGGCAGCGGGCCGACCGGGACGCTCACCGCGCCGTCGTGGACGACCAGGTCGTCCAGCCGGTAGCGGCTGGTGACCACGACGACGGCGCGGTGGCCGGGCAGCAGCGGGCGGACCTGGCCGGCGCTCGTGGCGCCGTCGAGCACCAGCAGCACGCGGCGCCCGGCGAGCAGCGAGCGCAGCGACCGGGACAGTTCCTCCTCCGTCGCGGGCAGCCGGCCGGCCGGCACCCCCAGCGTGCGCAGCGTCTGGGCCAGCGCCTCGGCGGCCGGCAGCGGCGAGCGGTGCGGGTCGAAGCCGTGCAGGTCGACGTGGAGCTGGCCGTCCGGGAACAGGTGACGCACGTCGTGCGCCCAGCCCGTGGCAAGGGCGGTCTTGCCTACGCCGGGCAGGCCGTGCAGGACGAACAGGCGCACCGGCGGGTCGTCCTCCGCCGCCCACTGCCCGGCCGCGGCGGTGAGCGCCGCGCGCTCGCGGTCGCGGCCGACGAGGACCGCCGGCGCGGGCGGCAGCTGGGCCGGCGCCGGCCACACCGGGCCGGTGGCCGCCACCGGCGGGGCCTCGGCCCCGGGGTCGTTGCCGCGCAGGATGCTCTGGTGCAGCTCGCGCAGGCGAGGGCTGGGGTCGATGCCGAGCTCGCCGGTCAGGCGCGCGCGGATCGTGGCGTACGCGGCCAGCGCCTCCGGGGTGCGCCCGGCCTCGTGCAGGGCCCGCATCAGGTGCAGGGCGAGCCGTTCCCGGAACGGGTGCTCCTGGACGAGCCGGCCGAGATCGCCGATCAGTCCCTCGGCCCGGCCGAGTTCCAGCTCGGCGTCGGCCAGTTGCTCGTACGCGGTGAGCCGCAGCTCCTCCAGCGCGGCGCCCTCGCTGTGGATCAGCGGCTCGGCGGCACCGCCCAGCGCCGGTCCGGGCCAGCGGGAGAGGGCGTCGCGCAGGTCCCGTGCGGCCGGCTCGGCATGCCCGGCAGCGAGGCCGGCCGCCGCCCGGTCCAGCGCGGCCCGGACGACGTGCAGGTCGAGCTCGCCGTGCTCGACGTGGATCTGGTATCCGGGCGGCTTCCGGCTGATCCGGGCCGGGCCGACGACCTTGCGCAGGCCGGACATGGAGACCTGGAGCTGGGCGCGCCCGTTGGCCGGCCAGTCGGTGCCCCAGACCAGGTTGCACAGCTGGTCGTCGGCGACGACCTGGTTGGCCCGCAACAGCAGGGCGGCCAGCAGGGAGCGCTGTTTCGGCCCGGCCAGCGGCCGCGGGCCCTCCGGCCCGTGGACCGCGACGGGCCCGAGGAGCACGTATCGCATGGCGCGACGCTAGGCAGCGGCGCTTCGAAAACGCTTCGAAGCGCCGCTCCCCCTGTGTCAGACCTGGTCGAGCGAGCGGTCGTAAACCTTCACCGACCCGTTGCCGTTGCGGAACACGATCGCGAAGCCCTGGGTGGTGCCGAGCGAGTACGCCATGACCGTGGGGTCGGTCGCGGCCACTTCACCCGCCGACGGGATCGACTCGTGCCAGGCGCCCCAGGTGTTGCTGCCGACGGAGCTCTCCCAGAGCTGGTAGATGTGCTTGTTGTCGGCGCCGCGCACCACCACCGAGACCCGGCCGAGCTCGGGATCGATGACGGCCGCGGGCGCGCCGGTGGCGGTGAAGGTGGCCGGTGCCTCGGCGGTGCCGAAGGAGCCGATGCTCGTCCACTCGGCCGGCCAGGCGCCGCCGCTCTGCTGGATCTTGGTGACGATGGTGTTGTCCGCGGCGCGGGCGAACGCCTGGAGCACGTAACCCGGGCGGACCACCACCGCGGGCTGGCTCAGGCCGCTGCCGCCGAGGCTGGTCCAGCTCGAGACCGACCCGTCGTCGTAGAGCTCCACGCTCCGGACGCTGCCATCGGTGTCCACGCCGAAGACCCGCGCGCCGTCGCGGACCTTGACCGCGGTGACCTGCCCGGTCAGGTTCTGGTCGCCGAGGTTGCGCCACGCGGGGGTGCCGTCCTGCTCGTACGACCAGAGCTTGCCGTCGGCGTCGACGGCGAACTGGGTGAGCACGCCGCTGCCGAGCCGGATCGCCGTCGGCGGCGCCGCCATCGACCCGCCGGCGTTGCTCCACGCGTTCCAGGTCGCGGAGCCGGCCGCGGTCTGCGTGGCGGACCAGATGTCGCTGTCGGTGTTCTGCGCGGTCACCTGCACCCGGCCGTCGGAGGTCTCGGCCAGCGCGGGCTGCCCGGTGAACGCCTCGTTGCCGGAGATGACGGTCCACTCGACGTAGCCGAAGTTCTCCGGGTAGGGCTGGTGGCCGGTGACGACCCGGCCGCCGTCGTCGACGTACGCGTACTTGATGACGCCGGCCCGGGCGCCGTCGACCGGTGCCATCTGCATCACGCTGACCCGGGTGCTCTTCGCGATCGGCACCTGCGGGATCGGGTCGGCGTACCAGCCCTGCAGGTCGACGATGAAGTGGATGGTGCTGCCGCTGCCGTTGCGGAAGCGGACCTTGCCGTCGGTGCCCGGTTTGACGATCATGCCCTGCGACCGCCAGGCGCCCGCCTTGAAGTCCATCAGGGTGAGCGACGCCTCGGTCTGGCCGACCGGCCACGCCTTGAGATAGCCGGCCGCCTCCGGGGTCACGGTGACGCCGAGCTGTGCGCCGGCGACGCCCCGGGTCGGCAGGCCGTTGGTGCCGCCGACCTGCACGTCGATGGTGGCCCCGGCGGCCAGCGGCAGGCCGGCCCCGGCGGTGCGGGTGTTGAGCAGCCGCTTGCCGACGTGGCGATAGCCGGCGCCCTGCGTGGAGCTCGCCGACCAGTAGCCCTCGACGTGCATCAGCACGTCCACCGCGGCGCTGCCCTTGTTCGTGACGGTCACCTTGCCGTCGGCCGAGAGCTTGAGCGGCGCGAACGTGTGCGTGGAGCCGCTCTCGTAGTTCATCAACGGCCGGGCGGAGCCGCCCGCGGGCGCGACGGCCAGCCAGCCGGCCGTGGTGGCGCTCGGGACCGCCACGTTGACGGCCGCGACGGCGGCACCGGCCGGGATCACCCCGCCGGTCAGCGTGATGGTGCGGCTGGCGCCCGCGGCGAGGGCGCCGGCCGAGGTGCCGGTGCCGCTGCGGGTGTCGACGAGCCGGGCGTGCGGCACCGGGACGAAGCCGCCGCCGGTGCTGCCCAGCGACGACTTGAAGTAGCCCTGGACCTCCACGACGATGCCGGTCTTGCCGGCGTTGTTGAAGACGGCGAGCTTGCCGTTGTCGCCGACGTCGACGACGGCCATCGTGGACAGGTCCTCGCCCGTGCCCACCGACAGTGTGGTGGTCCCCGGCTTGGTCCTGCCGTCCGGCCACAGGATCAGGAAGGTCGGCGCGGTGGGTGCGAGCGCCGCGATCCGCACCATGACCGAGGAGACGCCGGTGGTGGGCACGCCGCCGGCGCCCAGCACCGGGAAGGCGGTGGTGCTGCCCGCGCCGCGCTCGCCGGTCACGCCGCCGGTGCCGTCCCGCGTGTCGAGCACCTTGGCGACGCCGGACAGGGGAACGTAGTCGCCGCCCTGCCCGGCCGCGTCGGCGTGCGCGGCCGGAGCCGCGGGCGCGAACGTCACCGCGGAGGCCGCGAGCAAGGCGGCCAGGATGAGGCGGGCGGGGCGCCTGATGGCGCCCACCGCCCGTCGATCATGCTTGAACAACAGGTGCTCCTCGGTTGAGAGTTCTCGATGTCAGGGCTTCTTCTGCGGCCACGCGTCGTGGACGATGTTGCCCGCGCAGTACGAGGCCACCCCGCCCGCGCTGAGGCCGGCGACCCACGCGCCGTTGTCGAACCCGTACTTCATTCCGGCCGCCACGCCCGTGGGCAGCGCCGTGACCACCGGGATGCCGAGGCAGCGCCACGCGGCACGGCCCGGGTTCCGCCGGACGTAGGCCAGCGGGTCGGTGATCAGGTGGAGCCGGGCGAGGGCGGCCGTCCTGCTGATCCCCCGCCCGGCGGCGCTCAGGCCGTGGCCGATCGGGGTCAGCACGTGGGTGTAGAGGCCCTTGGCGGCCGAGCCGGCCAGGCGGAACGGCGCGGTCAGCGCTCGCCCGCACTTGCGCCAGTCGATGTTGTGCACGAGCAGGTCCGTGCCGCCGGCGACGACGAAGTAGGTGTGCAGGGTGTCGACCGTCAGGTTGTAGACGGTCCGCCGCTCGGTCCACGAGCGGACAGCCAGCTCACCCGCCTCGGCCCAGCGTCCCCGCTCGTCGTCCCAGATCGGGTGCCCGTCGGTCGCCGTCACCGTGCCGCCGCCGTCGACCGCGATCTCGACCAGGTGTCTCTCCCCGGTCCCGGCGATCACCCCGGTGACCTCGTAGGCGCCGCTGCGCCCGGTCACCGGGTCGGTGGACAGCACCTTCTCCCCCGCCCGGACCTCGTCGATCCGCTTGGCGGAGCCGTCGGCCATCCGCACCCGGGTGTCGCCGGTGAAGCTGTTGCCGGCCGCGGCACAGGCCACACCGGTGACGTTCTCGGCCACCTCCCGGCCGGCCGCGGCGACGGCCGGCTTGGCCGCGCGCAGCTCCGGCGCGAGCAGCAGCCCGACGTTGAAGACGCAGCTGAGGCTCTTGCCGATGCCGCCGTCCTCGTAGAGCGTGCCGGCCTGACAGTTCTCGTCGATCTCGTCGCCGCCGAGGGCGTCGTAGAGGTCGCCGGCCTCGTCGCGGAGCCCGGCCCACTTGGTGCCCTCGGGCCGGTCGCCCTTGCCGCCTCCGCCGCCGAGACCGAGCCAGCCCTTCAGGCGGTCGGTCCAGGTGTACGTGTACGTGGTGGACGCCGCCGCCGAGACGTTCTTGACCACCGGCCCGGCCTTGCCGACCGCGGCATTGTAGATCTTGGTGGTGCCCTTGCGCTGGTCGGAGACGACGTCCTTGCTGGTGGCTGTGGTGTTCGCCGGCGCGGACGCCTTCGACGAGACGGGGTGCGCCATGTTGAGCACCGGGCGCAGCGCCGCGTCGTAGACCGGCAGCGGCTTGTGCCTGGCCGCGTAGGCGTTGGCGGCGCGGGCCGCGTCCGAGACCTTCTTCGCCCGCTCGTACGGCGACTCGCGGTAGCAGTAGCCGCAGCTGACGCCGCCGCCCCCACCCGAGCCGGCCGGGCCGGGCGCGTACGACGGGTAGCTGCCCGACGGCAGTCTCGACTTGTTCTTCTTGCCGCCCGCACCGCGCCGCAGGTTCTCGGCCTGCTGCGCGATCTCGTCGGCCAGGCTGTACGGCAGCTCGACGCCGAGATAGCAGAGCAGCGACATCCCGCACGACTGGACGCTGGTGCTCGGCTTGGGCCCGCAGTTGGACCACGGGAGCCAGCACCAGGCGTGCCCGTCGGGGTCGATCCGGCTCAGCGGGTCGCCGGCGGCGTAGGCGTACCGGTTGCCGCCGTCCGCGCCGCCGGCGCTGGTGTCCACTGTGTCGCGCGAGGTGAATCCGCCCGTGCCGGGGCTGTACCAGCGGGCGCCCATGTCGACCTGGCCGGTGCCGGGGTCGGTCCAGTCGCCCTGGAAGCCGATCGCCCCGGTGGTGCCGGTCCGCTCCGTGACCGCGCCGAACGGGTCGTACGCGGTGGTGTCGGGCAGTTTCGCCAGCGCGGTGTCGGCCGGGTCGAAGGCACCCACCACGTCGCCGTGCCGGTCGGCGAGCGACAGCCGCTCGGTGCCGCCGGTGCCGGTGGACACCAGCTCGTCGCCCGGCCCGCGGCCGTACACCGACGTGCCGTCGGAGACCACCTCGTCGTCGAGGCCCGCGTACGCGAACGGGACCCCGTTGCGCGAGGCGACCCGGTCGAGCCCGTCGTAGGTGTACTTCTGCCCGGCCGCGTCGGTCAGCCGGTCGAACGCGTCGAAGGCGAACTGCTCGGTGAGCCCGGAGCTGGTCCGGGTCTTCATCGTGCCGCGCGCGGTGTAGGTGTAGGTGTAGTCGCCGTCGGCGAGCAGCCGGCCGCGCTCGTCGTACGAGGCGGTCTTGGCGCCGGCCTTGACGCGGTTGCCGGCGGCGTCCCAGTCGTAGGCGGTGGTGGCGCCCGCCGTCGTCTGCCCGGTCAGCCGGCCCGCGTAGTCGTACGTGTAGGTGGTCTCCCGGTCGCGCGTCTCGGTGGTGAGCCGCCCGGCCTCGTCGTACCTGTACGTCGTGGACACCACCGTCGCGCCGGCCGCGTTGGTGAGCGTGTCGCCGGACACCTGGCCCGTCGGGTCGTACGAGTAGGTGCGGGTGCGCCCGGCGCCGTACCCGATGGTCTTGAGCATGCCACCGGCGTCGTAGCCGAACTGCTGAGTGGTCCCGGTGACCGCGTCGGTGATGCTGCTGAGCCGGGCCTTGGTGTAGCCGAAGGTGGCCGCGCCGGCCGCGTCGGTGCGGCCGGCCGGGTTGCCGTCGCCGTCGTAGCGGAACGTCGCGGTGCCGCCCGGCCCGGCCGTGCTCAGCAGGTTGCCCCGGTCGTCGTAGCCGTAGGTGTTGACGCCCGATCCCGAGCTCGCCTCGATCACGCGTCCCGCCAGGTCGTACCGGAGGGTCTTCGCGGCGGTCGCGGACTCGGCGCCGGTGCCGCTGCTGCCGCGCAGCCGCCCGGCCGCGTCGTACACCGCCGTGCCGCTGACCCCGCCGGGCGCGAGCTGGGTGATCACGTTACCGGCGGCGTCGTACGCCGACGTCCAGGTGCGGTCGGCGGCGTCCGGCTGCGCGGCCGTGGCCGGCTCGATCTGCGACTCCGGCAGGCCGAGGGAGTTGTAGGTGGTGATGGTCGAGTGGCCGCGGCCGTCGGTGAACCGGGTCGTGTTGCCGGCGGCGTCGTAGCCGTACCGCGAGATGATCGACTCGGTGGCGCTGACCGGCTGCACCTGCTGGGTCAGCCGGTTGCCGGCGTCGTAGGCGTAGCCGGTGGTGACCTGCTTCGGGTCGATCTCGGCGATCACGTTGCCGGCGAGGTCGTAGCGGTACCCGATCGTGCTGACCACACCGCCGTCGGGCTTCAGCCGGGACTCGGCGGTCTTCTGCCCGAACAGGTCGTACGTGGTGCGCGTGGCCCCGAGCGCGTCGGCGGAGCGCACCTGGCGGCCGGCGTGGTCGTAGCCGAGCTGGGTGAGCACGCCGTTCGGGTCGGTGGCCTCGACGAGCTGGCCGAGCGTGTCGTACCGGCTCGCGGTGACCGCGCCGGTCGGCGACACGACCCGGGTGAGGTTGCCGGCGTCGTCGTACGTGCCGGTGGTGGTGTAGGTCGCGGCGACCGGCCGGCGCTCCTTGGCCGTGCTGGTGACCTGCCGGTCCATGTCGTCGTAGGTGGCCTCGGCCCGCGCCCCGGTGGGGTCCACCTGCGACAGCGGCTGCCCGGTGCGGGTGTACGTGTACGACCACACCGCCCGCTCGTCGTTCGTGCTGCCCGGGGTGTCCACGGTGACGACCCGGTCGAGCTGGTCGTACGTGGTGCGCGTGACGTCGCCCCGCGGGCCGGTGGTCTCCACGGCGTTGCCGTTGCCGTCGTACGTGGTCAGCGTGACGGGCTGGATCAGCTCGGAGACGCCGGGCGGCAGGTAGGACGGGGCGGCGACGCGCACCGCCCGGCCGAGCCGGTCGACGCCGGCCGTGGTGACCTGGCCGAGCGCGTCCTTGGTGGCAACCGTGTCGCCGTACGCGTTGTAGCCGGTGGTGACCGTCGGCCGCACCGTCGCCGGCTGCCCGCCGCCGGTCTCGGTGGGGACCGGCGCGCCGGTCACCGCGACCTGCCGGCCCAGCTCGTCGTGGCGGTAGGTGGTGGTGAACGCGGCCGGGTCGGCGCCGGCCGCGTTGCCGCGCGGGTCGGTCTCGGCGACCGTGAGGCCACGCTGGTCGTACGCGAACGTGGTGATCTGGGTGGTGGTCCCGTCGGTGACCGTCTCCTTGGTGACGTTGCCGGCGTCGTCGATGACGTAGTCGGCGGTCTCCGGGGTGGTCGGCATCGTCCACGGCACGTTCGACGCCTTGCCGGACATCACCGTGCGGGTCATGTTGCCGGCGAGGTCGTAGGCGTAGGTGGTGGTGCGGGCCAGGCCGCCCGGGTCGGCGACCGTGCTCGCGACCCGCCCGGCGCGGTCGTAGGTGTGCTCGACGGTCCGCTTGCCGTTGTCGGTCACCTGCCTGGTCAGGTTGCCGGCGCCGTCGTAGACGTTGTCCTGCAGGACGATGTCGCGGGTGGCACCGCCGGGGTCGTGGAAGTCCTTCAGGACGGTCTTCTGGAGCAGGCCGTCGCGGTAGTACGTGTTCTCCACCCGGCGGCCCATCGCGTCGGTCGCGCTCACCGGGCGGCCGGCCAGATCGTACGAGTAGGCGCGCAGCACGAGATAGTCGCCGGTGCCGGTGGCCGGCGCACCCGCCGGGTCGCTGCGCCAGTCGCGCAGCCGCACCTCGGCCAGGTCGTTGCGGGCCGTGTACGCGTAGTCGTAGCGGTTGCCGTTGGCGTCGGTCATCGAGACGGTGTTGCCGAAGCCGTCGTAGCCGTACTCGGTCTCGTAGCCCTCCGCGTCGGTGACCCGGATCTGCCGGTTGTGCTCGTCGTAGTCGTACTTCGTCGCGCGGGCCGGGTCGTTCCCGGACGCGTCGGCGACCTCCATGGTGACGGCGTTGCCGTCGGCGTCGTACGTGTACGTGGTGCGCTGCCGGTGCGCCTTGCCCCCGACCGCGTCCGTGGTGGCCGGGTCGATCCGGGTCAGCAGCCGGCCCATCCCGTCGTACGTGTAGGTGGTGGTCACGCCGTTCGGGAAGCTGTCGGAGACCTGCTTCTCGCTGGTCTTGCGGCCGATCGCGTCGTACGTGTAGGCGGTGACCAGCCCGGACGGCGCGGTCACGCTCGCCAGGTCGCCGTTGGCGTAGTAGGCGTACGTGGTCACCTTGCCGCGCGGGTCGGTGCTGGTGGCCGGCAGCCCGGCCGGGACGAGGCCGCCGCCGGTCGCGCCCTCGCCGCCGGTGGTGTAGGTGTTGCGGACGACGCCGCCGTCCGGGTTGGTCTGGGTCGCCGGCTGCCCGCTGGCGTGATAGGTGAGCACCGTCCGGTACGTGGGGTCGGCAGCGCTCGCGGACCGGCCGTCGCGGATCTCGAGCGGCTGGTCGTTGCGGGGGTCGGTGATGTTCGTGATGGTCGCCGGGTAGGTCGTCCAGCTGGTGTGGCACTGGGTGCCGGTGCGGCACTGCTTCGTGGAGGTCACGTTGCCGCGACTGTTGTAGGTCAGCGTGACGGTGTCGCCGTTCTCGTCGGTGACCGTGCCGACGCTGCCGTCGTCGTTGTAGGCGAAGGTGCGGATGCTGACGCCGTCGGCGTCGTAGCGGACGAAGACGGGGCCGCCGGCGTTGCCGGGGATGGTGGTGCAGAACGCCGGGTCGTTCGGATCCGGCTGCTCGCACGTCTCGGTGGGCGGGGTCGACGGTGACGGGCTCGGCTCGGTCACATCGTCGTCGTCGCGGGCCTCGATGCCCAGGGGCTGGCCGAGTCGCAGCAGCCAGCCGCCGATCGCGTCGTACTCGTACAGGGTGGGCCGGCCGGCCGGGTCCCGGACCTCCACACTGCGGCGCAGGTCGGTGTCGCCGCCGTAGACGGCCGGCGCGCCGATCTTCCAGGTGCCGCCGTTCTCGTCGGTCTGCTCCTTGATCCGGTCGAGGTCGGTGTCGTACGCGGCGGTGCCGGCGACCTTGCCGCTGGGCAACACGACCTTGGCGAGCTGGTCGGCCTGCGCGGCGCCCCTGAAGTGAGCGGCGACCGACGCGGCGCCCAGCGGGTGGGTGTAGTACGCGACCTCGTCGATGGTCCCGGTCCAGGACCGCTGCGCGGCGCTTCCCCAGCCGGGCCAGGACCCGGGCGTGCTCGCGTACGCCGAGCCGATCTGGTTGAAGGTCAGCAGCGAGTGCTCGATCGTGCCGGTGAGCGTGCCGACCTTGACGTTGTCCAGGTAGAGGGTCTGCGTCGTGCCCATGGCGGACAGCACGACGTGGTGCCAGCGGCCGTCGTTGACGCCGGTCGCCGAGGTGATCGGCGCGATCGTGCCGGTGGCGAACTGGCCGCGCAGCCGGCCGTCGGTGCCGACGTAGAGGATCGGCACGCCGGCCGTCGACGCGGAGCCGAGCGCCTTGTCCTGGTAGCCGATCAGCGGGCCGCCGGCGCCGGTGCTCGACTGCTTGAACCACAACTCGACAGCGGCGTCGCGGCTCTTCTTGAGCGTCCCCTTCGGCAGGTCCACGCTGGAGGTGGTGCCGGTGAAGAGGCCGGCGGTGTTGCCGGTGCCGGCGAGCACACCGGCCTGCGCGAGCGTGACGTTCCTGACGGTGCCCGCGTCCTTGCCGAGGTTGACGCCGGCCTCGCTGGCCGCGGCGGCGCCGTCCGGCTCGCCGAGCCGCCAGTACGACTCGGGCCGGGAGTCGAGCACGGCGCTGCGGTAGTGGGAGCCGCCGGCGTACTCGTACGAGGTGCAGCCACCGCCGGGCGCGCACACCTTGGTCAGCAGGTCGCCGGTGTACGTGTAGTTCCAGGTCAGCCTCGTGCCGTCGACCGGGTCGGTGGCCACGCTCGCGACGTGCCCGCCGTTCCAGGTGAAGGTCAGCGACCGCCCGGCGGTGTTGCTCTGGCTGTTGGCGACCTGCGCTCTGGTCAGCCTGCCGTCGGCGGTGTTGTAGGTCAGCGTCACGGCCCGCCCGACCACGTCGAGGATCTTCGCGAGCTGCCCGGCCAGCGAGAACACGTAGGCCGTGCCGTCGGCGCCGGTGAGCCGCCAGCCCGTCGGCTCCGCGGCCAGCTTCGCGATGCGCCCGGCCGGTGCCGCGTACGTGCCGTCGGCGTTGCGGCCGAACCGCACGGCCCGGCCGTCCGGATAGGTGATCACGACGTTGCCGGACCCGTCGTCGTCGGGCACCAGCCGCATGTCGTACCGGCTGGTCCAGCCCGCGCCGAACAGGCCGTCACGGCGCGGGTCGGCGCTGTTGTAGGTGCGGATCAGCCGCAGCTCCGGTCCCACTGTGGCGACCGACGCGTCCAGCGCCTCGGTGCTGTAGTTGCCCACCTGCGGGTCGAAGTCCTGGTCGCCGCCGCCGGAGCCGGACATCCGGGAGGTGATCTCCGGCTGCGGCACGGCGGTCAGCACTGTGGAGTACGGCGAGGTCACCTCGGCCGAGGCGTCCTTGACGAACGTCCGCCACAGGTACGCCTTGCTCCACACCATCCGCCCGGCCGGCACCGTCCACGCGGTCTTCGTGGTGTATCCCGAGTTGGTGCAGCTCACCGCGGTGCCCGACGCGTCGCGGTCGCATACCTCGAACTTGTACTGCAGCGACGAGCTCGGCGGCGCGTCGATGTCCAGCGCCCTGGCCCAGAGCTGGGGCGTCAGCGTCGGCGCCTGGTATCCGTTGGGCGGATAGAGCTCCTGCACGACCGGCGGCACGTTGAAGACCTCGAGCACCAGCCGCGCCGGCGGCACCTGGTAGTCGGTGAAGACCGGACCGCCGGCCTTGACCATCGTGAAGTCCAGGAAGTACTTGCCCGGCGGCAGCGCCTTGATGGTCGCGTCGAGCGTGACCCGGCCGCCGCGGGCGACGGTCGAGGTCAGGTTCGCCGAGCGCTGCTGGGTGACCGCCGCGCCGGTGGACGCCTTGTACGCCCGGTAGGCGAGGTAGAAGTCGCCGGGCGCCCACGCGCCGGCGCCCTTGTTCGTCACCGCAACCTTGATCTTGCCGTCCTGGTTCTGGAGCACCACCGGGTTCGGCACCGGGTTCGGGATGGAGTAGGTCGCGTAGTACGGGCTGTGCGTGACGTAGAGCTTGGGCGGGTTGGCCGTCCCGCTGCCGGCGAACTTCTTGCCGGCCGAGCCGCGCAGCGACAGCCCGTAGTTCGCCTGGGTGCCGTCGACCCAGCGCTGGACCAGATCGCGGCCGCCGGCCCCGAGGTCGATCAGCTCACCGGCGGTGGGGCAGGCCGACGACGACTGCCCGAACGCGATGTAGCCGTGCGCGAACGACTTGCTCGCCAGCGAGGCGCCGACGGCCGGGCCGGGATAGGAGTATCCGCCGCCCGCCGACCACGAGCCGGTCACCGGGTGCACCGTGACCTGCCGCGGGCGGCAGGAGTCGGCGTCGTGGTTCACCACCCAGAGCTTCGCGCCGAAGATGGTGTGGTTCTGGAGCTTGCCGACCAGGCTGCCGAACCTGAGGTACGAGGCGGCGTTCGAACCGACCAGCAGCTGCGTGCCGCCGGACGCCGAGCTCCCGCCCGACACGTACATGCCGCTGTCGGCGGCGGCGCCGTCCACCGGCACCTGCACGGTGGGGTCGACCTCGACCGGGAAGGCGCGCTCGGGGTCCCGCAGCCACTGTTCGTCGACGAAGACGCGCAGCGCCGTGCCGCCGGCCCGCTCGATCAGCTCGTAGCCGACCCGGCCGGGCTCGCCGGCCGCGTCCACGCTGGTGCCGGCCGGGATCACGCCGCGCACCGCCCCGGTCTCGTCGGCGAGCTCGACCCGGCCGCCGGCGAGCCGGGCGGTCAGCCCGGTGAGCTTCAGCGGAAAGACGAACGACGCCGGCGCCTTGCCGGACGACAGGACGACGGTCTCCTTCAGCCCGCCGGGTTGCGCCTCCAGCCGCAGGTCCACGCCGGGCGCGACGCCGCGATAGGTCACCGTGCTGCCCTCGGCGCCGGCGACGCCGCCGCTCACCCCCGCCATCGAGTACGCGACGGAGTGGCCCTCGTCGAACGTCACCTCGGCCAGCGTGCCGGCGGCGGCCGATCCGGCGAGGTGTACGCCGACCGAGTCCGCGGCGTTGCGCCAGCCGCCCGCCTGCTGGTCCGGCTCCAGGCGGGTGTCGATCGGCGCCCACGTCCCGTCTGCCGTGCGGTAGTTGACCGGGCCGGCGGAGAACTCGGTGGTCTGCGTGCCGTCGGCGTTGTCGTACACCTTCTCGAACGGCCCGGGCTGCGTCCGGGCCGGGACGCTGGCGCCCTGCTCGTATCCGCGCACGGCTCGCGCCGGTGCCGCGGTGACGGACGCCTTGTTGGCCTGCGGCTTCCACTTGACGGCCGGGTACTTGCCGCGCTGCGACGCCGGCAGCGTCTTGTTCCTGCCGCCCTTGGCGGGCTCGGCGGGGCTCGCGGCGGCCCACCGCTGACCGGGAGACGGCGCGGCCACCGCCGCGGGCTGCCGATTGCCGCCCGCGGCGTCCGGCGGCCGCTCGACGAGCGGCACCTCGTTGCCGGCCGCACCCGCCGCCACCGCCACGGTGACGCCGGCCGCCAGCACCTTCGCCGGCACACCCGACCCGAGCAGTGCCACCAGGCTCGCGAACCGACCGATCCTCGACCGCGCCATCACGCCTCGCCCCCATCACGTCCACAGCTGCGAGGGGAATCTAGGAGCGCGCGCCTCCAGAGATCTTGCGGATCGCTTCGGTTTTCCTTTCATCGCCGCCGGAGGCGCCATCGAAGGCCGTTGTTGTGCCGAGCGCCACACGACGGCCGTCCGCAACGGTCCTACGATCCGTCGCGCTGCCGCCGTCTATCGAGGACCCGCGATGCTCACACGCACATCGGTACTGCTCCTGCTCGCCGCCCTGCTCCTGATCCCGTCCCCGGCCCCGGCGAACGCCGCGGCCGGCTCGTTCACCGAGACCGAGATCTGGAACGCGGCCGACCCGTCCGACGCGTACGCGCGCTTCCACGTGCACGGGTTCGCGGTCGTCCGGGCCGGCACGCCGCTGCCCGCGACCGGCGGGGCGCTCGCCGGCGACGTCGTGCTCGCCCTCACCGAGGGCCGCTACACCGACTGCGACTGCAGCGAGAAGGACCTGCTTCTGCGGCGCAGCGTGGACGCCGGGCACACCTGGGGTCCCAGCGAGGTGGTGGTCGCCGACGACCCCACCACGAACACGTACGCGAACCCCACGCTCCTGGTCGACGAGCGGACGGGGTCGGTGTTCCTGTTCTACTCGGGACGCGGCGGCATGCTGTTCTACCAGCGCAGCGACGACGCCGGTGCGACCTGGGGCGCCCGGGTGGACCTCAGCGCCCTCTACGCGAACGACCCGAACGGCTGGCGCAGCCACGGCTCCCGCGGCCACGGCATCCAGCTCGCCGGCGGCCGGCTGCTGCTGCCCGTCGGCCACAAGGCGACCGGCGACGACCCGCGCTACGGCGAGGACATGCTCTACAGCGACGACCACGGCGCCACGTGGCGGCGCGGCGCACCGGTGCCGGTCTCGGACGCGTACCCGATCGGCGAGAGCCGCGTCCACGAGCGCGCCGACGGCACGGTCGTGGTCCTCGGCCGGTGGAACCCGGGCGGCACCCGCTATCCCATCACCTCCACCAGCACCGACGGCGGTGCCACCTGGGCCGCGCCGGTCCTCGACGGCGCCGCCGGGCAGTTCGTCTCGGTCGACGCCGGCCTGATCCGATTCACCGCCGGCGGCGTCACCCGCCTCCTGCACAGCAGGCCGGACGCCTCCGCCCGGGAGAACATGACCGTCTCGGTCTCGTACGACGAGGGAGCGAGCTACCGGTACAGCGGGGTGGTCCATCCCGGCCCGTCCTACTACTCCGACCTGGCCGTGCTGTCCGACGGCACGATCCTGCTGCTCTACGGCAACGACGGGGCCTCACGCGGTTTCCCGGAGCGCGTCACGCTCGCCCGTTTCGACCTGGAGTGGCTGACGAACGGCCGGGACAGCGTCGCCGCCGGTCCCGGGCTCACCCGCCACGAGTACGAGCTGGCCACCCCGGCGGCCCGCACCGCCGGCGGGCCGGCGCCGCAGCTGGTCGCGGACGCCAACGCCCGGGGCGGCAAGCGGGTACGCCACGCGGCGACGGCCGGCGACTATGTCGAGGTGCCGTTCGAGGTGCCCGCGGCGGGCAGCTACGAGGTGGCCGTGCGCCACCACCGCCTCCGGGACCGAGGACGGATCCGCACGAGCGTCGACGGGCTCGACCTGCCGGCGGGCCGGATCGACCCGACCATGACAGTGGGCGAGGGCTACCAGGTCTATCCCCTCGGCACGATGACGCTGGCGCCCGGCACCCACCGGATCCGCTTCACGCTGGAGGCCGCCGGCCGCGCGGGCGGCACGGTGATCGCGCCCGACCAGCTCGCGCTGACGGCGGGCGCAAGCCCGGCCGACGCGCCGCGCACCGTCGCGGACAACAGCGCGGCGGCCTCGTTCGAGATCGCCTCCGGCACCTGGGACAACGACGCGACCGGCGTGGACGGCTACTACGGTCAGTTCTACTCCACCCATCCGGCCGGCACCGGCACGGCGACGGCCCGCTTCCGCCCGGACGTCCCGGAGACCGGCGTGTACGAGGTGGCCGTCTGGTATCCCGCCCATCCGAACCGCGCCTCGAACGCGCCGTTCACCGTCCGCCACGCGGAGGGACAGGCGACCTTCCGGATCGACCAGCGCACCCAGGGCTCGCAGTGGGTGCGGCTCGGCAGCTTCCCGTTCGTCGCGGGCGGCGCGGCCACCGTGGGCCTGTCCGACGACGCGGACGGCTACGTCGTCGCCGACGCCGTGCGCCTGCTGCACAAGGGCACGATCCTCGACAACGGCGCCGCCGGGTTCGAGACGCTCGCCGGGACGTGGAACAAGGCCACCGGCGTGGCCGGATACCGCGAGCGGAACTACCTCACCACCCCCGCCGGCACTCCGGACGCCCGGGTCCGCTGGCAGCTGCCCGTCCCGGCGGCGGGCGTCTACCAGGTCGCCGTCTGGTACACCGCGCACGACAACCGCGCCCCCGACGCCCCCTACACCGTGCGCCACGCCGGCGGCGCCACGACCGTCGCCGTCGACCAGCGCACCAGAGGCGGCACGTGGGTCGCGATCGGCGACTTCCCGTTCGAGGGCGCCGGCACGGCCACGGTCGAGCTGACCGGGGACGCCGACGGCTACGTCGTCGCGGACGCCGTACGCCTCCTGCGCCGCACCGGCTGACGCCCTGCTCACACCGGCATGGCGTGAGCGACGGGGAACGTCACGCCGGTGAGGTCCTCGGAGACGGACCACAGTCGCTGCTGGACGGCCACGTCGTACGACTCCGGGCTGGAGGTGACCAGCCGCGGGTGGCCCTTGATCTCGTAGCGCCCGCCGGGGCCGTAGTACTGGCCGCCGAGCGCGGCCGGGTCCGTGGCGGCGCGCAGGGTCGGCAGCGCGCCCATCGCCGGCGTCTGGGTGATCAGCGGGGCCAGCCAGGTGATCGGGATCCGGAGGGCCGCGGGGGTGTTGCGGGCGAGCTCGGTGCTGGACACGCCGGGGTGGGCGGCCAGCGCGGAGGTGGTGCCGTGCGGGGCGAGCCGGCGCTGCAACTCGTAGGTGAACATCAGGTTGGCCAGCTTGGACTGGCCGTAGGCCGCGACCCGGCTGTACGACCGCTCCCCCTGGAGGTCGTCGAAGTGGATCGCGGCCCGGATGCGGTGGCCGGTGCTGCTGACCGTGACCACGCGTGAGCCGGCCACCGGCAGCATCAGGTCCAGCAGCAGCCCGGTGAGCGCGAAGTGGCCGAGGTGGTTGGTGCCGAACTGCATCTCGAAGCCGTCGCGGGTGGTCCGCTTCGGCGTGTACATCACGCCGGCGTTGTTGATCAGCAGGTCGATCCGGTCGAACCGGGACCGCAGCGCCGCCGCCGCGGCCCGGACGGAGTCGAGCGAGGTCAGGTCCAGCGCCTGCACGGTCACGTCGCCGCTCATCCGGGCGGCCGCCCGCTCGCCCTTCTCGACGTCGCGCACCGCCAGCACCACCGTCGCCCCGCGCTCGGCGAGCGCCTTGGCGGTCTCGTATCCCAGCCCGGTGTTGGCCCCGGTCACCACGGCCACCCGGCCCCGCTGGTCCGGAATGCTCGCCGTCGTCCACTTCTCGCTCATGTCGCGCTCCCTTTAACGTACCGGAGGTATCTTGATGACGATGACGCTAAAGTACCTGCGGTACGTTGTCAACGTACCTGCGGTACTTAAGTTAGGCTGATGATCGTGACCTTCCAGCGAGCGCGAACCGAGGAGCAACGGGAGCTCCGCCGCCAGGCGATCCTCGACATGGCGTCGACGATGCTCGACGAGATGCCCGTCGCCGCGGTCACGCTCAACGAGCTCAGCCGCCGCGTCGGCCTGGCGAAGCCCAACGTGCTGCGCTACTTCGAGTCCCGCGAGGCGGTGCTGCTCGAACTGCTCGACCGCTTCCTGCGCGAGTGGCTGACCGACCTGGCCGGCGACCTGGCCGGCGGCGTCGACGACGCCGCACCCATGGCCGAACGGGCCACGGCGGTGGCCGAGATCCTCAGCCGCTCGCTGTCCGAGCGGGCCGTGCTGTGCGAGCTCTTCGGCGCCCAGGGCAGCGTCCTCGAGCACAACGTCTCGGTCGAGGTCGTCGCACGCTACAAGCGCGCCTCGCTCGACCGCCTGACCACCATGACCACCCTGCTCCAGAAGCACCTGCCGGAGCTGGCCGACAACGCGGCCCTGTTCAGCCTGCAGACCATGGTCCTGGCCGGCGCGCTGTCCGCCTACAGCTCACCCCCGCCCAGCCTCGATGCGGCCTACCGGGCCGAGCCGGAGCTGGCCCGCTTCCACCTGGAGCTGCGGGACGCGCTGAAGCTGAGCCTGACCGCGACGCTCCTCGGCGTGCTGCCACGCCGCTGAGGCACCCGAGGGTGACCTGGTCACCAAAAAGTGCCTTCTTCCCTGCTCGCTACCGGTCTCTTACAGTTCCTGAGTAACCGAAAGAGAGCACGGAGGCGAACGACATGGCCGTAACCCTGGTGAACCCGAGCGGGCTGCCGGACATCCCGATCTATCGGCAGGTCTCGGTGGCGACCGGCTCGAAGCTGATCCACGTCGCGGGTCAGGTGGCCTGGGACGCCGACGGCACGACGGTCGGCGACGGCGACCTCGCCGCCCAGGTCGAGCAGTGCTATCTCAACGTCGGCACCGCCCTGGCCGGCGTCGGCGCGACCTTCGCCGACGTGGTGAAGCTGACCATGCACGTCGTCGACTGGCGGCCCGAGCGGATGCCACTGGTACTGGAAGGCATCAGCCGCGCGGCGGCGAAGCTCGGCATCACCCCGGCCGCGCCGGCGTCCCTGTTCGGCATCGTGGCGCTGGACGTGCCGGAGCACCTGGTGGAGCTGGAAGCCGTCGCCGTGCTGGACTAGCCGGCCACCGGGTCGCGGAACCGGCTGCGCGCCGCCTCGATGTGACCGAGGTACCGCTGGGTCCAGCCGCACATGCCGTCGACCACCAGGCGCAACCCCTCACCGGCCTCCGTGAGGGTGTATTCGACGCGCGGCGGGACGGTGGGGTGGACGGTCCGCCGCACCAACCCGTTGCGCTCCAGCATGCGCAGATTCTGGGTGAGCATCTTGTGGCTGATGCCACCGATCTCGTCGCGCAGCTCACCGAAGCGCATCGTGCCCTGCCCCAGGAACTCGATGATCAGAAAAGCCCACTTGTTCGCCACGTCCGAGAAGATCTCCCGCGCCAGCGAGTCGGCCCGGGCCAGGTCGGCTTCCGGAGGCAGCTCGCTGATCTCCTTGCGGGTTCCCATCGCACACTCTCCTTCAGTTCCTGGCCAACCACCGGAGAGTAGCCCGGCGGCCCCGCAAGCCTTGACCTGAAGTGCGGTTCACGTCGGATGCTGTGGGCATGGACGTGAACGCCTACCTGGACCGGATCGGTGTCGCGCGGCCGGGGGCCGCCGACGCGGAACACCTCCGTGAGCTGCACCGGGCACACCTGGAGGCGGTGCCGTTCGAGAACCTCGGCATTCACCTGGGCGAGCCGATCTCGCTGGACCCGGACGACCTGGTCGACAAGGTCGTCCGGCGGCGCCGGGGCGGCTTCTGCTACGAGCTCAACGGCGCGTTCGCCCTGCTGCTGGAGGCCCTCGGCTACTCGGTGGCCCGCGTCGGCGCGCGGGTCTTCCGGACGCCGGACCAACTCGGCCCGCCCTTCGATCACCTGGCGCTGCTGGTCGGCACGGCGGACCACGACGGCCCGTGGCTGGCCGACGTCGGCTTCGGCCGGCACAGCACGTACCCCCTGCTGCTCGGCTCCCGAACCGGCCAGGACGACCCGGGCGGCCGTTTCACGCTGGCCGACGCCCCGGACGGCGACGTGGACGTGTTCCGCGACGGCGACCCGCAATACCGGATCGAGGCCCGCCCCCGCGCCCTGACCGACTTCGCGCCCACCTGCTGGTGGCAGGCGACCTCCCCGGAATCGCACTTCACCCGCGCTCCGGTCTGCTCCCGCCTCGACGGCGACGCCCGGATCTCCATCAGCGGCCGCACCCTCATCCGCACCAAGGGCGGCGCCCGCGAGGAGACCCCGCTTCCCAGCGACGACGCGCTCCGGGCCGCCTATCGGGAGCACTTCGGCATCACCCTGGACCGGCTCCCGGGCGGCGCCTGATCGTCCGCTCGCCGGCCGCAAGCTCAGCGGCGCGACTGCCGGCGGTGATCAGCTCGCGGCGGTTGGCAACGCCGACCTTGGCGTAGATCCGGCGCAGGTGCCATTCGACGGTGCGGGGACTGAGGAACAGGGTCGCGCCGATTACCCGTCCCCTCATTCTGGAGCTCGGCTCAGGTAACAACAACGCGGCCTTGCCACCGAGGGGTAGGCGGAGAGCTGGTGGCGCCGCCGCAAATGCGCCGGCACACCCCGCCGGCTCAATTAGCGACCTGTGCGACGCGGGTTCGGCAAGGCGATCGTTGCGAGGGTCTCCCGGTGGCGAAGCGACCCCGTTCAGCCCCAGCGCTAGCAGGGCGAAGCGGTGTCCTTCTCGACCGCAAGTTCGTCCATCGGCATCGCGGCGTACCACCGTCCGACGACAAAGTCGGACGGCCGCCTTGTCTGACATCACCGTTAAGCTATCCGGACCGATCGGACCTTTCTTTAAGTCGCAGGAGCGCCTTCTCGCGCACCTTTTCCCATGGGTGCTTAGCTAATCTGCGAAGCGCCTCGTCCGAAGTGTTCGGATGTCCCGCAACGGCCGCCGCTACAGCATCGTGCGGGTCCCAGGAAAGGAGATCAAGAATGTCAGTAGGGCATGAATTCTTCATCGCAATACGATCGCGGACGCGCCAGTCATCATCGGCCGCCAACGACCGCATCACCCCTTCCGATATAGTACGATTGTTCGCCACCCAGAAATGCATGTCTGGATAGTTCGCGACCAAGCTCGTCCAAACTTCATCGAGCGCGTCTTCCCAGGCAGCCCTACGCCGCTGAGCAGGGTCTTCGCTGGTAACGAGGCGAACGAACTCATCAGCCGTCTCAATCATTACTTACACCCACCCAAAGCAGATCCCAGGCCCTTCACCTTGACCGACTTGAGATCTTTGAAGGAGATAAATTTTCCCTTTTCTCCTTTGTGCTTGTTTTGCATGAAATCGCCATTCTGGTCAGCGTCCGATATCCATTCAAGCCCGGTTGCGGTTTCCCGGAAAACCTTCCACGAGGAGCCGCCATGGTCGGCCTTGTCTGGGCTCCACCAGAGAACGTTTCCCTTACTGTCTGGAACCTGCTGGTAATACATCGCACCGAATGGGCCGCCGCGCATAACCGCCGTCGACTTTGCCGGGTCGATGTTCCAGCCATCGTTGTGCACGAGAACCGGCGTGTTGCCGGCGAGCACATAGTACGTGTGGCAATTTCCTCGACGACACGGAGAGTGACTTATCGGCGCAGGGCTCTCACCTGGTCTTTCGTGGGTGGGATGGGTTGCGGCTCGTGTTGTCGGGTGGTGTTGACGGCAACCGTGACGGCAACGTGGGCAGACAACCAGCGACGTCAGCGGCCGTCGGGCGGTCCGTGGGGCTATCCGAGGTAGGGCGTGGTGCGGTGTTCGGTGTGGTGGCGCAGGCGGAGCCGGACGGTGTCGTGGATGGGGATGCGGTCGAAGTCGGCTGGGCCGACGAACCGCACGTCGGTCGACTCGTCGCTGACGGCGAGGGTGCCGCCGATGACTCGGCCGTAGTAGGTGATGTTGAATTCCTGGCGGACTTCGCCGTCGGCGTACGCGATGACGTGCTGCGGGTCGGTGTAGATGCCGAGCAGGCCGGTGATCTCGATGTCGAGTCCGGTTTCCTCCCTGACCTCGCGGATCACGCATTGACTGAGAGTTTCGCCGATGTCCATGGTGCCGCCGGGCAGCGCCCAGTTGCCGGAGTCGGTCCGGCGTTGCAGGTGCACGCGGCCGTGTTCGTCGACGACGAGGGCGGAGCCGCCGGGTACGAGGCTGTTAGCGCGTGGGGCGGCCGGGTCGTGGTAGTAGTCGCGCCGGCCGCTCACGATGCCGGCTCCGGCGGGTAGGCGGTGGTGGTCTGCCAGACCTGTTCGAACTGGTCGGCGAACGAGGCGAAGATGCCGTACGGGGAGAGTTCGCGCAGGTGCAGGGCGAGGTGCTAGTAGCCGCGGGCGCGGTACAGGTGCGGGGTGACGATCATCTGGTTGTCGAAGCGGAACACCGAGTTGTACAGGTGTACCGCGTGCAGGCCGACCTCGACACCGGCCTCGCTATGGAGGGGTTCGCAGAAGTTGAGGGCGTTGCGGATGCGGCCGGGCAGGGTGCCGCCGATCTGTTCCAGGGCGTCGCGTTCGACCACGTGGGCGCTGTCCGGGTCGGCGAACGCCAGGCGGATGCGGGCGCCGGCGGCGGCTTTGTCGGTCAGCCGTTGCATGGTGTCGGGCAGCAGCTCCAGGACGAACGGGTAGGCGTAGCCGAGCAGGTCAATCCATTTGGTCGCGCCGGACAGCAGCGACGTCCACAACGTTTGCGGGATGTCGGCGCGGTGCGCCCAGGCCCCGGCGACTTCGGCGGTGGCTCGCCCTCACCTCAGTCGATGCCGGGCCGGTGGTCGGGGTCGGGCTGGTCGGGGTCGAGGGCCTGGTTGAGGGCTTCGATGGCGTTGCGGTGCAGCCGGGGCCGGACGTGGGCGTACACGTCGGCGGTGACGTGCAGCCGGGCGTGACCGAGGAGGTCTTTGATCGTCACGAGTTCGACGCCCTGTTCGAGCAGCAACGTCGCGCACGAATGTCTCAGGTCGTGGAACCGGATGTAGCGGACTTCGGCCAGGTAGCAGACGGTCTCGTGTTGCCGATGCACGTACGCGCGGTCGAGTGGCCGGCCGGTCGCCGAAGCGAACACCACGTCCTGGTCGGTCCACCGGTCGCCGGCTTCCCGCCGGTCGAGGTCTTGCCGCTGCCGGTACCGCTTCAGCGCGGGGATACAGGCGGCCGGGAGCACGATCTTACGGCGGGACGCCTCGGTCTTGGGCGGCTGGAAACTCATCCCGCCCTTGACCCGCGCCAGGGTTCGCCGCACGGACAAATGTCCGCCATCCAGGTCGATGTCCGCCCATTGCAAACCGAGCAGTTCACCCCGGCGCAGGCCGGTACGCAGCGCGAGTTCGAACAGCGGGCCGTGACGGTGGAACGCGGCAGCGTACAGATATCTACGGGCTTCGACCGCCGTGAACGGCTGGTGGCCGGTCCGCCGCGGGGTAGGCAGCCGCACCGCAGAGGCCACGTTACGGTGCAGCAGCTCCTCCCGCACGGCGTGAGCGAGCGCGGCGGACAACACCGCACGGATATAGCGGATGGTCGCCGGTTGCACCCGATGCTGACAGCACGTGCCGACCGCGCAGCAGCGAGGCCGCCGGTCTTTGCGCCGGTGGTGCGGGTCGCGGCGAGCGTCCCACCCTTGGGCGCAGCACTGGCACACGGCGGCGGTGCCGTCGAGGAACGTACGGACGTCGGCGACCGTGAGCGCGTGCAGGGGGCGGTGGCCGAGTCCGGGAATGAGAAATGTCCGTACGTAGGTGTCGTAGTTGGTGTAGGCGGTCGGCCGGACCCGGTGCACGGCCACCGTGTTCAGCCAGGACAGCAGGTACTCGCCGACGGTCGTGTTCGGGTTGACCTGGGCAGGCCGTCCGTGCTGGGAGTCGGCGAGTTTCTCGGTCAGCTTGTCGGCGGCCTGTTTGCGGGTAGCGCCGTAGACGCGGACCCGGCGGCTGGTGCCGTCGGCGGCCAGGACGTAACCGGCGCCCTCCCACCGGCCGTCGGCGCGCTGGTAGATGGTGCCTTCGCCGTTGGCGCGTTTCTTACCGGCCATGCCGGTCACCTCCGTCCACGCCGATCTGGCGCAGGTACGCCGTCAGAGCCGTGGCGGGGATGCGGCGGCAGCGGCCGATCTGGACCGAACGCAGCCGGCGGGTACGGATGAGCTGGTAGACGGTGTGCCGCGACACCTGCAACCGGGCCATCACCTGCCCGACGGTCAGCAGGTCCGTGCTCATACCGCACCTGCCTCTCCAGCACGGCCGGTGTAGCGCCAGTCACCGACCACCAGGACGGCTTCCGGTTCGAGGCCAAGCCCGGCCGCACGCTGTGCGTGAGTCCAGTGGAGACGTTCGGCACGCAGCGCCGTGAGGGTGGTGGAGTAGTCCCGCGACGTGGTCGCGAAATGACCTCGGAACCCGAATGTGTGCGCGTGACGGCGCAGCCGCAGCCCCGCGTAGACGGGTTGCCCGCCGAGCCACCAGCACGTCTCGACGAGCCGTCGGGCATGATCGCCCAGCTCCCGCAGGTCGATGTCGGGTCGCCGTCCGGTTCCTGAGCAGCGACGACACAGCAGGCGCCCGGCGCCCTGGTCACGAACGGGATGAGCGCCGTAGCCGTCGCAGACGCGGCAGAAGATCGGGCCGAGATCGATTCCCGCGACCTCGGCGGCCTTGGTGGCGTACTTGGCCACGTACCGGGCCACCACGATCTCCGACAGGCCGCCGTCGATGGCGATCGGGCGGAGGTCGAGCTGCCGGCCCCACCGCAACGACCGAGCCGGAACCTGCCGAGTACCGGGGACGGCGATCGTGACCCGTCGGGCCGCGTTCCGCAGCGCCAACTCCAACAGCGCGGCAGTGGCCCCGGGCTGCGGAAGTGAGGCAGGACCGTCGAGACCGTCGAGGCGCACGACCGCGTGCAGGTGGACCACGCCGCGGGCTTGGAACTCGGCGACCTTGGCGAACACCATCCGCACCGGCGAAGCCGCGACATCGCGCGGTAGGCCGGTGGTCGTGGCCAAGGCCCGCCGGGACTGCTGGAGGAACCGCGCCCACAACCGCCCGGCATAGGCGTTGAACAGCACCTGACCGGCGTAGTCGTAGCCGGCCGGGTCCAGATCCCTGTTTCAACAGGTCGTCGACGACATCCTCGACCAGATCCGCGACGGACGCCTCAACCCCAACGACCCGCTACCGTCCGCCCGCAAAATGGCCGACGTGTACGGCGTGGCGTCGATGACCGCCCAACGCGCTCTGCGCGAACTGCAAAACCGGCGCATCACCTACGCCGTCGCCGGCAAGGGCACCTTCGTGCACCCCGACGCCTTCGACCTGCTCCGCAGCGGCGTCCTCCAGGAGCCGATCGACGACCCCGACTCAGACGCCGGGTCGCCGCCTACCTCGCCGACCAGCAGGCCATCACCATCCGCTACCACCAGGCCCGCACCCTCGACGACAAGAACGCCGCCTTGCAAGACCTGCTCGACCACGCCGACACCCACGGCCGCCTCATCGACGAAGTGATCAATACCAGGCCGACCACGGCAACTTCGCCAAGCCACCGGCCATCGCAGCGGTCACCAGCGACGACAAGCCGCCGGCCGCGCCCACCAAACGGCGCAGCAGCCGCACCCGCGAACCCAAGCAGTAACCCAGGCTGCGACCAGGCTGGTTCAAAACTGCTCTACCTAATCAAGAACGGCCCGGCTTGCGCCGGGCCACGCGCACGCGCTACAGACCTACGGCCCCCGCGCGCACGCCCGCCAACACCCGAACCTCCAAGCAGCTGAGCCAGTCGACCAGGACTAGCAGGATGATGCCTTCGCCAGCCCGCGCACGGCCACCGGTTCCGGGATCGACGCCGCCCCGCACTGCCACGCGACACCACCACGCAGACCGCTGCCGCCCGGCAACACCCCATCGACATCTTTAGATCAATTTCAGCGTTTGACGGCAACCGTGACGGCAACCCGAGCGCACGGCTACGCTTTCCCAGCGACTGTCCGGACTCGCAGTAGTCGT
Source organism: Paractinoplanes deccanensis (assembly GCF_016862115.1). Lineage (GTDB taxonomy): Bacteria > Actinomycetota > Actinomycetes > Mycobacteriales > Micromonosporaceae > Actinoplanes > Actinoplanes deccanensis. The sequence continues at coordinate 93,219 of NZ_BOMI01000002.1, forward strand.
TGTAGCCACCTCGAACACGCCGATCCCTTTACCCGCTCTCCAGCGGAACTAGCTCTATCTGCAGAGAGTCGGCACGCACGTTGATTTCGCCGAAGTCCCCCGCAATCCGGTAGGCATCATGATCAAAGTCAAATGAATCGACGCCTCCATAGTCCAATTCCCCGGACGCGTCTCTGGCCGGCGGCAGCCCTTGCCCGGCCCAATGAAGGACCGAAACTTTTTCGAACCTAAGCTCCCCACGTCGATAGCAATGACTCTCCCCGGGCAGCGGAGCCTGGTAGTCCGGGTGCTCAGGAAGCAATACAACATCAAGAGAGATAGTAAGTGTCCCCGGGCGAGCCACGATGTCCAGCACCCAACTGTCTTCCAGGTAGAAGAGGCGCAGCTCACCGATCTGACTGTAGTTTGTCATGGCAGATCATAGTCAATCGAAGTGTGGTTACCCAGAGACTTCCGAGTCACCGGATTTCCATACGGATCAACTCTTTCCCCGGCCGCGTTCCGCATTTCGACATGCGGGCTCTCGCTTCCGGGTGCCCGCCCACTACCTCGCTTGATCGTAATTCTCACGATTCCGTTTTCATCCGTGTACTTGATAGGCCCGTTAGCTGTGCGGCTCCGCGTCCATCCTTGAGAAGCACCGAAACTGTCCAACTCTGAAGCCTTGGCGACGCGGCCTTGCGTCAACTGACCGAGCGCGAAGTCCGGATCGTACTTGACGATATCCGTACCGCAGTTGTGGACCAGCACCGGAGTGTTGCCGGCGAGCACATAGTACGTGTGAAGGCCGTCAACGGTGAGGTTGTAGGCGGCTGCCGTCCGGCGTTCTGACGTCGAAAATCCGTCGACGAACACCGCATGATTGGCCGGATCCAGGAGGAGGTCGCCCGGGTTGAGCTGGTCCGCACGCTCCCAGCGGCCATCCCTTTCATCCCAGAACGGGTGATCTTCGGTGGTGATCAGTTTCTTGCCGTTAACGGCCAGCGTGAAAAGGTCATCCAGATGTGACCACGTTGCGGTGACGGAATGAGGGCCTTCCTCGCCGGTTCTCGGGTCGGTGGCGAGCACGACGTCGCCGACCTTCACGTCCTTGATCGGCTTGGTGGTGCCGTCGGCCATCAGCACTCGCGTTTCACCCGAGAAGCTCTTGCGCCCTCCGAGCGGTCTCATGCCACAGCCAGTAAGGGAGGTTACGGTCTCGCCGTAGCCGACAAGGGCGGCAAAGGCTGCCGCGACTGCCACGTTTCCGTTCGAAACCCCTTGGTCGCCTTCCTTGGCTGCGGTAGCTGCGAGGGACCAAGCGTCGTTGAGTGCGTGGTATGCCTGTCCCGAGCAATTGGTCAGCTCGTTTTCTCCGGACATACACGCTTCCAGCATTGCTTGTGCGTACTGGAAGTCGCGAAGCGGCTGTCCACCGTTCTTTTTGACGAGTTGATCGACTGAGGCGTTATACGCATCGAGATAAGCCTCGATGTTGGTGATCTGCCATTTGTCCATACAACCGAATCCGGTTACGCAGACTTGAGCATCCCCAGTTTCCGGGTTCTCCCAGCCGGTGGCCTTGCCAACGTAATCGTCATCGTCTGCGAATCCGCTGCTTGATCCTTGACCTGATCCGCTGCCTGATCCGCCGCCGGACTTCCAGCCGGACGGGTTGCCGTTGTTGGGGTTGACGTAGTTGTTGCAGCTACCGCCGTTGCCGGCTGCGCAGCCTGGCCGGTCTTTGTCGACGACCAGTCCGGTGGGGTCGCTGAAGGTGATGGGGTTGTTGTTGGCATAGGCGTAGGCGTTCCATTGTTGCGGGTCGTTCAGGTCTTGAATGGGGTCGACGGAGATGAACCTGCCGAGCTGCGGATCGTATTCGCGGGCGCCGAGGTGGGTGAGCCCGGTGTTGTCGATGGTGCCGCCGACGAAGCCTTTGTCGTTGGGCCAGGCGCTGGCGGCGCCGCGCGGATCGCCGAAGGGTGTCTGCTTGCGCGTCGTGGCTTGCAGGGTGCCGGCCGCGATGGCGATCTGGGCTGTTCCTTGATGGTCCGTTGCCAGCCAGGTGAGCCCTGTGTTCGTACGGGAGGCGATGGTGCTGTCGGCGAAGGTGTAGTAACGCGTGCAGGTCGTGGTTGCGGTGCTGTTGCTGTAGCGGATTTCTTGGCCGGGCAGGTAGAGGGTCTTGCCGTCGGGGTCGCGGCGGATGAGCCGGCTGCCGCCGGCGTCGTAGATGTAGGTGGTCAGGCCGGTGGCGTCCGCGGAGCTTTCCAGGAGACCTTCGGCATCCCAGGTCAGCGTCTGGGTTCCGGTCGACGGCGCCGGGCGGGTGAGCATGTTGCCGGCTTGGTCGTAGGTGTAGCTCGCGTTGGTGGCACCGGACACGGCGGTCACAGCATGCGGCCGCACGGCGGTGCTGCCGGGCACCGGGTGGGTGTATTCGGTCAAGGTCTCACCGGCCGCCGAGTGGACGGTTTCCTTCGTGCGGTTACCGATCTTGTCGTACTGCCAGCTGTTCCAGTAGGCGGCCGGACCGCCGAGCAGTGTGACCGCCGGTGCCGCCGTGCAGTCGCCGTTGGCTGGTGTCCATGCTTCGGTCAGCCGGTCGAGGTAGTCGAAGGTGAAGCATTGGGTGTCGTCTTGCGGGTCGGGGGCGGCGTCGACGACTTTGGTGATGTTGCCGGCCGGGTCGTACTCGTAGCTGGTTTCGGACAGGACGGCGGGGGTGACCGTGTCGCGGGCCGTCATGACTTTGGTGATTCGGCGGGTGCCGTCTTCGCGGGAGAACGCGGTGTAGACGTGTCCGCCGCTGCCGAGATGGCGGTCGATCTGGTCGACCTCGCCGAGGGCGTTGTAGACGGTGTCGTTGATGTAGGTCAGGTTCTGGGTGCCGTATAGCGTCGTGAGGGTGCGTTGCTGCCCGAGTGCGGTGTAGTCGTAGCTGAGCGTCTCAGCGGGCAGGCCGGTGTTGGTGCCGGGGATACCGGTCGACGCTGTGGAGCCGTCGACGTTGTAGGTGGCGGTGTAGTTGTAGGTGCCGGCGAGGCCGGTCTCACCGTCGGGGATGACGATCGCGGTTTTGGTGGGCTGGTAGCTGTCGTCGTACTCGAGAACCTTGGACTGGTAGGCGTCCGCCCCCACGAATCGCGTGGACTGCGAGAGATAGCCCCTCTGGACGGTGTCGTAGATCCATTGGGCGCGCTCGAATCCTCCGATGCGGTTGTCGTACGCCGAGCGCTTACGGTTGAGCGGGTCGTATGCGTAGGCGAGCTTCTTACCCCGGGCATCGGTCACGGTCGAGACGTTGCCGACGTTGTCGTAGGTGAGGGTGGCTTTGCCCTTGTCCGGGTCGTCGACCGTGGTCGCCCGGCCGCGCACGTCGTACGTGTAGACCCAGTCATTGCCCAGCGTGTCGGCGACCTTGGTCAAATAGCCGCGCCGGTCGTACGCGTAGGTGGTCGCGTCCCAGCTACCTGCGGTCTGGGGTGTAGGCGCCGCGCTGTGGTACTGGCGCAGTTGCACCGGGCGGCCGCGGGCGTCCGTGACAGTCGAGGTTGCGGTGCCACCGGCCGGCGGTGTGACGTCGGTGCGGTCACCGCCGTACGCGGTGCTCGTGCGCCAGCGTTCGACGCCGTCGGGCTGGAATACCTCGGCCGTGACGCGGCCGGCCCCGTCGTAGACGGTGCGCGTCTGCCGTTTGACGAACGCCCTGTCCACTGAGGTGAGGGTGCCGCCTGGTGTTCCGCTGGCGTGGTAGGTGCCGAAGGTGAGCACCTGCCGGCCGGCGGTGTCGTAGAAGCTTTCGGTGAGCAGCCGTCCGCCGGATGGTGAGGGCGCCTGGGTTTGGCGGGGACGCAGCAGCCCGTCGAACAGGGCGTAGGTGGTGACGTAGCCGCCTGCGGGATTGAGGGTGGAGGTGGAGACGACGCTGGCGGCGTCGTTGTTGATGTCGTAGCTGTATTTCTCGGTGGCGGGTTCGGCGTCCTTGGTCTGGCCGGGCCCCCAGACGTCGGTCGTACGGCCGAGCGCGTCGTAGCGGATGTCGGTCCGTTTGCCGTTCGGGTCGACGACGGTCACCGGCAGGCCCCAGGCCGGCTCGAGGGTCGTCTCGGTCTCGTGCTGCATCGGGTTCTTGGTCACGGTCGAGGTGACCGGCCCGTCTGCGGCGGGGGTGTAGTTGGTGGTGGTCTGCGCGTTGTTGGCGTCCGAGACGGTCTTGATGCGCCCGTGGTCGTCATAGGTAGCTTTGTTCACCACGAGGAATGTGGGTGTGCCGTTGTTCCAGGCCGACATCTCCTGCGTTTGTGTGGGCAGACCCTTGCTCGGGGCCGCGGTCCAGGTGAGGTCACCGTCGTAGAAGGTGCGGGTTTCCGAGATGACGTCGGCCTCGGTCAGGGTGCCGCTGGTGTTGGCGCACGCGACAGCGAAGCTGCGGGCCCGTTTCGGCTTGTTGAGGATCCAGGCGGTGGTGTTGCGGGCGAATTCGGTCCGGGTGCATCGCTCGTCGCCGGCCACGCCGTCTTGGCCGAGGTCGTCGACGATGTACGGCATGCCGTAGCTGTCGTACGTCGTGACGGTCTTGGTGGTGCGTTCGCCGCGGCCGCCGTCCAGCGTCGTGTGGGAGGTGGAGGTGCCGGTGCCGGTGAACCGGGCGGTGACGGTGTCGCCGTTGATGGTGCGCGTGGCCGTAGGTCCGGACGCCCACGGTGTGTTGACCTGGCGGGATATCAGTGCGCCGCCGGGCCCGTTGAAGACCTTCGTCTCCCGGACCGCACCGGCGTGCCAGTCGTCGTCGGCAATCCCGTCGACCGTGCGCGCCTTCACTCCGCCGGCGCTGTCCGCGCGGTCGCCGTTCATGCCGCGGAAGTAGCGGGTTTCGGTGTAGGTACGGTCGCTGCCGTCGCCGACCCTCACCGCGACCTTGCCGTAGCCCCGGTAGTCGGACCAGGTCTTGAAGTTCTTCTTCACCAGGCCGTCGTCGTCGGTGTAGTGCCACGCCGCGCCGTCGAGGTACTCGTAGTAGTAGGCGACGCGAGGACTGCCGAGCGGCGGAATGCCGCCGGTGTTGTCGTTCTCGTAGATGCTCGTGACGACGTATTTGTTGAACCAGTCGGTGACTGGGGCGGACTTGCCCTCCGGAATCCAGCGCACGGGATAGCAGCGGCGGGTGTTGCTCTCCGGCGCCGGCCGCGGTTCATCGGCTTGGCAGTCTTGCGGCGAGTAGGTGATGTCGACCGATCCGCCGGTCTCGTAGCGGATCTTCTCGATGCGCATCCACTTCATCGCCAGGGCGAAGTCGATCGTGTCGACCCGGTTCGCCATCCCGACCGGGGTGAATTCGACGTCCGGCACGGTCTTGGTGCCGCCGACCAGCCCGGCGTGTGACAGCTTGGACAACCACAGCCCGCCGCGAGTGCCGTCGCCGGGATCGGGGAAGGTGTGGGTGAGCGTCCACCGCTCGACGTCTCGGTACGACGCGCCGTTACGGACCTGAGTGGTAACTGTCTTGAGTCGCTTGGTGCTCCAGAATGTGGGCGTGTACGAGTCCGGGCACGAGCTGCCGGTGCAGGCGGAGTCCCACGGCACATCGGGCCAGTGCACGGCATCGTGCGTGCCGCAGTCGGCCAGACAGCGATGGTCGACGGCGAAGTCGACGCGCATCGGCGCCAGCGCGGTGAAGACCGAGTCGACGCCGTTGACGCGGCGGGTGCCGTAATCGATGCGCTCGAGCCACGCATCCCGGTGGTAGGAGGCTGCGTCGTCCGGGTCGAAGTTGCGGGCGTACTTGTTGGTGTCCCTCTGGTACCAGTACGACATGGAGTTGCCGGAGGGGTCCACGACGTAGTCGAGGTTCCAGCGCCACGGTTGCATACAGTCGGAGTCGGCGAACGCGGAGGCGTTGCATGCCTCGTTGGGGTCGTTGCCGAAGACCGGCACGGTGAGGGTGGAGTTGGTTTCGGTTTTTCCAGTGGTCCAGCCGGGCAGGCGGTTGGTGCCGAACCAGTACTGGAGACCGTCGGGTGTGGTGACGATCCAGTACTCGCCGTCGTCCTCGTCGCCGTTTACGGTGCCGGTCTTGTGCTGGATTCGGGTTCCATCGTCGTTGCGCAGATGCCACAGTTTTTGCGTGGCGTTGTAGATGAGCTCGCCGGAGTGCCCGGCCAGCGACAATGTGGCGTTGTCGGTTTCCCAGCACAGGTCGCCGGTCTTCTTGTCGTTGTTGGCCGAGCCGTCCATGTCGTCGGCGCAGGGAATGTAGGTGCGCTCGATGAAGCCACCGGCGGTTGTGTCGAAGCCCTGCCCGACCCAGGACGGCTGGTTGTTCGAGGCAGCATGCATGCCATCGACCGACTGTGAGGAGTACGACAGCGCCACCTCGGGACCGGGCCTGCCAAGCCCCGGCGGCGTCCGCATCGGGTAGGACCAGTTGAACGATCCCGAGTTGCCACCGACGGACCAGGTTGATGAGGCGCTCAGCGAGCTCGCCGCGTAGTCACCTGCCGGGCCGGACGCGGCGGCCGTGGCAGCGATCAGCGTCTGTGATGCGCCGACGGCCACATCAGCGGACACGGTCTTCGCCTTGGCGTCGTTAGTCGACTTGAGTGGCTGCGGCGCGCACTGGGCCTTCGCCGGGGTCGTCAGTGCGCAAGCGGGCAGCGCGACCAGTCGCAGACGGCTGGACCAGTCGGCGCCGTAGGCGGTGGCGAACGACCGATAGTCGAGCGTCACGGTGGCCGTGCCGGCCGCCGTCGTGCCGTCGGCGCGGCCGAGGCGCAGCAGCACGCCGCGCACACCGGCCTTCTCTGTGGTGGGCCTGTCGAGCACCTCGACCCGGACGCGGGCCGGGCCGGACTGTGTGGCCCGGACGGCTGACTGAGTGGAGCCACGGGAGACCCGAACAGGCAATCCGTCGGCCGTCGCCGCCACGGTGGTGGTGGTGTCGACGATTGCGCTACCGGCCTCCGGCCATGCCGGTGCCGGCTGCGCCGACGCCGGAGCCAGCTGTTTCGCCTCGGCGACGGGCCGCGCGGGAACGTCCTTGACCGGCACGACGGGTACGGGTTCTGGTGTCGGCGGTGTGAATGGTTCGGGATCGGCGGCCTGTGCCGGCGCTTGCAGGAGACCGACGACGAGGATGGCGGTCAGTGTGGTCGCGATTCTTCGTCGCCGTGACAGTGCAGACGAGGTAGAGCTCACCGGACGCTCCCGAGGGGGTGAGGAAACGATCAGGGTTGACGTGGGGAAGGCGCAGCGGGCAGACCGGCCGGGATGGCGGCCGGCTGCTCGGTGCGGATACGGCGCGAGTGGGCGGTCAGGGCATGGCAGTGGTGAGGCGCAGCCCGTAGCCGGGGCGCAGGACGGCTAGCCGGTCGGAGTAGAGCAGTCCTGCGTTGCCGTCGGCGGGTTGGATGCCAATCAGGGCCATGCCGCCGCTGTTCAGGTAGCTGCCGTCGTTGCCGGGGTAAACGAAACTGATACCGCCGGTCTCGTCGAGGATCGCCTGGAAGGTGAATCGGACGCTGCTGTCGTTGAAGTGGCGCAGATTGCGCCACTCGATGACGTACTGCCGATCGGAGGCGCTGCCACGCACGGCGGTCACGATGTCGGACTGTTCGTCGGCTATCCAGTCCCTGCGGAACGGGTAGATATAGCCGGCGGGCAGGTCGAGGGTGCCTTCTGTGCCGATCCGCAGGGTTTCGGTGCTGGCCCCGTAGAACGGGATCGGGAACGGCAGCTGCACGGTGGCCCACGCGTCGTTCCCGGTGAGCAGGTCCGTTCCGGTCGCAGCGGTGTATGGCATCGGCGCCTCGGTGATCGTGTAACTGGCACCGGCCGGGGTGGGCTCGGCCGCGAAGCCGATGGTAGCTGCGGTGCGACCGACCAGGACCGACCTGGTTTGGGAGCCTGCGCAGTCTCCGTTGGGAATGCTCGCCAGGGCCGTCCAAGTCTTGGCAGGGATGTTGTCCAGTTGGTAAATGCCGTCGTATGCCGTGGTCGTAGTGACGCCGGCCGCGTTGACGGTGGCGCCTTCGACGGGGTTGCCGGCGCAGGTGACGCTTCCACTGATCGAGTTGGTGGCTGGGGCATCGGGCTGGAAATGAACGCCGGTGCCGTCGGTGAGCAGGTCAGTGGCGTACAGATGTTGGAGGGCGACGGTCCCGTCGGTGTTCTCGATGCCGACGGTGCCTCCGCTGCCTCGTTCGATGGGGCTGTCCGGGTCGATGCCGTCGTAGGCGAAGGTGATGCTCCCGTCCTCGGCGAAGATCGCTTCGAAGGAGACCCGGTCGGCGTCGCTGGCAAACCAGAGGGCGTTGCGCCATTCGACGATCCATTGCCGGTTCGGGGCGGTGCCGGTGACCTTGGTGGCGATGGCGGCCTGGTCGTCGATCACCCAGTCGGCCCAGAACGGGTAGATGGCGCTGTTGGGAGTCAGGTCGGCATTGCCGGACGGAATCGGGGTGGCGGCGTAGTCGGCGGCGCCTTCAGGGGCGAGGGTGACGAAGCCGTTGCTCGACACCCACACGTCCGAACTCGTCTCGCCGTAGAGCTTGATCGGGAACGGCGTCACGGCATGCCAGGCTTCGTCGTCGCCTGTCCACGGTTGAACGGTGTCAGCGGTAATGAAGGGTTGGGCGTTGGTGGTGCAGCGGTAGTGGTTGTCGGCGTCGCTGAGTGACAGGTCTTTGGTGGCGTCCCCGCCGGCCTTGTAGACGGTGACGGTGGCGTACTGGCCGAGGCAGCGGTTGTCGCCGACCGAGACGGTCAGCTGGTAGGCGCCGGGCGTCATGCCGGTAAATTGGTAGCTGCCGTCTGCGCCGGTTGTGGTGGTGCGGTCGCCGGGGTTCAGGGTGATGGTGGCGCCCTCGATCGGTGTGGTCGTGACCGCTTCGGTCAGTACGCCGCCGATGGCGCCTGCCGCTGCCGGTGTCCAGGTGATCGAGCTGTTGGGGGTAAGGCTCGGCTTCTGGTCCGAGTAGAAGTCGGTCACAGTACCGGTCAGGTCCTCGAGTCCTACCGTGGCGCCGCTGCCCTTCTGCAGGTCGGTGGACATGGCGCCGTAGTGGTAGGAGACCTTCCCATCCTCGTGCAGGGCGAGTTCGAATGTGCTCCGCTCGCTGGTGCCGTCGAACAGCGCGTTGCGCCATTCGATGACGAAGGTGCGGCTGGGCGCCGTGCCGATGGTTTGGGTGCGGACGCTGGCGGAGCTGTCGATGACCAGGTCACTCCAGAGCGCGTCGAGGTAGCCCCCGCCGACGGCCGCCCATCCGTCCGTCGACACGGTCGCGGTGGTCGAGCTCCGGCCATAGAACAGGGCGGGGAACGGCAGGGTCACCTCGGTCTCCGCGACGTCGCCGGTCAGTGGCAGAACTGTGCCGGCCGCGACGTAGTTGACGGTGCCGACCGTGCAGGCGTAGCCCATGACGCCATAGTCGGGTGCCAGGCGCAGGTCGAGCGTCGTGTCGGCGGTCAGCTCGACTTGTTGGTCGACGGTGTCGGCGCAGCGTCCGGTCTTGCGGGCGGTGATGGCGTAGCTGTCGGCGACCAGTCCGTAGAAGGTGTAGCTGCCATCGGCGGTGGTGGTCGTGGTTAGCCCGCTCGGGTCGAGCGCGATGGTGGCGCCGGCCACCGGCTGTCCGGACCGGTTGGTCAGTTTGCCGGTGAGGTTGTGGGTTTCGAAGCCGCCGGGCAGGTCCGGCGGGGTGAACACGATGGCTTTGCCGTTGGCGAGCGCCGCCTCGTCGGAGGAGTACGCGATTCCGTCTTCGCCGTCGACCGACTCGAGGCCGACCAGCGCGTTACTGCCCTGCTCGGCACTGTTGTCGAGGCCGTCGTAGTTGGTGGTGACGGTGCCATCAGCGGCGAGGGTGACCGAGAAGCTGAGCCGCTGCGCGGTGTTGTCTTTGCGGTAGACGTTGCGCCACTCGACGACGACTTGCTGACTGGTTCCGCTGCCGGTGGCCGCGGTGCGGACGCTCGCGGCGGAGTCGACGACCAGGTCGTCCCAGAACGGGGCGATGACCGCATTCGGTTCGGCCGCCGATACCAGCGCTGTTCCGGCGGTATGTGGGTGTGAGCCGAGCGGATCGGTAAACGACAGCAGGCCGTTGGTGTCGACCCAGGCGCTGCGATAGGCGGTTTCGTAGTAGGGGAACGCGAACGGCAACTCCATCGTGATCACGGCGTTGTCGCCAGTCAGCGGCAAAACGGTTGTGCCGGTCGCGAAGGTGGCGGTGCGCTCGGCGCAGACGTGACCAAGGCTGGAGGAAGTACGCACCAAGACAAGCTCGAGAGTCAGGCCCTGAGTGGAGACGTTGCGTTGCTGGTTGGCTCCGAGGCCGCATCGGCCCCCGGCGCTGGCCACGACGGTGTAGGTGCCGGGCGTGAGATCGGTGAACTCGTACATGCCGTCGGCGTCGGTGGTGGTTGTCCGGCCGCCGGGTCGCAGCGTCACGGTCGCGCCCGCGACGCCGCTGTAAGAGGTCGAGTCGACCACCGTGCCGTCCAGACGAGTTCCGACCGACTTGACCATGATGATGGCCTGGGTGAGCGGGCCGTCGCGCGTGCCGTCGTTGGCGACCGCGTACAGCGGCCACTCACCTGGGTTGGCGCCCACCGGTACAGACACGGTGACACTGCCTCCCGCGGTGGCCAGGTTGGCCGTGGAGCCGAGTCCGTCGCCGGCGAAGCTGTACCGGAATTTGGTGACATTGGTGTCCCCGCCGGCGTTGAAGGTCACCTGCGCTGTTCCGCCGACGGTCACCTCGGAGCCGTTGGGCAGGCTGATCGCCGGCTGTAGCGGCTGGGCAAGCTCGGCCAGATTGGTTGCGGTCTCGGCAAAGGTGTAGACCCGCACGTCGTCCACTGCCCCGTCGAGGAATCCGTTGTCGGCGCCGGTCCACTTTCGCTTGCCGATGGTCACTGGGCCGGTGGCGTTGAACCCGCCGGTCAGCGTTGCCGTTGCGGTCTGCGCGACCCCGTTCACGTACAAGGTGAGCTTCTTGGTCGCCGCGTTGTAGGTCGCGGCCAGGTGGGTCCACTTACCCGCGACGGGGGCGGCGTTCGACAGAATCTGGAAGGTAGTCGGGCTGTCGGCATCGGAGCCTGCCATCGCGAACCGCCACCGGTTGTCCGGACCCGAGTAGCCCAGCGTGTACGCCGACGTGCGGCTGCCTGAGGCCGCCACTGCGGTGCGCTGGACCGTTCCTCCCGTCGCGGTCAGCCGCACCCGGGCGGTCACGGTGAAGCTGCTGTCGGTGCGCACCGCAGTGGCGGCGCCGGTGTCAGGGTGCGGGTAGGTCGGCGCAGCGGCGGTGGCGGCGAATCCGGTCGTTCCGTTCAACGACAACGCGCTGCCCTCGCCACCACGACCGGCGGAACGAGTGGCGCTGCCGCCCAGGGTCACGGTGTTGCCATGCTCGCTGACGTCCTTGCCGGCGACATCCGCGTCATCGAACGTCCACTCCGCCGCCGGGCCGGTGCCAGTCCGGACGAGGAAGGTGTACGTCGACGGGTTCGTCGAGTACCGGCCGGCGTGGTCCTTCGACCAGACCCGCAACGTGTTGATGCCCTCGTGCAACGGCGCCGTCGTCACGGCCCCAGTGCGGTCGGCATTCATCGTGGCCGGCTTCGCAGCTAGCAGCACACCGGAGTCCAGCGTCCACACGTACGAGGTGATCTCTTGCGGACGGGTCGTGTTCGGCTTGCCAATCTTGAACGTGCCCTTGATACCCACGCCGCCCATGAAGGTGGTGGTGGAGTAGTCGGTGGAGGTGATGGGTCCAGGTGGAGGTGGCGGGGTGGAATCGACGGTGAATCTGCACTGTCCGGACCACGTCGACAGGGCCCCATCAGAGGTTTTCGCCTGCCAGATGTAGGTGCCACCGTCGGCCAGTTTCCCGGCAGGGATAGCTCTCGAGACGACCGTGCCGTTGCCGTTGGACTGCGTGACCTTGTTCGTCTCACTGCGCTGCCCGTTCGCGGGCCACCAATAGAAATCGGTGGTCAACGTCCCGCCGTCCGGATCCGACTGCTTACCCGCCAGCACCGGCGTCGGCCATAGCACGTAGGGATTGGGGTTCGTCGAGCAGTCCTTACCATCCGACGTCATGGGGCTGAGCGGGTTCGGCTTCCTGTTGTAATCGATCGCCAGCACAGCGGTCGATGGGTCGAACCGCTTCCACTGCAGCAGAGTGCCCTCGTTGACCGCGCGTAGTCCCAGGTTGACGCTCGTCTGGTTGTTCTTCGCAGCGTGCGCGACCATCGGCTGCACGTTGAACTCGACGTTGCCCGGCCCGTCACAGCCATGCACCGAGCCCACCTTGTGATTGGCCGGGCTCTGCGCCGTGAAGGGACTTGTGCCGACCCAGACCGGCTGATTGTTCCAGGTCGTCGCCGCGGAAAACGCTCCGGTCAGATACACCTTCGCGTTGCTCTTCGGATTGCAGGTCCACGCGTGCTTCTGTTTGATGATGAACTTGGCCGCCTTGACTTGCGTACCTCGCACGGGGCTTATGTTCAGCCGAAACAGCGACCGGATGATGTGATCCGCGCAGCCCGTGCAGTCCTCGGTCCGCCCCACACCTGCCGACCCGTACACCGAACCGTTCTGCAATGCCGAGGTGTTCTTCCAGAAGGAACTCGTAGGGTGCTTGCTCCACACCGAGGTCCACTCGTTGTTCACCAAATATCCATTGACCGACGGGTCGATGAAAACCGGGAACTTCGTCCGTGGATCGGCCAGCATCGCACGGTCCGGCGTGATCGTCAGAGCGGATCCGTCTACCTTTACCGGCATCACTGCCCTGCGCTGCCGCTCCGTCCCGGGCGTATCACGGTCATGCTTGTCCCTGTCGGCAGGCGGTTCGGCGATGTTGGCGCGCTCACCGGCTTGGTTCTTGTTGGTGGCCGTGGCCGGCTGCTCCATTGGGGGTTGCGCAAGCTCGCTCGAGTCCCACATCAGCGGGGCGGGCGCCGCGAACACCGGGGTACCTTTTGCGTCACGAGCTTCTAGGCCGCCGCCTGCGGTGGTACGGACCGCGACTCCCTTGGCCGCAAGCCCGAACTTCAGTGAAGCGAGCTTTGGGCTGGCAGCCGCCTTACGGCTACGGACCACCAGCACCTCGGAGAACCCCGTGGTTTGGGCGGTCACCTGCAAATCAACCCCGGGCAATACATCGGCGTAGACCGCGGTTGATCCCTTCAGCTCCGGGGCCGGCAGGAGGCTTGGCCAGCTGATCGAAATTTCACGGTCACCGTCACGCAACCGGCCGACCAGCGTGTTCCCGCCGGCAGAGAAATTCATCGGCAGCACCGTCGCCTGCGGGACCACGCCCGCGGATGTCCTTGCCAGGGTCGTGTCGACCGGAACCCAAGAACTGCCCTTGCGAACACGACGTGGCTCCACGGACTGCTCGAGCGTCAGCGTGCCGTCGACGTTGATGAAGACCTGCGCGTCCTCGGTGCGCTCCGAGAGGATCTCCACGCGGCGCTTGCAGATCGCAACCATGCGCTGCGCCGACGACTCGTCCGGCTGCTCCGCGAGACACGACGGTGCCGCGGGCGCGGCCGCCGCGGGATCGACGTTGGTCACCACGGCGAGGGTCGAGGCAACCAGCAATGCGGCGCAAGCCGTCGCCAGATGCCTACGCTGACGCCAGCCGACAGCAGCCATGAACTTCCCCCGTCATCCACACCGCACGGTCGCGGGGAAGGAACATAAGAAATCAAGATCTCCTATGTAAAGGCTGTGCTGTCCCTGTGAGCACAGACCCGGAACGCCTTCGCGACGCATGGCACCCGATCTTGGACGCAGAGTGATGTTGACCGACAGCAGATCTCCTGGTCACTCCGGGCGCGCGTCCCAGGTGCAGCAACGCTAGGTATCCACCGCCTAAACAGTGATATTCATCACTTAGTCGAGCAGAGCCTGACCGACGGTGGTCACCAGATAGATCACTCGACGCCCGCTGCGTACCCCCGCGATCAGGCCGGCGTCGCGCAGCACCCGCAAATGCTGGGAGACCGCGCTCGGCGTGACGCCGAACGACCGGGCGCACGTCCGGGTGCAGCGCGGCGAAGAGCCGATCGGCGCCACCCGCGGTCAGCTGCGACGCGCGATGCGCCACGTCGGCGTCGAGCAGGGCGCGGATCCGCGGCCAATGCGGCGCGATCAGCCGGTCGTACGCCGCCCGCAGCTCGCCGGCGATCTGCCGCAACCCCGCCGCCGGGCGCCTCGCGAGCCGTGCCGCCGCCGGGGGCGGATCGTCGCCGAAGGTGCGCGCGAGGCCGGCCCGCACCTGCCCGGCCGTGGTACGCCGCAGCGCCGCCAGGTCCTCGTCGATCGTCGTCTCGACACCGTCCGGCGCGGGCAGGAGGAACTCGGGCCACGACGGCCGGTCGCTGACCAGCAGGGGCCAGGTGGCCGGCAGGCTCAGCCCGTCCGCTTCCTGCCTGGCCCAGCGCAGCCAGCGCAGATGCGGCTCGGGCGCGCCGAAGCCGCCGAGCAGGAGCAGCCCTCCGATGGTCTCGGCGAGCGGCGACACGGCGAACCTGGTGCCGGCCAGCTCCGTGACGTCGAGATCAACCGCCAAGGGCACGTCCGCATTGTGTAGCGCGGCGCTACATCGTGTCCACGGCCCGCGGCACCGAGAAGGCTGATCTCCCGTGGGCAGACTTCTCCATACCGGCGACGCGAGACTCGGCACCGACTATTGGCGGCTCTGGTGGGCCAACGTCATCAACAGCGTCGGCGACGGCGTCTTCATCGCCGCGTTGCCGCTGCTGGCCGTCACGGTGACCGTCGACCCCCAGGAGATAGCGGCCATATCCGCCGCCGCCTACCTCCCGTGGCTGCTGTTGTCGCTGCCGGCCGGGGCGATCGTCGACCGTCACGACCGCGCCACCCTGATGTGGCGTTGCCAGGTCTTCCAAGCCGTCGTCGCCGCCGGGATCACGCTCGCGGCGCTGACCCACCACACCACCGTTCCTCTGCTTCTCATCGCGGGTTTCCTGCTCCAGGCGGCCCAGGTCGTCATCACGAACGCCGCCCAGTCGGTTCTTCCGCACTATGTGCCGGCCCGGCTCCTCCCCCGGGCCAACGGCAACCAATACATCGCCCAGTCCCTGGGCACGTCGACCATCGGCCCGCCCCTCGGCGGCGTCCTGTTCGCCGCCCTCGCGGCCCTGCCGTTCGGCGTCGACGCGGCATCGTTCGTCATGTCCGCGGCGCTGCTGGCGATGATGCCGGCCGCGTCGAGCGACGATCGCCCCGCACGCCGGCCCATGCGAGTGGAGATAGCCGAGGGGCTGAGCTGGCTCCGCCGGTACCGGCTCCTCCGCACGCTCGCCCTCATGCTCGGCATGAACACGTTCTGCTTCCAGATGGCCTTCGCCACGCTCGTTCTGCTGGCCACCCAGACGCTGCATCTCACCGAGCGCGCCTACGGGCTCATGCTGGTGGGCTACGGCATCGGCGGGATCATCGGCGGCCTGGTCAACAACCGCATCGCGCGGCGGGCCGGTCCCTTGCCCGCGCTCGCCGCGTCGTACGCCGGCAACGCGGCGGTCTATGTGGCCATCGGCCTGGCGCCCAACGGCCTCGCGATGGCCGCTCTCATGGCGGCGAGCGGCTTTCTGGTGACCATCACGGGGGTCGTGACCGTGAGCCTGCGGCAGCAGATCGTGCCCGTGCACCTGCTCGGGCGGGTCAACAGCGTCTACCGAATGCTCGGCTGGGGCCTCATGCCGCTGGGCAGCCTGGCCGGCGGCGTCGTCGCACAGCATCTCGGCCTCCGAGCACCCTTCGTCAGCGCCGGCTTCATCCGGTTGGCCGTGCTCGCCTTGACGTTCCCTGCCATCGTCTCCGGAATCCGCTCACTCCGAACCCCGTAGACAGGATGTCGGAACTCATCCGCGCCCGGCGTAGAGGTAGACGGTCACCATGCTGGGCGAGTCAAGGTCGAGCAGGACCGCACGCGATGTCCCATCGGAGGTCGAAGTTACCTCGTCGATGCCGGCAACGGTCTTGGCGCTCTCGGGGTGCCAGAGGTTGCCTCCGCCGACGTTCTCCGCTTCACCCACGGCCCGAAGTCCCGGTGTGAGCGCAGCGGTGAACTGCCCCGAGGCGACGAACGCGTCAA
Source organism: Paractinoplanes deccanensis (assembly GCF_016862115.1). Taxonomy (GTDB): domain Bacteria; phylum Actinomycetota; class Actinomycetes; order Mycobacteriales; family Micromonosporaceae; genus Actinoplanes; species Actinoplanes deccanensis. The sequence continues at coordinate 109,340 of NZ_BOMI01000002.1, forward strand.
GTTCGGAACGCGGCAGACGGAACTTCGCCGACAGCCGAGTCTCCAGCCCGTTGCTGTACGCAGCGGAGAGCAACACGGTTCCGGGCGGCAAGGTGACGTGGGCGACGGCCTCCAGCTCAGATGCGCTGGCTACCACCGGTTCCGACTGCAAGGGAAGGCGATCCGAGCTTCCGCTGTCATCGAGTCCGCCTAGCACTGCCAGACCACACGTGACTGATGACAAGACCAAACTTATGCAGGCAATGACGAGTGCCGCGGTGCCGTGTCGACTCCGTTGCTCTGCGGACTTGGGGTGGATCATGGCCGGAACGATAGGTCCTCCGCGCTCCTCGGCTACATATCCGGATGCGCGTCATAGCGGAAGCTCTCAGTGGCGACAGGGGTGCCTGACGGGCTAGTCATCGCCACCGTCGAGCGGCCCGGCTGCGAGCGGAACGGGCGATGAATCGTCGCCGTGGCTACGGTGGCTGATGTGAGCGATGACGTCCGGTCCGAGATACGCGCCGCGCTCAACGAGCGGCGGCTGGTGCCGGTGGTCGGCGTCGGCGTGTCCCGCGCGGCGGCCGGCCTGCCGACGTGGTGGGAGGCGGTCGACGCGGCCCGGCGGCACCTCGAGCGGACCAAAGCCGTCGACGCCGGTGAGCTGGCCGAGGCCGCGCGCCTTCTCGACGCCGGGGATCTCGTCACGGCCGCGGCCCTGCTGACCGGCCGGCTGAAGGACCTGCGGGAGTGGGGCGCCTGGCTGCGCGGGGCCTTCCGGATGGAGCGAGGCGGGGTCCGCGACTGGCGGCTGCCGTCGGCCGTCTTCGAGCTGATGTGCCCACTGCTGGCCACGACGAACTACGACCCGATCCTCTCCTTCGACTCGCTGATGCCCCGCGAGGCCGTCTCCTGGGACCGGCCGGCGTCGATGCAGGCGGCGCTGCGAGACTCGGGCGGCGTCCTGCATCTGCACGGGGTCTGGGACAAACCGGACACGGTAGTGTTCGGCACCGGGGACTACGACCGGCTGGCGGCCGAAGAGTCGTACGAGTCGGTGATGCGCGCCCTGTGGCTGGACCGCACGCTGCTGTTCATCGGGTGCAGCTTCGACGGCATGCAGGACCCCGACATCGGCCGGCTGCTCGCGTGGGCCGGCAAGACGTTCGGACAGAACCAGTTCCGGCACTATGCGCTGCTGCCGACCGCGGAGTGCCCGCCGGACCGAGTGGCGCACCTGCTCCGACAGCGCATCCAGGTGATCGACTACGGCCCGGACCCGGGAACGCTGCCCGAATTCCTCCGCTCCCTCAACCCGAGTCTCCGCACGGCGCAGATCGCTGCGGTGACCCGCGCGCGGGAGATCGTGGAGCGCCACGACCCCGGCGACACCGCCCTGCTCGCGCAGCTGTTCGACCAGGTGGTCCCGCGCGAACACCGCACGATCACGGTGGCGGACGCCGCCGCCCAGGTGCTCGCCGACCGATCAGCCTCCGCCGAGCGCCGCCGTCAGGAGCTCTTTCACCTGCAGCGGGTGGCCGGTTCGATGGTCGACCGGGCGGCGATGCACTGGGTCACCCTCGAACGGGACACGTATCGCCCGGTCGATGAGGAGAGCCGCCCGAGGTTCCGGGCCACCGCCGTCCGCATGTGGTCGGCATGGCAGCTTTTCCCGAAGCCCCTCCTGGATGCGCTCCACCAGCGCGGGGTGCAAATTCACCGCGGCTTCCTGGAGAGCAATCTCGGCTACTTCGTCCGCGAAGTCGTGATCACGGCTGACGAGGGCGGGGAACGGCTCGGCAATCCTGACCATGTCGATCCCCTCGACAAGCCGTACACCGTGCAGAACGTCCAGCGGCTCGCGTCCTCGCTGGAGTCCGTTCTGGCCGCCGACCCGTTCACAGCCTTCCCCGTCCCGGCGGCCGGCTTGGGCAGCGTCCCCGCCGGACCGTCACTGATCGTCGCGCGGGGCGACCGGGCCGAGATCCGGGCGGCGGACAACCTCGCAGTGCCGTCCGCGGCGCTCCGCGCGGGCACCGGCGCCCTGCGCCGGATCGAGGCCATCGCCTGGCGCGGAAAGACCTACCTGACCGGCTACAGCCCGAGCGCCGCGTACCTGTGGGAGCCGCAAGCCTCGCTCGAACCGGCGCAGATCCACGAAAGCGCGGACGGCGGCCGGGTCAAGTCCGTGGCGCACATCGTCCAGGGCGACGCCCTCCACACGTTCGTGCTGACTGAGCAGACCATCGAGTACCTGATGGACTTCGGCCCGCGGAACGCCCTCGCCCTCGGCTACAACAATCTCGCGGAGCTCGCCGCGTTGCCGGGCCCGACCTTCGTCCTGCACGACATGAACGACGGGGATCGGCTCCGCGGCGAGCGCGGCACCCTTCTCACCACCGATCAGGTGCTGACGTTCCTCGCCGCGTACGAGACACGACCGGACCTCACCTCCGTGCACATCAGCGACATCCACCCCGCCTCGATGGCGGGCCGGGCCGTGCTCTGCGTGACCATCCTGATCAATCGGCGCGCCGGTGACGGTTACGACTACCGAAGTGGCGTTCTCCTCGCCGAGTTGCTCGGCAGCCGGCTGAACCCGTTCGCCTTCCTGCCACTTCCGGTCGAGAACGCGTACTCGGTACGCCTGCAGGACGTGACCGGCGGATTCCGGCTCGTCTGCGGCGCCGAGCCCGGGCCGGGCGACGCCCGCAAGCCGATGGTCTTCTGGAGCGCGCCCTTCCCGGCCCAAGGACAGGGACTGCTCGCCGTCGAGGGGTCGGCGCTCCCCGAGGAGGCGATGTGGGCAGTGGCCGCGCCGGCCGGGGAAGACTCGATCATCGCGGCACTGCGCGGCAACGAAAACACGCTGTGGCGGGTCAACCTGAAGAACGGGCGGGCCGAGCTGATCGCCCGGTTCGCCGACCCGCCGATCAGATGGCTGGAGTTCGCGGCGTTGTAGAAGGGCATCCGGACACGGTGAGCGGTTCCGGCTGCCGAGGCGGAGGCCTTGGTGCTTTTCGATCGGCCACACCGATGTGACGACCAAGGCGAGACAGTCCGGACCGGACGCCACGCGAGGCCACTATGCAGAGTCGGTCGACTACGCAGGGGTTCGCCTGGCCGGCAAGAGATTGATCTACGACCGCGGCGTCGCGAACTGCCCACTGCGGAGAAGCAGCCCGGCTAGAGGCACCACGGCTCGGGTGTCGGCGCGCAGAGCCGCCACGCTCCACCGCAATGCCTCCGCTCGCCTTCCCTCCTCGAGCAGGACCGACCCCAAGAGGACCATGGCACGGCTGTCTCCCCTCGGCGGCCCGGTTGAGCCACAGCCCGGCCTCCTCGAGCCTCCCGGCGCTGTGCAGCAGCATCCCGATCCGCCCGGACGCGTTGTGATCGCCGGCCTCGGCGATCGGCTGCCAGTAGCCGATGATGGGATCGATCGTGCCCTTTCTCAGGAGCAGAGCGCGACCCAGGTCCTGCGGGCGCAGGCGGCGAAGCCCCTTCCACCCCAATCCCCCACCCAGCCGGCACCCGGCAGCGGGGGTGCGGGTGGCGAAGCCCCCGCCCGCGCGACGAAGTCGCGCCAAACAAGACGAGGCCGGAAGGCTCGCGCTTTACGCGAGCACACTCCGGCCCCGGACTCGTGGGCGATACTGGGATCGAACCAGTGACCTCTCCGGTGTGAACGGAGCGCTCTCCCGCTGAGCTAATCGCCCTCAACGGAGACTGACTGTACTAGACGTCTCCGCCCCTTCGCGAATCAGGGGTCAGGTCAGCAGCTTCTGACCCTCCTTGATCAGGTCTATGCCGAGGCTCAGGCGCACCGACAGGTAGACGATGGCGCATACGAAGACGCAGCTGATCAGGCCGACGACGACCTTCACGGGCCACGTTTGGCGGGCTATCCAGTGGGTCCAGCTCTGGACGTGTCTCTTGGTGAACTCGAGGAGCTTCTTGGCCCATGCGAACTCGATGGCCCAGATGGCGAGGCCGAGGATCACGATCGCCCAGCCGGGGCCGGGGAACGGGATCAGGACGATGCCCACGGCGACGACGATGGCGCCGAGGGTCGCTACTGAGATCTTGAGGGCCAGCCTGCCGGTCGGGTTCGCGCGGATCTTGTCCAGCACACCGAGTGGGGACTGATCTTCGTCGGGTTTCGTAGTCATTTCATCCCCCAGTGTTCCGGGTCCCCGTCACTACCCGGGAGGAATGGACGTTACCGGAGTAAGTCAACTGCTGGACCACCCGACGCCGGGCGGAACCGAGTACTTGGGCAGAACAGGACAAGATATCGCTTTACGTCTTGTGCGAAGAGCTTTTCGGAACCGTCTTCCCACTACTGGGTGAGATCAGCGTATGGCGGAGCGTAACGACAGGGATCACCTGAGTATGGGAAACGCGGGGTTCACCAGCCTCGCAGCGGTGCCGGGGGGAGTTCGTCCATGAGTACCATTCGTCCAACGACCGTCGAGGTCGAGACCTCGCTGCGGCTCGTAGCGCCTGACGCCACGGCACTGCCCGTGCGCGCCAGTCTGCGGTACGACCCAGCCGACCCGTACGCGGTCCACGTGTTGTTCCACGCAGAATCAGCCGGTGGGGAAGCCGTGAGCTGGTCCTTTGCGCGGGAACTGCTCGTGACCGGGCTCGATGAGCCCGCGGGTATCGGCGACGTCCGGGTGTGGCCGTGGGCCACGCCGAGGGGGGACTTCGTCGCTCTCGCACTGTCGTCGCCCGACGGCAATGCGCTGTTCGAAGTGCCGCGCAGCGTCCTTGTCCGATTCCTCCGGCGCACCTATGTGGTGGTGCCGCGCGGCCGGGAATCGGAACATCTGGACGTCGACGCGGCGGTCAACCGGCTGCTCGCCGGGAGATAAAGGTCAACGAAGAGCGACCCGCGCGGACACTGCCGGTCCGCGCGGGTCGCTCTTTTCTGGCGTAAAAATCAACAACCGGACAAATAGCGGAATCCGGGTCAAGAAACGGACATTTCTCTGTACGACGGTGAATAACTCCGCGACCTTGGAAAACAGAGCCCCGACCAGGGATGCGTCGCTGGTCATCGCCGGTTACCGTCGGCGCGATGTCCCTTGCAGCCTCGCGCGACGCCGCGACCACGTTCCGACCGCCCGGCTGGGCGGGTGTCGGCACCTGCGCGCTGGACGCCACCGGCTCGCGGGCGCCCGACCGCCTCCCGTTCCACGTGCTCCTGCTGGCCACGGCCGGCCACGGCGCGGTCGAGGTGGACTTCTTCGCGCACAACTGCCGGCCGGGCACGCTGCTCTGGATCCGGCCGGGCCAGGCGCTGCGGGTGGGCCGCAACGGCCTCACCGCCTCGGCGGTCACCTTCGCGCCCCATCTGGCGGGCGACGAGGAGCCCGCGTCGACCGGCCGCTGGCAGCTGCGCGGCGAGGACGAGGACGCGGTGATCAGCGAATTCGCCCAGCTGGCGGTCGACTGCGAGCGGCACCGGCAGGGCCCGCTCGCCGGCGAGCTGCTGCGCCAGCAGCTCCGGGTGCTGCTGCTGCGCATCGCGCTGCTCGGCGGCGCCGAGCCCGCCGGGCCGGAGAGCCGTACCTACACGCGCTTCCGGGCGATGCTCGAGGCGGGTCATCCGCACAGCCGCCGGGTCGAGGACTACGCGGACGAGCTGGGCTGCTCCGTACGTACCCTGACCAGGGCTTGTTTGTCTGTCACCGGGCGCACCGCCAAGCAGGTCGTCGACGATCGGGTCGCCCTGGAGGCGCGGCGGCTGCTCGCGTGCACCTCGCTCTCCGTGGCCGAGGTGGGCCGCCACTTGGGGTTCGCCGAGCCGACGAACTTCGGCCGCTTCTTCCATCGGGAGGTCGGCATGAGCCCGGGGCAGTTCCGCGCCGACGCCGCGCGTGGGCCGCGCCAGGCCATACCCGCACAGCGACGCCCACCTGACGGAGCGTAATTCCCATATATCCGTGGGGCATGTGCGAGTCGCTGGCGCCGACGAGGCATTATGGGTGAGTGCAGATCTCCGCGCGCGGCGACTACGCGGTCCGGGCGGCGCTCAGTTTGGCGCGGGCCTACCCGGCACTGATGTCCGCCCAAGCCATCGCCCAGGACCAGGAAATGCCCCGCAAGTTCCTCGAGGCGGTGCTCGCCGACCTGCGGCGCGCGGGTGTCGTCCGCGCCCAGCGAGGCGCCGAGGGGGGCTACACACTGTCACAGCCACCGCGCGATGTGATGATCGGCCAGATCCTGCGCGCGGTCGACGGCCCGCTCGCCGGGGTCCGCGGCCTGCGTCCTGAGGAGACTCAATACACGGGCGCGGCCGAAAATCTGCCCAATCTCTGGGTCGCCGTGCGTGCCGCGGTCCGCGAGGTCGTCGACGAGGTGAGCCTCGCCGAGCTGATCAGCGGCCGGATGCCAGCCCACGTCCGCAAGCTCACGACCCGCCCGGACGCGTGGCAGCCTCGCTGATCGCCGCGTGACGTTTGCCGATTCGGCGCATCGGGAATCGACGGCTCATCCCCGAAACCCCCCACGAAGGGACATAGCGATGGGCCTCGTTTTCCGGAGCCGCAAGAAGTTCGGCCCGCTGATCCTCAACTTCACCGAGAACGGCTTCTCGTCCTGGAGCTTCAAGATCGGCCGCTGGTCGTGGAACTCGCGCACCCGGGCGCACCGCGTCGACCTGCCCGGCCCGCTGTCCTGGAAGCAGGACAAGAGCCGGTCCTAACGCGAGATCACGACATCTCCGCCGAGCCGGCCGTGTGCCGGCGTACGGCTGACCGTCCCCGCGTCCACCAGCGCGTGCACGACCCGGGTCGCGTCCGCGGCCCGATAGACCGTCTCGGTCAGCGCGAAGGTCCGCAGCTCCGTCACGGTCGCCGAGCCGGTCCGCTCCAGGAACGCCACGATCTCGCGGCGCAGCGGCCCCGGATGCGGGGTGAGCGAGATGTCGATCAGGTGCCGGTCCGGGTCGCCGGGGTCGCGGTAGCGCACCCCGGCGAACTCGTCGACCGCCCAGAGCGCCTCCTTGAACCCCTCCAGGCTCTTGCCTGTCGTCGTCGCGAAGACCAGCAGCTCACCGGGCTTGTCGTCGACGGCGAGCTCCACCTGCGTGAACAGCGGCCACCCCGCGCGATAGGGATCGGCCGAGGACCCCGGCGGCAGCACCAGTAGCACCTCGGCCGGCTTGCCCGCGGTCAGGGCCGCCACTGTCGACGGCGCCGGTGCGGCACCCGCCGCGGCACCATCCAGGAATCCCAGCAGGGGTACGCGCTGAGCACCGCTCGCCTTCAGCGCGACCGCCAGCATCGCGTCCGTGTCACCCGGCACGGTGTGCACCGGGAACGGGGCGTCGACAGCGGGCAGCGCGGCGCCCGTGGCCACCATGGACAGCTCGCGGCCCCGTACGAAATCGGCCTGGTCTGTCAGCACCCGCACGGCCGCCTGGAACGACGCGCCGCCGCCCGCGTCGGCGTAGCCGTGCGCGTAGACCACCCGCCGGGCGCGGTGCAGCGCCGCGGGCGCCCACGCCTCCAGGTGGCGGACCAGCAGCTCGCGTTTGACGGTGGCGATCTCCTCCGAGGACATGTCTGCTTTCTATCCTGCCCTGTCGGCGCGGATCGGACTGGGTGTTCGCGCCTGCTGACTTGTACCTAGGGTGTTCACGCGAGCACTATGAGACATATGGCCCCTCCTCCGCTAGCCGAGCTCACCCAGCGCGCCCAGACCATGACGTCGGCGGGCGATCTCGTGGGCGCCCAGCGGGTGCTGGCCAATGTGCTCGATTCCGCCGCCGCGGCCGACCCCGGCCAGGCCAGTCCCGACCTCGCGCTCGCCGCCGCGCTGCACGCCCGCATCCTGATCGCGCTCGGCGACCTGCGCGGCGCGCGTCACTGGGCCGCTTTCGCGCACACCGCCGAGGAACGCCTGCACGGGTCCCATCACGAGCGTGCCGTCGCCGCGGCGGCCACCCACGCGGCCGTCCTCCAGCGCGTCGGCGAGCACAGCCACGCCGCCCGGGTCTACCGCCGGCTGGTCGGCGACCTCGCCGAGATCGACGGCCCGGACACCCCGCGCGTGCTGGCCGCCGAGGCCGACCTCGCCACCGCCGAGCACGCCGCCGGCCACTGCAACTCCGCCCGCGGACGGCTCTCCGCCGCCTGGCGACGGCACACCCGGCTGTACGGTGACGCCGCGCCCGCCGGCATCAAGATGCTCGCGCGGCTCGGCGCGATGGAGCGCGACTGCGGCCGCGAGGCCGAGTCCCGTGACCACCTGACCAAGGCACAGGAGCTGTGCGCGCGCTACCTGCCCGCCGACCATCCCCTGGTGCGCCAGGTGGCGGCGCTGGCCGCGGCGCCGCCGTCCACCAAGCACTCGTGCACTCCGGGCGTCACCACGGTCGGCGCTCCCGGCGTCCAAAATGTGCCTTTCCCGCGGCGTCCCACCGTGCCGGAGCTGCCGTCGGACGACCCCGGCATGCCCCCGCCGGACAACCGCCCCACCGACCCGAACGGCACCGTCTACCAGCAGCCGCTCTATCTGGCCGACGTGCACCAGGCGCCCGGCGACCTGACCGGCCGGCACGCCCGCGCGGACACGCCGCCGCCGATGCCGGGCCGTCGCGCGCCCGACTACGGCCCGGACGGCCGCCCCCAGCCGATCGGCTCGGCCCCCGCGAGCACCTACACGCCGCCGCCGAACACGGAGCCCCGCCTGCCGGTCCGCACCGAGCAGCCGCCTCCGCCGCGCCGCCGCCAGCCGTTCATCCTGGCCGCCGTGCTGGTCGCGGGCATCGCCGCCGCCGTCGCCGTGGTCGCCCTGACCCTGCCCGACGCGGACGGCGCGACCGGTCCCCAGCCGACCGTCGCCCCGACGTCGGCCACGCCGCCCGCCGCCTCCTCGAAGCCGCCGCCGGCCACCAGCAAGCCACCGGCCGCCGACCCGGGCGCGCCGCAGAACGTGCGCCTGCGCGACAACCGCGACAGCGTCGTGCTCCAGTGGACCTATCCGCCGGACGCCGAGGGCCCGATCCTCGTCTCCGGCGGCCGCGCCGGCCAGAACCCGAAGCCGTTCCAGCAGCTCCCGGCGGGCAGCGGCGACTACGTCGTCTACGGCCTCAACGAAAACCTCAACTACTGCTTCGTCGTCTCCGTGGCCTATTCGAGCAGCCGCATCGCCAAGTCGGTCCCGGCCTGCACGAAGCGCTAGGAGGTTCCCCCGGAGGGGCCGTGCGTGCCATCCCGGTTCGGTAATACGACCGGCGATATATGTGCGTATCGGGGCAGCTCAGGACGGGTTTGCCAGGTCATGGTCATGGATCGATGCATCTTGATGGATGCATCGAGGTCGGCCAATACTGAGCCTCGTACGCCGCATCAGGCGTATATCCCATCCCCCCGGGAGGAACCGTGCTCAACCGGAAGCTGCGCCGACCGATCGTCGGCCTGGCGGCATCTGTGCTCGTCGGCTCCGCTCTCATCGGCATGTCGCCCGCGTCATCCGCGGCGGCGGCGCCCGGCGCCGACCCCTCGTTCGCCCCGTCGGCGCTCGCCTCGAAGCTCGACGCGCAGTTCGGCACCACCACGGCCGGGTCGTACATCGACTCCGCCGGCAAGGTGGTCGTCAACGTCACCGATGCGGCGACCGCCCGCTCGGTCACCGCGGCCGGGGCCACGCCCCGCTTCGTCTCCCGCAGCGGCGCCGAGCTGGCCGCCGCCGACAACGCCCTGAAGGCCGAGCTCAAGACGCCCGGCACCGCCTTCGCCGTCGACCCGGTCAGCAACCAGGTCGTCGTCACCGTCGACAGCACGGTCACCGGCGCGAAGCTCGCCGCGGTCCAGGCCACCGTGGCCAAGCTCGGCGACCGGGCCCGCATCGAGTCCACCCCCGGCGAGCTCTCCGTCACCATCTCCGGCGGTGACGCCATCTACACCGGTGGCAGCCGGTGCTCGCTCGGCTTCAACGTGCGCAGCGGCAGCACCTACTACTTCCTGACCGCCGGCCACTGCACCAACGCCGGCTCCACCTGGACCAACGGTTCCACCACCCTGGGCACCCGGGCCGGCAGCAGCTTCCCGGGCAACGACTACGGCATCGTCCGCTACACCAACACGACCATCACCAAGAGCGGCACCGTGGGCTCGCAGGAGATCACCTCCGCCGGCACCCCGGCCGTCGGCGCGACCGTCTACCGCCGCGGCTCGACCACCGGCACCCACTCCGGCCGCGTCACCGCGCTGAACAGCACGGTCAACTACGCGCAGGGCTCGGTCTCCGGCCTCATCCGCACCACCGTCTGCGCGCAGCCCGGCGACAGCGGCGGCCCGCTCTACTCCGGCACCACCGCGCTGGGCCTGACCTCGGGCGGCAGCGGCAACTGCAGCACCGGCGGCACCACGTACTTCCAGCCGGTCACCGAGGCGCTGAGCGTCTACGGCGTGTCGGTCTACTAGAAGCATCCGCGAGAACGGCCCCGCTTCCCTGGAAGCGGGGCCGTTCGCTGTCCACAATCGACCCATGCGCGAGGCAGATCCGGTGAGCGACCCGTACCCGCACCTGCGTCCCGGCGAGCGCGACGCCCTCGTCCAGTTCCTCGACCAGCACCGCGAGTGGACGCTCGCCGCCCTGGACGGCCTGGACGACGCCTCCGCCGCCGAGCGCCTGCTGCCGGCCACCGACATGACCATCGGCGGCATCGTGAAGCACCTCGCCCACATGGAAGACCTCTGGTTCACCCACACGCTGCTCGGCGACCCCTACCCCGAGCCGTGGGCCTCGGCCCCGCCGGGAGAGGAGTGGGCCTGGCGCTCGGCCGCCGACGATTCGGTGGAGTCGCTGCGGGCGCTCTATGCCACCGCGTGCGACCGCAGCCGGGCCGCCGTCGCCCGCTTCGACAGCCTGGACGCGCGGGCGGCGCTCCCGTCCTTCGGCAAGGCGCCGGTGAACTTGCGCTGGCTCTGGACCCAGATGATCCGCGAGACGGCCCAGCACCGGGGCCACCTCGACCTGATGCTGGACGTGCTCCGCGCCGATCGCGGTTAGCCGGCCGGCTTCGACGGCCGACGCGACTCTTCAGCCTTCTCGGATTTCGTCGATCTTGCCCTGTATCGTGGCAAGGTCGCGATGCCATTCGCTGTTGCCGGGATCGGCGGCAGCCAGCCGCTGAGCGATGTCGAGACAGGCTTGGTACCGCTCCCGGGCTGCGGTCAGATCTCCGGCAGCACGCGCGACGTCACCGAGCCGTTCGTGGCTGACCGACAGGTCACGCTGCCACCCCTTGTTGCCGGGATCGACGGCGGCCAACCTCCGGCGAATGTCGAGGCCGGCCTCGTAGCGCTCCCGGGCATCGGCCAGATCTCCAGCGGAGAGCGCGACGTCACCGAGCCGTTCGTGGCCGACCGACAGGTCACGCTGCCACCCCCTGTTGCCGGGATCGACGGCAGCCAGCCGCTGAACGATGTTGAGGCTGGCCTCGTAGTGCTCGCGGGCGCCGGTCAGATCTCCAGCGGTGTGCGCGACGTCACCGAGCTTGTTACGGCTGACCGACAGGTCGCGCTGCCACCCGCTATTACCAGGATCAGCGGCGACCAGCCGCCGGCGAATGTCGAGGCCGGCCTCGTAGTGCTCCCGGGCATCGGCCAGATCTCCAGCGGCGCGCGCGACGTCACCGAGCCGTTCGTGGCCGACCGACAGGTCGCGCTGCCATTCGCTGTTGCCGGGATCAGCGGCGGCCAGCCGCTGAGCGATGTCGAGGCTGGCTTGGTAGTGCTGCCGGGCGTCAGTCAGGTTCCCTGCGGCGCGCGCGACGTCACCGAGCCGTTCGTAGCCGACCGACAGGTCGCGCTGCCATTCGCTGTTGGCGGGATCGGCGGCGACCAGCTGCCGGCAAGTGTCGAGTCCGGCCTCGTAGTGCTGCTCGGCGCCGGTCAGATCTCCGGCGGCGCGCGCGACGTCACCGAGCTTGTTACGGCTGACCGACAGGTCGCGCTGCCACCCGCTATTACCAGGATCAGCGGCGACCAGCCGCCGGCGAATGTCGAGGCCGGCCTCGTAGTGCTCCCGGGCATCGGCCAGATCTCCGGCGGCGACCGCGACGTCACCGAGCTTGTTACGGCTGACCGACAGGGCGCGCTGCCATTCGCTGTCACCGGGATCAGCGGCGACCAGCCGCTGGCGAATGTCGAGGTCGGCTTGGTAGTGCTTCCGAGCGTCAGTCAGGTTCCCTGCGGCGACCGCGACGCCGCCGAGCCGTTCGTGACCAGCGGCGAGCACGCTTTGCCACCACGGGCTGAGGTCGGAACTGCGTGGCCGGTGTTCGAGGGCTTGCTGGTAGTGGTGACGGGCGGTGGCGAGATCGCCGGTGGCGATGGCGAGGTCGCCGAGGTTGATCAGCAAGAGAACCATGTCGGCTGTGTGTGCCTCGTCGCCGGGATCGGCCGCCAGTCGTTGTTCGATGCGTAGGCGCATGTCGGTCAGCAGCGTTGCGGCGCTGGCGAGGTCTCCACTGCTGCGGATGGCCTCGAACTCCTGACGAGCGACGGCGGCCCAGGCGCGCTCGGTGGCCGGGATCAGAGGGCGTATCTCGGCGAGGTAAGCGGCCGCGGCCAATACCCCGCCGAGCACCGCCACCACCTGTGTGGTGAAGCCAGGGATCTCGTCGTACCGGTCCAGGGCTGCCAAATGCCGCGGAATGTCGAGGAGATCCTCGTATCTGAGGCGGCGCTGCTCCATGCGGCGCATCCGCATCTTGAGGGCCCGTTCGTGGCGGCCCAGCCGATCGACGTCCGGGCGGCGTTCGAGCAATGTGGCGGTCCACGGATGAGCCAGGACCTCGGCGACCGGGGCGAGCAACGTGAGATCGGTCAATCGCTCGTGCTCGGCGGCCAGCTGCCGCACCGATGCCGGCTCGGCCAGGGCGTACGCGAGATCGTCCAGCGTCATCGGGGCCCGGCTGACCGAGACCTGGAGCAACACTTCCCGCTCGTGGTCGGTCAGCAGGCCGAGCAACTCGTCGAGCAGGATGTCGGCGCCGCCCAGCAGCAGGGCGTCCTCGACCGCCTCGCCGACCAGCCGGGGCCGCGTCAGGTCGATGCCCTCGCGGGCGGCCAGGGCCTTGAGCCTGGTGTGCACCTCGCGGAAGCGAGCCGGCCTGCCGCGCAGCAGCGCGTCCACGTATTCGATGAGCCGGGGATGGCCGCCGATCGCGCGGGTGAGCAGCCGCAGGTCGTCGCCGGTCAGGCTGCGAAGGGCGGGCAGCCTGAGCAGCAGGCGGCGCAGTTCGGCGGCCGACAGCGGGCCGACCGGCACCTCGACCAGGTAGCGCTCTTCGCCGGTCAGCGGGTAGCGGCAGGTGACCAGGATCAGGCCGGTGTCGGCGGCCTCGCACCAGGCGGTGAACACCTCGTCGAAGGCCGGGTCGAGAAACGCCCCGCCGCCGGGTGACAGGTTCTGTTCGAAGTCGTCGAAGACCAGGATGACCGGGGTGGATCCGAGGAGCCGGCCGACCAGGTCAGCCTTCGCCGTGTCGGGCACCTCTGCCGAAGCGAGCAATGCCGCGATCGGATCATCGGGATGGGCTGCTTGGAGAGCGTCGGCCAGGCCGGCGAACAGGGCGGTCGGGTTCCATCGGCCGTCGTGGACCACCGGCAGCAGGCCCTCGGCGCGCAGCCGGGTGACCAGGCGGCCGGCCAGGGCGGTCTTGCCGATCCCGCCGATCCCGGTCAGCTGGACGCCACTGATCACGCCGTGCCGCTCCCGGGCCGGGCCGGTGCGGCGCAGCACCGCGGTCGCCTCCCGCAGCTGGGAACGCCGGCCGATCAGCTGGCCGAGACCCAGTTCCCGGACGGTGGTGCCGGACGGCACCACCTGGGCGGTCAACTCCACCGGCGGCAGGCGGGCATCGATCAGCGGCTCGTCCGGGCCAGCGCACAGCAGTGTGGCCACCGCGTACTCCGGCCGGGGTTGGCGGTCCTCCTCGGGCCGGACCCGTTCCACGTCCCGTCGCGCCCTCGCCAGCGCCCCGGCCGCACCGGCCGCGGGTGCGGCGAGTTCCCGGTAGAAGGCGGCGAGCAGCCGGGTCGCGTACCTGTCCGTGACGGGTGCTTGCATGGCCAGCACCCGGTCGGCTCCGGCAGCGATCATGGCGGCGGCCAGGGCTTCGTCCCCGCCGGCCGCGCCGGCGCAGGAGGACAGCACGATCAACGGCACGCCCGCCCGGGCGTCCTTGAGCGCGGTCATCAGCTCGCGGCAGCCGGCCGGCTGAGGATTGCCGTCCTCGTCCTCGAGCTCCACGGTCGTCGGGGAGCCGTGCGCGGACAGATGCAGCACGTGGAACTCCGACTCGGTCAGCGCCGCCTTGATCTGCGACAGTGACGCCACCTCCAGGATGCGCACCTGACCACCGAGCTCGGCGACAGCGTCCAGCAGCGCCTGCATCTCCGCCTCGACATCCAACGGGGCATTGGCCGTACGGGTCTCCTCCGGGGCCGCCACCGCCGCCAGCACCCGTAACGGCCCCGCCAGTCCCGCCGGCCCCGGCGAACGGGTCGTGGGCACCTGCCGGCGCACACTCACCCCACCCAGCAGCGCCAGCGGATCCAGCCGTTCCCCAGCCGTGGTGGTCAGCGTCAGCAACTCCACCGGCAGCCGCAGCCCGGCCGCGTCGGCGCGCCACACCACCTCGACCTCGTCACCCGGGGGCAGACCCGCCACGAGATCCGCGACCAGCCGCTGCCCCACCTCGTCGAACACCAGCGCCGCCAACGCGAGCCCCGCTTCGGCGAGTCGTTGCCGCGCCACCACCGGCGACCCGGACAGCACCTGCCAGACGCGGTCCAACCCCGCCGGCAGATCCGCTTCCCGGCGGCACACCGGCGACCCCGCGAGCGACACCTCACTCACCAGGCGGCTGCCCCGAACCTCGGCCTCGATCAGCAGCTCCGTCGCCACCCCAGCTCGCGGGACAGCGCCCGCCCGCGACGGCAACGTCGGCACCTTGCCCAGCGGCGGCTCGACCTCCCGTGGCTGAGCGGTCAGCACCCGCATCACCTTCTCGACGCCCGCCTCGGAGATCTCCTTCAGCCGGAAGACCGTCGCACCGTTCGGCAACAACCAGCCCGGCAACCCGTCGACGTCACCGCCGGGCAGAATCACCGGCACGATCTGCCGCAGCCCCGCCTCCTGGTCGGCGTAGAAGCGCTCCTGGATCCGCCGTGCCTCCCACCGCACGCCCTTGCCGGTCGTGACCTCGCCGCGGTTCTCGGCCCGCTCCCGGTACGCCGCCGACGCGATCACCAGGACGAAGTCCGCCTCCCGCACCTGGGCGTCCATCCACTCGGGCCAGAACTGCCGCTGTGCGGTCGCCGTCAGGTCCAGCTTGGCGTCCACGCCCAGCGACCGCAGCAACAGCCACAGCCGGCGCACGGCCTCCGCGTGAGCGTCGTCCTCGTGCGCATAGGACAGGAACACCCGGACCGGCCCGCCAGCCACACCCACCCGGACCCCCACGCCAATCGATCATGAAAGCCCCAAAAGAGCACTGACCGACACATCTACCACGGCCGAACAACCATCAACGAGCCGTTACCCAGTCGTGACCTTCATTCCCGAACTGACTCCGCCGGGGGTGCATCGCACCAGGTGTCGGAGGAACCGACACAGGAGAACGGGGAACACAATGCGCAAGATTCACCTGGCTGCGGCGCTCGTCGGGGCCGCCCTGACCGCCGCCTTCGCCACGCCCGCCCAGGCCGCCTCGACCGGGGTCGCCCACCTCGTCGCCGACGCGGACGGGGACGGGGACGTGGTCGTCTTCCGGGCCGCCAACGGCAAGGCCAACCGGGTCGTCGTCGCCGACGCGCCGGGGCACTACATCAGCATCGACGACCGGTTCCCGATCCGGGCCGGCAACGGCTGCAAGGCCGTCAAGGGCGACCGGACCAAGGTGCTCTGCGGCGTCGGCGAGCTCACCGAGAAAGTCCAGGTGTCGACCTTCGACGGGGTGGACACCATCACCAACCGGACCCGGCTCCAGCTGATCGCGTTCGGCGGCCACGGCAACGACACGATCCGGGGCGGGTCGAGCGGCGACTGGATCTACGGCGACGGCGGCAACGACAAGATCTACGGCAACGGTGGCAACGACCTGATCTTCGGTGACGCCGGCCGGGACACGATCTACGGCGGATCCGGCAACGACACCCTCCACGGCGGCTCGGGCAACGACCGTCTGGTCGGCGGGCCCGGCAAGGACAAGCTGCGCGGCGGCCCCGGCTACGACCGCATCGCCTAGCCACCCGCCCCGACACCGCATGGCCGGCCGGCCGTACGTTCGTACGGCCGGCCCACCATATTGATCAGTACAGAGAGTTGGCCCGACCATGCGACGCACGATCCTGATCCTCGCGGCCGCCGGTGTGGCTCTGGCCGCCGGTTGCGCCAAGCAGCCGCAGCAGGTGGCGGGCGAGGCCTCCCCGGTGGGCGCGGCCACCCCGGTCCCGTCCGCCACGCCCGCCGCCACGACGAGCCCGGCCCCGTCCACGACGTCCGCCCCGGCGCCAACCTCCACCAAGCCCCGGACGCCGAGCCCACCGGCCACCACCACCAGGACGAGCAGCAGCCCGCCGAAGGCGAAGGTCACCCGGGTGATCGGGCCGGCGAACGTGCTCGGGCCGACCGGCATCGGCAAGCTCCAGATCGGCATGAGCAGGGCGGAGGCGGAAGCCACCGGCCTGGTCGTGGCCGGCGAGGGCGAGGACGGCTGCGGCAGCTGGTACCTCAACCTGGAGGGCGCGGGCGACTCGACGGTCGGCTACACGTCGCGGGGCGTCGTCTCGATCCCCGCCTTCGGCAAGGTCGCCACGCCGGAGGGCATCCGGATCGGCAGCTCGCTCGCCGACGCGGAACGGGCCTACTCCGACCTGACCGGGCAGGCGACCGACAAGGAGAGCTCCTGGGGCGAGGGCCTCGCCACCGCGGGTCAGTCGGACAGGTACGCCGGCGTCCACTACCAGTTCACCTTTGTGCACGGCAGCATCGCCGCCATGCAGCTCAAGCACGACCAGCCGAAGTGCTAGACCCTGACCCGCAGCGTCTCCAGCACCTCAGCGGTCCGGTCGGCACCACCGTCCTGGCGGATCTGCAGATAGACCCCCGGCTTGCCGGCCTCGGTCAGGAGCACTTCGCTGTACGAGACGCCGTCCGGGCAGCCCGTCCAGCGCTGGACCCGTCCGGTCATCCCGGCCACCGCGAGCTCCCGGTCGCCGCCCCTGGTGCAGCCGGGATGCGACGGGACGGCGGCCCTCGCGCCCGGCACCAGCCACCGGCTGACCCCGGCGAAGAGGCCGGGTGCCGTCTCGGACCGCAGGTCGGCGCCGACCTGGAGGCCCGGCTCGGTGCCCGCGGGCAGTCCCAGCCCGGCGGCGTTCCAGCCGGCGTCGCGCAGCTGACCGGCCCACTCCCCCGGCACGGCGACCGACAGCGTGCCGCCGGCGTCGGCGACCCGGATCCAGCCGGCCGGCGTACCGTCCACAACCGTCGCGCCGCCCGCGAAGGCCAGCGCTCCCAGCCCGGCTGCGGTGCCGACACCGCGCCGCAGGAACCGCAGGACCCTGCTGGGAGTGGCGTTCGCGGCGTCGTCCAGGGCCTGCGCGAAGGCGGCGGTGGACGGCCAGCGACGGCCGCGGTCGCTGTCCAGCGCCCGCATCACCACCCGGTCGACGTCGCGCGAGACACCGGTCCGCAGCCTCGACGGAGGTACGGCGGCTTTGCCCGGCTGCGGGGGACGGCCGGTC
Organism: Paractinoplanes deccanensis; assembly: GCF_016862115.1. GTDB lineage: Bacteria > Actinomycetota > Actinomycetes > Mycobacteriales > Micromonosporaceae > Actinoplanes > Actinoplanes deccanensis. The sequence goes on from NZ_BOMI01000002.1 coordinate 127,099, forward strand.
AGCATCTGGTACGTCATCGCGCCGACCGCGTGCACGTCGGCGCGCACGTCCAGGCCACCGCCGGGCAGCTGCTGCTCGGGCGCCATGTATCCGGGCGTGCCGGCGACCACGGTGAACCCGGAGGCGTGCGCGATCTCCTTCGCCAGGCCCAGATCGGCGACGAGCACCCGCTCGGCGCCCCGGACCGTGTCGAACAGGACGTTCGACGGCTTGAGGTCACGATGCAGCACACCGGACTCGTGCAGCACGCTCACGGCGTGGGCGATGTCGCTCGCGATGCGCAGGGCCGTCCGCACCGGCAGGGGGCCGCGGTCGAGCCGGTCGGCGAGGGTGCCGCCGGCGGCGTACGTCATGACCTGATAGGGACGGCCGTCGGGCAGCTCGCCGAAGTCGTGCACCCGGACCAGCCGCTCCGAGTCGGCGCGGCGCAGCACCTGGGCCTCCTGCTCGAACCGGGCCCGCACATCGGGTTGATGCGCCCAGTTCTCGGCCAGGATCTTGATGGCGACGTACGACTCCAGGACGTCGTCCTCGGCGAGCCACACGGTGGCGAAGGCGCCCGACCCGAGCCGCTCCTTGATCCGGTATCGGCCGGCCATGGTTGGTGCTTGCACGCTCGTATTATCAACGTCTTTGAATCGGGGGATGGTAACGGCGTGCGAGACGAACACCACGAAGAGCTGGCCCGGCGCGCGGCGGCCGGGGACCGGGCGGCGCTCGAGACGCTGCTGGCCGAGATCAGGCCGAGCGTGCTGCGGCGATGCTCCCGCTTCCTGCCCTGCTACCAGGACGCCGAGGAGGCCTGCCAGGACGTGCTGCTCCAGGTGGCGCGCAACATCGGCGGCTTCGAGGGGCGCTCGAGGTTCAGCACCTGGCTGCACGTGATCATCGCGAACGGGTCGCGCCAGACGTACCGGGCCCTCAAGCGCAGGGCGGCGGAGCAGGGGTACGCCGAGATGCCCGTCGACGTGCCCGACGCGCGCACCACCAGCGTCATCGCCGGCTCCCGCCTCGACCTGCTGGACGCGCTGGAACGGCTGGAGGCCGCCAGGGCCGAGCTCGTGGCGCCGATGGTGCTGCGCGACATCTGCCAGCTCGACTACAAGGAGATCGCGACCCACCTGGGCATCCCCGAGGGAACCGTCAAGTCGCGGATCCACCAGGCGCGCGGCCAGGTCCGGCAATACCTGCTGGCCGGGCTCTGACGGCGCGCATCTGCTCCAGGCCCGCGGCGAAGGCGACCTCCGGCCGGTAGCCCAGCTCCGTGCGGGCCTTGCCGATGTCGTAGCTCCGGTCCCGCCCCATGATCGCGATGAGCCAGTTGTGCAGCGGCGGTGGGGTGGGCCGGCGCAGCGCCCGCGCACCGAGGTCGAGCACGCGGGCGATCGGCGAGGCGACGGCGAGGGGCACGCTGGGCGCCCTGCTGACGTCGGCGCCCAGGGCCCCGAGCACCGGCGTGAAGAAGTCCCGGATCGGCATCGGCGCGCCGTCGGTGACGTAGTAGACGCCGCGGTCGCGGCCGCGCCGCAACGCCGCCGAGGTGGCGGCCGCGAGGTTGCCGACGTGCACGAAGTCCATGACGTGACGGCCCTTGTCGATGAAGGCGAACCGGCCGGACGAGGCCACGTCGTCGAGGGTCGTCATGCCGGGACCCCAGATGAACGGCGGGCGCAGGATCACCAGCGTCATGCCCGGTGTCGCGGTCTCCGCCAGGGCCCGCTCCGTCGCGAGCTTGACCCGGCCGTACGCGATGAGCGGCCGCCCGGTCGCCGTCGCCTCGTCCACCACGGCGGGCCCCCGGCGCCCGTCCGTCGAGACGGCGGCGGCGCTGATCAGCACGAACCGCTCGACGCCGGCGGAGGCGGCCGCCTCGAACAGCGCGACCGTGGGCCGGTGGTTGTCCCGCTCGAACCCGGCGTCCGGCCCCCAGAACTCCATGCGCGCCGCCGCGTGCACCACCGCGCCGCACCTGCCCAGGACCGTCAGCCACGGCTCGTCCGGGCGGGCGAGGTCGCCCCGGACCGCCTTCGCCCCCGCTTCCGACACGCGCCGCGCGGACTCGGGGCTGCGGGCCAGCGCCCACACGGTGTGCCCGTCCGCGATCAGGCGGCTGATGAGGTGGTGCCCGGCGAACCCGCTGCCGCCGGTGAGAAAGACGTCCATGCCAGCTCCCGTTTCTCGGTGAGCCTCATCGTGCGTTCGTGTGGCGGCCGCGCGGGAGCCACAGGTCTTCCTGGTACAGCCGGTACCACCCACCGCCGGCCGGCGATGCGGCAGCATGGGCGCATGAACGAGCTCGGAGTCGCGCTGCGGGCCTGGCGGGACCGCCTGGACCCGGCGGCCGTGGGCGTGGCGCGCAACAACCCGCGGCGGGTCACCGGCCTACGACGCGGTGAGCTGGCACAGCTGGCAGGCATCTCCCCCGAGTACGTGGTGCGCCTCGAACAGGGCCGCGCGTCGACGCCGTCGGCGCAGGTCTGCGCGTCGCTCGCCCGCGCCCTCCAGCTCTCCGACGACGAGCAGGCCCACCTCTTCCGCCTGGCCGGCCACGCCCAGGACCCGGCCCTGGTCCCCCGGCTCGTCCCGGAGAGCGTGCACCGCATCGTGGAGCAGCTGGCCGGCAGCCCCGTCATGGTCTGCGACGCCGCCTGGCAGCTGCTGCACTTCAACCCACTGTTCGCGGCGACCTTCGGCGACCCCACGAGCCTGCCCGACGACGACCGCAACGCCCTCATCGCCCAGTTCGAAAAGGCACCGACCCGGTTACGGCAGACCGCCGACGAACGCGCCGCCTTCGAGGAGTCCCTGGTCGCCGACCTGCGCGCCACGAGCAGCCGCTACCCGGCCGACCCCCGCGTCGCGGCCCTGATCGCGCGGCTCGATCGCAGCCCCCGCTTCCGCGAGCTGTGGGCGCTGCGATCGGTGGGCGAGCACCAGAGCGCCCAGAAGGTCGTCGTCCATCCCGAGGTGGGCGACATCGCCCTGGTCTCCAACGTCCTCGTCACGCAGAGCACGAACCTGCGCATCGTCGTGGACACCGCACGCCCCGGCACGGACGCCCGCGGCAAACTCGACCTGCTCGCCACGCTCGGCCTCCAGCAGATCATCGCTCCCGCGTAGTGTCCGCCGCGCTCAGCTGTTGCCATTCGGTGGGGCTCATCCGGTACGCGTCGCGGAAGCGGCGGGCGAAGTGCCGGGCGTCCTTGAAACCCCACGCGTGCGCGGTCCGGCCGACGGAACCGGCGGTGGGCGGCATGCGGGCCAGGTCGGCGCGAGCACCTTCGAGGCGGCCGCGGATGACCCACTCGGCGAGTTGTTCGCCCTGGCCGGCGAACGCGGCGTAGACGGCGCGGACCGAGACGGCGTGGGCGGCCGCCAGGCGGGCGGCGCTCAGGTCGGGGTCGCGCTGGTGGGCGCGGATGAAGGCGGTCAGGCGGGCGAACAGCGTCCGGTTCACGGCGTCGGCCGTCGACGTGTCCTGGTGCGGGGCGGCCGAGGCGATCAGGGCGCGGATCAGGTCGGTGGTGGCCGACGCCACCATGGACACGGCGGGACCGGGCGGCATCGTGTCGATCACCGCCGGCAGGTCGCGCAGGTGCCGCTGGACCATCGGGTACAGCGGGCTGGACTCCAGCCGGGGAATCGCCGAGCGCACCGTGTCGACGCTCAGGCCCAGAGCGCGGTAGTCGAGGATCACCGCCTGGTTGGTGGAGGGCCCGTCGACGAAGAACGCGTACGGCGAGGTCAGGTCGACCAGCTGGAGCTCGCCCAGCCGGTCGCCGCGCCTCGTGTCGCGGTGCGCCAGCCGTACGGACCCGGAATGTGGCAGTCCGAGCGAGATCTGCTCGGGATCGTCCGACCGCAGATGCCTGCTGGTTCTCGCCATGCGGTGCCCGTCGGTCACCGTCTGCAGCAGCGTCGCGCCCGGGCCCAGCGCCCAGCTGCTGATGCGGCATCGCGAGCCGGGCGGCGCCGAAACGGTGGCGAGGGCCCCCGCGGTGGACAGCGCCGCGCACAGCGCGTCTGCCCGCTCCCGCCACGGCAGCCCGGTGGTGTCCAGAACAACGGCCATGCGTCGACTCCGTCCGTGCGGACCCGAGCGTAAAGCTTGCACAGCAGGCCCGGAAGTCGCACGCACGGACCCACTTGTCCGCCGGGCGGCCACCTACATTCGCGATCAAGGCAGCTTGACGCGAAGGAGCACGAAGCATGAGCACGATCGTTCTCGTCCACGGCCTCTGGGTGACCCCGCGCAGCTGGGAGCACTGGGTGCCGTACTACGAGGCCAAGGGCCACACCGTCCGGACGCCCGCGTACCCCGGCTTCGAGGTGGAGGTGGAGGCCCTGCGCGCCGACCCCACGCCGATCGCCTCGGTCACCGTCCCGGAGACCGTCGCCCACCTCGAGAAGGTCATCGCCGCGCTGCCCGAGAAGCCGATCATCATGGGCCACTCGTTCGGCGGCACGCTGACCCAGCTGCTGCTCGACCGGGGCCACGGCGCCGCCGGCGTGGTGATCGACTCGGCGCCGCCGGAGGGCATCCGGGTCAACCCGCCCTCGCAGATCAAGTCGCTGTTCCCGATCCTCAACAACCCGGCCAAGCGTCACCAGGCGGCCGGGTTCACCCCGGAGCAGTGGCACTACGCCTTCGCGAACACCCTGTCCGCCGAGGACAGCCGCGCCTCGTACGACCGCTACGCCATCCCGGCGCCGGGCAGCTGGGTCTGGTCGTACGGCCTGCTGGCGAACTTCACCCCGGGCAAGCAGGAGACGTGGGTCGACTTCCACAACAAGGACCGCGCCCCGCTGCTCTTCATAGCCGGCGGCGCCGACCACATCATGCCGCCGTCGGTGAACAAGTCGAACGCCCACCACTACAAGGCCGAGGGCACCGTCACCGAATACCGCGAGTTCCCCGGCCGCTCACATTGGACCTGCGCCGAGCCCGGCTGGGAGCAGATCGCGGACGCCGCCCTCGACTGGGCGCTGGCCCACGCCCGCTGACCACCGCTCAGGAGCAGTCGAAGCGGTAGTCGAACGGCCGCTCCGGGCAGGCCAGGCACGCGGGTCATATGTCAGCCTCTACGTAACCGGTGGTCATCAGGGGGACCTGGGCCACCAGCCTGCCGGACGGGTCGAGGACGCTGGTGGGGCCCCAGCCGACGCGGTCGGTGCCGCGTTCGCCGGTGACGTCGGCGGAGATGAGCCACATGCCGGTCTCGCGGGCCCGGCCGGCTCGGATGGCGTTGTGCCGGTGCTTCCAGTGGGCGGCGGCGGGGCGGCGCATCATGTTCTGCGACAGCACCAGCAGAGCCTGGGCTCCCTGGGCGGCGACGGCGGCCGCGGCGGCGGGGAAGCGGGTGTCGTAGCAGATGTTGACGCCGAAGCGGACGCCGTCCTGGTCGAAGACGGGATAGTCGTGGCCGGGGGTGAAGATGCTCTCGCCGGGCACCAGGTGGGTCTTGCGGTACGCGCCGAGCAGGTGACCGCCGCGGACGACCACGGCGGTGTTGTGGAAGCGGGCGCCGGAGCGTTCGAGCAGGCCGAGCACCAGGGTGGGGCGCAGCGGGGCCAGCCGCCGCAGGATCGCGGCGAAGTCCGGGGAGTCGAGGGCGAGCGCGTGGTCGCGCACGTGCTCGTCGGTGACGAGGTAGCCCTGCAGGAAGCCCTCGGGAAAGAGCAGCAGGTCGGCGCCGCAGGCGGCGAAGCCCTCGGCGCACGACAGCGCGGCCTCGACGTCGCCGAGAATCTCCGGCGTCTGACAGGCCGCGATCCGCACGCAAGGCAGCCTAGACCGGGACCGCCGCCGTCAGGCTGCCGGCCAGCACGCGGGCCTGGGCGCGGATCTCCGGCACGGCGGTCGTCTCCCACTGGGCGCCGCGGCGCAGCGGGCCGATCAGCCACAGGTTGTCGCGGGCCCGGCCGTCGGCGCCGATCAGGTGGCCGGTCTGGTCGATGTCGAGGCCCAGGCCGTGCGGGCCGACGCGGGCCTGGCCGCTGTCGAGGAGGCTGCCCACGAAGGAGCCGGCGGCGGCGGGCAGGCGGCCGGGGCCGGCGCAGTTGATGACGGCGCCGAACCATTGGACGCCGGCCTCGAGCTCGACCAGCAGGCCGCCGGCGGGTGGTGCGGTCATCGAGCGGATGCCGCCGGCGCGGACCTCGAGGCGGCCCTCGGCGCGCAGCTCGGCGACGCGGGCGCCGACCGAGGGGGCCATGCGGTGGCGGTGACACTCCCACGGGCGGGCCAGGTGGCGCAGGAACGCGTCCTGCTCGCCGGGGGTCAGCGCGGTCCAGAGCTGGTCGAGGCGGGGGCGCAGGCCGTCGACCACGGCGCGCCAGTCGCCGGCGCGGGCGGCCTCGGCGCGGACCGCGCGGACCAGGTCGCGCAGCGTGGTGCAGTCGTCGAGGGCCGGGCCGACCGGCGGCGCCGCCACCTCGGTGTGGGTGAGGGGCAGCTGGCCGCGGCGGCTGACCGCCGTGATGGGCGCGTCGCGGTCGCGGTCGGCGGTGAGGGTGAGCGCCACGTCGATCGCCGTGAGGCCCGCGCCGACGAGCATCACCGGTACGTCCGACGGGATGGCGTCGAGCACGCCCGGCGCCCACGGGTCGGCGATGTAGTCGGGGTGCTCGGGCCGGGCCGCCGGCTGGGCGGGCGCCGGATTGCCGGTGGCGACCACGATCTCGTCGGCGCGCACGGTCGAGCCGTCGTCGAGGGTGACGCCGCCGGAGGCGAGGCCGCGGGCGCGCGACCGCCGGACGGTGAGCCGGTCACCGTACGACGAAGCGGTCGAGGCGAAGACCGACTCGAGGTAGCGGCCGTACTCGGCGCGCGGGCGGAACTCGTCGGGCGTGCTGCCCGCCCACCGGGTGAAGTGGCCGAGGTCGTCGGGGTCGGCGCTCATCGCGCCGGCCCGCGAGTTGAGCAGATGCCACGGCCGGGCCGAGCCGTACGCCAGGCCGCCGCCCGGCTCGCCCGGCTCGATCAGCACCACCCGGTCGTCGCCGCCGCGCAGCAGCTCGCGGGTGGCCAGCACGCCGGCGCAACCGCCGCCGACGACCGCAACGGTCCGCTTGGACATGTGGGGAACCCCGATCAGGAAGACACGACGACAGCGGCGTCGTCGGCGAGACGATAGCCGAGGCCGTACACCGTGGTGACGACCTCGGGGTCGGAGAGCTTGGTGCGCAGCCGGCTCACGTGCACGTCGACCGTGCGGTTGGTGGTGTGCGTGTGCCCCCACACCTGGGCGAGCAGCTGGCTGCGGCTGAACACCTGGCGCGGGTGGCTGGCGAGGAAGAGCAGCAGATCGTATTCGAGGCGGCTGAGGTCGAGCGGCTGGCCGTCGCGGGTCGCCGTGCGCGCCCGGGGATCGAGCCGCAGCTGCCCGGCCGCGCCGGCGCCGGCGGGCTCGACGGCCACCGCGACGGCCGGTCCGGCCGCGTCGACCAGGTCGCGCAGGGCGGCGAGGACCCGGTCGCGGCCGGCGCCCGCTCCCCCGGCGATGCTGATGGTCACGGTGACGGGCGGCTCGGCGAGGTCGGGCACCGGCCGCAGGCGGGCCATGCGGGAGCGCGGGACGGGCGGGTGAGCGACGGCGAGCGCGGACATGGGTCCTCCTGGGGTGCGGAGCCGGCCGGAGTGCCGGGCTAACAATACATTTCCTATCTGCTCAATAGGTTAAGACACGCGGAAGTTGTCCAAGGTCACAGGGTTGCCGAGCAGAAATCGTGAGCGTGGACATGGGCCGACTCTGCGGGCCGCAAGCCCTCCATGTCAACTATTCCCCCTAGGTTTACTAGGATATGGGAAGCGCATTGACATCACGGTCAGCCGGGACGCACGGTGGGGCCATGCGTGTCCCCCATCTCAAAGGATGGACGCGACGTTTGTGAGGAGACCCCCGTGACCGTCAGTTCGCTAGTGGACGCCGAGCTCTTCCGGGCGCTGCTGCGCCGCCACGCCGCCGCCGTCGTGGTCGTCACCGCACCCGGCGCGCCCGGCCGGGCGCCCGCCGGATTCACCGCCACCTCGTTCACCTCCGTCTCCCTCGACCCGCCGCTGGTCTCGTTCTGCCTCGCGCACACCGCCTCGGCCTGGCCCGCCGTCGCCGCCGCCGACGTGGTCGCCGTGCACGTGCTCACCCAGGAGCAGGAGCAGGTGGCGCGCACCTTCTCGACGAAGAACATCGACCGCTTCGCCACCCACGGCGCCTGGCGGCCCGGCCCAGGCGGCGTGCCCCTGCTCGACGGCGTCCTCGCCCGCATCGTCTGCCGCGTCGAACAGCGCGTCGAGGCGGGCGACCACACCATCGTGCTGGCCACCCCCGAGCACGGCTGGCACCACGAGGACCGCAGCGCCACGCCGCTCGTCTACCACGACGGCCGCTACACCCAGCTCGGCCACGCGGCCTGAGCCCGCGCACCCCGTTCACCAAGGAGAGTCATGAGTCGCATCGTCGTGGTTTCCGGCAACCCCCGCGCGGGCTCGCGCACCTCGGCGCTCGCCGGCGCCGTCGGTGACGCCCTGGCGGGCGAGCCCACACCCCTCATCGAGGCCGGCGCGCTCGGCCCCGGCCTGCTCACCCCCGGCGACGAGGCGACCGCCGCCGCCCTGGAAGCCATCAAGGGCGCCGAGGTGCTGGTCATCGCCACCCCCACCTACAAGGGCAGCTACACCGGCGTGCTCAAGGTCCTGCTCGACCATCTCCCCGCGCGAGCCCTGGCCGGCAAGCGCGCCGTACCCGTGGTCACCGCCGGCGTCGCCCCGCAGGCCGCCGCCGCCGAGGCCCTGCTCCGGCGGCTGCTCACCGAGCTCGGCGCGGACGTCGCCCCCGGCCTGCCGGTGATCGAGGCCGACCTGCCCGACGCGGCCGCGATCGCCGAGAAGTACGCAGCCGGCCACCCCGCGGCGTGAGACATCTTCAGCTTTTACTCAGCTCCGTAACAGCGCATTGAAAGCGGTCGCTTGTACCGTTGCGCTCGGTTCGCCGTACGGGCACCGCCCCGCCCACGGCGAGCCGGGCAACACACCGCACCCGGCCCCCGTCCCGCTCGTCGATGCCGTGCCCCCGGTCGTCGATCGGGACGGGCCGGCCTGCCTGAGCGCATCGCCCGGCGCAGGCGAGCTGCCGGCGTCGCGGACAAGAGCCCTCGCCGGTGGCAGATCATCACGATGCCGGACCCGTCACCTCCCGGCCCGCGCGGCCTGACAGCTCATGCGCCGAAAGGCAGCTTCACGCTCGCGGACGCGGCGGTGCCGAAGACGTTCGGGAAGAAGTCGTTCTGTCTCGTCGTCTGCTGACGCTTCAGACGCTCGCCGGCCTCGGTGCTCTGCGCCGGAGTGAGCCCGTAGACACGGCCGGTTCGATCCGCGTCCAGCGTGGCGTCCGGTGGGATGGCGACGGTCAGGGTCTGGGCGTCACTGGTCAGTTGCTCGCGCGGGTAATAGTCCGTGTTGCCGTCGCGCCAGTCGACCTCGACGAAGAACCAGTAGGCGCGGCCCTCAGCCGGGTCGGCCGGCGGCGTGATGTCGACCTCGACGGTCCGGTCGTCGAGTCGGCGCGTGGACAACTCGAACGAACCGGTACCGCCGGCTTCCCTCGACGCCGTCGGCGACGTGGCGGTGGAAGCGGCGCTGCTGGAGGGCGACGCGGCAGTCGACGCCGCGCCGACGCCGGAAGCCGAGGCGGACGCCACGGGCCCAGCGACATCAGGCTGCTGCCGCCCCTGCACGTCTCCGATGTAGGCCAACAGGGCAATGACGACGCCTACGACGGCGACACCTCCGGCGAACTTCGGACTGCCCAGGAACCGCAGGCGTTCGGAAGGCACATGAGTGGCGATGATCAACACCTCGTACGGGAACGATGACGTGCCGTGTGCCGACCATGCTCGCCGTGAGAAAGCCGTTCCTCATGAGTAGATCGTGCAAATAAGTCGGCCACTCGACGGATCCGGCATGGATGGTCGGATCGCCCACCATCGCCCTGTTGAACCTCCGCGACGTCCAACCGGAGCACTCGGGCAGTGGAATCATCCACGGTCGTGACGCGGCAGCGGAGTCTCGCGACGATCGGCAGGTTCCTGGGTCCTTCGCCGGCGCGGGTCGATCTCGCGGTGGAGTGCCTCGAGCGGGTCGACTGCGGTCGTTACGTCCGCGAGAAGGTTCGGTACTCCGTCGGCCCGGATGACCGGGTGTCGGCCTACGTCTGCGTGCCGCACGGGCTGGACGGGCCGGCTCCGGCGGTGTTCTGCCATCACCAGCATGCCTCTCGCTTCGATCTGGGCAAGAGCGAGGTCGGGCGGCCGCGCGGGACCGGCCCTCCGCGATGCCGGTCCTACTGGTCGATGACGTCGATCGTGTGCGTGCGGATCACTCGGTTGCCCCAGGTGTCGGCGAAGGCGGCCGTGAAAGTGGCGCTGCCCGCGGTCGCCGGGGTGCCCGAGACGGTGCCCGAGGGGAGCAGCTCCAAGCCTTCGGGCAGGGCGCCCGCCGACACCGACCACGTGCCGGTGCGGGCGTCGGCCACGCTGAGCGTCGCGCTGTAGGGAGCGCCGGCCGTGGCCCGCGGGAACGTGAGCGGGTTGATGACGGGCACCGTGTTGCGGACGGTCACGGTGAGGGTCTTCGTCACGGCGTACGGCACGAAGTCGGTGAGACGGACCGTGACCTTGGCAGTGCCGCGGGCCGTCGGCGTGCCGGTGATGACGCCGGCGGTGGAGAGCTTGAGGCCGGTGGGCAGGCGGCCCGCGGTGAGGGCCCAGGTGCCCTTGCGGCTGGACGACAGGGCGATGGTGGCGGCCCGGTTGGCGGCGACCACGACGGTGCTCGACTTGATGGTGGGCCTGGCGGGCGGCTTCGGGACGAAGAGCAGGCGGTTGGGCGAGCCGTGCGGGTCCTTCACCTTGCTCTTCGTGGAGTAGGTGACCAGGTAGTTGCGGACCTGGGCCGGGCTCATGCCGGGGTTCGCGTCGAGTGCCAGGGCGGCCGCGCCGGCCACGTGCGGGGAGGCCATCGACGTGCCGTCCATGAGGGCGGTGGCGGTGTTGCTGGACGCGTACGCCGAGCGAATGCCGGCGCCGGGGGCGAACAGGTCCAGCGACGCGCCGTAGTTGGAGAAGGCGGCGCGGCGGTCCTTGCTGTTCGTCGCGCCGACGGTGACGGCGGCGGGCAGGCCGGCGGGGCTGCTGTTCGTGGCGTTCGCGTTCTCGTTGCCGGCGGCCACCACGTACGTGATGCCGGCGTTGATGGAACGCTGGACGGCGGCCTCCAGGGCGGGGCTGTAGCCGCCGCCCATGCTCATGTTGGCGACGGCCGGCTTGACCGCGTTCGCGGTGACCCAGTCGACGCCGCTGATGACCTGGGACAGCGAGCCCTCGCCCGCGCAGTCGAGCACCCGGACGGCAACCAGGCGCACCTTCTTGGCAACGCCGTAGTGGGTGCCGCCGATCGTGCCGGCCACGTGGGTGCCGTGGCCGTTGCAGTCGCTCGCGACGGTGTCGTTGCCGATGAAGTCGAAGCCGGAGGTGGCCCGGCCGCCCGCGAACTCGGCGTGGGTGGTCCGGATGCCGGTGTCGAGGACGTACGCGTGCACGGCGCTGCCGTCGTCGGTGGGCGTGTAGGTCTTCGAGAGCTTCGCCGGCCGCTGGTCGATGCGGTCGAGGCCCCAGCCGGGGTTGCGCTGGGTCCCCTCCAGGCGCACGAGCCGGTCCTGCTCGACGAAGCGGACCTCCGGGTCGGCGGCGAGCCGGCGGGCCTGGCGCGCGCTCATCTCGGCGACGAAGACGCCGTCGCCGCCGGCGGCCATCGCGGCGACGTCGCCGGCGGGGGCGTTCGCGTCGAGCGTCACGATGTAGCGGCCGGGGATGGCGCCGGGTGCGCCCGCGCCGATGACCTGGCCCTCCGCGACCGCGGCCGAGGCGGGGACGGCCGTGCCGGCGACGGCGACGACGGCGGCGGTGACCAGGGTCCCGAAGGTTCGCTTGCGCATGGCCGTGGGATCGGACGACGGCGCGCTCACTTGACGGGCGCCCGCCGATCACTCCGGTTCGGCAACGAAGAGAGGGCGCCGCAAGATCGCGGACCACTCGGTCCGTAAATGGAAATAGGGCACCCACCCCGGGCGTTGTCACCATCGCGTCTGGCGAATCGCAAGGCCGGCGCGGAAAGAGGGAGCTCCCATGAAGGTCCGCAACTCGCTGCGATCGCTCAAGAGCAAGCCGGGCAGCGTGGTGACCCGCCGCCGCGGCCGCCAGGTCGTGATCAACAAGAAGAACCCGCGCTGGAACGGCCGCCAGGGCTGACCTTGCGGTGATCGGATAGCTTTGCAGCGGCCGTGCGGCCGAGCAGAGACAAGGCCGGGGATCCGCCGCCACGGATCCTCGGCCTTCATGCTTCGTGGCGAGCGGAGCCGTACGCGGGTGCCCCACCCGGGTAGGGGAAGATGTCGCGCGTGATCACGTTTCCCGCGGACGCGTCCGGCCGTCCCAGCAGCTCCGCCTTCGGCCGGTCGGTGGTCGCGGACGCTCTGCGTGCCGTCTCCGGCGAGGCGGCCGCGGCGGCCGAAGCGGAGCCCGACTGGCGGCGCGGATACCTGACGCATTTCCGGGCGCTGGTCGAGCTGGGCGTCTCCGGCGGCACCAACCGCGACGGCGACAGCGACAGCGGCACCAACCGCGACGGCGACAGCGACGGCGACAGCGACAGCGCCGGCTACGCGATCGCCGCGGCCGGGCTCGACGCGGTGCACCGGCTGATGCCGGTGCCGATCGGCGAGCCCGCGCGGCCGTTCGAGACGGTGACGGTGGAGGGCAGCGAGAAGCCGGCCCTCGACGTGTCCCTGCCCTATCGCGGCGAGCTGCTGCGCGGGGCGGCGCTCGACCGCCGGCTGGACGAGTGGGTGGCCGCGGGCGTCGTCGAGGAGTCGTGCGCGCACGCGGTGCGGGCCGTGGCGGACCACCCGGACTGGCTCGACCTGAGCGACCAGCAGCTGGTCGTGCTGGGCGCGGGCGCCGAGATGGGCCCGCTGCCGGCGGTGCTCGGCTGGGGCGCGACGGTGATCGGCGTCGACCTGCCGCGGGTGTGGGAGCGGGTGTCCGCGTCGGCGGCGCGCTCGGCGGGCCGCCTCATCGCGCCGGTCGGCGCGTCCGGCACCCCCGGCGCGGATCTGCTGGAGGACGTGGGCGCGCTGGCGCACTGGCTGGCGGACCTGCCGGCGGGGCGGATCGTGCTGGGCAACTACGGGTACGCGCCCGGCGCCGCGTACCCGAGACTGTCGGTGGCCGTCGACGCGCTCACCACGTACCTCCAAGGGGTCCGGGACGACGTGGTGCCGGCCTTCCTCGCCACCCCGACCGACGTCTTCGCCGTGCCCGCGGCGGCGGTCGGGCAGGCGACGGCGCGCTTCCACGAGCGGTCCCGCCTGGCCCGGGTGACCGGCGCGCTCTCCGGCGGCCGGCTCCTGCGGCCGAACTACCCCGACGGCGCCGACCCGGGCATCAACGACAGCCTCGTCCCGCAGCAGGGCCCCAACTACGCGCTCGCCAAGCGCATCCAGCGCTGGCGCGCCACCGTCGCCCGCCGGACGGGGACGGTCAGCTTCGCGGTCGCGCCTCCCACCCGTACCAGATCGGTCGTCTCCAACCGCCTGCTGGCGGCCGCGTACGCGGGCGCGCACCGCTTCGACGTCGAGGTCTTCGAGCCGGGCACCGCCAACCGCCTGATGGCCCTGCTGCTCGTGCACCAGCTGCGCAACCCGCGCCCGGCCGCCCCCGAGGCCTGGCGGGACGAGACCGTCGAGGCGGCACACGGCGGCCTCTGGCGGACCGCCTACCACCCGCGCACGGCCCTGGGCCTGGCCGCGGTGCGGGGTCTGCTGCCCGGCTAGGACTCGCCGTGGATGCGGCCGTCGGTGCTGGTCAGGCGGGCCCCGGTGCCGCCCCAGCGCAGGGCGACGATCTCGGCGGCGATGCTGACCGCGGTCTCCTCGGGGGTGCGGGCGCCGAGGTCGAGCCCGACCGGCGAGGCGAGGCGGGACAGCTCGGCGGCGGTCAGGCCGGTCTCCTGCAGACGCTTGAGGCGGTCGTCGTGGGTGCGGCGCGAGCCCATGGCACCCACGTACGCGACCGGCAGGCGCAGCGCCACCTCGAGAACCGGCACGTCGAACTTCGGGTCGTGGGTCAGCACACAGAGGACGGTCCGCTCGTCGACGCGGCCGGCCTCGACCTCGGCGGCGAGATAGCGGTGCGGCCAGTCGACCACGACCTCGTCGGCCGAGGGAAAGCGGCGGGCGGTGGCGAAGACGGGCCGCGCGTCGCAGACCGTCACGTGATAGCCGAGGAACGACCCGATCCGGGCGGTCGCCGCCGCGTGGTCGGTGGCGCCGAAGACCAGCATCCGGGCCGGCGGCGCGAACGAGCCCACCAGCACGGACAGGCCCTCGCCGCGCCGCTCGCCGCTGGGGCCGTAGTGGAGCAGGCCGGTGCGCCCGGCGGCCAGCAGTCCGCGCCCGTCGTCGGTGGCGGCGTCGTCGACCCGGTCGCCGCCGAGCGTGCCGAAACGGCCCTCCGGGGTGATCAGCAGATGCCGGGCGGTCGCGTCGCGCAGGCTGGTGAGCAGCGCGATCGGCTCGTTGGCGGCGATCGCCGCGGCGAGGCGCGGCAGCTCGGGGAACGTCTCGCGGTCCACCCGCTCGATCAGCAGCTCGATGGTGCCGCCACAGGTCAGGCCCACCTCGAACGCGTCGTCGTCGCTCACGCCGTAGCGCACCGAGCGCGCCTCGCCGGTCTCGGCCACCTCGCGGCAGATCTCGTAGACCGCGCCCTCGACGCAGCCGCCCGACACGCTGCCCACGACCGCGCCGTCCGGGCCGACGGCCATGGCCGCGCCCGGCTGGCGGGGCGCGCTCGACCAGGTGGCGGTGACCGTGGCGAGGCCGGCCGGCTCGCCCGCCTCCCACCAGCGGAGCAGGGTGCCGAGCACGTCACGCATGAGGGTTCAACTCCGGAACGTCGAGGTCAAGGTCGTCGGCCACATCACCCACGGCAACCAGCCGTACGAGGCCGGCGTGCGCGCGCAGATAGTCCCGTGCTCCGGAATCCCCCGTCGCGGCGGCCGCCACACCCGCCCAGTGCTTGCGGCCGAGCAGGACCGGGTGCCCGCGCCGGTCTCCGTACGCGCCCATGACGAGCGCGTCCTCGCCGGACAGGGCGCAGACCCGGCGTACGGCCTCGGCAGTGACCCCCGGCATGTCCACCAGGAGCACCACCGCGGCCTCGGCGCCGGTGCCGTGCAGGGCGCTCAACCCGGCTCGCAGCGAGGAACCCAGCCCCGTGGCCCAGCCGGGGTTGACCACCACCTGCGGCAGCCCGGGCGCGGCGGCCCGGACCCGGTCGGCCTCGGCGCCCAGGACGACCACCACCTGCGACAGCCCGGCCGCACGCAACGTGTCGGCCGCATGCTCCACCAGCAGCCGGTCGGGATAGGGCACGAGCGCCTTGGGCATGCCGTACCGCCGGCCCGCACCCGCGGCGAGCACCAGCCCGGCCGTCTTCCCGCCCATGACCCGAGCCTAGTGCCCGAAAATCGGTTGGCACGCCCCCGAGCGGCCGGGAAAGTAGATCCCATGACGTACTGACGAAGCGCCGACGTGTCCCTTCCGCCCCTGCTTCGTACCCTCGAAAGAGCGTCTCTCTTGTCTGTCTCCGTTTTCGCCTCGCCCACCAGCTGGATCGAGTCCGATGCGCTCGACCAGTGCCACCAGGTCGCCGCGCTCGACGGCATGATCCACGTGGCCGGCATGCCCGACCTGCACCCCGGCAAGGGCGCCCCGATCGGTGCCGCCATGCGCTCGACGGTGCTCTACCCGTTCCTGGTCGGCTCCGACATCGGCTGCGGCATCGCCGTCTTCCCGATCCGGCTCAAGCGCGCCGACCCCGAGAAGCTGGCCCGCAAGTTCCCCGACCTCGACTACTCGCCCGAGCCGGACGACCCGGCGTGGTCTCATGTCGAGGCCGAGATCCCGGCCGGCCATCGTGCGCACATCGGCACGGTCGGCCGGGGCAACCACTTCGTCGAGCTGGCCCGCGTCGACAAGGTGCTCGACCCCGTACACGCGGCTCGCCTCGGCCTGTCCCGCGGCGACCTGGTGCTGATCGTCCACAGTGGCTCCCGTGGTCTCGGCGAGCGGATCCTGCGCGCCCACACCGAGGTGCACGGCGCCGGTCCCGCCGGCGATCCGGACGCCTACCTCAAAGCCCACGACGAGGCCGTACGGTGGGGCTCGCTCAACCGGCGCCTGATGGCCGCCCGGGTGGCGCTCGCCCTGGGCGCCGCCCCCGCCGACCCGATCGTCGACGAATGCCACAACCTCGTCGAGGTGCGCGACGGCGCCTACCTGCACCGCAAGGGCGCGGCCCGCGGCGACGGCCGCGACGTGCTGGTGGCCGGCACGCGCGGCACCCCGTCCTACCTGATCGCCGCCCACGCGGGCGAGGAAGCCGGCTATTCGGTAGCACACGGCGCCGGCCGCAAGATGTCCCGAGCCGACGCCCTGCGCCGCGGCAAGGCCAAGCACACGGTCGACGAGCTGCGCCGCACCCCCGTCGGCTCCGTCGTCGTCTGCGGCGACCGGCAGCTGCTGTTCGAGGAGGCCCCCACGGCGTACAAGCGCATCGAACAGGTCATCGGCGACCTGACCGCCCACGGCCTGGCCACCCCCGTGGCCGTGACCATCCCGCTGGTCACCTACAAGACGGCCGCGACGGGACGCCGCTCGTGAGCCTCGACCTGATGCTCTCCGAGCCGCGACGACATTGAGCTCTGTTCAGCCGCTTCCCCACAAGGCGGAATGCTTACCGAGCGCAACGACCCATGGACCCTCTGTGCTACCAAAGGGTCGGGGCGGCCCCTGGAGGCGACGCCCTGAGCGAAGGTCCTCTACTGGGAGGTCACGATGCGGACGAAGCCGGTAGCCCTCACAATCCTGGTCGTGTCGACCCTCCTGGCGGCATCGGCGCTCTCACCGTTGTTCCTGTCGCGCGTTGACTTCGGCGTTTCGGACTGGACGCGCGTCGGTAACATCGGCCAAGCCTACGGCGCCGCTTCCTCAGTTCTTTCCGCACTTGCTCTCGCCGGCGTCTCATTGTCGGTGGTCATGCAGGCCCGGCAAAATCACGTGGCGCGGGTGGAGGCCGAGAAGACGCTGCGCGTCATGATGACGAAACTCGCCATGTCGGATGATGACCTGAGCCAAATGTGGTGGAGTGGCGTCAGTTCCGATTCGGACGCTGAGCGCAAGCAGATGCTTTACGCCGACCTGATGCTCCTCCAGTGGCAGACGGCATGGCAGATCGGCGAGCTGCCCGACGACAGCCTTCGGGCGCATGCCGAGGAAATGTTCTCGGCGCAGCCTGTCGTTCAAAAGTTCTGGTCGCAAGTTCGGCTGCACCGGATACATGTCCGGCATGGCGCCGCGGACGATCGTTTCTCGAGGATCATCGATGAGGCGTACACCGTGGCAAGGAGGCCGGACCAGCAGCCAGGCTTCCTCTTTCGAGACGTCTACGGCGCCCCCGGCAAGGATCAGACCACCGAGGACACCGTTGATCAACAGGATGGGCCTGCGAGCGCGCCGTGACGCCTGCTGCCCGAGGCGCTGATCCGCATCGCGCTCGTTACTCCCTTCGGTGGAGGTATTCCGCCTGTCCGCCCGCGATGCTAGGAACAACGAGGTGGCCGGGCAGAGCCGCCCGGGCGTGTGAGGAGTGCCGATGGACGACGCCGTCGAGCTGGCCGATGTGATCTCGCAGGTTCGTCATGATCTCAGCCGGGCGATGTGGTCCGGTGAGCGCTCCGATGTGCGGTTCGAGGCGGAGACCATCGAGCTGACCCTGACGATCGGCGTCGAGCGGAACGCCAAGCCCGGTGGCAAGGTCAAGCTGGTGGTCTTCGAGGCCGGCGCCGACCTGGAGCGCAAAAAGATCAATACCCAGCAGGTACGGGTGGTCATGCGGCCGGTCAAGGCCGACGGCTCGGGTGAGGCGCTGCTGATCGAGGGCGCCGACGAGGACGACGAGACCTGAGCGGGGCGCGGCGTTGACGAGCGGAGCGCGCCCACCCGGCGGCGTCGATCCCGGGCGCATCGCGGAGATCCTCGTGACGCGGGCCGGCCCGGCCGGGAGCAGGGGCTCCGGCTACCGGGTCGGCGGCGGCACGGTGCTGACCGCCGCGCATGTCGTCGCCGGGGCTTCGAGCCTGACCGTCCGCTTCGACGCCGACCTGCCCACGCAGTGGTCCGTTCCCGCCACCATTGCCTGGCTGGACATCGAGACGGACGTCGCGGTCCTCACCCTCGACCTGCCGGAGGCGGGCGACGTCGCGCCGGCCCGCTTCGCGCGGCTCGGTGACACGCGCGCCTTCCTGCCCGTTCGAGCGGCGGGCTTTCCCCGGTGGAAGCTGCGGAGCCGGGCCGACGGCAGCCGCTTCCGGGAGCTGCACGACGCGGCCGGCGACGCAGCGGTCCTCTCCAACCGGCGCACCGGAACGCTCGAGATCACGGTGGCGCCGCCCGCCGAGGACCCGGATCCCGCCCGGTCGCCGTGGGAGGCGATGTCCGGCGCGGCCGTCTGGGCCGGCGACCGCATCGTGGGGGTCGTGGCCGAGCACCATCGCCGGGAGGGCCTGAACCGGCTCACCGCCGTACGGCTCGATCGTTGTCTGGACCGGGAGGCCGCCGCCGGGCTGCACCACCTCGCCGGCCTGCTCGGCGTGGCCGATCCGCGCGGCCTGCCCGACGCCGTCCCGCCCGGCACGGACCGGCTGATCCGCAGCGCCTACCGCGAGCAGGTGCGGGACACGGCCCCCGCGGACGGCCTGATCGGCCGCAACGACGAGCTGGACGAGCTGGCGGCGTTCTGCGCGGGCGACGAAGCGTACGTCTGGTGGCAGGCACCCCCGTGGGCGGGCAAGTCCGCGCTGATGTCGACCTTCGTGCTGCATCCGCCGGCCGGGGTCGACGTCGTCGCGTTCTTCGTGAACGGCCGGCTCGCCGCGCAGTCCGACAGCGAGGCGTTCACCGAGGCGCTGCTCGACCAGCTGCACGTGCTGCTGGGCGAGGAGCGGATGGCCGTGCTCGCGCCCGCGGTGCGTGACCCGCACCGGCGCGACATGCTGCGGCGGGCGGCGGACCGGGCCGCCGCGGACAACCGCCGCCTGGTGCTGATCGTCGACGGGCTCGACGAGGACACGAGCACGGCCCCGGGCTCGCGCCTGGCCAGCATCGGCTCGCTGCTGCCGAAGGATCCCGGCGACGGCCTGCGCGTGATCGTCTCCGGCCGGCCGCACCCGCCGATCCCCGACGACGTCGCCACCGACCATCCCTTGCGCTCCTGCCGGGTCCGGCTTCTCGACACGTCACCGTACGCGGAAGCGATCGGCCGCGACGCCAACCGCGAACTGCAGCGCCTGCTCCACGGCGAGGAGGCGCAACGCGACATCCTCGGCTTCATCGCGGCGAGCGGCGGTGGTCTGAGCCAGCCCGACCTGGTAAAGCTGACGGGCCTTCCGCCGTACGAGATGGAAGGGCGCCTCGGCAGCGCGTTCGGCCGGACGATCTCGCGCCGCGACGCCGACGGAGGCCCGCTCTACCTGTTCGCCCACGACACGCTCCGGGAGACCGCCGAGAACCAGCTCGGACCGGCCCTGCTGGCCACGTTCCGCGATCGCATCCACCGCTGGGCCGAGGGATACCGCGACAAGGACTGGCCCCGCGGTACGCCGGCCTACCTCCTCAGCGGCTACCCGCGCATGCTGTTCGCCGAGAAGGACCTCCCCCGCCTGGCCGCCTGCGGCTCCGACCCCCGCCGCCACGACCGCCTCCTCGACCGCACCGGCGGCGACGCGGCCGCCCTGGCCGAGATCCGCGCGGCGCAGGACCTGGTGCTCGCCGACCGCGACGACCCGGACCTGCTCGCCATGGTCACCCTGACCATGCAGCGCGAACGCCTCGCCGCCCGCAACGCCAACCTGCCCACCGACCTGCCGGCCGTCTGGGCGGCGCTGGGCTTCCCGGACCGCGCGGAGGCCCTGGCCCGCAGCATCAGCGACCCGGTGCGCGGCATGCTGGCGATGACCGGCGCGGTCGAGGCGCTGAGCCGAGCGGGCCGCTACGAGGACGCGGCAAAGCTCGCCGACGCGATCGACTCACCGGTGCAGAGCGACTTCGCCCGCGTCGTGGTGGTGGAGGACGCCTCGGCGGCGGGGGCGTACACCTTCGCCGAACGTCTCCTCCCGCACGTACGGGACCCGGTGCACCGCGTGTGGGCCACCGTCTTCGTCGCCGAGGCGGCGGCCGAGGCCCACGACATCGGCGCGGTCCTGCGCCTCGTGCACTCGCTGAACCCGCCGCCGGAGCACCCGAGCGGCGCCCGGGGCGTCGCGGCCGTGATCGAGGCGGTCGTGCCCGCGATCGGCGTCCGCGAGGCGGCGCGACTCGCCGCCGAGTTGCCCGAGGGCGAGGCGCGTGATCGCGCCCTGATGGTGCTGGCCGACGGGGCGGTCGACGCGGGCGACCTGGCGACGGCCCGCGACCTGGCCGGGCGGATCGCCGACGCGGGCACGCGAGAGGCCGTCACGGCCTCTGTCGTGCTGGGCACTCTCCAAGCCGGAGACCTCACGATCCCGCAGCCCGCCGACCCGGCGCTCCGAAGGATCACGTCGCGGATGCTCGCGATCGTCGCACCGGACGAGCGTGCGGCCTCGCCGCCGGCCCGGCGCGTCACACCACCTTCGCAGCGCATCGTCGCGCGGACGGTGCCTGCCGGCGCCGAGAAGGTCCTCCAGCCAGCCGCGGAGTCCGAGCCGGCGCCCACTGACGCGGCGTCCAGCGAACCGGCGCCCAGTCGCCCGATGCCGTCGCGGGAGAACGCCGGGATCGCGTCGGAGGTGCTGGGCCGCGAGGCCGGCGACGTCACGGTGGAGACGGTCGAGGCGCTCGACGACCCGCTGCGCCGCGCATGGGGCTTCACCGACCTGGCGAGGCGAGCGGCCATCCAGGGCGATGTCAAGACGGCCACGGAGTTGGTGCACCGGATCGACCTGCCTGATCGGCGAGCGTACGGGCGCCTGCTGGTCATCGAGGGACTGCTGGCGGGCGATCACCCCGCCAAGGTCGACGCGGTGATCGACGAGGCCGTCGCCGCCGTGACCGCGATGACACCGGGCCTTCTGTGCGATGAGTCGCTGGCCGGGCTCGCCGAGATCCTGGTGTCCAGAGGACAGCATGAACGGGCCATCGGCCTGGTGCGGAGGATCGGCGAGAACGGATCAGGTCTTCCAGGCGTCCGAAGGGTCCGGGCCGCGTTGATCGCCTCGGCCGCCGCCCGCGCGTGGTGGAGCGACCTGGCTGCGACGGTCGACCGGTCACCCGACGCCCGCTGGCGAGTGGACACCATGGCGGAGGTCGCGAGCGATCTGCTGGCTCGCGGCCGATCCGACGACGCTCACGCCCTGTTGGATCAGATCGTCCGAGCGCAGGATCTGATCGGTGTGGTGGCACGCTGTGTCCCGATGTCGGCCAAGACCGAATCGGTCCGGACCGCACGGTTGCTCCAGGCGGCGATGCGACGTCTGGACGAGGCGCTGTCCGAAGTCGGTGCGGTCATAACCGAGATGGAAGTCCTCACGGTGGCCGCAGGGTTGTCGGGCGACCTGGACCTCGCCGTGGAACTCCTCCGGCGACTCCCCATGGCGCAGATGCGGTCGGCGGCCCTACGCCGGATCCTGCGGGTGCTGGCCGCCGAGAGACCTCGGCTCGTGATGGGCGCGGCCGGCCGGCTGTCCGCCGTCGCCGAGGCGTTACCGGCGGGCGGCCCCCGAGATGATGCCTTACTCGTTCTCGCCGGAATCCTGGCGGATCACGGCGAATGGGAGACCTCGGCGGCGATCGCGATGAAGATCGGCGAGGGGCATCGGACCGCTCTCCTGAGCCGGCTGTGCCGGGCGGATCTCGCAGCCGGCAGGCTTCGGCACGCGGCGACGCTTGCCGAGCGGATCGCCCCGGTTCGTGAACAGGCTTCCCTTTGCGCCGCGGTCGTCCGGGCCGCCCTGGCCGCCGGCGACCTCGTCCTCGCCGAGGAGGCCGCGGTCGCCATCAAGGACGAGCAGCGGCGGGCCGCGCAACTGCACCTGGTCACCACTGCTGCCGCGGCGCGGCCCGACGACGAGACGGCGCTGCGCGTGGCGTCGACGATCGCCGACGAGGATCTCCTCGCCGAGGCGCTGACCACGATCGTGTCCAGTGTGGCCGCCCGTGGTGACGTGCGCTCCGCGGCCGCCGTCGCTCAGGAGTTCAACGAGCCGGAACGCCGTTCACAAGCCCTCACCGAGCTGGCGATGATCGCGGCGGAAGCGGGCGACCGCGAGTTCGCCATCGATCTGGCGGGACGGTCGGTCACGGTCGCCCGCGACATCCCGAATGGCCTTTGGCGGCAGCCGGTGGTCTCTGCCCTGTTGTCGAGCGCGCTCACCGCCGAGAACTGGCCGCTCGGGACACGGCTGGCGGCGGAGCTCAGCGACCCGGCCGAGAGAGCCGACGCCTTCGCCCGGCTGGCGCTCGGCGCGACCGACGCCGGTGACCTCGACGGGGCGGTGGCGTTCCTGCCGAGGATCGAGGACGACGCACTGCGGTCCCGAGTCGCGCTGGCGGTGGCGGGAGCACGCGTGATCGTCGGGAGCCCGAAGCTGGTGGAGGCCACCCTGGCCGCCATCGCCGAGCCCGGCCTGAGATCGGTGGCGTTGGCCAGGCTGGCCGTCAACGCCGTCGCCGAGGGAGATGACGAAACGGCTCAGACCCTGGCCGGCCAGGGCCAGGACGCGGAGGACAACGTCTGGCTCTCGGTGGAGCTGGCTGAGGCGACCGCGACGCACGGTGATCCGCGCAGGGCCGCGGAGCTTGCCGCCGTCTGCCTGCCGGCCGTGGGGAGCCTGGGCGATTCGATCCGTCGTGCCTGGGCGATCTCACGGTTGGCCGCCGTTCTGGTCGGGTGGCGACCCGCCAGCTTCTTCGGCGAACTGCTCGCCGAGGCGGCCGCCGAGGAGCAAGCGGCGGAGGAGGCGGGAGAAATGGCGTTGATTCTCCCCATGGCGGAATCACCTGTGTCCACGTTCGCACTCCTCCAGCGGTATCAGGCCGACGTGGTCAACACGAATCTCGCCCAGGTGGCCGGATGGAGTGTCACGCGAGATGATCCACCCACCCGCGAGAAGAGCGTCAGCCGGCCGGTCACGTGGTTCAGCCATGAGGTCGCTTCGCGCGCGTCGACCGCCGAACGCCAGGCAGAGGCACTCGAGGTCTTCAGCTCCTTGCGTGACGACCGGATCAAGAGCGAGGGACTGCACGCACTGGCCAGGCGTGCCGGTGAGGCCGGGCTTCTGGAACAGGGTCTGGCCGCGGCCAAGGCCATCCCGGAGCCCTCGCTGGCCGAATCCGCCCTCAGCGAGCTCGCCGTCGCGGCGGCGCGGGAGGGAAACTTCGAGGCGGCCGCCGACGTCGTACTCGTGTCCATGCAACCGTCCGCGAGCCAGCGAGGTGCGGCCGGCGTGGTGGCACGGGCGGCTATGCGAGCCGGCGACTGGAGTCTGGGGTTCTACCTCGCCGGACGGCTGGGCGAACCGGGCACCTCACAGGTCCTCGCCGCCATGGCAGAGAATGCTGCCCTCCTGGCCCGGCCCGACCAGGCCATCGAACTGGCCACCCGTATCAACGACCCGGGTCAGCGCGACAAGGCCCTCGGCGCCGTTGTGGAGGCCACGCGCACCATCGAGGGCCTGGCCCAGGAGACCGTCTCGACCACGCTGGCCGCTGCGGAACGTCTGGGTGCGTCCGCCGAAGGAGACTCGGCCCTGTCCGCCGTGGCGTCCGCCTACGCGGCTGCCGGAGACTTCGAGGGGTGCCTTCGGGCGGCCAAGCAGATAGCGGACGACGAGGTCGCGACGGCCATCCTTCACTTCGCTTCCCGGGCGGCCGCATCCGCGGGGGATCTCGGCCACCTGGTGCCGTTGGCGGCCGCCGTTCGCCGGTGGTCGGACCGCCATTCGGCGCTGCGCAAGGCGGTCGCCGGCCTGGTCGGCTCGAACCGCACACCGGAGGCGATCAGTGCTGCCCTCGGCCTCGAGGACGGCTCACACACCGCGGGGATGATCGAGGAAGCGATAGCGACGGTCGCCGCGAGCGGGGACGGCCGGCGCGCCGTGGACTTGCTCAGGGAGGTGCCGGCACACCTGGTGAGGGAGGTCCTGACCGACAGGGTCATCGGAGCGGCCCTGGCGTCCGCGCCCATGGAGGAGGCCGTCGACATGGTGCGGCGCTCGCGATCCGGGGACGGCCTGATCATGGGGCTGGAGACCTTGGCCGACCGATGGCTCCTGGCCGGTGATCGCGACAAGGCGATCGCGACGGCGCGGCTGATCGTCGACAACGCGAAGAACAGCAGCGCGTACGTCCGTGCCAGGGTCGACCGCGCGCGGGTGGTGCTCAGCTACCTCGGTGATCCCGCCGTCGAGCCGACGGTGGCCGGCACCGCGAAGGCCGCGATCGCCCGGGGCGAGGCGGACATCGTGCGGAGTCTCACCGACCACCGGCCGTGGACGCGGGACCTGGTCTCGATGCTCGCCGAGATCATCCCCGTCGCGGGACAGGCGAGAAAGGATGCGCTGGCCTCACACCTCATCCACCATGCGGTATCGGCCACTGCCGTCATCGCCGACGAGGAGGAGCGTGCCAAAGCTCTGCGCGAGGTCTCCGATGCCGCCCTCGGCGCCGGCTTCCACACCCACGCCCGGCGCATCGCGGAGGCCGTGGAGAACCCGGATCGCCGGTCGGTCCTGCCGGCCCTGCTCTCCGGCCTCGGACGCACCGATCGCACGGCGGGAAGCCAAGCCGGCGAATCCCCGTCGCGACCGGAGGCGCAGGCCACTGAACCGCACCGGACGGCCGCGACAACGGCGAAGTCGTGCGGCGACTATTCGGCAGCCCTGCACGCCACTCTCCAGATCACCGGCGCCGCGGAACGCACCGAGCTGCTCCTCGAGCTCGCCGATGCCGCCCTGGCGGACGGCGATCCTCAGGCCGCCAAGCGGCTTGTCGTTCCCGTGCTCGCCGGGGAGGAGTGGGCTCGGGCCGTCCCGCTGCTGGAGAAGGTCGACGTCGAGACCTATCGGCAGATTCCCGGGCTTTTGCTCGACTGAGCGCCCTACGTCGCGCGGGCTCGGAGGCGGCGGAGCATGCGGGCGTCGGTGAAGCCCACGGCTCGGGCGGCGGCCTCGACCGTGGTGCCGTGGCCGATCAGGTATTCGGCTCGTTCGACTCGTAGCTGTTGCTGGTAGCGCAGCGGGGTCTGGCCCGTCGCGGCCTCGAAGAGGCGGGTCAGGGTTCGTTCGCTCACGCCGGCTCGGGCGGCCAGGTCGGACAGGGGCAGCGACGAGGTGAACGAGGCGTCTATGCGGTCCTGCACTCGGTGGACCACGTCGCTGAGGTGGGCCCGGTGGCGCAGCATGGCCGAGGCCTGCTGTTCGTCGCCGTTGCGGCGGGCGTAGACGACCATCTCGCGGGCCACCCGGGCGGCCACGGCGGGGCCGTGCCGCTGGGCCACCAGGTGCAGGGCCAGGTCTATGCCGCTGGCTATGCCGGCCGAGGTGACCACGCGGTCGTCGCTGACGTAGAGGACGTCGCGGATCACCGTGGCTCGCGGGTGGCGGCGGGCCAGGGTCTCCTGGAGGTCGTGGTGAGTGGTGCAGCGGCGGCCGTCGAGCAGGCCGGCCAGGCCGAGCGCGGAGGCGCCCGAGCAGACGCTGGCGACCGTGCCGCCGGACTCGTGGTGGGCGGCTATGCGGGCCAGGGTCTCGGGGCCGGGCGGGCCGAAGCCGTCGCGCCAGCCGGGGACCAGCACCAGGTCGTCCGGGTCCAGGCGGGGCCAGGTGAGGTCTGCTGCCAGGTGCACGCCCTGCCAGGTCGGCACCGACGCGGACTCGGCCACGTAGTGCAGCGCGTAGCCCGGCGCGGTCCGGAAGACCTGCGCCGGGCCCGCCAGGTCGAGCAGGTGCAGCTGCGGGGTCAGGACGAAGACGACGCGCTGCACGATCTGGTCACTCCCCCAGGTAGTCGGCGACCGTCCGCACGGTGGCGAAGCGGCCGGCCAGCGCGTACTCGGTGCGGGTCACCACGTCCGCCGCCGCCAGCGTACGCGGGTCGGCCAGCAGCTCGGCCACCGTCTGGCCGGCCGGTGCCGTCCAGTGCGGGATCGGGAACGTGCCCGTCGCGTCGGTGAGGTACGTGACCTCGTACCCCAGATCGGAGGCGACCCGGGCGGTGGTCTCGACGCACTGCTCGGTGCGCAGCCCGGTCACCGTCACCGAGGTCACCCCGGCCGTGGTCAGCAGCTGCTGGAGGTTCGTGGTGGTGAAGGCGTTGTGCGAGGTCTTGGTCACGACCGGCTCGTCCTTGGCCGGCTCGAGCTCGCCGACCACGCGCACGTGCCCGTTCACCGGGTCGAAGAGGTTGCCCGTGCCCGGCTCCTCGTGCAGCACCCACACGACCTTGTCGCCGGCCGCCCGCGCCGCCTCCACCAGCCGGCGCACGTTGGCGATGAGGGCCGGGTTGTTCAGCGTCTCCCAGAGCGGCCGCTGCCGGAACGATTCCTGTACGTCGATCACCAGAAGCGCGTTCGTCATGCCTTCGATCCTTCGCGGCTCGGTGGCCCGCGGTAAGGCACGTTCCCGTCCGGAGGCGGAACGATACGGCCATTCGGCGCCGTCTGCGCGCGCCGCTCAGGCGCGATAATGCCCACGTGGCGCATGCATACAACGAGGTCGATGTGGTCCGTCCGCCGCGGCTGCGGGCCGGTGACGAGGTGCGCCTGGTCGCGCCCGGTGGCGCGGCGTCACACGACGACGCCGGTGCGGCGATCGCCCGGCTGGAGGGCCTGGGCCTGCGGGTCAGCATCGGGGCGTACGCGTTTCAGGACGACGAGGCGCAGCGCGTCGAGGACGTCAACCGGGCGCTGCGCGACCCCGGCGTCCGGGCCCTCGTGGCGGCGCGCGGCTCGGGGCACGAGCACCGCATCGCCGGCCGGCTCGACTTCGGCACCGCGGCCGCCCACCCCAAGCTGCTCATCGCCGGCACCGACGGCACGATCCTGCACCTGGCGCTCTGGGAGCGTTCCGGGCTGGCGGGCCTGCGCGGGGACGCGACGGCCGCGTTCAGCACCGAGCCCGCGGTGGTCGCGTC
Source organism: Paractinoplanes deccanensis (assembly GCF_016862115.1). Classification (GTDB taxonomy): domain Bacteria; phylum Actinomycetota; class Actinomycetes; order Mycobacteriales; family Micromonosporaceae; genus Actinoplanes; species Actinoplanes deccanensis. Next base: position 154,380 of record NZ_BOMI01000002.1, read on the forward strand.
GGATCCCAAGGCGGCGACCGGCGAGCTGACGACCGGCGGCCGCGCGCGGGGTGTGCTGCTCGGCGGCGACCAGGACCAGGTGGCGGCGGCGGCCGGGTGGATGCTGCCGAGCATGAGCGGCGCGATCCTGCTGCTCGAGGCGGACGGTCTCGGCGCGGTCCACGTCGACCGTCAGCTCACCATGCTGCGCAACGCCGGTCGTCTCGACGGGCTGCGGGGCATCGCGGTGGGGCGTTACACCGGCTGCGGCACGGGCGTGCTGGACGTTCTGCACGACCGGCTCGGTGCTCACGGCGTACCCCTGCTCGGGGGTCTTGATCTCGCGAACCTGCCCGTGGGGACCATGGCGGAGCTGGACGCGGACGCCGGAACCTTGACCGTGGACGCGGCTGTTTCCTGAGATTGTCGATCCGGGGGCGGCGCCGTTCGTCGGTCCGGTAAACGAGCGAAAGGAAACCGGCATGGCGAAGTACACGCTGCTCATCTACGGCGACTTCGAGCAGTGGGAGGCGATGACCCCCGAGCGGAGGAAGGAGCACGACCGCGCGCACGAGGAGTTCCGGGCGGCCGCGGGCAGCCGCGTGGTCGGCGGCGAGGAGCTGGAGCCGGCCGTCTCGGCGACCACGCTGCGCGCACCGGACGTCACGACCGACGGGCCGTACCTGGAGACCAAGGAGGCGCTGGGCGGCTTCTACCTGATCGAGGCGGGGGACCTCGACGAGGTGCTGGCCCTGGCGGCGCTGCTGCCCGAGGTGCGCGACGGGCACAGCGGCGTGGAGATCCGCCCGGTGGTCGACCACGGATGACCGAGGTCGGTGCCGCTCTCGCCGAGGCGCACCGCCGCGACTGGGCCCAGGTCCTGGCCAGCACCGCACAGGTGACCCGGGACCTGGACCTGGCCGAGGAGTGCACCCAGGACGCGTACGCGCAGGCGCTGCGGACGTGGCCGCGAACGGGCATCCCGCAGCGGCCCGGCGCCTGGCTGACCCAGGTGGCCCGCAACCGCGCGCTGGATGTGCTGCGCCGCGAGGCCTCGCTGCGCCGCCGGCTGCCGCTGCTGGTGGTCGACCCGCCGCAGGGCGACGACCGGTTGCAGCTGATCTTCACGTGCTGCCACCCGGCGCTGTCGCGCGAGGCGCAGGTGGCGCTCACCGCGCGCCTGGTGTGCGGGCTCTCCACGGCCGAGGTGGCCCGGGCCTTCCTGGTGCCCGAGCCGACCATGGCGGCCCGGATCACCCGCGCCAAGAAGAAGATCGCGACCGCGCGGATCCCGTACCGGGTGCCCGCCGACGACCAGCTGGCCGAGCGGCTCGGCGCGGTCCTCGACGTGATCCACCTGCTCTTCACGACCGGGCACACCGCGCCCGCCGGGCCGTCGCTGATCCGCGCCGACCTGGTCACCGGCGCCATCGACCTGGCCCGGACGCTGCACCTGCTCATGCCCCGCACCGCCGCGGTCAGCGCGCTGCTGGCCCTGCTGCTGATCACGGACGCGCGCTCGGCGTCCCGGGTCGGCCCCGACGGCCGCATGCTGCTGCTGGCCGACCAGGACCGGTCGCTCTGGGACCACCGCCGGATCGCGGAGGGCACGGCGTTGCTGACCGACGCGCTGCGCCGCGAACCGCCGACCCGGTACGCGGTGGAGGCCGCGATCGCCGCCGTCCACGCCGAGTCGCCGAGCTGGGCGGCGACCGACTGGACGGAGATCGCCGGGCTCTACGACGTGCTGGCCGGGCTGTGCCCCGGGTCGCCGGTAGTGGCCCTGAACCGGGCGGTCGCGGTCGGCTTCCGCGACGGGCCGGCCGCGGGCCTGCGCGCCCTGACGCCGCTGCTGTCCGACCCGGCGCTGGCGACCTATCCCTATCTGAGCGCCGCGCGTGCCGACTTCCTGCGCCGGCTGGGGCGCACGGCCGAGGCCGCGGAGGCGTACGAGGAGGCGCTCGCGCTCACCGGCAACGCGGCGGAACGAACGTTCCTTCTCGCGCGCCTCGCCGAGACGCGCCGCCCATGACCGAACGCTTAAGGAAGGTGGCCGGCCCGCCGATAGTTGGTGTACAAATGATTGGCGTGGCAACCATAGGAGTCGGAGGACGTGAGGGGCATGGCGACAAACGCTGAGGGCCGCGGCCGGATCAAGCAGTGGTTCCACGACACGTTCGACGACTGGTGGTTCCGCAGCCTGATCGGCCCCGCACAGACCCGCAACGCGGTGCAGGGCTGCGACCAGGAGGCCCGCGACCAGTGGAAGCGCGACCTCGAGAACCGCAAGCGCTACACCCGTGAGCAGCGCGAACGCAAGCGCCTCGAGCGCGAGGCCGCCCAGCGCTCCTGAGCGCCGCTCTGCTCAGCTCGCGGTCGGGGCGTAGTCCTTCAGCGTGATGGCGTCGGCCTTGCTGAACTGCTTCGCCAGGATCCGGCGTATCGGCCAGCGGGACATCGAGCGCATCGAGGCGGCCCGCGCGCGGATGGCGAGGCGGCTCTTCGGGGCGAAGCCGTGGATCCCGCCGGGTGGCAGGGTCATGCCGTCGGCGACATAAGAGCTCATTTCGCTCTGGTACGCCGTGAAGGCAGCGCCCGGGTCCGCGTGCGTGGCCAGCTCCCCCGCCAGCACGTAGGCGCCGACGAGGCTCATGCTGGTGCCGAGGCCGGCCAGCGGGGAACCGCAGTAGCCGGCGTCGCCGAGCAGGACGACGCGGCCGCGCGACCACTTGTCGACGCGGACCTGGTCGACCGAGTCGAAGAAGAAGTCCTCGGCGTGCGGCATGGCGGCCAGCAGCTCGTCGGTGCGCCAGCCGGCGCCGCGCAGGTTGTCGGTGATGAGGCGCTGCTGCTCGGCGCGGCTGAGGCGCCCGTACCGCGTCGTGGAGAGGAAGTTGAGGGACGCCTTGGCCAGACCGTCGCGCGACGGGCGGATCGAGGCGACCCGGCCGCCGGGGGCGTTGTACATGAGGAACCAGTGGTCGAGGCCGCCCGGGTCGGGCACGGTGAAGAGCGCGCCGTAGCCGCCGAGCGGGCGGACGAACTGCGACTCCGGGCCGAAGGCCAGCGCCCGCACGCCGGAGTGGACGCCGTCCGCGCCGACCACGACGTCGTACCGCTCGGTGCCGCCGCTGTGGAAGGTGGCGCGGCCGTCGGGCGTGAGCTCGGTGATCCGGTCGCCGAACCGGTAGTCGGCCATGGTCGCGGTCGCCTCGACGAGGATCCGGGACAGGTCGCCCCGGGAGATCTCGATCTCGGCGACGATGCCCTCGCCGCCGAACAGGTGCGCCGGCATCTCGGCGAGCCTCCGGCCGCGCGCGTCGACCAGGGCGACGCCCCGCTCGTCGACCCGGCCGGCCACGACCTCGGGCATCAGCCCCATCCGCTCGACGACGCCGCGGGCGACCCCGCGGACGTCGACCGCCTGGCCGCCGGGGCGCAACGCGGGCGCCTTCTCGATGACGGTGACGTCGGCGCCGGCCCGGTGCAGCCAGAACGCCAGGGCCGGTCCGGCGATGCCGGCGCCGGAGATGAGCACGCGCATGTCCCGCTCCTTCTGCGTACGATGTACGACGTGTACTAGATCGAAGCGTAGGAACGGCCGCGCCGAGCGGGCAAAGCGCACTAGTACACCGGCGGGTCGACCCAGGAGGTGTACTAGTGCATCCGTACCGGAGGATCGTCGAGGACGTGCGCCGGCGGATCGAGTCGGGCGAGCTCCAGCCGGGTGACCGCGTGCCGTCGGCGCGCGCGATCACCCAGCAGTGGGGCGTCGCGATCGCCACCGCCACCAAGGCACACGCGGCGCTGCGCGAGGCGGGCCTGACCGTCGCGCGGCCCGGCGTCGGCACCGTCGTCGCGGGCCCGGCGCCGCGCCACGAGCACGAGCTGACCCGGGAACGGATCGTCACCACCGCGATCGAGATCGCCGACCGCCTCGGCCTGGCCGAGCTGACCATGCGGCGGCTCGCCGCCGAGCTGGGGGCGGCCACGATGTCGCTCTACCGCCACGTGCCGAGCCGCGACGATCTCCTGGTCGCGATGATCGACCGGGCGCTCGGCGAGATCCGCCTGCCCCGCCGGCATCCCGGCGGCTGGCGGCCCGCGCTCGAGCTCGCGGCCCGCCAGGAGTGGGCGGTCTTCCAGCGCCACCCGTGGCTGGGCTCGTCGATGTCGCTGACCCGCCCGCAGATGGCGCCGAACGGCGTACGGCTCAGCGAATGGGTCCTGGCCTCGTTCGACGGCACCGCGCTCACCCTCGAGGAGCGGATGTACGTGCAGATCGTGGTCTTCACCTTCGTCCGCGGCGTGGCCAGCGCGCTGGAGCCGGAGGCCGAGGCGATCCGCGAGACCGGCCTGACCAACGAGCAGTGGCTGGCCACCCAGGAGGCCACGCTGACCGAGCTGATGGACACCAACGGCATGAGCCACTTCCAGCAGCTCACCGCGGACGGCTTCGACTTCGCGCTCGACCTGGTCTTCGAGTTCGGCCTGGCCCGCATGCTCGACGGCCTCAGCCTGTTCGTCCAGGCGCGGGGCTGATCGCGGCGAGCCGCACCTTCGTCTCGTCCTCGCTGCCCGGCGCCGCCGTGAGGATCACGATCTTCAGCTCGGCGTCGCCGTCGGTCAGCGTGTCGCAGTCGACGGTGATCGGGCCGACCGACGGGTGCTCGACCACCTTGCGGTCCTCGCGGTGCGCCCCGACCGTGCCGGCCGCCCACAGCTCGGCGAACCGCTCGTTGCCCTCCCGCAGCTCCCGGACCAGCGCCGCCAGGCGACGGTCGCGCGGGAAGCGCCCGGTCGCGCGCCGCAGGTCGGAGACGACGGCGACCTCGGTGGCCGCCGCGTCGAGCACGGTGACGGGCCAGCGTGCCACGCCGCGGCCGCCGTCGCCGCCGCTCTTGCTGTCGCTGTCGCCGCCGCCATCGCCGAGCGGGAACGTGTCGCGGGCGAAGTTGCGCCGCGCGGGCGGCAGCTCCGACGGATCGCCGAGCAGCCCCGCCCACGTGCGGTTCCACCAGATCAGCTGCCAGTCCGGGGCGAAGACGGCCGCGGCGGCGTCACCGAGCCGCGCCACGACCCGCTGCACGCCGGGCGGGATGTGGTCGGCGATCCGGTCGTCGGCCGGTGGCACGAGCCGGGCCAGCCGGAACAGATGGTCGCGCTCGTCGGGAGTGAGCTGCAGAGCGCGCGCCAGCGCGGCGGTGACCTGGGCGGACGGTGTGCTCGCCCGGCCCTGCTCCAGCCGCACGACGTAGTCGACCGACACACCCGCCAGCTCGGCGAGCTCTTCGCGGCGCAGCCCCGCGGCCCGGCGCCCGTGCCGGGTCGGCAGCCCGGTCGCGGCGGGTGCCAGGCGGTCACGCCAGGCGCGGATCGTGGTGCCGAGATCGGTCATGCCGGCAATTGTTCCGCGGCCGGTGGCGGCGAGGGTGGTACTGGCTTTCTCTGGTAGCGATCACGGCCGGGACGAACCATGAACGGCATGACGATCACCTTTGTCACCGGGGCCAACAAGGGCCTCGGCCACGAGACGGCCCGCCGCCTGATCGCGCTCGGCCACACCGTGGTCATCGGCGCGCGGAACCCCGTCCTCGGCGCCGCGGCGGCCCGGGAGCTCGGCGCGCGCTTCGTCGCGATCGACGTCACCGACGACGCCTCGGTGGCCGCGGCGGCCGAGGACGTCGAGCGGCACGAGGGCCACGTCGACGTGCTCATCAACAACGCGGGCGTGCACGGGCCGATCGGCGACCCCAGCGATCTGGCCGCCGCCGACGTGCTGGACGTGCTGAACGTGAACGTCGCGGGCGTCGTGCGGACGACCACGGCGTTCCTGCCGTTGCTGCGCCGTTCGGACGATCCGGTGATCGTGAACGTGAGCAGCGGGATGGGGTCGCTGGAGCTGACCCGGGACCCGGCCCGCGCGGAGTCGAAGGTCGTCGCGCCGGCGTACACGTCGTCCAAGGCGGCGCTGACCATGCTGACCAGCCAGTACGCCAAGGCACTGCCGGACGTGCGGATCAACGCCGCCGATCCCGGATACACGGCGACCGACTTCAACAACCACTCCGGGCCGCAGACGGTCACCGAGGGCACGGACGCGATCGTCGCGCTCGCCACCGAGGGGCCGGGGCACGGCTCCGGGCGCTTCGTCGACCGCCACGACTTCTGAGCGGCGGTCTCAGGAGACCAGGGCGCCGCCCAGTTTCCAGTAGCCGAGGAACGAGACGCGGTCCTTGGCGATGCCCCGGTCGCGGGTGAGGTGCTGCCGGATCCGGGTCACCGCGCCGGACTCGCCGGCTATCCAGGCGTAGAAGCCCTCGCCGAGGTCGCGGGCGTCGTCGGCCTCGCGGGTGGCCCAGGCTCGTACCGCCTCCTCCAGGGCCTGGCCGTGCACCTCGCCGCGGGTGACCACCTCGACCGTGACGCCGGCGCGGGCCGTGCTGGAGAGCAGGTCGTCGGCGCGGTCGCCCACCTCGGCGAGCACGTGGGCGCGGACCCCGGCGCCGAGGGCGGCGACGATGTTGCGGATCGCGGGGAAGGCGGTCTCGTCGCCGATGATCAGCGTCTCGCGGGCCGGGCCGGGCGACCAGCAGATGCCGTAGCCGGTGTAGCCGCAGCGGGCGTCGGGGCCGGTGATGACCAGGTCGTCGCCGGGGCGGGCGGCCAGCGCCCAGGCGGAGGCCGGTCCGGCCGGCTCGTGCAGGACGAAGTCGACGTCGAGCTCGCCGTCGGCCGGGCGGATCGCCGCCGGGGTGTAGGTGCGCAGGACGTTGCGGGCGTCCTCGGGAAGGGCCTTCCACCGGGTGTACCAGTGCGACGGGTGCGGTGTCGGGTCGTCGAGGAGGCCGAAGTCGGCGAGCCCGCCGCCCGGCAGCGGCAGGACCACCTTGATCCGCTGGTCCACTCCCCACGGCGCGAAGTGGCGCAGCGCCGGGCCGGCGAAGGTGATCCGGACGAAGCCGGGGCTCACCCGCTCGGTGCGGGCGACCCGCACCGGGAAGGCGCTGTAGGCCCAGGGCCGGTCATGGGTGGGTGTGCTCATCGCTGCGCCTCGCGTCGGGTCGGTGCGCCGAGCGGCACGACCAGCGGGCCGCCGGTGACGGGATCGGGGATGACGACGTTCGGCAGGCCGAACACCTCTTCGACACGGTCCGCGGTCACCACCTCGCCGGGCGGGCCCTCGGCGAGGATCCGGCCGTCACGCATGGCGATGATGTGGCTGGCGTAGCGGGCCGCGTGGTTGAGGTCGTGCAGGACCGCGACGATCGTGCGCCCCTCGCGGTTGAGGGTCCGGAACAGCTCCATCAGCTCGACCTGATGGGCGATGTCGAGGTACGTCGTCGGCTCGTCGAGCAGGAGCAGGCCGGTCTGCTGGGCGAGCACCATGGCGACCCACACCCGCTGCCGCTGGCCGCCGGAGAGCTCGTCGACGAGGCGGGGCGCGAGCCCGGTGGTGCCGGTGGCGTCCAGCGCCTCCCGCACTGCCTGCTCGTCGGCGCCGGACCACTGCCGCAGCAGGTTCTGGTGCGGATAGCGGCCCCGGGCGACCAGGTCGGCCACCGTGATCCCCTCGGGCGCGATCGCGGTCTGCGGCAGCAGGCCGAGCCGGCGGGCGACTTCCTTGGCCGGGTACGAGGTGATCTCCCGCCCGTCCAGCACGATGCGCCCGGCCGACGGCGTGAGCAGCCGCGACAGGCCGCGCAGCAGGGTGGACTTGCCGCACGCGTTCGGGCCGACGATTACGGTGAACGAGCCGTCCGGGATCTCCACCGAGAGGCCGGTGACGATGTCGGCGCGGTCGTAGGACAGCGTGATGCCGTCAGCGCTCAGCACGGTTCTCCGATCGGGGTCAGGCACGGCGGCGGATCTCCCGGACGATCATCATCACCAGGTAGACGCCGCCCACCGAGACGGTGACGACGCCGACCGGCAGCGCGACCGGCAGCACGTGCTGCGCGATCACGTCCGAGACGAGCAGCAGCGCGGCGCCGGTCAGGGCGGACAATCCGAGCGACAGGTACGGGGTACGGGCGAGGCGGCGCGCGATCTGCGGCGCGGCGAGGGCGACGAAGGCGACCGGCCCGATGACGGCGGTGGCGATCGAGACGAGCGCGACCGCGACGATCAGGGCGGTACGGCGTACGGCCTCCGGTCTCGCCCCCGACGCGGCCGCGACGTCATCGCCCAGATCGAGCTGCCGCAGGCGCGGGACGAGCACGGCGAGCGCGGCGAGCAGCGGAAGCGAGCAGAGCGCCGCTCCCCGGACCGCGGCGGCGCCGACCCCGTTGAGCGAACCGGCGCCCCACGCGGAGGCGAACATCGCGGTCTCCAGCTCCATCTGGAGCAGCAGCCAGGTGTTGACCGACGACAGCAGCGCGGAGACACCGATGCCCACGATGATCAGGCGGAAGCCGCTGATCCCGTTGCGGTGGGCGAGCAGCCAGATCGCGGCGGCCGCCACCACCCCGCCGGCGACAGCGCCCACGGTCAGCAGCGACCAGCTCGCCGCCCCGGCGACGACGGCGAGGAGCATGCCGGTGAAGGCGCCGTTCGCGAGCCCGAGCACGTCGGGGCTCGCCAGCGGGTTGCGGGTGACGGTCTGGAAGAGCGCGCCGGCGACGGCGAGGACCGCGCCGAGCAGGACGGCGGCGAGGGTGCGCGGCAGCCGCCACTCGAGCACGACCGTGCGGTCCAGCGCGCCGCCCTGCCCGGCGAGCGCCCGTACCACCTGCCCGGGGGTCAGCGAGTAGGTGCCGAGACCCAGCGAGACCACGGCCAGCACGACGATCGCGGCGAGCAGCAGCGCGCCCACGACGAGGCTGCGGCGCCGCAGCGGCAGGGTCGCGGAGCCGATCCGCACGACATGGCGCGGATAGCCGACGTCGACCCTCATCATCGAGCACCCGCCCGGGCGCGACGCGCGAGGGCGATCAGCACGGGCGCGCCGACGAAGGCCGTGACGATGCCGACCGGCATCTCGGCGGGCGCGATGAGCACGCGCCCGATCACGTCGGCCAGCAGCACCACGGTCGGGGCGAGCACCATCGACACGACCAGGATCACCCGCTGGTCGACGCCGAACAGCCGGCGCGCGACGTGCGGCACCATCAGCCCGACGAACGAGATCGGGCCGGCGAGCGCGGTGGCCGTACCGCAGAGAAGCGTGACCGCGACGATCACCGCGACGCGGATGCCCCGCACGTTCGCGCCCTGCGCGCGGGCGACGTCGTCACCCAGGGCGAGAGCGTTGAGCCCGGGCGCGACGAGGACGGCGATCACCGCCCCGGCCACCAGGAACGGCACGACCGGCAGCAGGACGCCGAAGTCGCGGCCCAGCAGCGAGCCGGCGTTCCAGCCGCGCATGGCGTCGAACGCGTCCGGGTTGCTCAGCGCCAGGCCGGTGGTGATCCCGGAGAAGACCGCGCCGAGCGCCACCCCGGCGAGGGTGAGCCGGATCGGGTCGGCCGCCCCGCGCCCGGAGGAGCCGATGACGTAGACGGCGAGCGTCACCACGAGCGCGCCGAGGAAGGCGAGCCACACGAAGGCGGCGATGTCCCGGACGCCGAGGAACGCCACGCCGACGGCCACGGCGAAGGCGGCACCCGCGTTGACGCCGAGGATGCCCGGATCGGCGAGCGGGTTGCGGGTGAACGCCTGGATGAGCGTGCCGGCGATGCCGAGGGCGACCCCGGCGGCGATCCCGGTGACCGTGCGGGGAACGCGCAGGCCCACGACGACGTAGTGCGCCTGCGCGTCACCGCCGCCACGCAGGGCGTCGAGGACGACGCCCGGCGAGAGCGGATTCGCCCCGACGGCCAGCGACAGCACCAGGACCAGGGCGAGCGCGCAGAGGAGGGCGGCGACGCCGGCGGCGTACCGCGTGGAGGCGGTCATTTCTTGGATTCGAGGAACTTCTCGATGTCGTCGAGGACCTTCTGGGCGCCCTTCGGCCCCACACCCGAGATCCAGTACGTGGTGTCGACGAGCGTCACCGACGGGAACTCGGCCTTGTTGTCGCGGATCGCGGCCGGGATCGTCGCGCTGTCGTTGACGTCGGCGGTGGTGACGAAGACGTGGTCGGCCTTCGCCTTGACGATGTTCTCGGGCGAGATGTCGGCCTGGAGGCCGTCCTCCCACTGCTGCTGCGGGATCGTGAAGCCGACGCACTGCAGGGTGCTGCCGGCGAACGACACGGGGCCGTACAGGCTCAGCGTCGTCTCGTCGCGGGGCCGGACCAGCTGCGCGGTCTTCCCGTTCACCGCGTACTTGTCCTTGATCGTGGTGCAGCGCTTCTGGTAGTCGTCGAGCAGGCCCTGCACCTTGTCGGCGCGGTTGAGCGCGGCGCCGACCAGCTTCGCGTTGTCCTGCCACGGGTCGGCCTGCGACTTCATGAAGACCGTCGGCGCGACGGCGGCCAGCTGGTCGTACAGCTTGGAGTGCCGCGACTCGGTGCCGAGGATCAGGTCGGGCTTCAGCGCGGCGATCGCCTCGAGGTCCGGCTCGGGCACCGTGCCGACCGGCTTCACCCCATCGACACCGAGGTACGCGGGCAGCCCGCTGGTGTTGCTCGCGACGGCGGCGCCGACCGGGGTGACGCCGGCCGCCACCGCGGTGTCCAGCTCCAGCGGCTCGAGCACGACGACGCGCTTCGGGTCGTTCGGGACCTGGGCGGTGCCCCGGGCGTGCTCGACGGCGTGCGTGCCGGTGTCGGCCGCCGTCGCCGGATCCCCACTGGAACATCCGGTCAGCGTGACGGCGGCGGCCAGGGCGACGGCCGCGAACGATGTGGCGGTGAAGCGCATGAACAGACGACCCTTTCCCACATGGACTCTCGGAAGTGAGGGTAGCCTAAGCTAATCTGCGCCCCTTCTAGAGGATCACCACCACCTTCCCGCCGCTGTGCCGGGACTCGACGGCCGCGTGCGCGTCCGCGATCCGGTCGAGCGGGAACGTCCGCACCCGGATGGTGACCTTGCCCCGAGCCGCCAGGTCGATCACCTCGGCGAGGCGCTTCGGATCGCGGCCGGCGCGGACCACCCGGGCGCCCACCTCGGCGGCGGCCTTGTCATCGGCAATCGTGCCGATGCGGTCACGCGGGATGCCGAGCTCGGCGGACTGCGCGAGCGCCACACCACCGGCGGTGTCCAGCGCGACGGTGGGCCGCATGCCGGTCGCGCGCACGGCGTCGACCAGGCCCGGGCCGTACGCGACGGGGATGGCGCCCATCTCTCTCAGGCGCTCGTGATTGGCGGGGCTCGCCGTGCCGATCACCGTGGCGCCGGCCAGGCGGGCGAGCTGAGTCGCCACCGTGCCGACGCTGCCCGCGGCACCGTGGACGAGAAGGACGTCGCTCTCTTGGATCTTCAGTTCCCGCAGTGATCCGCTCGCGGTCTGCGAGGCGGCAACAAGCGCTGCCGCCGTCGAGAAGTCCAGGCTTTCCGGCTTCATCACTACATCGGTGGCGGGGACGACGATCAGCTCCGACGCGCCGTTGAACATCGTGGAGCCCAGCACGGCGTCGCCGGCCACGAAACCGTCGACCCCCTCGCCCACCCGGTCGACGACCCCGGCGTACTCCTGCCCGATGGTCTGCGGGAAGGACACCTTGGCCCACGGCATCCGCCCCAGGCGAACCGCGACGTCGAACGGCTGCACCCCGGCGGCACGCACCCGCACCCGCACCTGCCCCGGACCGGGCACCGGATCGGGCAGGTCCGCGAGGCGCAGAACCGACGGCGGACCGAACTGATCGAACACGACTGCTCTCATGAGACGACTCTGCAAGCTCAACGCACGTTGAAGTCAAGCGCGCCGCACGTCACATCGGTGACGGTGTCGTGCATGACCTTCAGCGAGAGATTCCTTCACGCCCTGATCGGCGCCGCCGAACTGTTCACCATCGAGGTCGGCCGCGACCTGGGCCTCTACGCGGCCCTCCGGGACCAGCCGCGCACCGCCGCCGCGCTGGCCAAAACCACGGAGATCGACGAGCGGTACGCCCGCGAATGGCTCGAACAGCAGGCAGCGGCCGGCCTGCTCACCGTGAACGGCGACACGTTCACCCTCGCACCCGGGCTCGACGAGGTGCTGCTCGACGAAGGCGGCCCCGACTACCTGGGCACGGCGGGCGAGTTCGCGGTCGGGCTGGCCCTGCTCACCCCGCGGGTGATCGCAGCGTTCAAAACCGGCGAGGGCATCTCGTACGCGGACTACGGGCGCCACATCCGGCACGGCATCGCCGCCTTCAACCGGCCCATGTTCGACCACCTGCTCACCACGGCGTGGCTGCCCTCGGTGCCGGACGTCGAGACCCGGCTGCGCGCGAACCCGGGGGCGAGAGTGCTCGACCTGGGCTGCGGGACCGGCCACTCGTCGGTCGCGCTGGCACTGGCCTACCCGGCCATCACCGTGCGAGGCATCGACCTGGACGAGGCATCGATCGCCGCGGCGCGCACGGCGGCGGCCCAGGCGGGAGTGGCCGACCGGGTCAGCTTCGCGGTGGGCGACGCGGCCGAGGCAGCGGGGACGTACGACCTGGTGACAATCTTCGAAGCCCTGCACGACATGGGCGACCCGGTGGGGGTGCTGCGGCGAGCCCGGCAGCTGCTGGCAGCGGGCGGCAGCGTGTTCATCGGCGACGAACGCGTTGCCGACGAGTTCACGGCGCCGGCGGGGGAGATCGAGAGGTTGCAGTACGCGTTCAGCGTCCTGCACTGTCTGCCGGCCACGAGGGCGGAGAAGCCGGTCATCGCGAACGGGACGATCCTGCGGGCGCCGACGTTGCTGGGGTGGGCGCGCGAGGCGGGGTACGAGTCGCCTGAGGCGCTGGACATCGAGAACGAGTTTTGGCGTTTCTATCGGTTGCGCTGAGATTCGACGGCCGCCGGTCCTCCGAGCTCACCCACCAGGCCCACCCACCAGGCCCACCCACCAGGCCCACCCACCCGGGGGCCACCGCCCAGGCTAGGGGCTGTCAAGTGCGGCAGCCGACCTTATCCACAACCTCAGCTCAGCGGCTGGGGCTGTCCACAGGGGAACGGTTCTGCCTGACGGTGGCGGGTGGGTGGGTTGGACTTTCTCACGGTTGACGGTGGAGGGCCGGGGGTGCGCACTCACGACTGAGGAGCACTTTTACGTCGAGAGTGCGCACCCCCGACCCTCCACCTTGCCTGGTGTCCACTGACGGCCAGTCGGTGGTCCATCGCCGCTTTGTGGCTGGCCGGGCTGGGCGGTCCCCTTGCGGCCGTCGGGGTCGTTGTTCGCTGCCGCGCTGTGGCCGAGCCAGGGCAGATCGGTCACGCAGGCACGCTTCGTTGTTGGTCCATCGGCAATTCCAGGCCGGTTGCGCGGGTTTGTGGTTACTGGCGATTGGCTGAGCTGAGTGGTCTGGTCCGTCGGCAATTCCAGGCCGATTGCGCGGGTTGTTGGCTACTGGTGATTGGCTGAGCTGAGTGGTCTGGTCCGTCGGCAATTCCAGGCCGGCGAGGCCGGCTGCCCGGAAACCCAGCTCGGGCGGTCGCCGGGACACGGTTTTGGCCAACGCCCAGGAGACCCAGCTATGCCCGCCGAGAAGACTCGGCTCGGCCTGCCAGCAAACTCAGCTCAGCCCGTGAGTCGGCGCAGCTCGGTCCTCCGAGAAGCCCAGCTCAAACCGCGAGAAAGCTCGACCCCGCGAGAAAGCGCAGCTTGGTCCGCCGGCAAAGCCTGCTCAGCAAATGTGCCGGGTGCGCGGGCGGCAGCTGGAGGCGGCGGCCGGCAGGCGGGCGGCAGGCGGCCGGGCGGCAGACGGGCGGCAAGCAAGCAGGCGGCGGGCGGCAAGCGAGCGGGCGGCGGGCGGCGGGCGGCGGGCGGCGGGCGGCGTCGTGCTACCTGGTGTAGTCGAAGAAGTCTGGGAAAGGGCGCTCGCGGCTGAGGTACGGGCTCCAGTCCGGCCATACGCGGCCGCCGCAGTGGGGGCAGAAGTTCAGGAGGTCGAGCCGCTGGTTTTCGGTGATTGCGGTCGTCAGGGCGGGCGTGTGGAGGTCGTCGTGCTTCTTTTTGATCACGCCGTCGGCGCGGCATCGGTCGCACATCAGGTGGAAGCCGTCGGCGTGGTGGCCGTGCAACGGGGTGAACTCGCGTCGCATGGCGAGGTTGATCTCGTCGGACTTACGGCTGTGATGGATGTTGTCGATGACGTGCCCGCCGACGTCGATGAGGACCGACGAGAGGATTTCGAAGATCGGCATCGGGGTGCTCCTGAGGCGACAGCGGAGGTCTCGTGATGCGCTCACCCTAGGCAGATGACACGCCCTGCCGGGTGACGGGATTCTGTCAGGTCGCCGGGACATTCGGGGGAGCCGATCAAGGCAGGGGCGGTCGTAGCGTCGGCGGGTGTTTGTGCGGATGTTGGGTCCGTTCGACGTGGCCGGCGCGGGCGGACAGGTGAGCGCCGCCAGTCAGCGGACGGTGCTTGCCCTGCTCGCGCTGCATGCTGGGCGGCCGGTGGGAGTGGCCGCTCTCGTCGACGCGCTGTGGCCGGAGGGGCCGCCGCCGTCGGCGCGCAACAGTTTGCAGTCGCATGTGACTCGGCTTCGGGCGGTGCTCGGCGGGGCGGGGGTGATCCGCTTCGACCCGGCGGGGTATCGGCTGGCGGTGCCGCGCGACGCCGTGGACGTGCTGCTCTTCGAGGATCTGCTGCGGGACGACGCGTCGCTGGGGGCGGCCCTGGAGCTGTGGCGCGGGCCGGCGCTGCCGGAGTTCGACGGCGAGCCGTTCCGGGGTGTGGCGGAGCGGCTCGCCGGGTTGCGCAGGGAGGCGTTGGCGCGGCTGGTGTCCCGGGAGAGCGACCCTGATCTCGAGCGGCTGTGGGCGGCGACCGTGGAGGAGCCGTGCTGGGAGCGGGGCGCGCTGGTCCTGGCCGGGGCGCTGGCTCGCGCGGGGCGGCGCGGGGAGGCGATCGAGGCGTTGCGGCGGCACGCCGACGCGGTGGTGGACGAGCTCGGGCTTGATCCTTCCGAGGCGGTACGGCGGTTGCAGATCTCGATCCTGCGGGGCGAGGAGGCGCCGGCCGCTCCGCGGGTGCCGGATGCGGCTCAGCGCGTACCGCTGCGGTTCTCGTCTTTTCTGGGGCGCGACGCCGAGCTGAAGGAGCTTGCCGACCTGTTGCGGGGGCCGGCGCTGGTGACCGTGGCGGGGCCCGGCGGGGTGGGCAAGACGCGGCTGGTCGCCGAGACCGTGCGGGCGGGGTCGCGGGTCGCCTGGATCGACGCGGCCGACGTCTCCGAAGAGGACTTCCTGGCCGCGGTGGCGGTCGGGGTGGGTGCCCGGCTCGGGCCGGCGGACGATCCGATCGCGGCCATCGGGGCGGCGGCGCGGGAGCATTCCGTGGTGGTGCTGGACAACTGCGAGCACGTGGTGGAACCGGCGGCCGCCGTGGTCGAGGCGATGCGCGGGACGCGGGTCGTGGTGACCAGTCAGGAGCGGCTGCGGGTCGACGGTGAACGCGTGCTCGACCTGGCGCCCTTGGACGATGCGGCGGCGGCGCGGCTGTTCGCGGAGCGGGCGGGTGTCGCGGCGGACGAGGACGTCGAGGAGATCGTGCGGCGGCTCGACCGGCTCCCCCTGGCGATCGAGCTCGCCGCGGTGCAGGCGGCGGCGCTCGGTGTGCGGGAGTTGCGGGCGCGGCTCGACGACCGGCTCGACCTGCTCGTGCGGGGGCGCCGGACGGCCGACGCGCGGCACCGGACCCTGCGTGCCGTGGTGGAGTGGTCTTTCGGGCTGCTCGACGACGCCGGCCGGGTCGTGATGCGACGGTTGTCGGTGTTCGCGGGGGCGTTCACGGTGGCGCAGGCCGAGGCCGTGGTCGCCGACCGCACGACCGCGCCGGTGGCCGCCTCGATCGCCGCGCTGGTGGACCGGTCGCTCGTGGTGCGGCACGGGCCGGGGCGGTTCCGGCTGCTCGAGACCGTGCGGGCGTACGCGGCGGAGCAGCTCGGCGACGACCGGCCGGCCACCGAGCGGCGGCACGCGACCGAGATGGCGGCGGCCGCTCGCCGGCTGGATCGCCGGTTGCGGGGGCAGGATCAGGCGGCGGCCGTACGCGAGATCGATGCGCTCCTGCCCGAGTTGCGGCTCGCCTTCGCGCGGGGTGACCGGCGCACCAGGGCCGAGCTGGCAGCGGCGATGTACCGGTACGGCTATCGGTGCCAGCAGTACGAGGTGCTGGCGTGGGGCCACGCGGCCGTGGAGTCCGGCATGTCCGATGCGCTCGCCGCCGCGGCCACGCACGCCTGGGGGCGCGGCAACCTGGCGGAAGCACAGGCGCTCGCCTCCCGGGTGGAGCCGCTGGGCGCGGCAGCGCACGAGGTGCTCGGCGACGTGGCGCTCGTGCAGTGCGACCCCGAGACGGCCCGGCGCCACTACCGGGCGATGGACGGCGAGCCCGTGCACCGGGTGTCCGGCCTGGTCGGCGAGGCGCTCGTCGCGGCCTGGTCCGGTGATGTCGCGGCCGCCGAGGCGCTGGCCACCGCCGCGCTCGACCTGGCCACGTCGACCGGCAACCCGAGCGCCCGCGCGGAGGCCCTCTACGGTCTCGGCGAGGCGCTCGGCGACACCGATCCGCCGCGCGCGCTCGACCTGCTCACCGAGGCCGCCGCGCTCGCGGCCACCGTGGACGATCGGCTCTTCCGGGGCGCGGCCGAGACCGCCGCGGTCGCCATCCGCAGCCGGCACGGTGACCCGGCCGCGGCGCTCGCCTCGTTCCGCGAGGTCCTGAACCTGTGGCGGGCCGTGGGCAACGACACTCTCCAGGCCGCCGCCCTGCGCAACCTGATCGTGCTGCTCGTGCGGGTGGGCGCCGACGAGACCGCCGTGCTGGTCGACGCCGCGTTGCCGCCCGCCGGCCTCTACCCCGCCGAGGCGGCGCGGCTCGACCGGGCGCGGGCGGCCGCGACGGAACGCCTCGGCCCCGAGCGGGTCGCCGAGTTGCGCGGGCGGAAGGCGCACGTGCACGACGAAGCGTCACGAGCGATCGACGCAGCGCTGTCCCGGATGGCCGGATAGGTGGTATTTGGTCGCCGCCCGGTCACGATCCCCCGCCGGGCCGAGCCCACCGGGCGCGGCGTCGATACCGTTATCGCGTGTCTGAGATCCCGTGGTGGGGGCTGCCCCTCATCGCCGCAGTGTTCGCCCTGGCCGGGGCCGCGACCGTCCAGCTCGTGACCGCCCGCTCCGATCAGCTGCGCAGTCGCCGGCGGCGGACCCGGCGGTGGTACGAGGAGCGCAAGGCGGCGTACGTCGCGCTGCTCGCCGTCTTCGAGCGCGACACCTACCGGCTGCGCACCGCGTACGACGCCGGGACCAAGCCCGCCTCCCCGCTCGCCTACGTCGACGAGGTGGGCCCGGCCCTCATGCAGGTGCGGCTGCTCGCCTCGGGACCGGTCCGCAGCGCGGCGCTCGCCGTACACCTGCTTTTGCAGCAATTGCACGGCGAGATGAATCCCGCGGGCGTGTCCGGCGTGCAGCCGCAGACCCACTTCCGCGAGCTGCTCACCCAGGTGCCGCTCGTCATGCAGCAGTTCGAGGAGGCGATCCGCGAGGAGCTGCGGATCGAGGCCACCCCGCCGTCCGAGGCCGAGTCGCTGAACGGCCGCGCGCGCTCGCTGCTGCGACGCCAACCACAACCGGCCCCACTGGAGGGTTCCGCCGATGTCCGGCAGGATCTGAGTCGTGACCGATAGGAGCGAAACCACCGCCGCCGTCATCCGCAGTGGGATCGTCGCGATCCTGCGCGCACCCACCGCCGACTACTTCTCCGCCGTCGCCGAGGTGCTGGTCGATTCCGGCATCACGGCCATGGAGGTCACGCTGACCTCCCGCGGCGCCGTCGAGGCCATCGCCGGCCTGCGGCGCCAGCTTCCCGCCTCGGTCGCGATCGGCGCGGGCACGGTGCTGACCGCCGACGACGCGAAGGCCGCCGTCGACGCCGGCGCGGAGTTCCTCGTCTCCCCCGTGATCGACGCCGGCCTCGTGGCCGCGTCCGAGGTGCCGTTCTACCCCGGCACGAGCACCCCCACCGAGATGTGGGCGGCCTACAGGGCCGGCGCCGAGCTGATCAAGCTGTTCCCCGCCGGCGGTCTCGGTCCGTCGTTCCTGCGCGACGTCCGCGGCCCGCTGCCGCAGATCCCGGTCATGCCCACCGGCGGCATCAAGATCGAGGACATCGCCGACTGGCTGTTCGCCGGCGCCAAGGCGGTCGGCATCGGCTCGCCGCTGATCGGCGACGCGGCCGCCGGGGGCAACCTGCGCAATCTGGCCGCCCGCGCGCGGCACGCGGTCAGCGCGGTCGCCTTCGCCCGCTCATGACGGGCCTGTTCACCTTCGGTGAGACGATGGGCCTGGTCGCCGCCGACGGCATCGGCCCTTTGCCGTACGCGAGAAGCTTCTCGTTCGGCATCGGCGGCGCGGAGAGCAACGTGGCGGTCGGCGTCGCCCGGCTCGGCGGCGAGGCCACGTGGCTCGGCCGGGTCGGCCCCGACGCGACGGGCGCGCTGATCGCCGAGCGGCTGGGCGCCGCCGGGGTGCGCACGCTCGCGATCACCGACGACTCGTTCACCGGCCTGATGGTGCGCCACCGCAGGTCGGCGCAGTTCGCCCAGGTCGACTACCACCGTGCCGGCAGCGCCGGGTCGCGGCTGTCACCCGCCGACGTGCCGAGCGCCGAGCTGAGCGCCTCCGGCGTCGTGCACGTCACCGGCATCACGCCGGCCCTGAGCGAGACGGCCCGCGCGGCCGTCTTCCAGTCGATCGAGACGGCCCGGGCGGCGGGCGTGCCGGTGTCGGTCGACGTCAACTACCGCTCCAAGCTGTGGAGCCGCTTCGACGCCGCGCCCGTGCTGCGCGACCTGGTCTCGCGCGCCGACGTGGTCTTCGCCTCGCCCGAGGAGGCGGAGCTGTTCGTCGACCCGCAGGACGTGCCGGCCGCCCTCGCCAAGCTGGGCCCGGCCGAGGTGATCGTCAAGGACGGCGCCCGCGGCTGCACGGCGCTGATCGACGGCGAGCGGCATGCGCTGCCGGTCCTGCCGGTCACCGTGATCGACCCGGTCGGCGCGGGCGACGCGTTCGTGGCCGGCTACCTGGCCGACCGGCTGGCCGGCGCGCCGCCCGCCGACCGGCTGGCCACCGCGATCGCCGCCGGCGCGTTCGCCGTCACGGTGCCCGGCGACTGCGAGGGCGCGCCGACGCGGGCCGAGCTGGCCGCGCTCAAGGGCGACGACGTACGCCGCTGAAAAACGGGTACACCACCGGCATGCGCATCGGAAACACGGAGGTCCGGTTCCTCGGCGGCCCGCTCGGCTGCCTCGGCATGATCCTCTTCTCGGTCCTGGCGTCGGTGGTGCTGACGATCCTGCTCAACGTGCTGCTCTAGGCGGCTACGCCGTGGCCACCTTCTGCGGGCTGATCCAGTGGGTCAGGTTCTCGGGGCGGTCCGCCTTGCCGTAATACCAGCCCTGGATCAGGTCGCAGCCCTGGCCGTGCAGCCAGTCGCGCTGGTCCTGCGTCTCGACGCCCTCGGCGACCACGCGGTGGCCCATGGCGTGGGTCATGGCGAGGACGGCACGCACGATCGGCTCGTCCGGGCCGTCGGCGCCGATCCGCGAGATGAACGAGCGGTCGATCTTCACGATGCCGACCGGGAGCCGGTGCAGGTAGCTGAGCGACGAATAGCCCGTGCCGAAGTCGTCGATGCAGAGGGTCACGCCCAGCGCATCCAGGGCGTTGAGGGTGATCAGCGCGGTCTCGATGTCCGCCATGACGCCGGACTCGGTGATCTCGAGCCACAGGCAGGACGGGTCCAGGCCGGTGTCGCGCAGCAGCTGGTCGACGATGGTGACCAGGTTGCCGTCGCGCAGCTGGCGGACCGCGACGTTGACCGAGACGTGCAGCGGGCGGGCGCCGGGGCCGCGCTCGGCACGCCACTCCAGCAGCTGCCGCACCGACTCGCGGAGCAGCCAGGCGCCCATCTCCACGATCATGCCGGTCTCCTCGGCGATCGGGATGAACTCGTCGGGGCGCACGAAGCCCAGCTCGGCGGAGTTCCAGCGCATCAGCGCCTCGAAGCCGTCGAGCTCGCCGGTGCGCACGTCGACGATCGGCTGGAAGTGGACGGCGAGCTCGCCACGACGGGCGGCGCCGCGCAGCGCCTGCTCCAGCTTGACCCGGTCGCGGATCTGCTCGCGCAGCGACGTGTCGAAGAGCGCCACGGCGTTGCGGCCGGAGCCCTTGGCCTTGTACATCGCGGTGTCCGCGTCGCGGATCAATTCCAGGGCGTGGGCTCCGCCGTACGACTTGGCCACGCCGATCGACGCCGAGAGCGTCACGTCGCCGACCGAGAGGCGGAACGGGCGGGCCAGCTCGACCAGCAGGCGCTCGGCGAGCGAGTCGGCCAGGCGCAGGTGGGACGGGCTGGCCAGGGCGACCACGAACTCGTCGCCGCCGATGCGGGCCACGATGTCCTGGGTGCGGACCTGGCCGCCGAGCCGGGCGGCCACCTCGCAGAGCAGCTCGTCGCCGACCCGGTGCCCCCAGTGATCGTTGATCATCTTGAAGCGGTCGAGGTCGATGAAGAGCAGGCTGATCTCCAGCCCCTCCTCCTCGGCGCGGCCGGCCCAGCCCGCCACGGTCTCGGCCAGCAGCTCGCGGTTGGGCAGGTCGGTGAGGGCGTCATGGGTGGCGCGGCGGCGGCTGGCCCGCTCGGCGCGCACGCGCGAGTTGTTGGAGCGCACCACGCGCACGAGCACCGCCACGACGACGAGCGCGCAGAGCAGGGCGCGGACGAGGTTGTTGCCGAGGCTGCCCAGCGGCATGAGGGTCGCGACCACCGTCGGCACGACCATCACGGTGGCGATCACGGCGAGCCGCACCCGGCCGAGGTCGCGCACCACGATGTTCTGGGGCTGGGTCAGCGTGCGCATGGAGGGGTGCACCGCGGCGGCGGGAAGCGCCACGAACATCACGGCGAAGAGCACGTCCACCACGTGCTGTGAAACCGAGATCATCTCGGCGTCGCGGAGCGTGAAGAGCAGGTCGCCGACGAACATGGCGGTGGACGCGACCACGAGCAGCCAGAGCGCCGGCTGGCGGGCGCCGCCGGCGAGCAGCAGCTGGGCGACCAGGACCAGCAGCACCACGTCGATGATCGGGAAGAACGCGTCGAGCACCCGCATGACCGTCATGCCGGAGTCGTCGATCGCGGGCGCGATAACGAATGTCCAGGTCAGGAACGCGCCGGCGAGGCCGACCAGCAGCGCGTCGATCCGGGCCGGGTCGTCCTCGGCGGCCCGCCGGCGGCGCAGCATGCCGCTGTAGGCCCAGCCGAGGTAGAGGTACGCCGGCACGACGAACGCGTTGGGGATGAGCGCCATCGTGGTGGGCGGCGTGGCCATCGTGCTCGGCACCAGCGCCCGGATGACGGTGGCGATGAC
This sequence comes from Paractinoplanes deccanensis, assembly GCF_016862115.1. GTDB lineage: Bacteria > Actinomycetota > Actinomycetes > Mycobacteriales > Micromonosporaceae > Actinoplanes > Actinoplanes deccanensis. The sequence continues at coordinate 175,826 of NZ_BOMI01000002.1, forward strand.
GAACAGGTACGCCGCGTAGCGGATGTGGCGCCACGGAGCGCGCTGGTCCTCGTCGGCGAGCAGGCGCTTCGGGCCGACGGCGAGGGCCGTCACGCCGAGCACCATGATCAGGACCATGGCCGCGCTCCGAGACCAGGCCAGGCCGGCGGCCAGGAGCACCAGCAGCGGAATGCAGAGCGCCAGGTGCAGGCGTGCGGCGCCGGTGCCGAGCGACTTGGTCATGGTTGTGCCATCGGCAGCGGAAGCCAGGTCTTGATGGGGTGTGACACGCCGACCTTTCGGACAATAGCCGCCGACGGCAGGGGGATTTGACCGACTTTTCCGGACGAACGCCGCAGCGAGCGGCAAGGTGTCTCGTGGCCGATGAACCAGCACCACAGGGGGACATGTGCACCGGAATCGGACGAAGACCCGGGCGGCTTCAGCGCTGCTCACGATAACCGCGGGCCTGACGATCCCGCAAAGCCACGCGAGCGCCGCCCCGGCGGCGGCGCCCGAGCTCCAGACAGTGAGCCTGCACGCGCCGGCCACCAGCCGCACACGGACCCAGCCTTTCAGCCTGATCGGCGCCACTTGGGCCGATCCGTCCGCCACCGTCGGCGGCACCGTGCGGATTCGCACCCGAGCGCTCGACACCGGCCGGTGGTCGGCGTGGCAGAGTTTGGAGGCCGACGGCAACACCCCGGGGGCGCGGCGGGGCTCGACGGACCCGCTCTGGGTGGGCCCGTCGAACGGCATCGAAGCCCAGATCGCAGGCGGCGACGCCCCGCTCCCCGCGGACTTGCGGCTGGACTTGGTGAACCCGGACGCGCATGCGGCTGCACTCAGTCAACGATCTTCCTTGCCCGATAAATCCGATAAGTCGGTTATCAGGGGGAGGGTAGGGCCGACGGACGGCGGGGCGGACCCAGCGGGACCCGCGGCGCGAAGTGCGCAGGGAGCGTCGGCCGGGCGGCTGCGCGGGGTGGCGCGGGCGGCGGCCGTCACTCTTCCGCCGCGCCCGGTGCCGCGGATGGTCTATCGGGCCGGGTGGGGCGCCAACGAAGCCATCGTGAAGGGAGAGCCCGAGTACACCGGGGTGATCCAGGAGTTCTTCGTGCATCACACGGCCACCGGCAACGGGTACAGCTGCTCACAGTCGGCCGCCGTCATCCGGGGGATCCAGGCCTATCACGTGCGCAGCCGCGGATGGGACGACATCGGGTACAACTTCCTCGTCGACCGGTGCGGGACGATCTTCGAGGGGCGGCGGGGCGGGGTCGCCCTGCCGGTGCTCGGGGCGCACACGATGGGCTTCAACACGGACGCCAGCGCCATCGCCGTGATCGGCACCTACGGCGGGTCCGGCGTCTCGGCCACCGTGCGGCGGGCGATCGGGACCGTCGCCGCGTACAAGCTCGGCGCCGCCGGCAATCCGCCCGCCGGGCGGGTCGTGCTGACCTCGGGCGGGAGCAACCGCTACCCCCAGGGCGCCAAGGTCGAGATGTGGCGGATCTCCGGCCACCGCGACGCCGGCCGCACCGACTGCCCCGGCGACGCGCTCTACGGGCAGCTTCCGGCGATCCGCGCGATCGCCGGCGGGGCACCGGCGGGGTTCCGGCTGCTGAGCATGGGGGCCGCGTGGCCGTACGGCGGAATGTGGTTCACCAAGGGCACGATCCGGCCCCGCTGGGACACGCGCACGGCGAGCGCGCTGATCAACCGCTTCGAGGTGTACGTGGACGGGGTGCTGGCGGCCGCCGCGCCGGGCACGCACCGGACGTTCTCGGTGACCGTGGGCCCCGGCAAGCACCTGGTGTCGATCCGCGCGCTGCACCTGTCGGGCCGGGTCGCCGGCATCAGCACCACGGTCGTGTCCGATGCGGTCGCGCCCGTCTACGACAAGGAGCCGGACCTGGTGCTGCGGCCGGGCACGGTCGGCGCCACCGTGCCCGTACGGCTCGACTGGAAGGTCACCGACCCGAACGGCCTGATCTACGTCGGCCTCACCAGGCCGGCCCGGACGAACCTGTTCACGACCACGACCAGCCGGGCCTTCGCGATCCGGCCGGGCGCGCCGGCCACGTACGCGATGATCGCCGGCGACCGGGCGCGCAACACCGTCAGCGCGTCGGTCACCCGCACCCCTGTCGTCCTGGCGGAGGCCGCGTCGCAGCGGACCGGGACGTGGCGACTGCTGAACAACCGCGCCTACCTGGGCGGAGCGGCGCTCGGCGCCGCGACGGCGGGCAGCAGCGCGAGCTGGACGCTGAGCGGCAGCTCGGTCGCGCTGATCTTCAGCCGGGGGCCGAACGCGGGCCGGGTGCGGATCTTCGTGGACGGCCAGGCGCAGGGCACCGTCGATCTGAAGTCGACCGGGCCGCTCAACCGGCAGGCCGTGTGGTCGCGCTGGTGGAACGACAGCGGCGAGCACACCGTGCGGGTCGAGGTCGAGGGCACGCCGGGGCGGCCCGGGGTGGCGATCGACGGTCTCGTGTACCTGAAGTGATAACTGACAGCAGATGTCAGGTATGGCGGGAAGGATCGCTGCCATGAGCGGATTCGCGACGTTGGCAATGATCAACCTGGACGCGGCCGACCCGGCCGGGCTCGCCAGGTTCTACTCCCAGGTGCTGGGCTGGAAGGTGCTGCACAGCCAGGACGAATACGCGATGATCGGCGACGGCTCGGCGAGCCTCGGCTTCGGCCTGGTGCCCGGCTACTCGGGTCCGGGCTGGCCCGACGAGAGCGCGCCGAAGCGGTTCCACCTCGATCTCTACGTCGAGGACCTGGACAAGGCCGAGGAGCAGGCGCTCGCCCTGGGCGCCACCAAGCCGGCCGAGCAGCCGCAGCCGGACCGCTGGCGGGTGCTGCTCGACCCGAGCGGCCAGCCGTTCGACATCTGCTTGAAGGGTTAGGAGCGGTGATCACGGGCCTGGGTGACCAGGCCCGTGATCATCCAGTCGGCGACCCGCTCGAACGTGAGCTCGCGCCCCCTGCCGTCGGCGAGGGCGGCAGCCAGATGCGGGAAGTCGCCGCTCGCCACGGCCTCGCCGATCAGCGCGACCTGCTCGTCCGACGGGGCGGCGCCGGCCAGCTCGGACGTCACGTAGGACGCCACGAAGCCGGTCACCAGCGCGATCAGCTCGAGCCGCGTCGGGCCGTCGAGCCCGGTGGGCGCGAGCGCGGCGAGCCCCCGTTCCAGATAGGCGAGGGTGTTGCGGCCGGTCAGCCGCCTGTTCGGCAGGGCCGACGGCAGCCACGGATGTGCCAACATGAGCGCCCGCTGCTCGCCCGCCACGGTCAGGAGATCGCGCCGCCACTCCCCCGTCAGGTCGGCGCGCGCGGCCGTCCCGCCGACCCGGTCCACCATCAGGTCGAGCAGAGAATCCCTGGTGGGGACGTACGTGTAGAGCGACATCGCCCCCGCGCCGATCTCCGTGGCGACCCGCCGCATGGTCACCGCGTCGAGCCCCTCCGCGTCGGCGACGGCGATCGCCGCGTCCACCACCTGATCGCGCGTGTGCGCCGGCGGCCTTCCGCGAGCCATCGATGCCTCCTAGTATTTCTAGTACGTTGTACGGGAAATGAGGGGTGACCGATGGACAGACTGCCACTGCTGCTCCGGCTCATGCGACGGCGTGCCCGCAACGGGCCGCCCCCGCGCTACGACGTCCGGCGCGAGCTCGCCCTCACCGTGCCGGGCGCGGACGGGAGCGCGCTGCTGACCGACCACTACGCGCCGGTGACCGACAAGCCGTGCCCCACTGTCATGCTGCGGGCGCCGTACATCCGGAGCGGGTTTCCGTGGGACTGGCTCTACGGGGTGCTCTTCGCCGAGCAGGGGTTCCATGTGCTGATGCAGAGCAGCCGCGGCACCGGCGGCTCGGGCGGCGCGTTCGACGCGTGGCGCAACGAGGGGCCCGACGGCCGGGCCACCGTCGCGTGGATCCGCGAGCAGGACTGGTTCACCGGCGAGCTTTACACGCTCGGGCCCAGCTACACCGCGTACACCCAAGCGGCCCTGGCCACGACGGACCCGCCGCCGGAGTGGCGCGGCGCCGTGATGCAGGTCGGCCACACCGATCCGCACGACTTCTTCTGGGCCGGTGGGGCCTTCGGGCTGGAACGGGCCCTCGTCGGCGGTCTCGCCCTGTTCGGGCAGACGTCGCTGACCATGGGCGCCCTGCTGCGCGGCATCGTGCGGCTGCGGCTCGGGCTGCGCAAGGCCACTCACGATCTGCCGCTCCTCGACGCCTATCCGCCGGCCTTCGGGGGACGGCGGCCGGCGTTCGAGGAGTGGCTCACCCATCCCGAGCCGGAGTGGTGGCGGGCGACCGCCGTCGCGGATCCGCCCGTGCCGACCAGCCTCTGCACCGGCTGGTGGGACCTCGTGCCCGGCCAGGTGATCGACCACTACACCCGGCTGCGCGACGCGGGCCGCGACGTCGACCTGCTGATCGGGCCGTGGACTCACACGTCGGCGCTGGAGCAAGGCTGGCACGAGGTCTTCGCCCAGGCTCTGCGCCGGCTTCGCGGCGAGCCCTCCCCCTATGCCGTACGCGTGCACGTCGGCGGCCGCGACGAATGGCGCGACCTGCCGGCCTGGCCGCCGCCCGGCCTCACCGAGGAGCGCCAGAAGATGATCGTCGAGGAGGCGCGCTTCCGGTACGACCCCGCCGACCCGACCCCCTCGATCGGCGGGGCGCTCCAGTCCACGACCCAGGGGCAGGTCGACAACGCGGAGCTGGAGAAGCGCGCCGACGTGCTGGTCTTCACCGGCGAGCCGCTGGCCGAGGAGCTGACCATGATGGGGCCGGTCCGGTGCGAGCTCGACGCGAGCACCACCGCGGCGAGCGGCGACCTCTTCGCCCGCGTCTGCGACGTCGACCCGGCCGGCCGGTCGGTCAACGTCTGCGACGGGCTGAGCCGGATCTCCGCCGACGGTCCGACGCTCGTCGACCTCGGGCACACCGCGCACGCGTGGCGGCCCGGCCACCGGCTGCGGCTGCTGGTGGCCGGCGGGGCGCATCCCCGGTACCTGCGCAACTACGGCACCGGGGAGCCACCGGCGACGGCGACGCGGATGGTCGCCACCGAGACCACCCTGCGCGCCGGGACGCTGATCTTCTACACCGAGCGCCGGTAGACCACGGCCTGCCACGGCTTCAGGGTCAGGCCGCCGTCCGCGGGCAGGCCGTCCTCGCCGGGAAGGTTGGACAGCACCAACGCGGCGTCCGACCAGCCGTCGATCTCCGCGGTCACCGGCTCGCCGGAGAAGTTGCCGACCACCAGGAGCTCGGTGCCGCCCAGCCGGCGCGTGTAGGCGTACAGCTGCTCATGGTGCGGCAGCAGCATGGTGAAGTCGCCGTCGACCACCGCCGGCTCGGTGTGCCGCAGCTCGATCAGCTTGCGGTAGTAGTGGTAGACCGAGTCGGGGTCGTCGTGCTGGGCCGCCGCGTTGATCTCGGGGTAGTTCGGGTTGACGGCCAGCCACGGCGTGCCGATGGTGAAGCCCGCGTGGTCCGACGAGTCCCACTGCATGGGGGTACGGGCGTTGTCCCGCCCCCGGGCGCGCAGCACGGTGAGCACCTCCTCGGGGCTGCGGCCCTCCCGGTCGACCGCCTGGGCGTAGTGCCCGAGCGCCTCGATGTCGCGGAAGTCGGCGATCGACCGGAACGGGAAGTTCGTCATGCCGAGCTCTTCGCCCTGGTAGACGTACGGTGTGCCGCGCTGGAGGTGGAGCACCGTGCCGAGCATCTTCGCCGAGGCGACCCGGTGCTCGGGGCTGTCGTCGCCGTAGCGCGAGACGGCACGCGGCTGGTCGTGGTTGTTCCAGTAGAGGCTGTTCCAGCCGGCCTCGGCGAGCCCGGTCTGCCACCGGTTGAAGATGGCCTTGAGCTTGGTGAGCTGCATCGGCACGAGCAGCCACGGGTCGTCGCCGCGGTCGGCCCAGACGTGGTCGAACTGGAAGACCATGTCGACCTCGTGCCGGTCGGGGTCGGTGAACAGCTTCGCCTCCTCGACCGTCACGCCGGGCATCTCGCCGACGGTCAGCATCGCGTCGCGGCCGGCGAAGACCTTCGCGTGCATCTCCTGGAGGAACTCGTGGATGCGCGGGCCGTTGATGAAGCTCGGGGCGCCGTCGCCGTACGAGGAGCCGGGCTGGACGCGGCCGTCCGGCAGGGACGTGTCCTTGGAGATCATGTTGATGACGTCCATCCGGAAGCCGTCGACGCCCCGGTCGAGCCACCAGTTCATCATCTCGTAGACGGCCTCGCGGACCTCCGGGTTCTCCCAGTTGAGGTCGGGCTGCTTGCGGGAGAACAGGTGCAGGTAGTACTCGCCGGTCTTCTCGTCGTACTCCCAGGCGGGGCCGCCGAAGGCCGATCCCCAGTTGGTCGGCTCGGCGCCGGGCGTGCCGGGCTCCATGCCCTCGCGGGCCGGCCGCCACCAGTACCAGTCGCGCTTGGGGTTGGTCTTGTCCGAGCGGCTCTCGGCGAACCACGGGTGCTCGTCGGAGCTGTGGTTCACGACCAGGTCCATGATGAGCTTCATGCCGCGCGCGTGCGTGCCCGCGAGCAGCTCGTCGAAGATCTCCAGGGTGCCGAAGATCGGCTCGATGTCCTGGTAGTCGCTGATGTCGTAGCCGTTGTCGTCCTGCGGCGACGGATAGATCGGCGAGAGCCAGAGCACGTCGACGCCGAGCCCGGCGAGATGGTCCAGGTGATCGATGACGCCGCGCAGGTCGCCCATGCCGTCGCCGTCGGCGTCAGCGAAGCTGCGCGGGTAGATCTGGTAAACGACCGCGCTCTTCCACCAGAGATCCGTCATGCGTGTTGTCTAACACGAGAACACCGGTTCAAACCGCTGGGCATACTAAGCACGTGTTAACTACCGTAAAGTGGCTTTTGTCGTGAAGGTCGCCATGCTGGGCCCGATCGCCTGGCGTACGCCGCCCCGGCATTACGGCCCGTGGGAGCTCGTCACCAGCCTGATCACCGAGGGCCTGGCCGCCCGCGGCGTCGACGTGACGCTCTTCGCCACCCTCGACTCGATCACCAAGGCCACGCTGGACGGCGTCGCCCCGGCCGGCTACGAGGAGAACGACGAGATCGACGGCCGCGTCTGGGAGGCGCTGCACGTCGGGCACGCGCTGGCGCGCTCGGGCGAGTTCGACATCGTGCACAATCACCTCGACTGGCTGCCGCTCGCCTTCTCGCGGCTGTGCGCGGCCCCGATGGTCACCACCATCCACGGCTTCTCCGGCGCGAACATCCTGCCCGCGTACCGGCGGGCCCGCTCGCACTTCGTCTCGATCTCGGACAGCGACCGCTCCCCCGACCTCGACTACCTCGCCACCGTGCACCACGGCATCGACCTCGACGGGCTGCCGGTGCACCTCTCCGGCGGCGAGGACCTGATCCTGTTCGGCCGCATCCATCCGGACAAGGGCACCGACCTCGCCATCGAGATCGCCCGGCGGGCGGGCCGGCGGCTCGTCATGTGCGGCATCGTGCAGGACCGGGGCTTCTTCGAGGAACTGATCGAACCGCGGATCGACGGCGACCGGGTCGTCTATCTGGGCTCGGTCGGGCCCGACGAGCGCGGCACGATTCTCGGGTCGGGGCTCGCGCTGCTGCACCCGATCCGGTTCGCCGAGCCGTTCGGCCTCTCGGTCGTGGAGTCGATGGCGTGCGGGACGCCCGTCGTCGCGTACCGGAAAGGCTCCATGCCGGAAGTGGTCGACGAGGGCGTCACCGGGCGGCTGGTCACGGACGTCGACGAGGCGGTCGCCGCGGTCGAGCGCATCGGCGAGCTGGACCGCGCGGCGTGCGCGCGGCGTGCCCGCGAGCGGTTCTCCGCGGACCGGATGGTCGAGGACTACCTGACCATTTACCGAAAAATCGTCAGTTGAATGGGTCGTTCTTGTTAACGTCGCAATGTGAATTGCACGTTTAACCGGTGTATTTCCTGAACCGTGCTGCGGGGAGGCAGCCGCGGATCGAGAAAGGCCTGTCATGCCCGCGAAGTTCGGTTTCTTGAGCACCTACCCGCCAACCCAATGCGGTTTGGCGACCTTCAATGCCGCTTTGGCCACTCACCTGAACACCGGCGGCGCCTCCGGGGTCGTGCGCCTGCTCGCCGGCGACAGCGTCAGCGGCGGCATCGAGCTCGACCGCGGCGCGCCGCGCGTCGTGCACACGTGGCACACCGACAACCGGGGCGGGTGGCAGGCCGCCGCGAACGCGCTCAACCGCTTCGACGTGGCGATCATCCAGCACGAGTACGGGATCTACCCCGGCGACGCCGGCGACGAGGTGCTGCCGCTGCTGCGCGCCCTGCGGATCCCGTCGATCATCGTGCTGCACACCGTGCTCAGCAATCCCGACCCGCTCCAGCGCCGGGTGCTGGAGCGGATCGGCGCCACCGCGGACGCGCTGGTGACCATGACCGACACCGCGCGGCAGCGCCTCTCCGGCGGCTACGAGGTGGACCCGCGCAAGATCTCGGTGATCCCGCACGGCGCCGGCAGCCGCGCCGGCGCGCCGCGCGAGGACCACGACCGGCCCCACCTGCTGACCTGGGGGCTGCTCGGGCCCGGCAAGGGCATCGAGTGGGCGATCCGCGCGCTCGCGCTGCTGGGCGACCTCGACCCCAAGCCGCTCTACACGGTCGCCGGGCGCACCCACCCCAAGGTGCTGGAGCAGTTCGGCGACGTCTACCGCGACTCGCTCGAGCAGCTCGCCGCGAGCCTCGGCGTCAGCGACCAGGTGCGCTGGGCCGACGCGTACTTCGAGGAGGACGAGCTGACCCGGCTGATCCGCTCGGCCGACGTGGTGGTGCTCCCGTACGACTCCACCGAGCAGGTCACCTCGGGTGTGCTGATCGAGGCCGTCGGCGCGGAGGTGCCGGTGGTGGCGACCGAGTTCCCGCACGCGGTCGAGCTGCTCGCCGACGGCCCGGGGCTGCTCGTGCCCCACCAGGACCCGGAGGCGATGGCCGCGGCCGTGCGGCGGGTGCTCGCCGAGCCGCGGATGCCGATCACCGGCCTGGCCGGCGGCCCGACGCTGCGCTGGCCCGCGGTCGCCGCCCGCTACCAGGCCCTGGCGTCCCGCCTGCTCGCCGCCCGCGCGCCGCTGGCCGCCTCCGCCGTACCCGCCTGACCTGCCCTTTCCCCTGATCAGGAGCACCACATGACGATCGGGCTCCGGCTCGTGCCGCCGCCGATCCAGCTCGCCGACGCGCCCCCACCCGACTGGAGTCACGTCGCCCGCCTCTCCGACGACACCGGCCTGCTCGAGCACGCTCGCAACGCCATCGTGCGCCGCGAGCACGGCTATTGCGTCGACGACGTGTCCCGCGGCCTCCTGCTGATCAGCCGGGAGCCGCGGCCGAGCGCCCAGCTGGTCGGGCTCGCCGAGCGCTACCTGGCGTTCCTCACGCACGCCCAGGGCCCGGACGGCGGGTTCCGCAACCGCATGTCGTACGACCGGCGCTGGACCGACGAGCCGTCGACCGGCGACTGGTGGGGCCGCGCGATGTGGGGCCTGGGCACCGCGGCGGCGCGTTCCACAGTGCCGTGGATCCGCCGGGAGGCCCTGAACGCCTTCCGCCTCGGGGTGCGCCAGCGCTCGTCGTGGCCACGCGCCATGGCGTACGCCGGGCTCGGCGCCGCCGAGGTGCTGCGCGCCGACCCGCGCGCCACCGAAGCGGCCGGCCTGCTCGCCGACGCCGCCACGGTGATCGGCCTGCCCTCCACGGCCTCGCCGGACTGGGTCTGGCCGGAGCCCGAGCTGACCTACGCCAACCCCGCGCTCGCCGAGGTGCTGATCGCGGCCGGCGACCTGCTCGGCGACGAGCCGCTGCTGCGCGCCGGGCTCAAGATGCTCGCCTGGCTCTGCCGCGAGCAGGACCACGACGGCCACCTGTCCACCGTGCCGGTCGGCGGGTGGCGCCCCGGCGTGCCGAAGCACCGCTTCGACCAGCAGCCGATCGAGGCCGCCGCGACCGCTGACGCCTGCGCGACGGCCTCGGCGGTCACCGGCGACGACCGCTGGGACGAGCAGGTCTTCCGGGCGATCGCGTGGTTCCTCGGGGACAACGACGCGCAAACCGTCATGTACGACCCCCTAACCGGCGGATGTTATGACGGATTGAAGGCGGAAGGTCCTAATGTGAACCAAGGAGCCGAATCAACCCTCGCGCTTATCTCGACGTTGCAGCATGCCCGCGTGCTGGCAAGCCGGAGCGCGACCCGACCGTCAGGCGGCCTAGCATGACCGCAGTCATGAATGCCCAGTCCTCGATCACGCGCCACGACATCGTCATGGAGCCGGACGGCCGGCGCGTCGTGATCAAGTTGTTCGTGCCCGGCGAGGAGACCCAGGGCGTCAAGAACCGCACGCAGATGCTGATCGAGCGCATCCTTCAGCTCGACGAGGCCGAGATCGCCCGGCTGCTCGACGACGTGCTGACCCGCTTCGCCGGCCGCCACCACGACCTGCTCGGCGTCTTCCAGCACCACTACGAGCTGGTGCAGCACCGCGTGCCCAACGGGCTCGACCTCTCCCCCACGGCCCGCTCGCTGATCGGCGCGTACTTCAGCCACGAGTTCGCGGTCGAGGCGGCGGCCCTGTGCAACCCGTCGATGGTGCCGCACCCCGACCAGACGGGGCTCGACCCGGGCGAGCTGCGCGTCGCGATCAGCCTGCGGCAGATCGGCGAGGGCCACATCTCGTCGGTCGGCTTCTGCTCGGCGGTCCTCGGCCCCGGCGACAGCATCCGGATGGAGGACCGCGACGGCCCCCTCATGATCGGCCAGCGGGTCGGCGCCCAGCACTGGAAGAACCAGCTCGAGGCGGCGCTCATCGACTGCGGCATCGACAACGAGGCGTCGGCGTACGTCGTGTCGGCCCTGCCCGACCGCTACACCGATCAGGACTTCGAGGACGTCATCGGGCACGTCCCCGGCGAGCTGCTCGCCCGGCCCACCTCGCAGGAGACAATCGACCAGATCCGGCACATCGTCGCCGACGAGTACGCGGTGCAGTTCCCCTGCGCGGTGCCGCTGCACCAGCGGGTGCTGTGGCCGGCGACGCACGCCGAGAGCAACGGCATGGAGGACGCCCGCTTCGTGCAGGTGCTCGACCCCGACGGCCGGCACATCTACCAGGGCACCTACACCGCGTACGACGGCAAGCACATCTCCGGGCGGGTGATCTTCTCGCGCGACCTGCGGCACTTCGAGGTGACCCGGCTGCACGGACCGGCCGCCCGCAACAAGGGCATGGCGCTGTTCCCGCGCTACATCAACGGCCGCAAGATGGCGCTGTGCCGCTCCGACGGCGAGACCCTGGGCCTGGCCGTGCGCGACAACCGGCACCGCTGGCAGCCCGCCGAGCCGCTGCTCGTGCCGCACCGCGGCTGGGACCTGATCCAGGTCGGTAACTGCGGCTCGCCGATCGAGACCGGCGAGGGCTGGCTGGTGCTGACCCACGGCGTCGGCCCGATGCGCCGCTACGCGATCGGTGCGATGCTGCTCGACCTGGAGAACCCGGCCCGGGTCATCGCTGACCTGCCCGAGGGCCTGCTCGACCCGGACGAGATCGAGCGCGAGGGCTACGTGCCGAACGTCGTCTACTCGTGCGGCGGCCTGATCCACGACGGCCGCTTCTGGCTGCCGTACGGCGCGAGCGACGTCCGCATCGGCTTCGCCAGCATGCCGGTGGAGCAGCTGCTCGCCCGCATGGTGCCCACCGGCTATTAGGGCCGTCAGGCGAACAGCACCTGCGACGACCGGGACGGGACGGCGTCGAGGGCCGCCGCGGTCGCCGCGTCGAACGTGATCTGGCCGGCCGCGAGGTTCGCCACCAGGTGGGCGACCTTCGACGTGCCGGGGATGAGCAGCACGTTCGGGGCGTGGTGGAGCAGCCACGCCAGCCCCACCTGGGAGGCGGTCACGCCGAGCGCCGTCGCGGCCGCGTGCACGGCCGGCTCGTCGGTCACCTTGGGCATGCCCGGAAAGTCGCCGCCGAGCGGGTAGAACGGCACGAAGCTGATGCCCTCGGCGAGGCAGAGCGCCAGCACGTCCTCGTCGTCGCGGGCGACCAGGCTGTACGCGTTCTGCACGCAGGCGATGCCGGCGGGCAGCGCGCGCCGCACCACGTCGAGCGTGACGGCACTGAGCCCGATCGCGCCGATCTTGCCCTCGTCGCGCAGCGCGGTCAGCACGGCCAGCTGGTCGTCGAGGTCGACCACCTGGTCACCGGAGGCCCGCACGCCGGGCCCGCCGTCGGTGCGCCGCAGGTTGACCAGCGCGAGCCGCTCGGTCCCGAGGCTGCGCAGGTTGTGCTCGACGTCGGCCCGCAGCTCCTCCGGCCGCTGCGCGAGCCGCAACGGAAAGCGCCCGCCGGTGACCGGCGTCGCGCCGACCTTGGTCGCCACGAGCACGTCCTCCCCGGGCCGCAGTGCCTCCCGGATGACCTCGTTGGCGAAGCCGTGGCCGTAGAACTGCGCGGTGTCCAGATGGTCGACGCCGAGCTCGACGGCCCGGCGCACGAGCGCGACGGCCGCGGCCCGATCGTCCCGGAGCTTGTCGAGCTGCGCGGCCCCGTACCCGATGCGGTTGACCTTCATGATGCCTCCTCGCGAGCCACTGTTGTAATATCAACAGTATGGGCGACAATGTTGAAATGTCAACACCGGCGGACGCGGGCGTGCGGCTTTGGCTGCTCTGGAAGCAGGTCAGCGAGCTGGTCCGCGCCTCCGTGGTCGCCGACGTGATCGAGAGCAGCGACCTCTCCGAACCGGAGATGACGGTGCTGGTCCACCTCAACGGGTCGGGCGGGACGGCACGGCAGAACGCGCTCGCCGCGTCGACCGGCTGGGACCGGACCCGCCTGTCGCACCTGCTGACCCGCATGGAGTCGCGCGGCTATCTCTCCCGGGCCCGCCTGCGCAACGGCGTCGAGGTGACCCTCGAGGCGGCCGGCGCCGAGGTCATCGCGCGGACCGAGCCGCCCCTCGCCGCGGCCGTGGAGCGCCACCTCACCGGGCGGCTGAGCGCCGCGCAACAGCAAGCCCTGCGCGACATCCTCGAGACGCTCAGGTCCTAGTCGCGCGCGTCGTGCACCAGCAGGGCTATCTGGACGCGGTTGGTGCACGACAGCTTCGAGAAGATGCGCGACACGTACGCCTTGACGGTGGCCGTGCTCATCAGCAGCTCGGCGGCGATCTCCTGGTTGGTGCGGCCCTCGGCGACCAGGCGCGCCACGTCGGTCTCGCCGGGGCTGAGCCGGGCCAGCAGCTCGCGGGCGCGGTCGCGGCGCGGGTCGGCGGGGGCGCCGGCGACCAGGCCGATCATCGTGCGCAGCACCTCGGGGGACATCATCGGCTCGCCGGCGGCGACCCGGCGCACCGCCTCGGCGATCTCGCGGGGCGGGGTGTGCTTGAGCAGGAAGCCGCCGGCGCCGGCGCGCAGCGCGCGCAGCACGTGGTCGTCGGTGTCGAACGTGGTCAGCACGATCACCTCGGGGGCGTCGCGGCGCTTGCGCAGCGTCTCGGTGGCGGTGAGGCCGTCGATGCCGGGCATGCGGATGTCCATCAGCACGACGTCGGGCCGGTGGGTGTTGACGGCGGCCGCGACCTCCGTGCCGTCGGCGACCGCGCCCGCCACCTCGATGTCGTCGAAGGCGGCCAGCATCATGGTCAGCCCGGCCCGCACGAGCGCGTCGTCGTCGACGAGCAGGACGCGGATCACGTCGCCCACGGCAGCCACGCCTTGAGGTGGAACTCGCCGGACGGCGTCGGGCCGTGCTCGAGCCGGCCGCCCACGAGCTGCACGCGCTCGCGCAGGCCGGTCAGGCCCGCTCCGGCGCCCGGCAGCCGGCTGGTGCTCGCCGCGAGCGCGTTGCCCACCTCCACGGTGAGGCCCGGCTCCGCCGTACGGCTGATCTTGATCTTGATGGGTGCTCCCGGCGCGTGTTTGCGGGCGTTGGTCAAAGCCTCCTGCACGATGCGGTACGCGTTGCGCCCCACCTGTTCGGGCACGCCGTCGCCGCCGTCGAAGGCCAGGCCCACCTCGGCGCCCGCCTCGCGGGACTGCTCGACCAGCGCCGGCACGTCGCCCAGGGTCGGCTGCGGCTTGTCCTCGCCCGGCGTCCGCAGCATGCCGATCACCGTACGCAGGTCCTCCAGCGCGTCGTGCGCCGACTGCCGGATGGTCCCGGCCGCCTTCTGCTCCTCGGGCGACGCCTCCCGGCGTACCTCCAAAGCCCCCGCATGGACGGCGAGCAGGGAGATGCGATGGGCCAGGACGTCGTGCATCTCGCGGGCGATGCGCTCGCGCTCGGCAAGCCGGGCCTGCTCGACGCGGAGCCGCTGGCCCTCCTCGGCCTGCCGGGCGCGCTCGGCCCACGAGTCGACCAGCTGGCGGTGGGACCGGATCAGCATGCCGATCGCCACCACGCTCACCTGGAGCAGCACGAGGAAGGTGGCGCCCTCGTAGAACGGCCGGGTGAAGCCCAGGGCCACCGCGTAGACGACGGTGGCGAGGCTCGCGTGCAGCGCGGCGAGAGCGATCGCGACACGGCCGCGGCGGTGCAGCGCGACGGAGAAGAGCGCCACCGGCAGGGCGCCCATCGGCATGGCGAACAAGATGCCGAACGGGAGCAGCACCAGCATGAGCGCGACGGGGTGGCTGCGCCGGAACAGGACCAGCCCGGCGGTGGAGAGGACACCGGTCGCCACCTCCAGGCCGACCGGGGCGCCGTCGCCCTCGCCGACCGAGTTGGCCATGAGGAACAGGCCGAGCGCGACCGCGACGACGGCCGGGGCCAGATCCGGGAGCCAGCGGCGCATCACGCCGTCGACGCTACCGGCGGTTCGCGGCGCGAGGCAGTCGACTTTGGTCTACGTCGCATCGCCCTCGGTCGGTATCGGGGCGGCGTCCCGCGCCCGCAGACTCGGTGCCGTGCTGGATCGGACGACGACCGTGCCCACCCCGTGGTGGATCCGGGTGCTGGTGTGGATCGGCGCCCCCGCGGTGGGCACCGGGGTGGCGATGCTGCTGGTGCTGCTCGGCGGGGTCGAGTGGCTGCCCGGGCCGTTCGGCCTCATCGAGGAGCTGCCCGACCTGGTGACCACGTACGTCACGCCCGCGCTCGGCGCCGTGCTCGGGCTCGTGCTGGCGGCCATGGTCGACGCGGAGTCGCTGACCGTGCGCGTGTCGACGACCGAGGTGGTGCTGACCCGGCCCGGGCACCGGCGGGCCGTGCCGCGCGGCGACGTGGCGGTGGCGTTCCCCGACCGCGACAAGCTGGTGCTGCTCGGGCGCACCGGCCGGGAGCTCGCCCGCGAGCCGTGCCACCTGTCGAAGCGGCGCCTGCGGGCCGCCTTCACCGAGAACGGCGTGCCGTGGGCCGACGAGGACCCGTACCTCAACTCCTATCGCCGCTGGGTGCCCGACCTGCCCGACCTGCCGCCCACGGCGAACGCGATCCTCGCCGAGCGGCAGAAGGCGCTGAAGGCCGGCGACGAGGACGAGCTGCGCGACCTGCGCGAGGAGCTGGGCCGCCTCGGGATCGTCGTGCGGGACGTGAAGAAGAAGCAGTACTGGCGGCACGCCAGCTAGACGGTGCCGGTCACCGCCCAGATCGTGAGCACCGCGAGGAAGTCGCCGCGGGCGCCGGCCTCCTCGACGTGCGAGAACCACTTCTCCCGGACGCCCGGCGCGGTCAGCCACGAGTCGGCCGGCACGCCCGGGTTGAGCATCGGCAGCACCACCGCGGCTGACGCGGGGCTCGGGAACAGGCACGTCACCGGGACCGCGCCGACGTCGCGCAGGCCCTTGCCGACGAGGCGGCGCCGCAGCGTGCGGCCCATGTCGGCCCGTCGTGGCGTGAGCCGGCCGTGCATGTCGTCGATGACCGTGCGGGCCAGCGCGGGCGGCACGCCGTCGAAGGCCAGCGACGTCCAGTCGGTGTCGATGAGGCAGACGCGGCCGCCGGGCCGGGTCACCCGGATCAGCTCGGCGATGGCGCCGTCGACGTCGTCGACGTGCTGGAGCACCCGCTCGCACCACACGCCGTCGACGCTGCCGGCCGGCAGGTCGATCGAGGCGATGTCGCCGGCGACGTAGCGCACGTCGCTGCCGTCGTGGCGCTCGACCGCGGCGGCGATGATCGCGGCCGACGAGTCGAGGGCGATCACCTCGCCACCGGTCTCGCGGGCCAGCATGCGCGCGACGTCGCCCGCGCCGCAGCCCGCGTCGAGCATGCGCCAGCCCTGCTCGGGACGCAGCGCCTCGAGGGCCATGCGGCGCACCCGGCGGATCTCCGGATGGCGGCCCATCTCCTCGAGCGCGGCGAGCAGCATCGCGGTCAGCTCGCGTGGCTGGCCGTCAAGGTCGGCCCAGGGGGTGCGCTCGATCTGCTTCATGCGGCAAATGTTGACGCAAGAAATGCTTCGCACCACGGCCCCGTCACTCATCCGACAGGAGGGAACACACAGAGTGCTCAGATCGTCGCGCTTCCCGTCGATGGGCGATCGGTGCGGATCCCTCGGGACAACCTGAAGCGCGCCCGGCTCGCGGCGGTCAGCGTCGGCTCGGCCGGGCTGCTGTCCCAGGTGTGCCCCAACTCGGCAACCCGGGGCGCTCCGAGGCCTACGTGCGGCTCGCGGCGGTCGCGATCGTCGCGCTTCTCGTCCTGATCATTCTGGCGTACGCCCGTGAGCGCTCCCCGTGGTGGACGGTGCCCCTCGTTCCGGCGCTGATCGCGGTCGGCGGCGCGGGGCTGCGGGACCCGCTCGGCGCGCTGGCCCTGGCGCTCGCGTCCACGGTCGCGCTCTCCCTCTACGGCTCGCGGACCCAGTGGGCGGCGCGGCTGCTCCTCGCGTCCGCCGCCTACCCCGCCGCGGTGGCCATCTCGCCCGACTCGCTGGGCCGGCACCTGTCCTGGCACGACGGCAATGTGCTCGCCCTCATCCCCCAGCTGCTGCTGATGGCGTTCCTGACCCGCGGCATCTACCGGGCCCTGCGCCGCCAGGAACGGGCCGCCGCCCGCGAGGCCCTGCTCGCCCAGGCCGGCTCCGCCATGCTCGGCGTCACCGACGTCGCCCGCATCCGCGAGACCGGCCGCCGCACCGCCGAGGCGCTGGTCGCCCTCCACCCCGGCGTCGCCCTGCTCGTCGTGCGCCGCGACTGCCGAGGACGGCACATCGCCAACCTGGCCGGCGTACCCGCCGGGTTGCGCGGCCGTCGCCTCGCCGAGCTCGACGACCTGAAGGCTCTGTTGCCAGGCTTGCGCACGTGGCACTTCCACGCGCTCTCCGCCGACGTCGAGGTGGCCGTCGCCGGCCGCCGCGCGGTGCCGCCGGAGGTGATGGACGCGTTCCGCACGCTGTCCCATCAGGTGATGCTCGCCGAGGGCGGCTGCCTCGCGCACGCCGAGCTGGAGCACATCGCCCACCACGACCACCTGACCCAGCTGCCGAACCGGGCGAAGTTCCTGCGCGCCGTCGGCGCCGCGCTGGCCGGCCCGGACCCGGTCGCCCTGCTCAACGTCGACCTCGACGACTTCAAGCAGGTCAACGACTCGTACGGGCACGCCGCCGGCGACGAGCTCCTGATGGAGATCGCGGCCCGCCTGGCCTCGGCCGCCGAGGGCCGGGGCCTGGCCGGGCGCTTCGGCGGCGACGAGTTCGCCCTGCTGCTCACCGACCCGGCGGAGGCCCCGGCGGTCGCCGCCCGGCTCTGCGAGCACCTGTCCCAGCCGGTACGGCTCACCGCGGCCACCGTGACCGTGGGCGCCAGCATCGGCGTGGCCGTCGCCGAGCCCGGCATCACCGCCAAGGAGCTGACCCGCCGCGCCGACCTGGCCATGTACGCCGCCAAGACGCTGGGCAAGAACCGCACCGAGACGTACTCGGCTTCGGCTTCGGGGGCGTCGCACCCGCTCGCCGCCTGAGTAAGCTGCATCGATGACCACCGACGCCGTTCTCGCCCGCATCGGTGAGGGCGTGGCCCTCAACCACCACCAGGGCCGGCGCGCCGACGCCCGCGACCTGTTCGCCGAGGTCTGGGCCGAGATCGGCGGCGAGGACGGCGACCCGCTGCACGTCTGCGTCCTCGCCCACTCGATGGCCGACGTGCAGGACGACGTCCGCGAGGAACTGCTCTGGGACGAGCGCGCCCTGGCCGCCGCCGACCGGCTGCCCGAGTCCCGGCTCGCCGAGTCCGGCGCCGGGCTGTCCGTGGCCGGCCTCTATCCGTCGCTGCACCTCAACCTCGCCGACTGCCACCGCAAGCTCGGCGACCTCGACCGCGCCCGCGAGCACCTCGACCGGGCGCGGGCGACGATCGGCGCGCTCGGTGACGACGACTACGGCCGGCTGATCAAGTCCGGGCTGGCGGAACTGGACCGGCAGCTCTCGCCCCAGGGGTAGCCGGACAGGCGGGTATGGCAGGCTTTTCGGCATGAGTGACGCGGTGCGGTTCGGGCTTGTCGGCTACGGCTCGGGTGGGCGGATCTTCCACGCCCCGTTGATCGCCTCCGCGGCGAACATCGAGTTCGTCGGCGTGGTCACCACGAACGAGGAGCGCCGCGCCGAGGTGGCGAAGCAGTACCCGCAGGCGACCGCGTTCGACTCGATCGCGGAGCTGGCGGCGGCGGGCGCCGAGGCCGTCACGATCTCGACGCCGGTGGCCACGCACGCGCAGCTGGCGCTCGAGGCGATCGCCCACGGTCTCAGCGTCGTCGTCGACAAGCCGTTCGCCATGGACGCCGACGCGGCGCGCGAGGTCGTGGCGGCCGCCAAGGACAAGGGCGTGCGGCTCAGCGTCTACCAGAACAGGCGCTGGGACTCGGACCTGCTGACCATCCGCCGGCTCATCGCCGACGGACAGCTCGGCCAGATCCGGCGCTTCGAGTCGCGCTTCGAACGGTGGCAGCCGCAGCGCAAGGTCGGCGCGGCCGGCGGCGGCACGCTCATGGACTTCGGCTCCCACCTGGTCGACCAGGCGCTGCTCCTGCACGGCCCGGCCGTGCGGGTGTACGCGGAGATGCGCGGCAGCGGCGAGTTCGACGACGACATGTTCGTGGCGCTGCACCACGTCAACGGCGTCGAATCGCACCTGTGGGGCAGCTGGCGGCAGGCCGCGCCCGGCCCTCGCTTCCGGGTCAGCGGCACGACGGCCACCTTCGTCACCGGCTTCGACGGCAGCATCGACGTGCAGGAGGAGCTGCTCAAGGGCGGCAAGTCCCCCGCCGACCTGGGCGACCGGTGGGGCGTCGAGAGCAGCCAGGGCAAGCTCTTCCGCGGCGACGAGGGCACCCCGGTGCCGACCGAGCGCGGCCGCTGGGACACGTACTATCCGGCCTTCGCGGCGGCGGTCCGCGGTGCGGGCCCGGTGCCGGTCGACCCGCAGGACGCCGTACGGACGATGACGGTCCTCGACGCGGCCCGGCGCAGCGCGCGCACGGGCGAGGCGATCCGCCTCTAGACCCGCCTCCTACACCCTGATGCCGCTCAGGGCGAAGCCGAGCACGCGCTCGCGCTGAGCGTCGTCCACGAACGTCGCTCCGGTGAGGCCGGCGATCATGCGCAGGACGTCGTCGAAGCTGGCGTCCGTGCGCACCTCGCCGGACGCCTGAGCGCGCTCGAACAGCGGCTCGCCCGCCGCGTACATGGTCGCTCGGCACGCCCGGAACATCTCGGAGTCGCGGTTGAGCGCCTCGACGACCGCGCGCTTCGTCGCCGCGTACCGCACGAACTGCTCGAGCCAGGCGCTCAGCGCCTGCCAGGGCGGCAGCGGCGAGACCCTCTCGGCGACCTGGTGCAGCTGGTTGATCTCGTCGACGTAGACGGCCTCGAACAGGTCCTGCCGCGTCGGGAAGTTGCGGTAGAGCGTGCCGATGCCCACGCCCGCGCGCCGCGCGATGTCCTCTAGCGACGCGTCGGTGCCGTGCTCGGCGAACGCCTCGCGGGCCGCGGCGAGCAGCGCGTCGAAGTTTCGCCGTGCGTCCGCGCGCTGTGGCCGGCGTACGGCGACGGGCACGTCAGTCATGGTGATCCTCCTCACGCCCTCCGGCCGTTGCGAACCGGAGGCATGCCTCCGCTAATGTGGAGGCATGCCTCGACTTTATCAGAGCAAGCCGCGAACGACCTTCGCGGTGCTGGCCGCCGCCGCGGCGGCCTTCTCGCTCATGCAGTCGCTGGTGACGCCGGTTCTGCCGACGATCCAGCAGGACCTGCACACGTCCACCGGCACGGTCACGTGGGTGCTCACCGCCTGGTTGCTGTCCGCGTCGGTCGCCACCCCGCTCATGGGCCGCATCGCCGACATGCTCGGCAAGGACCGCACGCTGCTGGTCGCGCTCGCCGCGATCGCCGTCGGCTGCCTGATCGCCGCGATCGCCCCCAACGTCACCGTCCTCATCGTGGCCCGCGTCCTGCAGGGCCTCGGCGGCGCCGTCTTCCCCGTCTCGTTCGGCATCATCCGCGACGAGTTCCCCGCCGAGCGCGTCTCGTCGGCCGTCGGCATCCTCGCCGCCGTCATCGCCACCGGCAGCGGCCTCGGCATCGTCCTGGCCGGCCCGATCGTCGGCGCGCTCGACTGGCGCTGGCTGTTCTGGATCCCGATGGCCGTCGTCACCGTGGTCGCCCTCGCGGCCTGGCGCCTGATCCCTGCCTCCCCGGTGCGCACCCCCGGCAAGGTCAACTGGCTCGCCGCGGCCCTGCTGTCGGCCTGGCTCGTCGCCCTGCTGCTGCCGCTGAGCAAGGCCACCGCGTGGGGCTGGACCTCCGGCCGCACGATCGGGCTGCTGACCGCCGCGGTCGTGCTCTTCGCCGCGTGGTTGCTTGCCGAGGTCCGCTCCGCGAACCCGCTGATCGACATGCGGATGATGCGGCTGCCCGCGGTCTGGACCACCAACCTGGTCGCCCTGCTCTTCGGCGCCGCGATGTTCGGCGTCTTCGCCTTCCTGCCCCAGCTCGTCCAGGTGCCCCGCGCGTCCGGCTACGGCTTCGGCGCCTCGGTCACCGAAGCCGGCCTGATCATGCTGCCGATGCTGGTGACGATGGCCGTCTTCGGCTCGCTGAGCGGCCCGCTGACCCGCTGGCTGAGCGGCAAGGCGCAGCTGTTGATCGGCGCCGGGCTGGGCACGCTCGCCTCGCTCTCCTTCGCCCTGGAGCACCACGACAAGGCGGCCATCGCGGTGGCCGGCGGCGTCTTCGGCGTGGGCCTCGGCCTCGTCTACTCCTCCATGATCAACCTGATCGTCCAGGCCGTCCCCCGCCACCAGACCGGCGCCGCGAGCGGCATGAACACCAACATCCGCACCATCGGCGCCTCCATCGGCACCGCTGTCGTCAGCTCGGTGATCACCGCCCACCCGGGGCCCGCCGGCCTGCCCGCCGAGTCCGGGTACACGATCTCCTTCCTGATCCTCGCCGCGCTCGGCGCCGCCGCCCTGCTGGTCCCCACGGCCCGCCGCGCGGCGGCCGAGGAGAAGCCCGAGCCGGAGGTGCTGCCCGAGCTCTCGCCCGTCGAAGTCTGACGCGTCTGACGCGTCTGACGGATCATGGTCGGGTTCGCCGGAACCCGGCCATGCTCGTGCAGTGGTGCGGTCGCGGGCCGGTTTTCGCGGGTGGAGCCACGTCGGTTGGCGTTCGCCTACGTGCGGGGGTTGCTGGCGCCGTTGGAACGGCGTAACGGGTGGACGATCGCTGAGCATGCCGGCCGGCGTTCACCGAACGCGGTGCAGGAGATGCTGTACAGCCCGTGCTGGGGTCCGGATTTGGTGCGTGACGACATCCGTGGCTATCTGGTGGAGCACCTCGGTGACCCCGAGGGTGTGCTGATCGCTGATGACACCGGGTTCGTGAAGAAGGGCGTGCGGTCGGCCGGGGTGCAGCGGCAGTACTCCGGCACGGCGGGCAAGGTCGAGAACTGCCAGATCGGCACGTTCCTGGCCTACGCCTCGCGCCGACGAGGCGTTCGGGCAGAACCCCGGCCTGCGGGACTGGCTTGAGGAGCGGGACATCGCGTATGTGATGGCCACCCGCAACAACGACGAGGTGGCGGCCGGGCTGCACACCGTCAGCCCGGTCAAGACCATGATCGAGGCCGTTCGAGCCGGGGCGTGGCGGCGGATGTCCTGCGGCGACGGCGCCCACGGCCCCCGCGTCTACGACTGGGCGTGGACCCCGATCCGCACCGAGTTCGCCCACGACCGCCGCGGTTGGGTCCTGGCCCACCGGTCGATCAGCACCGGCGAGATCGCCTACTACCGGTGCTTCGGCCGGCGCGGCACCCGGCTACGGGACCTGGTCCGGGTCGCCGGGACCCGGTGGGCGATCGAGGAGTCGTTTCAGACGGCGAAGAACGAGGTCGGCCTGGACCAGTACCAGGTTCGCCGTTACGACGCCTGGTATGCCCACATCACCCTGGCCATGGCCGCTGCGGCGTTCCTGGTCGTGACCCGCGCTACCGAGGCCGCAAAGGGGGCCTCGGAACAGGCGACGGCAAGCCCAACGACATCGGGTCGCAGTTACTAATGGCGCGGGTGGTAGAGATTGCGGCGCGGATGTCGTTGGGCGTCGGCCTCGGGCAGGTAAATGAACTCGGGGAGCCCATCGGCGCCGAGGCGGATACGCCAGCTCGTGTCGGGATGGTGGACCACACGGTGGTGGGTCCGGCAGAGCAAGACCAAGTTGTCCAAGCTGGTAGCCCCGCCGCTCGCCCAGGAAATGATGTGATGAGCGTCGGTCCAGCGGGGTGGACGGTCGCAGTCGGGGAAAGCGCAACCGCGGTCCCGCACATGCAGCGCACGGCGCAGGGCGCCGGTGGCGAGGCGGCGGGTGCGGCCGATGTCGAGGACCTGCCCGGCGCCGCCGAGCACGACGGGCAGGATCCGGGCGTCGCAGGCCATCCGCCGGGCCGTCTCGCCGGACAGCCTCTCGCCGGAGTCGGTGGTGGCGGCGCCGAGGGCTTGGGTGAGCGGGTCGTAGCCGATCGTGACCGCGACCTGGGCGGCTTCCCCACCGCTGTCGGGTAGGTCGCCGGAGCGCAGGGCGAGCCGGCACACGTCGACCAGGGCGTCCGCGCGCCGCTGAGCCGGACGGCGATCGTCACCCGCGACCGGGGCACACAACGGCTCGAGGGCGGCGCGCACCGTGGCGGCGTCTTCGACACTGAGGCGCCCGGACAACCGCACGATCCCGTCGCGCGGCATCGACCAGGTGAACTCGCGCGCCTGGTGAGCGCGAGCCTCCTGCCGGGCCAACGCGGCCGCCTCGGCACGCTCGGCCAGGTGCGGGGCGACGTGCGCGAGGATGCGCTGGCCGACGCGGCGCAACTGGTAGGCGGGCAGCCGCCCGGCCATCTCGATCAGCGTCGTCGTGGCCCGCTGGGTCACCTCCTCGACCTCGCCGGCGCTCACGTCGCCGAGCTCGGAGAGCCCGGACCGGACGCTGTCGACGACGTCCGCGATCGCCGCCGCCTGTCGCATGTCGGCGTGCCCGTCGAGCAGAGCCTGCTCGGCCGCGGGCTGCCGGCCCAGCGCGGCGGCGCGTTCGGTCAGGTCACGCGCCGGGCTCGGGTCGAGCAACAGGACGGTGCGCAGCCAGGCAGCGGTGCCGCGAGACCCGTGCCGGGCGGGCACACCGCGGGTCTCGGCCTGGCGCACCAGCCGGGCCTGCAGCGCCGAAGCGGCCTGCTCCAGCCGGTAGGCAGCCTGGAGACAGTCGGTCAGCTCATCGTCGGACAGCGGCCACACCGGCGACGCGGCGAGCTTCGCCGCATCGTCGCTCAGTTGCTGCACGTCCTCCAACACGCACCCATCTTCGAACACACGTACGACACTTTTCCCGAGTCGATCATGCCGCGAAGATCGACATTCATCATCTGCAAAGCCGGACCGCAGAGGGCGGCGATGACTGGGCTCGGCGCACGGTCCGGCTATCGGCCGGAGAGGTCGAGGAGTCCCGGCGCAACGCACGCCTGACTGGTCGAGCGGCACCGGCCGCCGATCCAACGCGTGACCGGGCGTAGGGGCAGGATGGCGGGACGAATGTCGCGAGGGAAGAGGCCAGCGGAACCGGGGGCGGAGAAGGAAAGCGCGAGACCGAGGGCAACAGGAGGGAGAGACGGCCAGGGCGACGGATGCAGGGGCGGGATTTGGGGAGGCCGAGCTTCCGCCACCTGGATGGAGGCACATGGGTCCCTCAGCGCATCGATGGACGCGGGAGTTCACAGCGCATGGATGGAGGCCCGAGGGTTCACCGCACGTGGATGCAGGCGCGAGGGCACGGGGCATAGGGGAACGGCGCGCCGGGCCAGGAGACGGAGTTGACGCAGTAGGAGGCGGCTGACGGAACCAGGAAGCGGATCACCCACGCGCTAGTACCGGAACTGGCGAACCATCTGCTGCAGGTCGTCGCTGAGGCGGGTCAGGTCGGTGGCCGCCTCGTTGGTCGCGTGGGCGGCCCGGCGGTTCTCGTCGGCCACCTCGGTGACCTGGCTGATGCCGGCGCCGATCTGCTGGGCGCCGTCGGCTGCCGCGGTCAGGTCGGCGGCCATGCCGCTGGTGACGGCGCTCTGTTCCTCCACCGCCGAGGCGATCGTGGTCTGGAACTCGTTGATGCGGCCGATGATGCCGGCGATGGTCGTGATGGCGTCGACCGCCGTGCCCGTGTCGGCCTGGATGGCCGCCACCCGCTTGCTGATGTCCTCGGTGGCCTTCGTGGTCTCCTGCGCCAGGTCCTTCACCTCGCCCGCCACCACCGCGAAGCCCTTGCCGCTCTCACCGGCGCGGGCCGCCTCGATCGTCGCGTTCAGGGCGAGCAGGTTGGTCTGCTCGGCGATCATGGTGATCACGCGGACCACGTCGCCGATCTCGGTGGAGGAGCGGCCCAGGCGGGTCATCAGCTCCTCGGCCGTGCTGGACGCGCCGACCGCCTCGTGGGCGACGCTGGCCGCCTCGGCCGCGTTCACCGCGATCTCGCGGATCGCCGCGCCCATCTCCTCCGCGCCGGTGGCCACCGCGCCGACGCGGGCGTTGACCTCGTCGACCGCGCCGCCGATGGAGTGCACTTCGCCGGATGTACGGTCGGCGCCGCTGACCAGCGTGGCCGAGGCCTCCTGGAGGTTGCCGGCCCGGGTCGCCACCGCGTTGCCGCCGTCGGCCAGGGCGCCCACAGCCGCGCGCATGCGCTCGGTGGCCCGGCCCAGCGCGGCGCCCATGTCGCCGAACTCGTTGCGGGTGTGGATGCCGGCCTGGCGGGTCAGGTCGCCCTCGGCCACCGCGTCGAGCACCTCGCGGAACTGGCGCAGCGGCCGGATGACGCCGTTGGCCATGAAGAGCGCGAGCAGGACCGCCACGACCAGGCCGACGCTGAGCACCACGAGCACGACGACCCGCGCGGTGCTGTAGTTGTGTTCGGCGTGGGTCAGGGCCGCGTTGGCGGCGGAGTCGTTGACCGAGCTGAGCGTCTCGAGGTGTTCGAGCGACTCGACGACCTTCGGTGCCAGTTTCTCCTTGCGCAGCGCGTACCACTCGGTGGTCTTGCCCGCGGCCTGCAGCGCGTCGGCCTGGCCGCGCAGGTCGAGATACTCACCCCAGGCCGTGGCGAACGAGGTGAGGGCCGCCAGTTGCTGCGCGTCGACGTCGCGGGCCTTGTACGAGGTGATGGTCGCGTCGATGGCGTCCTGCGCGGCGGTCATCCGCTCCTGCGCGGCCGACTTGAGCTCGGCGTCGGCGGAGGTGGCGGCGGTGAGCGCCTCGAAGCGCACGGTCCAGACCTTCTCGCGGATGGCGGCCACGTCCCGCGACGGCAGCAGCGCCTCGTAGTAGATGTTGCGGCCGCTTTCGGCGACCGTCGCCATCCGGCTGAGGCTGAGCAGTCCGACGGCGATGGCGAGGATCCCGGTGAGCACGACCAGAAGGGTGAGGCTGGCCCGCACGCTGAGATTGCCGAGGAGCCCGGAAACGCGAGACATATTCGGATTAAATCCGATCGAGGCTCGACAAACCGGAGAAGTCAGGAGTTGCTGTGCGCGAGCAGGCTCTCCAGTACGGCGTCGATCTCGGCCAGCAGCGAGAGGTGACCCTGCTCCGGCAGCAGGTGCGCCTCGGCGCCCGGCACGTGAGCCGCCAGCCAGTGGCCGTGCGCGGGCGGCACCATGCGGTCCTGGTCGCCCTGCCAGACCGCCACCGGCACCCGGATCTCCTCCAGCGGGAAACCCCAGTCCGCCAGGAACGCCAGGTCGTCCTCGCGCCAGCCCGCGATGCCCGCCGACACCGCGTAGCGCGACGACTCCGCGAGATAGTCGGCGAACTCCCCGGTCAGCGCGCCGCGGTCCACGCCGGACAGCAGATCGCCATAGGCGTCGGCCACGTCCGCACCGGTCACCCGCTCCAGGCCGTCGGCCATCCGGGTCAAAAAGGCATTCAGTTCCGGTACGCCGTGAGCGGCCGCCCCGAACTCGGCGATGTTCTCCTCGCCCATGCCGGCAAGCCAGTCGAGCCCCGGCGCACGATAGGGCGCGACGCCCGCGAGGAGCGCGGCCCCGAGGCACCGGCCGGGCAGCCGAGCCGCACAGGCCAGCGCGTGCGGGCCGCCGCCGGACCACCCGACGGTGACGAAATGCTCGGCGCCGAGCCCTTCGAGCAGCGCCGCCACATCGCCCGCCACGTCCGCGACCCGCCGCCCGGGGTGGGGCGTCGACCCCGCGTACCCGGGCCGGCTGGGCAGGATGATCCGCAGCCCGTGCCGGACCGCGGCCTTGAAGACCGGCTCGTACCGCACCGCGCCGGACGGCGTGCCGTGATGGAAGACGAGGGGCAGACCCCCGGCCGGCCCCTCGATCAGGTATTCCAGGGTCCGGCCGTCCGGCAGGTCGAAACGCTCCACAAACAGAACATACGCGCCCGTGCGGGGCCCGCGAGGGACGGTTCGCGGGCCCCTGGGAACGGGCTTCGTGGAGGGTGGCCCCTTTAGTTGCGGATGATGGTGAAGGTGCTGGTGGGGTTCTCGATGTCCCGGTAGTTGTTGCTGAACTGCAGGTTGGTGAAGGTCGCCGAGCCCACCGCCGGGCCCTGGCCGGCCTCGGGCATCGGGTTGGCCCAGATGCCGTAGCCGGACTTGGCGTCGTAGGCGTCACCGCTGCGCTGGGCGCCGCTGATGGTGATGTTGGTGAACACCGTGTCCTGGATGATGTTCTGCGGCCGGCCGGCTCCGTCGTAGTTGGTCTGGAACATGATTCCGGAGTAGGTCGGGTCGACGATGTCGACGTTCGAGACCCGGATGCCCTGGAAGACCTTCGACGCGCTGAACAGCCAGATCGCGGGGAAGACCTGCGCGCCCCAGAAGTGGCCGCCGGCCCGGACGATCGAGATGTTGTCGAAGACCGTCGGCGGGCTGGCCCCGAACCCGTTCATCGGATAGCCGAAGTCCAGCGAGCTGATAGTGATGCCCGAGTAGACCAGGGTGTCCGCGATGTAGATGTTCTTGAACGTGTTCGCGTAGCCGCCGTAGACCGCGACGCCCGCGGCCCGCCAGGTCAGGATCGAGGTCAGGTTCGAGTACGTGTTGTTGATCTCGTCGGCACCGCCCGCGTCGATGGCCGAGAACAGCGCGAAGCTGTCATCACCGGTGGCCCGGGCCTCGTTGTTGTCGACCAGGTTGCCGACGCTGCCGTTGGTCATGTTGATGCCGTCGGCGAACGTGTTCCGGATCCGGGTGTTCTTGATGACCATGTTGTCGGTGTTCGCGCCCCAGTAGAGGCACACCACGTGCTCGGTCCAGATGTTGTCGATGGTCACCCCGCTGACGTTCGCGAAGTCGAACACCTTGCCCGGGCCGTCGATGCGGATCGTGTAGTTGCCGAAGAACGCGAAGTCCGCGAACGTCGACCCGTTGGCCGTGCTGTCGGCCCGGAAGCCGGCGTCCGTCTCGGTCTGCGTGGACGGGGTGAAGAAGCGGGTGTACCAGGGACCGGCGCCGACCACGCGGATCGACTTGCCGTACACCTGGAACTTGGACGACGTCTGGTAGTCACCGGCCGGCAGGTAGACGCCGACCTTCGACGAGTCCTGGCGGGCGGTGTCCAGCGCGTTCTGCACCGACTGCTGGTCGAAGCCGGCCGGCACGACATAGCGGGCCGGGTCCGGGTTGGCCTTGGCCGCGACCTGCTCCAGGTTGATGAAGTCGATCGCGATGGTTCCGCTGTTGGCCGCGTCCTTCTGGAGCTTGATCGTGCTGCCGGCCGGGAACGAGCCGGTGAGCAGGATGTTCGCCTCGTCGTAGATGTGCCGCGGCCCGGTGCCCGAGTTCTGCGGCGCGGTCTCGTTGCCGTAGAGCCAGGCGTACTTGGAGGTCAGCGGCAGCGTCTTGTTGAGCGACCCGTTGACGTACACGTTGATCGAGCTGGTGGTGCCGTCGGGGATGGAGAACCGGGCCACGATCGTGTTGGTCGCCGCGCGGCTGGTCCACTGCACGTACGCGCCGGTCTGGTTGAGCGTGACCGCCCGGCGGCCGGAGGCCTCGCCGGCCAGGTCGCCGACGGTCCGGTTGGGCCCGACGACCGCCGCGCCGCCGCCGATCTGGCCGTCCTCGGCCTCGTAGTAGTCGTACGGCATGTTCGCGCCGCGGCCCACGAAGAACGACTTCTCGCTGGTGTTGTTGGCCTGCTTGACCGGCAGCTCGTTGCCGTCGTTGGCGATGACGGTACGGACGGTGTAGCGCCCGTTGACGGCGGTCCACGTGCCCAGGGTGATCGCCGGCGAGGAGGCGCCCGCCGCGAGCGTGCCGCTCCACGAGCCGGTGAGCGTCCGCACGACGGAGGAGCCGTTCAGAACCGTCAAAGTCACATTGTGTGCGCCGGAAGCGGACGCCGCCGAGCCCTGGTTCTTCAGGGTGACGGAGAAGGTGACCGTCTGCCCCGCCGACGGGTTGCCCGGCGACCAGGTCACCGCGGACGCCACCAGGTCGGAGCTGCTCACCGGGGTGACGGTCAGCGAGCCGGTCAGGGAGTTGTTCGCCTCGTTGGTCTCGAAGACCGTGTTGGCCTCGTCGACCTTCGCCACGATCTGGTACGTGCCCGCGTCCCGGGCGCCGATCGAAGCGGTGACCGTGGCCGAGGCCCCACCGGCGAGGGCGCCGAGCGAGGCGGTGCCGACCTTCGCCGTACCCAGGTAGAAGGTGACGTTGGTGGCGCCGCTGCCGAGGGTGCCGGCGTTGCGCACGGTCGCCGAGAGGGTGATCGTGTCCGTCTCGACCGGGGCGGCCGGCGACGCCGAGGTGGCCGTCACCGTCAGGTCCGGGTTGGGCGCGGCGTTGCCGATGACCTGGAGCTCCGCGACCTGGCCGCTGGGCGCGCCCGTGTTGGCCGTGAAGGACAGCCGCAGGTCGGCGGTGGTCGCGCTGACCGGGATGGTCACGGTGTTGCCGGAGGCGGGATTGAAGGTGTACGCGGCGGAGCCCACGATCGTCGTGTACGCCGACGAGCTCTGCTCGCGCCCGAGGATCGCGAACGTCTGCTGCCGGGTGCCCCAGGAGGTGTCGGGGTTGAGTTTGACCACGACCGACGAGACCGCGGCGTTCGCGCCCAGCTTGACCGTCAGCGTGGCCGGGTAGGCGCTGCCCTCCCAGTACGTGGCGGTGTTGTTGTCGTTGGCGTTGGCGGCCACGAAGGTGTGCACCACCGAGGACGCCTCGATCGGCTTGCCCAGCGCCAGGTTGCTGCCGGGCGTGGAGGTGCCGGTGCGGGTGACCGTGTTGCTGGCGGCCGACACGTTGCCGGCCGCGTCCTTGGCCCGCACCTGGTACGAGACGGTCGCGCTCGCCGGCTGCGCGTCGGTGAAGGTCAGCACGCCGCCCGCGACGCTCGTGCGCAGCACGCCGTTGGCGTAGACGTCGTAGCCGGTGACGCCGACGTTGTCGGTCGACGCGCTCCACGTGAGCCGGATCTGGTCGGCGGCCGGCTGCGTGTAGGCGAGGTTGCCGGGCGCGGAGGGCGCCTGTGTGTCGCCGCCGGACACCGGCCCGTACACCTCGAGCTCGGAGAGCTGACCCGCCGGCCAGCCGGTGTTGCCGGTGAAGGTGAGCCGCACGAAGCGCGCGCTCGCCGCGGTGAAGTCGATGGTGACGGTGTTGCCGCTCGCGGGGTTGAACGTGTAGCCGGCGCTCGCCTTGAGCGTGGCGAACGACGAGCCGTCGGTGCTGCCCTGCACCGTCAGCGTCTGCGTGCGCGTCGCCCATGCCGTGGCCGGTGGCAGCTTGAGCACTGCCTGGTTGACCTGGGTGGACGTGCCGAGGTCGACCTGGAGCCACTGCGGGAACGCGTTGTTGTTGCTCTCCCAGTACGAGTTGGCGTTGCCGTCGCCGGCGTTGCCGGCCGGGTAGACGTCGGTGTGGCTGCTGGCGCTGAAGGTCTTGCCGGCGGCCAGGTTGGGGCCGGCGGCGTTCGCGGGGGTGGGTGCGATGAGGACGGTGGCGACGACGCCGGCCGCGGCGAGGGCGGCGAGCAGTCGTCTTCTGAGACGACGCATGCGCGGAGCGAACCTTTCTTCCGTGAAAGGCCCCCTGAGGGGTGGTGCCACTTGCTTCTTCCGCTCGCCGGCGGGGATCAGTGCAGGCGCAGCCAGACGGCGGTGTCCGGGGGGAGGCGGTCACCGTCGAGAGGGCCACTGGCGAGCAGAAGGGTCTCGTGGTCCGGCAGGGCGATCGGGGCGCCGGACATGTTGACGACACAGGCGAACCTGTCGCCGCGGGTGTAGGCGAGGACGTCTCCGCCCCCGTCGATCCAGGTCATGGCGGGCTGGTGCAGCCCTTCCTCGGCGCGCCGCAGCGCGATCGCCGACCGGTAGAGCTCGAGCATCGAGCTGGGGTCGCCGGTCTGCGCCTGGACGGTCCGGTCCTTCCACTCGGCGGGCTGGGGAAGCCACGGGGTGCCGGTGGTGAAGCCGAACGGCGGCTCGTCGCCCGACCAGGGCAGCGGCACGCGGCAGCCGTCGCGGCTGTGCCCGCGCCGGCCCCACATCGGGTCCTGGAACTGCTCCGGCGGGATGTTCTCGTTCTCCCAGAGGCCGAGCTCCTCGCCCTGGTAGATGTAGGTGGCGCCGGGCAGCGAGAGGGACAGCAGCGCGGCGGCGCGGGCGCGGCGGGTGCCGAGCTCGAGGTCGACCGGGGTGCCGTCGAGGTTGTTGTCGAAGCTGAACGTGGTGTCCGCGCGGCCGTAGCGGGTGACATGCCGGGTCACGTCGTGATTGGACAGCACCCAGGTGGCGGGCGCGCCGATGGCGGCGTGCGCGTGCAGGGTGCGGTCGACGCAGGCCCGCATGAGCGCCGGGTCCCAGGCGCAGCCGAGGAAGTCGAAGTTGAACGCCGCGTGCAGCTCGTCGGGGCGCAGGTAGTTGGCGAACCGCTCGACCTCGGGCATCCAGACCTCGCCGATCAGGGCGCGGTCCCCGCCGTACGAGTCGGCGACGCGGCGCCAGGAGCGGTACACCTCGTGCACGCCGTCGAGGTCGTGGAACGGGTGCGGCTCGCCGTCGCGCACCTCGGGGAGGCTCGTGTCCTTGAGCAGCAGCGCCGCCGAGTCGATGCGGATGCCGTCGACGCCGCGGTCGAACCAGAAGCGCAGGATGCTCTCGAACTCGGCGCGCACGACCGGGTGGTCCCAGTTGAGGTCGACCTGCTGCGGGGCGAACAGATGCAGGTACCACGCGCCGTCGGGGACCCGCGTCCACGTGGTGCCGCCGAACTCGCCGATCCAGTCGGTGGGCATCCGGTCGCCGTTCGGCCCCCGCCCCGGACGGAACCAGAAGTAGTCGCGCTCGGGCGCGTCCGGCGAGGCCAGGGCCGCCTGGAACCACGGGTGCTCGGTGGAGAGGTGGTTCGGGACGATGTCGACGATCATCCGGATGCCGGCCGCGTGCGCCTCCTCGATCAGCGCCTCGGCCTCGGCGAGCGTGCCGAACGCCGGGTCGATGTCGCGGAAGTCGGCCACGTCGTAGCCGGCGTCGGCCATCGGCGACGGGTACCAGGGGCTCATCCAGATGGCGTCGACACCGAGGCCGGCCAGGTGTCCCAGGTGGGCCCGGATGCCGGCGATGTCGCCGACGCCGTCGCCGTCCGCGTCGGCGAAGCTGCGCGGATAGACCTGGTAGATCACCGCGTCGCGCCACCACTGGGAGTCTTGGTGAGACACTTTTGCCCGCTTTCTGTGCACGCTGAGGCTGACGGTTTAACTGAACCGCCCGGTTTTACTGTCAGAAGAGCCTTTAGTCCGCTCAAGGGCGGCGGCGGGGTGGTTGGACGGGCTAGCCCTTGAGGCTGCCGGTCGTGAGGCCGGACATGATGTTCCGCTGGAAGACCAGGAAGATGATCACCGTGGGGATCGCGGCGATGACCGAGGCGGCGATCACCACGTTCTGCGGCGTACCGCCTGAGAAGGCGTAGATGCCGACGCTGAGCGTGCGCGTCTCCGGTGACGGCATGACCAGCTTGGGCCAGAGGAAATCCTTCCAGACCGCGGTCACCGCGAAGATCGACACCACGCCGAGGATGGGCCGCGACATCGGCAGGATGATCGACCAGAGCGTGCGCAGCGGCGACGCCCCGTCGACCTGGGCGGCGGCGATCAGGTCCTCGGGGATCGAGTCGAAGAACCGCTTGAGCAGGAAGATGTTGAACGCGTTCGCGACCAGCGGCAGCCAGATCGCCCACGGCGAGTCGAGCAGGTTCACGTGCACGATCGGCAGGTCGATCGCGGTCACGTACTGCGGAACGATCAGCACCATCGCCGGGATCATCAAGGTCGCCAGCATCGCGGCGAGGATGACGTTGCCGAACGCGGGCCGCAACTTCGACAGCGCGTACGCCGCGGCGGTGTCGAACACGAGCTGGAAGAAGACCGCGCCGGCCGCGTAGTAGAACGTGTTGAA
This sequence comes from Paractinoplanes deccanensis, assembly GCF_016862115.1. Classification (GTDB taxonomy): domain Bacteria; phylum Actinomycetota; class Actinomycetes; order Mycobacteriales; family Micromonosporaceae; genus Actinoplanes; species Actinoplanes deccanensis. The sequence continues at coordinate 208,756 of NZ_BOMI01000002.1, forward strand.
CATCAGCTTCGCGAGGTCCAGGTTGTTCCAGGCGTCCGCGTAGTTCCGCAGCTCCGGATCGCGCGGCCACAGCGTCGGCGGCGTCTGCGCGATCTCCTGGCCCGACTTGAGCGCGCCGGTGACCATCCAGTAGAGCGGCCCCAGGAAGACCAGGGTGAAGCCGAGGACCACGACGGCGAGGACCGCCCAGTAGAGGAACCGGCCGCGGCCCCGCCGGAGCTGCGCCTGCGAGATGAGGGTACGGGTCATCGTCTCAGTCCTGTTTCGTGGTCAGTCGCACGTAGACGGCGGAGAAGGCGGCCAGCACCAGCAGCATGATCACGCCGAGCGCCGCGGCGCCGTTCAGGTCGTTCTGGAAGAAGCCGTGCTGGTAGATCAGGTACGCGACCGAGGTGGCCGAGTCCTGGGTGCCGGCGCCGTTCGCGAGGATCAGCGGCTCGATGAACAGCTGCATGGTGGCGACGATCTGGAGCATCGCCAGCAGCGCGAGGATGAGCCGGGTCTGCGGGATCGTCACGTTCCAGATGCGCCGCGCCACTCCCGCGCCGTCGAGCTCCGCCGCCTCGTACAGCTCGCCCGGGATGTTCTGCAGCGACGCCAGGTAGATGAGGACCGCGCCGCCCATGTTCATCCACGTCGACGCGATCACCATGGCGGGGATGGTCATGCCCGGCGACTGCATCCACTCCGAGGTGGGCAGGTGCAGGACCTTGAGAATCGCGTTGAACAGGCCGGCGTCGCTCGGGTCGTACGCGTAGTACTTGAAGAGGAAGAGCGCGGACGCCGGCGGCAGCATCACCGGCAGGTAGACCAGGATCCGCAGGTAGCCCTTGAAGTGGCGGAGCTCGTTGAGCAGGATCGCCACGAAGAACGGCAGCAGGTAGCCGAGGACCAGCGCGAGCAGCGTGAAGACGAACGTGTTCTTCCAGGCGATCCAGAAGCTGGGGTCGGCGACGATGCGGGTGTAGTTGTCCCAGCCCACCCAGGTCGTCTCGCCGCGGCGGGTGCGCTGGAAGCTCATCACGATGCCGCGGATCATCGGGAACCACATGAAGAGGGCGAAGCAGACGACCGCCCCGATCAGGAACGCGTGACCGGTGAGGTTGTCCCGCAGTTTGCGGCTCCGCTTCGTCCTCGCGACCGGCGCGGGCGGGCTCGGCTGCTTCGTGATGTGCGGCGCGACGATGGTCAAGGGAACTCCTTTTCGACGGGCGCGGGAGCCGCGCGGCTCCCGCGCCCGGTCACTCAGCTACCGGCGGCCTGGAGCTGGTTGACCTTGGTCTCGGCCGTCTTGAGGAGCTCGTCGATGTTCGCGTTCGGGTTGGTCAGCACCCCGGACATCGCCGAGTCGAGCACCGCGTAGATCGCCTGCGCGTTGCGCGGCTCGCCCTTGATCGGCACCGGGTTCTGCTCGAAGACCGCGAAGTTGGCGGTGTCCACGTTCGCGTTGGCCTTGCGCAGGTCGAGCTCCTGCTTCTGCGCCTCGCTGCCGTTGGTGAACAGCAGCGGCTGGGGCAGGCCGACCGGGTAGTTCTGCGGCTTGGCCCGCACGTAGTCGAGCTGGCCCTTGCCCGGGGTGAGCTTCTGGTACGCGAGCCACTTGAGGCCGGCCTTCACCTGGTCGTCGGAGAGGCCCTTCTTGAAGAAGTAGCCCTCGCCGCCGCCGAGCGTCGCCTTGGCCGGGCCGTCCTGGCCGGGCATCGGGCCCATCGCCCAGTCCTCGTACTTGCCCTGGAACTGGCTGACGATCGCCTGGGTCGCGTCGGGCGCGCCGATGAACATGCCGACCTTGCCGGCGCCCGCGTTGGTCAGCAGGTCGCCCCACTGGAGGAGCTGGCGGCTGCCCATGCTGTTGTCGCCGTACCGCATGTCCTTGAGGTTCTGCAGCACCTGCTTGCCCTGGGGCGTGTTGAAGGCGGCCTTCTTGCCGTCCTCGGAGAGCACGTCGCCGCCCTGCGAGTAGAGCTCGGCGGTGAAGTGCCAGCCGCCGGTGTTGCCGGCGCTGTACTCCGAGAAGCCCGCGATGCCGCCGCCGAGCGCGGAGATCTTCTTGGCCGCGGTGCGGACGTCGGCCCAGGTCCTCGGCGGGTTGGCCGGGTCGAGGCCGGCCTTCTTGAAGAGGGTCTTGTTGTAGACCAGGCCCATCGAGTAGTTCTTCACCGGGACGGCGTAGAGCTTGCCGCCGTCGGTGAAGACCTCCTTGAGGGCGGGGTCGACGCTGTCCCAGGTGGGGATGGTGTCCTTGCTGACGAGCCCGGTGATGTCCATCGCCTGGCCGGAGTCGAGCACCTGCTGCAGGTCGGTCATGTAGCCGTAGAAGACGTCGGTCATCGTGCCGCCGGCCAGCCGGGCGGTGAAGTCCGGCGGGTTGTTGCACTGCTCGCCGACGCTGACGCTCTTGATGGTGATGTTGGGGTTGTCCTTCTCGAACGCCGCGACATCCGCGTTCCAGTTGGCCAGCAGCTCCTTCTGGGCGCCGACGGGCTGGCAGTCGACGGTGATGGTGGTCTTGCCGGCGGCGTCTGTCCCGGAGTCGTCGTCGCTCTTCGTGGAGCACCCCACGAGGCTGAGCCCCAGGCCGGTTACGAGCGCTAGGGCCGCAACCTTCCGGTACTGCGGTGTGGACATCTGTCCATCCCTTCGGGAACGGGTGTATCCGTGGCCTTCGCTTGATTCGCGTGTGTCGTCCGCCCGTGGTGGCTCGGGGCGGGAGTGAGTGGAGTCACTGTAACGAGACCGACCTGTTTCGGCAAGGTTTCGATCGTTCGCTGAAAAAACGCGACTGTGATCGCGGCAGATGTCGAGATTGTGACCGCAGACACGCAAAAAGGGCGAGCCCGGCTGGGCTCGCCCTTCTGCTTTCCGTCCGTTATGTCAGCGCTTGGCCGGCGCCGTCGACCCCCGCACCACCAGCTCGGGCTCGAAGAGCAGCTCGTCCGGCTCGACGCCGCTGCCCTCGATCTGGTTGACCAGCAGGTCGACAGCCGCCTGGCCCATCATCTCTATCGGCTGGCGCACGGTGGTCAGCGGCGGATCGGTGCAGGTCATCAGCGCCGAGTCGTCGAAACCCACCACCGAGACGTCGGCCGGCACGTCGAGCCCGAGCCGCCGCGCCGCCCGGATCGACCCGAGCGCCAGCACATCGCTCGCGCAGATCATGCCGGTGACGCCCCGCTCGATCAGCTTGGCGGCGGCGAGGCGGGCGCTCTCCATCGAGAAGTTGGTCCGCTCGACGAACCACCCCTCACCCTCCGGCCCCGCGATCTTCACGAGCGCCCCGAGCTTGCGCCGCGACGGCATGTGGTCCTCGGGACCCATCACCATGCCCACCCGCTCGTGCCCCAGGGACTTCAGATGCCCGTACGCCTGCTCGACCGCCACCGCGTCGTCGGTGGAGATGTGCGGGAACCCGAGGTCACCGACGCCGGCGTTGACCATGACGACGGGCATGCGCCGATCGGTCAGCGCCTTGTAGTGCCCGTGCTCCGCCTCGGCCAGCGCATAGGACCCACCGGCGAACACCACCCCCGAGACCTGATGATCGAGCAGCATCTCGATGTAGTCGCGCTCGGGAACACCGCCGATCGTCCGCGCACACAGGGCCGGCGTGAACCCGCGCTGCGCCAAGGAGGCGGTCACCACCTCGGCCAGCGCCGGGAAGATCGGGTTTTGCAGCTCGGGCAGCACCAGCCCCACCAGCCGCCCGCGCTCACCGCGCAGCTTGGTGGGCCGCTCATAGCCCAGCACATCGAGAGCCGTCAGCACCGACGCGCGCGTGGACTCGGAGACGCCGCTGCGCCCGTTGAGCACCCGGCTGACGGTCGCCTCGCTGACTCCCGCCTTCTTGGCCACCTCGGCAAGACGTTTGGTCACACCGGACAGCTTACGTCAGATCTATGCAATTTCCGTACGGCAGTCCGCCGAAATTTCAGCACCCGGCGCTCGAACTTTCAGATCCCGTCAGCCCGGCGCCGTCATCCGCGATGCTCATGTTTCGCCGATGTTGCGCCGCGTGCGCGCCTCCCCCGGGGTGAAGCGATTAAGTGACCACTCTCCGCCACAACTCTCCGGTCATCTCTTGCGCACGCTTCCACAGCTCATTCGGCGGACGGCCGCTGTCCCGCCACCATGAGCCGCAGCGGCCACCTTCGCGAGCGTGCGAGCCGAGCTGACAGAGCTGGGCGAACGCCTCTCACCCGAGAGCGGATGTGCGCCTTACGAACCCGTCCGCAGGGCCGCAGAGATGAGCGCGGAGCCATGGGCTCGCATGACCCGATCGGGCCGTCTGAGGAAGCGAAGCGTGCTCGAAAGCGAATACGTCGCCTGTCCGTCGCAAGGCAAGCCGTCGCTCGTGGCCGGCCGGGGGCGCCGCCCCCGGCAATCGGGGCGAATGCGGTGCGCGGCCGAGGCCGCAGTGGGACCGTAGAACGCGCAAGGGGAGGCGCGATGACCGAGAGGGATCAGCGGCTCGTCGATGTTGGGCGGGAGTTGGCGAGCGCTACCGAGGCCGCGGTGCGGGCGGCGCGGGCCGCGGCCTCGGTGATCCGCGGGCTGGAGTCGGGTGGGGCCGAGATCGAGCAGGTCGTGCAGCTGATCGCGGCCATTGCCAAGCAGACGAACCTGCTCGCGCTCAATGCGACGATCGAGGCCGCGCGCGCCGGGGAGGCCGGCAAGGGGTTCGCCGTGGTCGCCGGGGAGGTGCAGCAGCTCGCCGGGCAGACCGCCACCGCCACCAGCCGGATCGATGCCGAGGTGGGCGGGATTCGCAGTGGCACCGCGAGTGCCGTCGAGGCCGTGGAGCGGATGATCGGTGAGTTGGAGCGCTGTCAGGAACTGATCAGCGAACTCGCGCACGGTTAAATGGAGCCATGGCGAAGAAGACGACCACTGCTTGCCCGTGCGGGCGCGGCCTGCCGTACGCGGAATGTTGCGAACCTCTGCACCGGGGCGGCAAGCCGGCCACCGCCGAGGCGCTCATGCGGTCCCGGTTCGCCGCCTTCGCGCTCGACGACGGCGACTACGTGCTGCGCTCGTGGCATCCGAAGACCCGGCCCGGCCACATCGAGCCGGACAAGGGGCTGCGCTGGACGTCGCTCGAGATCCTCGACACCGAGCGCGGCGGCATGTTCGACACCGAGGGCGTCGTCGAGTTCCGGGCGCACTACACCGATCGCGGCAAGCACGGCGACATGGTCGAGCGCTCCCGTTTCGTACGGCATGACGGTCAGTGGGTGTACTGGGGTCCGATCCTTACCAACGGGTCACTCGCCAATGTCTGACCTCGTGTGATTCCCTTCAGGGATGGCAGCGGAGCAACGACCGATCGAGGACGGCATCGTCCGGGACTTCAAGGTCAACCTTTCGTACGGGCGATACCTGCACCTGGACGAGATCCTCGGCGCGCAACACCCGGTGAGCACCCCGGAGCACCATGACGAGCTGCTCTTCATCCTTCAGCACCAGACCTCCGAGCTGTGGCTCAAGCTGGTGCTGCACGAGCTGCGCGCCGTGCGGGCCCACCTCGCCAAGGACGACCTGCGGCCGGCGCTCAAGGGGCTGGCCCGCGTCAAGCACATCCAGCGCACCCTCACCGAGCAGTGGTCGGTGCTGGCCACCCTGACCCCGAGCGAGTACGCCGAGTTCCGCAGCTTCCTCGGCACCTCGTCGGGTTTCCAGTCGTATCAGTACCGCGCGGTCGAGTTCATGCTCGGCAACAAGGACCGCCGCATGCTGTCGCTCTTCGACGACGACCCGGCGGCCCGGGAGCTGCTGGTCGAGGCGCTCGAGGCCCCCAGCGTGTACGACGAGTTCCTGCGCTACCTCTACCGGCACGGTCACGACGTACCCGTGGAGATCCTCCAGCGGGACGTGAGCCTGCCGTACCGGTTCAACGCCGGCCTCGTGCCGGTGATCAAGGGCATCTACGACGACCCGGAGAAGAACTGGGAGGCGTACGAGGCCTGCGAGGAGCTCGTCGACCTGGAGGAGAACTTCCAGCTCTGGCGCTTCCGGCACCTCAAGACCGTGGAGCGCACGATCGGCTTCAAGCGCGGCACCGGCGGCTCCAGCGGCGTCGACTTCCTGCGCAAGGCCCTCGACCTGACGTTCTTCCCCGAGCTGTACGCCGTACGCACCGAGATCGGAGTGCCGAGTTGACCGACCCGCTCGCCCTGGACGCCGCCGACCCCCTGGCTCCCTTCCGCGACCGTTTCGTGGAGACCGGCGCCGTGTCCTACCTGGACGGCAACTCGCTCGGCCGGCCGTTGAAGGCCACCGCCGACCTCATGGACGACTTCATCCGCACGCAGTGGGCGGGCCGCCTGATCCAGGGCTGGACCGACGGCTGGCTGGAGTGGCCGCTGACGCTCGGCGACCGGCTCGGCGCGATCGCGCTGGGCGCCGCGGCCGGCCAGGTCGTCGTCGCCGACTCGACCACCGTGCTCATCTACAAGCTGGCCCGGGCGGCGGTCGACGCGCGCCCCGGCCGCCGGCGGGTCGTGCTCGACACCGACAACTTCCCCACCGACCGGTACGTGCTGGAGGGCATCGCCGCCGAACGCGGCCTCGAGCTCGTGTGGATCGAGACCGACCCCACCGAGGGCATCCACCCGGAGCAGGTCGCCGAGGCCGTCGACGAGCGGACGGCGCTGGTGCTGTTCAGCCACGTCGCGTACCGCTCGGGCTGGCTCGCCGACGTCGCCGAGATCAACCGGGTCGCGCACGAGGCCGGCGCGCTGACGATGTGGGACCTGTGCCATTCGGCTGGCTCGGTGCCGGTGGAGCTGGACGCGTGGGGCGTCGACCTGGCGGTCGGCTGCACGTACAAATATCTGAACGGTGGCCCGGGCGCGCCCGCGTTCGCGTACCTTCGCGGCGGCCTGCAGAACGAGCTGCGCCAGCCGATCCAGGGCTGGATGGGCCACCGCGCGTCGTTCGAGATGGGCCCGGGTTACGAGCCGGCGAAGGGCGCGCGGGCGCTGCTGAGCGGCACCCCGCCGATCCTCGCCATGGTGCCGTTGCACGCCAACCTGGACGTTCTCGCCGAGGCCGGCATCGAGCGGGTCCGGGCCAAGTCCCTGAGCCTGACCTCGTACGTGCTGGAGCTCGCCGACGAATGGCTGGTCCCCGAGGGTGTCGAGGTGGTGAGCCCTCGCGCCCCCGAACGCCGCGGCGGCCACATCACGCTCCGCCGCCCCGGCTTCGAACAGCTCCTCGAGCCCCTGTGGAACAGCGGCGTCATCCCCGACTACCGCCGCCCCGACGGCCTGCGCATCGGCCCCGCCCCGCTGAGCACCAGCTTCGCCGAGGTCCACCGCGGCCTCGCCGTCCTGCGCACGCTCCTGTGACCACAGCCGTCACCGCCGACACGATCTGGTGGAACGGCCGCCTCCGCACCGGAGCGGCCCTCCACCAGCCAAGCCCTCGTCCGCACCCCACGGAGCCCGGCGCGCACGCCACCAACCCTCCGCACCCCACCGCGCCCGGAGCCCGTCCCTCCCCCCTCAGCCCACATCTCGAATGGAACATTTCCGACATAAGCACGGAAACAGATTTGTCGGGCGATCTCCGCCGCTTGCCCGGCACGCTCCTGCCCGGGCTCGTCGACGCGCATGTCCACTCCGCGCTCGTCGACCTGGCCACCGTGCGCGCCGGCGGCATCGCCGAGGTCTGGGATCTCGGCGGCGTGCCCGCCAAGGTCGCCGCTCTGGCCCGCGATCATGAGCGCTGGAAAATGCCGCATATCCGATATGTTGGTCCGTTTCTCACGGCGCCCGGCGGCTATCCAAGCGACCGCGCTTGGGCTCCGGCCGGCAGCTGGCGCGAGCTCCGCTCCCCCGCCGACGCGGCCGAGGCCGTGGCCGAAGCCCGCTCCCTCGGCGCCACCCTCATCAAGGTCACCGCCCACGCCGGCGGCCCGCTCCTCCCCCTCGAGATCGTCAAGGCCGTGGTCGCCCAGGGCCTCCCGGTCGTCGTCCACGCCGAGGGCCCCGGCACGGTGCGGACCGCCCTCGACGCGGGCGCCGCCTACCTCGCGCACACCCCGTGGACCGAGCCCCTCGATCCCGCCCTCGCCCGCGAGTGCGCCGCCCGGATGACCTGGATCAGCACCCTCGACATCCACGGCTGGGGCCGGCCCACCCCCGGCTCGGTCACGGCCGTCGCCAACTTGCGGCTCTTCCTGTCGTACGGCGGAAAGGTCCGCTACGGCACCGACCTCGGCAACGGTCCGCTCCCGCCCGCCGTCAACCCCCGCGAGATCCGCCTGCTCCAGTCCGCCGGCCTGTCCCCCGACGAGATCCTGCTCGCCATGACCGGCGCGGGTCTCTCCTGGATTCCCGGCGGCCTCGACCTGAATCCGGCCCGCTTCGCCGACTCGCTCGCCACCGCCAGGGTGCTCGACGACAGCGTCCGCCCGCGATCCTGAGGTTTTCCGCAGGAAGGTCGGCGGCCGCCCGCATGGTCGGGCCACCCGCCGATTTCTAGCGTCGTGGGCATGACCTCGATGACGACGTTCGTGACCGATCTCGTGGAACGGCTCGGCGGCCCCGGCGCCGGCCTCGCCGTCGCGCTGGAGAACCTGTTCCCGCCCATCCCGAGTGAGGTGATCCTCCCGCTGGCCGGTTTCACCGCCGGGCAGGGCCGGATGAGCGTGGTGGCCGCGATCGCCTGGACCACGCTCGGCTCGGTCGCCGGGGCCGTCGCGCTCTACTACATCGGCGCGGCGTTCGGGCGGGAGCGGATGCGCGCGATCGCAGCCCGGCTGCCGCTGGTCAAGGTGAGCGATCTCGACCGTACCGAGGCCTGGTTCGCCCGCCACGGCGCGAAAGCGGTCTTCCTCGGCCGGATGATCCCGATCTTCCGGAGTCTCGTCTCGGTGCCCGCCGGGGTCGAGCGGATGAGGCTCACCACGTTCCTGCTCTGCACCACGTTCGGCAGCCTGATCTGGAACACGGTCTTCGTGCTGGCCGGCTACACGCTCGGCGCGAACTGGACCGCCGTCGAGTCCTATGCGGACACGTTCCAGAAGGTGGTCATCGTGATCTGCGCGCTGCTCGCCGTGTTCTTCGTCGGCGCCCGCCTGCGCCGCGGGCAGAATGGCTGACGTGCCCCTCGTCCGCCTGATCCGCACGGTCGCGGCCGGTGCGCTCAGCGGTGTCGGGGAGGCGGTGTTCCTGCTCGTCGCGGTGGCCGGCGGTTTCCGTCCGGCGCTTCACCCGTACGCGATGAGGCTGTCGGATTGGGAACGCCGCCGCCTCGGGCTCGATCCGGTGCGCCTCGACCCGCGGCGGGCGTTCCGGTTCCTCGCCGCGCGGCTGCTGCCGGCGTTCCTCGGCGCGCTGACCACCGGGATGCTCGCCGTCGGGGTGGTGCTGGCCGGCATCGTGGTGCGCGCCGTCGCCACCGGCGAGATGTCGCTCCTCGGGCTGCTGGAGCAGCTGCTGTTCGGCTCGGCGCTGCTGCTGCTCAACCTTCAGGCGATGGCCAGCACCGCGGCGCTCGACCGGCGGTTCGTCCGCACGCTGCTCGCCGCCGGCACCCGCTCGGAGCTGGAGCGGCGCATCACCGAGCTGACCGTCAGCCGGGCCGGGGTGATCGCCGCCGTCGACGCCGAGCGCCGCCGCATCGAACGCGACCTGCACGACGGCCTCCAGCAGCGGCTCGTCGCCCTCGGCATGCTGCTGGGCCGGGCCCGCCGCTCGCCCGCCCGCGCCGCGGAGCTGCTGGCCCAGGCGCACGACGACGCGCAGCGGGCGATCGACGAGCTGCGCGAGGTGGCGTGGCGCGTCTACCCGTCCGCCCTCGACCACGGCACGCTGGAGGACGCGCTGGCCATGGTCGCGCTGAGCTCCCCGGTGCCGGTGGCCGTCGACTACTCGTTGCCCGCGCGGCCGCCGGCACAGGTCGAGACGGTGCTGTATTTCGTCGCGTGCGAGGCCATCACCAACACCACCAAGCACGCCGGCGCTACCGTGATCACCGTACGGATCGCGCCCTCCGCCTCGGGAGTCGACATGGTGCTGCACGACGACGGTGCCGGCGGCGCGGACGCGTCGGGCAGCGGCCTGCACGGTCTCGCCGACCGGGTGGCCGCGCTCGACGGCCGCTTCGAGCTGCACAGCCCGCCCGGCGCGGGCACGACGATCCGGGTCTCGCTGCCGTGCGCATAGTGCTCGCCGAGGACTCCACGCTGCTCCGTGAGGGCCTGGTGCGCCTGCTCGCCGACGAGGGCCACACGCTCGTGGCCGCGGTCGCCGACGCCCCCGCGCTGATCGCCGCCGTCGCGCACGAGCGGCCCGACGTGGTGGTCACCGACGTCCGCATGCCGCCCACCAACACCGACGACGGCCTCCGCGCGGCCCTGGAGATCCGCCGCCGCTGGCCGCCCACGGGCGTGCTGGTGCTTTCCCAATACGTCGAGAAGCGGTACGCCTCGCAGCTGCTCGCCGACCGCTCCGACGGTGTCGGCTACGTGCTGAAGGACCGGGTGGCCCAGGTCGAGGACTTCCTCGACGCGCTCGACCGGGTGGCGGCCGGCTCCACGGCGCTCGACCCGGAGGTCGTACGCCGGCTCATGTCCGGCACCTCGGGCCTGGCCCGCCTGACCGCGCGCGAGAACGACGTGCTGCGCCTGATGGCGTCCGGCTACACCAACGCCGCGATAGCCGAGCGGCTCTTCGTCTCGATGAGCGCCGTCGAGAAGCACGTCAACGCCATCTTCGACAAGCTCGACCTGGCCGCGGCCACCGACTACAACCGCCGGGTTCTCGCCATCCTGCGCTATCTGGGCTCGTAGGCTGTTCGCATGATCGTGGTGACGGGTGCGTCCGGGCGTCTCGGTGGCAGGGTGGCGCGACTTCTCGACGGGCCGATGCGCTTGGTGGTACGCGACGCCGCACGCGCTCCGTCGATCGCCTCCGCGGAGGTCGCCGTCGCGTCCTATGCGGACGGTGAAGCGGTGCGCCGTGCCCTCTCCGGTGCCGGCACGGTGCTCATGGTGTCGGCGGCGGAGACCCCGTCCCGCGTCGCCGAGCACACCAGCTTCGTCGACGCCGCGGCCGCCGCCGGCGTCGGCCACCTGGTCTACATCTCGTTCGCCGGTGCCTCGCCCGGCGCCACGTTCACGCTGGCCCGTGATCATTGGGCGACCGAGCAGCACATCCGCGCGTCCGGCCTGCCGTTCACGTTCCTGCGCGACAACCTGTACGCCGACTTCCTCCCGTTCATGGTCGGCGCCGACGGCGTGATCCGCGGCCCCGCCGGCGACGGCCGCGCCGCGGTGGTGGCCCAGGACGACATCGCCGAGGCCGCCGTCACGGTGCTGCGCGACCCGGCCGCGCACGCCGGCCGCACGTACACCCTGACCGGCCCGGAAGCCCTGACCATGACGGAGATCGCGGCCACGCTGACCGCCGCCGGCCGCCCGGCACGGTTCCACGACGAGACCATCGCGGAGGCGTACGAGTCGAGGCGCGCCTACCAGGCACCGGACTGGCAGCTGGACGCGTGGGTCAGCACCTACACCGCCATCGCCGCCGGCGAGCTCGCCGAGGTGACCCGCGACGTGCCCGAGCTGACCGGCCGCCCCGCGACCTCGCTGGCCGAGCTGCTGACCCGCTGATCAGGGTTTGCGCCCGACCCCGCAGACGACGTCGAGCGGCTTGACGTCGCCCTCGGCCGGCCGCCACAGCGGCGCCGGCACCACGCCCGGCTCGACCAGCTCCAGCCCGTCGAAGAACCGCGCGAACTGCGAGTGACTGCGCAACACGTACGGCGGATTCGCCTGCTCGTTCCAGATCTTCTCGGCCTCGCCGTGCTCGACACTGTGCGACCCGTCGAGCGCGACGAAGTAGCTGCCCGGCGCGAGCGCGTCGAGATAGGCCCGCACCATGGCCGAAGCCTCCCCGTCGTCGGTGACGTGCCCCAGCAGCCCCGACATGATCAGCGCAACCGGCTGCCCGAAGTCGAGCGTCGACGCGGCCTCCCGCAGCACCTTGGCCGAGTCCCGCCCGTCCGCGTCGACGTACTGCGTGGCGCCCTCCGCACTGCTGGTCAGCAACGCCCGCGCGTGCGCCAGGATCATCGGATCGAAGTCGACATAGACGATCCGCGACTCCGGCGCCACCCGCTGCGCCACCTCGTGCGTGTTGTCGGCCGTGGGCAGCCCCGTGCCGACGTCGAGGAACTGCCGCACCCCGCCCTCCGCCGCCACGAACGTCACCGCCCGCACGAGAAACGCCCGCGACGCCCGCGCGTTGTCGACGATGTCCGGAAAGGCCGCGCGGATCTGATCCCCCACCACGCGATCGACCTCGAAGTTGTCCTTGCCACCCAGCCAGTAGTTCCAGATCCGCGCCGTCTGCGGCTGACTCGTGTCGAACTGCGCGTCGCCCACCGCGACCCCTCCTCCGTCTGATGTGGACGAACATACGCTACCCGGGCCCGCCGTCCCGCCCCCTCCGTACCGCCGCCCGCCGCACCTCGTCGGCGCAGGCCATCGTCAACGCCCACGACGACCCGTCAGGCACATCCACGAAGACATCGACGTTGGCCACAGTCTCTACCGTCTCGGCGCCCAAGTCGACAAGAAACCAGGCCACGGCTCCGACGACGGCTTCCTCTACTGCCGTGGCTTCATGGTCGCCGCCGGTCGCGCTTTCGTGTCGGCGGTCGAAGCCGACCCCTCCCTGGCGGTGCCGGACGCCGAGTTCGAGTCGATGTGCTATTTCTTCGCCCACCTGCACGCCCAGCGCTTCGGCGACTACCCCGAAACCGGCTCAGGCATCTCCCGCGAGTCGGCCTCGAACCCCGACGGCTGGCCGACCATGTGAAGGTCGCGGCCGCGCTCCCGTCGGCCGAAAGTCGTAGTGGTGGGTGGGGTGGTTTCCGGCTCCGAGCCGATGTGTCCGGGGCGGCGGGTGCGGGACTCTCGATCACGGTCATGGAGAGAGAGGGTCACGATGACAACCGAGGACGACAATCGGCCGGCGCGGCAGCGGGTCACTCTGAGCGGGATCAGCTCGCGGGCGTGGGAGCACCCCGCGGATCGTGGGGCGCTGACGGCTCTGCGGGAGCTGCGCGGGTTCGACGATGTGGTGCGCGGGCTCTTCGGCATGTGGAACGAGCGGGGGTTCCGCCTGTCGTACCTGGCCGGGGCCATCCGGGTGGATGAGCGGCAATATCCGCGGGTGCACGGGCTCTTCGCCGAGGCGGGGGCGGCGCTCGACGTGGCGGAGCTGCCGGAGCTCTACGTGAACCAGGCGCCGATCATCGGGGGCAAGGCGATCGGCATGGACAAGCCGTTCGTGGTGATCAGCACGGCGGCGGTGGAGAAGCTGGACGACGACGAGCTGCGGACGCTGCTCGGGCGTGAGATCGGGCATGTGCGCAGCGGGCATGCGGTCTATCAGACGATCATGACGATTCTGACCCGGTGGGTGACGAACGTCAGCTGGATGCCGATCGGTGTCATCGGGCTTCGGGCGATCATCGCGGCGATGTACGAGTGGTGGCGCAAGGCGGAGCTGTCGGCGGACCGGGCGGGGCTGCTCGCGGCGCAGGATCCGGCGGCTTCGCTGCGGCTGTTCATGAAGCTGGCCGGTGGCGGGGACCTGTCGCAGATCGACACCGCCGCGTTCCTCGAGCAGGCCGCCGAGTACCAGGGCGGGGGCGACCTGCGGGACAGCATTCACAAGATCGGCATGACGGCGTTCAGCCCGGAGCCGGTGCCGGTGGCGCGGGCGGCCGAGCTGCAGAAGTGGGTGGACTCGGGCGAGTACGCGCGGATCCTCGGCGGGGACTACGCGCGCCGCGACGACGACCGGGACGCGTCGGTGACCGCGGACGTCAAGGCCGCGGCGGCCAGTTATCGCGACGGGTTCCGCGATTCGAGCGACCCGCTGGTGACCCTGGCCCGCAAGGCGGCCGGCGGCGCGGCCGACCTGGTCGGCTCGGCGGCGCGGGGCGCCCGGGACTGGGCGAGCCGCCGCTGAG
>NZ_BOMI01000003.1 GCF_016862115.1 Paractinoplanes deccanensis
CCGCCGCTGAACAAGGGCGGCGCGGCCTCGAGGCCGCGCCGCCCTCGACCACGCGTCACAGCAGATGTGTGGTGAGCCAGTCGACCGTCTCGCGCAGGTAGTCGGCCCGGGAGGAGCGGTGCAGCAGCTCGTGCCCCTCGTCGGGGAAGAGCAGATATTTGTGCGGCACGCCCCGCGCCGCCAGGGCCTGCACCACCTGCTCGGCCTCGACGACCGGGACGTTGGAGTCGTTCTCGCCGTGCACGACCATCAGCGGCGTGCGCAGCCGGTCGATCCGGGTGATCGGCGACAGGTCGGCCAGCAGTTCCTTGTCGGCCACCGGGTCGCCGTACTTCGACACCGCCGCCGCGGCGATCCACGGCTCGGTGTGCTCGTAGAAGGTGGCGAAGTTGGCCATGCCGCACACGTCGATGCCGACGTCGAACAGGTCGGGGAAGGTCACCAGCGCGGCCAGGGTCAGGTAGCCGCCGTACGACCGGCCCATGATCCCCAGGCGGGACGCGACGCCGGAGTCGACCAGGTGACGCGCGCAGGTCTGCACGTCGCGGATCGCGTCGTGGCGCAGCGCCAGGTTGTCCGCGTTGACGAAGCTGCGCCCGAACCCGGAGGAGCCGCGCACGTTCGGGGCGAAGACCGCGATGCCGCGGGCCGCCAGCGATTGGAAGAGCGGGCCGTGCCCGGGCCGCTCCTGCGCCTCGGGGCCGCCGTGAAACCACAGGACCGTCGGGTGGGGTCCCGGGGTGGGCGGCCGGAAGAGCCAGCCGGTGAGCGTGAGCCCGTCGTGGGCCTCGAACGTCTCGAGCGTCGGGCGGACGGCGTCCGGCGCGGCCGGTTCGGCGGAGACCGGCACGATGCCGTCGGGCGACGTCACCCACACGCCGTGCGGCTGGCCGGGGGCCTCCGCCGTGAAGGCCAGCGCCGAGCCGTCGTGGCTCCACGCGAGCCCGCTGACCACCGATCCGGGCAGCGGGGCGAGGCGGCGCCAGGCGATCTCGTCGCCGTCCAGGTCGATCAGCGAGACCTCGGACTCGCCGCCCCGCACGTTCCACAGCACCGCCGCGCGGCTGCCGTCGGAGGTGATCGTGAACGATTCCGCCTCGGCGTTCTCCGAGGTGGCCACGATCTCGGCCGTGCCCTCGGCGACCCGGATCAGCACCGGGAACTCGCCGGTCTCGCTGCGCGCGTAGACGGTCGTGCCGTCCGGCCCGAACACCGCCTGCTCCCCCGCGGTGACGTACGAGTCGACGCCGGTCGCGAGGTCGCGGATCGCGATGTGCCGGCTGCCGCGCGGCCCGATCCGCAGCAGGGCACGATCGCGGCCGGGGCTCACATCGAGGAGCGAGATCAGGTCGCCCGTACCGACGACCGTGCGCTCGCCGCTGACCGGGTCGACCAGCAGCGCCGTCGTCAGGTTCTCGGTCAGCGCGAGCAGCGACCGGCCGGGCAGCCACCGCATGGTGTCCGCGGTGTCGGCGCCGAAGCCCGCCACCTGGTGCAGCGCCGAGCCGTCCGGCCGGACCAGCCACACCTCGTGCCGCGGCGCGCCGCCCGGCGCCACCGAGCAGGCCAGCCAGCCGCCGCCGGTCGACCACTGCACCGCCGCGACCGGCGCCTCGCCGGTGTCGACGAGGAACGCCAGGTCGCTGCCGACCGGCTGCACCCACACCTGGGGCCGGCCGCTGCGGTCGGACACGTACGCGCAGTGCCGCCCGTCCGGGGAGAGCGTGGGCGACCAGCTTCCGGAGACTTCCGAGGGGAGCGGTTTCGAGAGAGGGGACCAGCCGATCGGCAAAACGGTGACGTCGACACGGTTGAGCTGACCGGTCATACGGTTCCTCCCTCGAATGACTAGATCCCTTTGTCCTGGAGCCACATCTCCAGCAGGGCGAGTTGCCACAACTGATTGGCACCGAGTGTGGTGCGCGGAGTGTTCGGGTCGGCCAGCAGCTGGTCGACGTAGTCCTGGCGGAACAGGGCCCGCTCGCGCGCGGCCGGCGCGGTGAGCGCGTCGCGGACCTTGTCGAGCATCGCTCCTTCGAGGTGCCGGATGCCAGGAACCGGGAAGTATCCCTTCGTCCGGTCGATCACCTCGTCGGGCACGACCCCGCGGGCCGCTTCCTTGAGTACCCCCTTGCCGCCGTGCGCGAGCTTGAGTCCGGGCGGGCAGGCCGCGGCCAGCTCGACCAACTCGTGATCGAGGAACGGTACGCGAGCCTCCAGCCCCCACGCCATAGTCATGTTGTCGACCCGTTTGACCGGATCGTCGACCAGCATCACCTGAGAGTCGAGTCGCAACGCCGCGTCGACCGCGGTGTCGGCGCCGGGCCGGCCGAAGCTCGCCGCCACGAACGCGCGGCTCACGTCCTCGTCGACCAGCCACGCGGGGTTGAGCTGCTGGGCGAGGCGGCTGTGCGGGCGATCGAAGAACTCCCTCGCGTACGCGGTGACGGCCTGGTCGTAGGGCACGTCCGCGAGTGGCGGATACCAGCTGTAGCCGGCCAGGATCTCGTCCGCGCCCTGCCCTGATTGTACGACCTTGACCTGCTTTGACACATCCTCGCTCAGCAGGTTGAACGCGATGCAGTCGTGGCTCACCATCGGCTCGCTCATCGCCGCCACGGTGCGGTCGACGGCCGGCAGGAACCGGTCCTTGCCGATGCGGATCTGGTGGTGCACGGTGTCGAACTGCTTGGCCACGATGTCCGAATAGGCGAACTCGTCGCCGGTCTCGCCGCCCGCCGCCTCGAAGCCGATGCTGAACGTCGTCAGGCCGCGCTGCCCCTGCTCGGCGAGGAGCGCCACGATGTAGCTGGAGTCGATGCCGCCCGACAGCAGCACGCCCACCGGCACGTCGGCGACCATCCGGCGCTCGACCGCCACCTTCAGCTTCTCGTGGATCAGCTCGGGCCACTCCGCGTCCGCGATGTCCGGCCGGCGGGTGTGCGACGCCTCCCAGTAGACCCGGTCGGTCGCCGACCCGTCGGCCCGGATCGTGCGCACGGTGGCCGGCGGCAGCTTCCGTACGCCCGAGATGATGGTCCTCGGCGCCGGGACCACGGAGTGGAACGTCATGTAGTGCTGGAGCGCGACCTTGTCGATCGTGGTGTCGACGTCGCCCGCGGCGAGCAGCGCGGGCAGGGTCGAGGCGAAGCGCACCCGGCCCGGCTTCTCCGCCAGGTAGAGCGGCTTGATGCCGAGCCGGTCGCGGGCCAGCGTCACCGTGCCCGAGTCGTGCTCGACGATCGCGAAGGCGAACATGCCGAGGAAGCGGGTCACGCAATCGGCACCCCAGCGGTGGTACGCCTTGAGGATCACCTCGGTGTCCGACGTGGAGAAGAACTTGTAGCCCTCCTGCTGGAGCGCCGAGCGCAGCTGCTTGTAGTTGTAGATGCAGCCGTTGAAGACGAGCGTGAGGCCCAGCTCCTCGTCCGTCATCGGCTGCCCGCCGGCCTCCGACAGGTCGATGATCTTGAGGCGGCGGTGGCCGAACGCGACCGGCCCGCGCTGCCAGAACCCCTCGCCGTCCGGACCGCGCGACTCCAGGCACGGCAACATCCGCCGTACGGCCTCGCCGTCCGCCGCATGGCCGTCGTACCGGAGCTCACCGGCGATCCCACACATACAAACCTCCCCTGTCGGTCAGCTGAGCAGCCACGTGTCCTTCGAGCCGCCACCGCGTGACGAATTGACGATCATGCTTCCGGCCGGGGCCACCCGGGTCAGCGCCGCCGGCGCGACCACCGACTCGCGGCCGGTGAAGACGAAGGCCCGCAGGTCGACGTGGCGCGGGGCGAGCTGATGGCCGTCGAAGACCGGGTGCGTGGAGAGCTGCACGACCTCCTGCGCCACCCAGCGGTGCGGCGCGGTGCGGATCTGCCGGCGGACCGCGGCGAGATCCTCCGGCGTCGCGTGCGGGCCGATCACGATGCGGTCGCCGCCGTAGCCGTCCACCGGCTTGCAGACCAGCTGGTCGAGCCGGTCGAGCACTTCGGCCCGCTGCTCCGGGATGCCGCACAGATAGGTCGGCACGTCGGCCAGCAGCGGCTTCTCGCCCAGGTAGTACTCGATCAGCTTGGGCACGTACGCGTACACGGCCTTGTCGTCGCCGATGCCGTTGCCCAGCGCGTTGGCGAGCACCACGGTGTCCGCGTGCAGCGCCGTGACCAGGCTCGGGCCGAGCGGCATCCCGTCCGCGCCGGGCGAGTGCACCAGGCTGTCCTCGCCCATCCGCAGATAGATGACGTCCACCCGGCGCCGCTTGCCGTCGCGCATGCGATAGACGACGCCCTCGTCCACGAAGAGCTCGGTGCTGCGGACGACCGGCACGCCCATCTCCTCGGCGAGCATCCGGTGCTCGAACCACGCCGAGTCGTCCGGCCCCTGGCTCAACACCACGATCTTGGGGTCGTCGCCGGCGGCCGGGCGCGCCGCCTCCAGCAGCGCCCGCCGCAGCAGCGCCGGGGTGTCTTCCACCGAGATCAGGCCGGGCGGCTCGGGCAGCTCCGGCAGCACGCTCTCGGTGAGGCGGCGATTCTGCATGGCGTACGCGATGCCGGACGGCACCCGCAGGTTGTCCTCGAGCACGCACCACTCGCCGACGTGGTTGCGCACCAGGTCCACGCCGGCCACCTGGGCGCGGACACCCTCGTGGGCCACCAGGGCACCGCTGGGCCGCAGCTCCGGCGAGCCGTCGATCACCCACTCGGGCACCACGCCGTCGCGGACGACCTCGCGCTCGCCGTACACGTCCTGAATGAAGAGATCGAGGGCCCGCACCCGCTGCACCAGCCCGCCACGCAGCCGGGTCCAGTCCTCGGCGGGCACGATGCGCGGCACGAGGTCGAAGGGGAAAAGCCTGGTCGCGGCCTCGCCGGCCACGCTGAAGGTGATGCCGCGCTGGCGCTGCTCGTCGTCGCGGGCGTCCTCCCGCCGGCGCAGCCCCGCCGAGCCGAGCGCCTTCAGGACATTGACCACACCCGCGTACGCCTCCGCCGGCTCGCCGCCGTCGAACGCCTCGTCGCCCGCGCGGGCGTACGGGAAGAGCCCGCCCGGAACCGTCTGGCCCTCGGGCCCGATGCCGGTGGCACCGCCCCGGGTGTCCGCCACGAGCAGATCGACCACGTCGGAGATCCGGCCCCGCCGCGTCATCGCCCGGCGCTGGCGCGCGGCGGAGCTGCCCCGGCTGAGCGCCCGCACCGAGAGGTCGAAGACCTGCTCCCAGTCGCCCAGCTCCTCGAGCTGCGGGCGCAGGTCGCCGACCAGCCGCTCCACGGCGAGCGCGGCCGCGACCGGCTCGGGCGCGCGGGGCAGGTCGAGCAGGTCGCCCTCCAGGCCGGAGCGCGCGGCCCGCCACATCGCCGCCCGGTGCAGCGGCGGGCGGATCCGCTCGAACGGGCGCCCGGCGCGGTAGTCCTGCCGGGCGCGCAGCACCAGCGCCCGGAACAGGCCGGCGAGCAGGACGACCGTGTCCACGTCCGGGCTGGAGTCGGTGACCCGCAGCTCCACGGTGGGCACGTGCGCGGACGGGCGTACGTCGAAATAGACCATCTTGGGGTCGGTGATGGTGCCGGACGCGATCAGGTCGGCGACCAGCTGATCGTGCTCGGCGGCCGAGTTGAGCACCCCGGGGTCGCCGGCGGTGGGCCAGCGCAGCCAGACCAGGGAGCGCACGCTCGCGTAGCCGGAGTCCTCACCCATCCAGTACGGCGAGCTGGCCGACAACGCGAGCAGCGTGGGCAGGGCCGAGGTGACACGCTGCGTCACGGCGACGGCCTCGTCCCGGTCCGGCACGCCGACGTGCACCTGCGCGCCGCAGATGAGCTGCTCCCGCGCCAGCAGCTGGTAGTCGTCCAGCATCCGCCGATAGCGCGACGTGGGCGTCACGGGCAGTGAGTCCAGGTCGACCAGCGGCACCGTGCCGGCGGCCACCAGCCCGAGCCCCAGCGACTCGGCGACGGCGATCGCCTCGCGGCGGCGCCCGGCGATGCCCTCGCGCAGATCGTCCAGAGTGCTGCTCACCGGGGTGTTCGTCTCGACCACCGAGCGGTGCAGCTCGGCCGAGAACTTCTCGGGATCGAGCTGGTCGAGCACCTCCTGGGCGCGGGGCACCAGCTCGCGCGTCACCAGGTCGACGACATGAAGCTCCTCCTCGACACCGAGGGTGAGCTCCTGATCACCGGTGACGTCGCCCGTCGCGACGCTCAGAGACTCCGTCATGAGACCGCCTTGTTCCTAGCCCGACTTAACCCCGAGCCTCGCCATCACATGTGCCGATCCTGTTCCGTGCCCATTTCCAGCTCGCGCCGAACATTCCCAGCCGGTCATCTGCCGGTTCGCGTACACCCTGTAACCTCGGCCCCGTTCTCTCACCGGGAGGTTGTTTGATGAGCAGTGTCGTCGTGGTCACCGGGTCCGCCGGCCTGATCGGCTCCGAGTCCGTCCGGCACTTCGCCGGCCTCGGCATGGACGTCGTCGGCATCGACAACGACATGCGCCAGTACTTCTTCGGCGCCGACGGCTCCACCCGGTGGAACCTCGACCGCCTGGTCAAGGAGGTCGGCAACCGCTACACGCACGAGAGCATCGACATCCGCGACCGCGACGGCATCGACGCGCTCCTCGCCCGCTACGGCAAGAACATCGGCCTGGTCATCCACGCCGCCGCGCAGCCCAGCCACGACTGGGCCGCCAAGGAGCCGTTCACCGACTTCGACGTGAACGCGGGCGGCACCCTCAACATGCTCGAGGCCGTGCGCCGGCACGCCCCGGCCGCGCCGTTCATCTTCACGTCGACCAACAAGGTGTACGGGGACACGCCCAACCGCCTGCCGCTGGTCGAGCTGCCGACCCGCTACGAGCTGCCCGAGGACCACGAGTTCCACGACGGCATCACCGAGCAGATGTCGATCGACCAGACCCTGCACTCGGTCTTCGGCGCCTCCAAGGTCGCGGCCGACGTCATGGTCCAGGAGTACGGCCGCTACTTCGACATGCCGACGGCCATCTTCCGCGGCGGCACGCTCACCGGCCCCGGCCACTCCGCCGCCGAGCTGCACGGCTTCCTGGCGTACGTGATGCGCTGCGTCATGGAACAGCGCACCTATCACATCTACGGCTACAAGGGAAAGATGGTGCGCGACGCCATCCACTCCCACGACCTGGTCACCGCGTTCGAGGCGTTCCACAAGGCCCCGCGCGTCGCCGAGGTCTACAACATGGGCGGCGGCCGCTACTCCAACTGCAGCCACATCGAGGCCTTCCAGATCGCCTCCGAGATCACCGGCCTCGAGGCGAAGACCGACTACGTCGACCAGGCCCGCACCGGCGACCACCAGTGGTGGATCAGCAGCACGGCCCGCTTCGAGGAGCACTACCCGGACTGGAAGCTCACCTACGACGTCCCGGCCATCCTGCGCGAGATGTACGAGGCCAACCAGGACGTCTGGAAGCCCACCGCCTGACCTCTTCCACCCGCCCGCGCTGTGAACAGCGCGGCGCGAGCTGAGCGGCGCCGGACAATCGGCTGTGGCTTACCTGAGGGCGCTCGCGTCGTAACGCGGGGTTAACCGTCGCTCGGTACATTTCCGACATGTCCGTCTTGAAGGTATTCCGTCATGACGTGCCGGCGTCGATCGTGGTGTTTCTGATCGCGATCCCGCTCTCGCTGGGCATTGCGGCGGCGTCGGGAGCGCCGCTGCTCTCGGGGCTTGTGGCAGCGGTGGTGGGCGGGATCGTGGTGGGGCTGCTCGGCGGGGCGCCCTTGCAGGTCAGTGGGCCCGCGGCAGGGCTGACCGTGATCGTCGCGGGCACCATCGGCGAGTTCGGGTTCGCCGGCACGGCGGCGATCGTCGCGCTCGCCGGAGGCGTACAAATCCTGCTGGGTGTGGCTCGTCTCGGCCGGGCGGCCCTGGCGCTGTCGCCCGCGGTGGTGCACGGCATGCTCGCCGGCATCGGGCTCGTCATCGCGCTCAGCCAGATCCACGTGGTGCTCGGCGGCGCCCCGCAGAGCGACGCCTGGCACAACGTGCGCGAGCTGCCCGCCCAGATCATGGGCATACACGGGGCGTCGGTGCTGCTGGGGCTGCTCACCATGGGCCTGCTCGTGCTCTGGCCGCGCCTGATCCGCACCTCGCTGCTGCCCGCCGCGCTCGTCGCCGTCGTGGTGACCACCGTGCTCGCCGCCGCGATCGGGGCCGACGTGCAGCGCGTCGACCTGCCCGGCAACCCGCTCGCCGAGCTGACCTTCCCGCGCTGGCCCGACGCCGGACCCGGCCCGATCGCGCTGGCCGTGCTCACCATCGCCCTGGTGGCAAGCGTCGAATCGCTGCTCTCCGCCGTGGCCGTGGACCGCATGCACGACGGGCCGCGCGCCGACCTCAACCGCGAGCTCGTCGCCCAGGGCGTCGGCAACACCACGTCCGGCCTGCTCGGCGGCCTGCCGATCACCGGCGTCATCGTGCGCAGCTCGACGAACGTGGGCGCGGGCGCCCGTACGCGTGCCTCAGCGATTCTGCACGGAGTGTGGATCGCGATCTTCGTGCTGCTCTGCGCGGGGCTGCTGGAGATGATTCCGATGGCCGCGCTCGCCGCGGTGCTGGTCGTCGTGGGCCTGCGGCTGATCAGCCTGGCGCAGATCCGCACGTACATCCGGCACCGGGAGCTGCCCACGTACGTGATCACCGCGGGCGGCGTGGTCCTCACCGACCTGCTCACCGGGGTGGCGCTGGGCCTGGCCGCCGCCGTGGCCGTGATGCTGTGGCGGGTCGCGCGCTGCGAGGCCCGGGTGGTGGAGTCCGAGACCGGCGAATGGGTCGTCACGCTCACCGGGACGCTGGCGTTCATCGGCTCCGGCCGGGTCGCGCGGGCGCTGGCCACCATCCCGGCGGGGCGTTCCGTGGCGGTCGAGGTGCATCTCGACTACCTGGACCACGGCGCCTTCCAGATCATCGAGGACTGGCGCGAGGCGTACGAGAAAGCCGGCGGAACCGTCACGGTCAGAGAAACCCACGACGGCTGGTTCCACAGGGCCACCAGCGGCCGCCTCGGCGACGGCAAGACCACGCCACGGCGCTTCGGCTCCTGGTCGCAGTGGCAGGACCTCGATCGCCAGAAGCGCGACGCCATGGCCGCGGGCATCCAGGAGTTCGAGCGCAGCGTCGCCCCGCTCGTGCGCCCGCACCTGGCCGGCCTCGCCCGCGACGGCCAGGCGCCCGAACAGCTCTTCATCACCTGCGCCGACTCGCGCCTGGTCCCCAACCTGATCACCACGAGCGGCCCGGGCGACCTCTTCTGCGTGCGCAACGTCGGCAACATCGTCCCGCGGTTCGGCGACGGCGACTCGTCGGTGGGTGCGTCCATCGAGTACGCGGTGGAGGTGCTCAACGTCCGCACGATCACCATCTGCGGCCACTCCGGCTGCGGCGCCGTCCGCGCCCTGATGACCGGCGGCTTCGCACCGGACAGCTCGCTGGGCCGCTGGCTCCACCAGTCCGGCGTGCAGTTCGCCGACTGCGAGGACGAGGAACGCTGCGTCACCACGAACGTCGCCCAGCAGCTGGCCAACCTGCGCACCTACCCAGCGGTGCGCGCCGCAGAGGCGGCCGGGCGCCTGACCTTGACGGGCCTCTACTTCGACCTGGCGGAGGCCCGCATGTACACGGTCGACGAGTCGCAAGGAACCCGCGCGCCGGTGCCCATGCCGGCCGCGAGCTGAAGTCGCTGTCGGAGAAGGCCGCGCTCGTGGCCCTATATCGAGCTTCGAGCAGCCATGGTCAGGAGGGGCGGGTGACGTAGGGGTTGAGCTGCTGGTAGAGGACCTTGTCGGAGACCGTGGTGGCGATGGTCGGGCCGGCGCCCATCGGGATGGCGTTGGGGCAGGTGGCCGCGTCGCCGAAGAGTTGCTTGTGCACGAGGCGGCGGCCGGTGGCGACCTCGTAGAGCGACAGGGTGTAGACGCCGCGGGCCAGCTGGTGGCCGGCGCATTTCTTGAGAGGGGTGCCGTTCTTGGTCAGTGTCACGCAGGCGACCAGCTGCGACTTCGTGACGTCGGCCGGGAGCCAGGCGTTGCGGGAGGCCTTTCCCAGGTTGTACGGGATGTCCACGGCGGCGCGGATGCGGTGCGGCTCGCCGGCGAGAGTGTCGGCGACGCCGACGCTGATCTGGTGGGGTGCGCGGCCGGTGTAGCGGGGGGACTTCGGGTAGTACCAGCCGTCGCAGACCTGGGCCAGGTCGGCGGGTGCCCTGACGGCGACGGTGCTCGGGCGAGGGCCGGCCGGCGCCGCGGGGGCGGCGGACGCGGCGGCGCCCGAGGAGGCTGACGGGCTGGACCACGTGGTGGGTGACGCCTCGCCGCCGCCGAGGACCTCGTATCCGGCCAGGACCGCGACCAGCACGACGGAGATCGCCGCGGCGGGGATGACCCAGCGGGGCGGGCTCGCCCACAGACGTGCCGCGGCGCGCGCGGCACGCGACCGCGCCACCGCGGACAATGCTGCCCGCGCCCGCGCGATCGCCGCCCCGCCAACGGATCGGGACGCCGCCGCAGAGGGAGGCGGCGCAGAGGGAGGCGCCGCCGCCCGGGTGGGCGGCGGCGGTGGGGTCTCGTCCATCGCGGTCCCGTCCTGGTTACTTGCGAGTAGGACGGTGACTGTACCCAATGCGGTGACGTGCGTCTCAGAACGGGGTCAGGGTGATCGCCGCCTGGCGCGGGTCGCCGTCGTGGACCAGGGACTCCTGGTTCTGGACGTCGTCGAAGGCGAAGGCGTAGGCCTTGCCGTCGACCATGTTCTCGTGGATGACCTTGGCGTAGAGGTTGGCGGGGTTGCCCTGGTAGAAGTCGGCGGCCGTTCCGCTCGGCTGGGTGTCGAGGCGGCCCAGCGTGGTGCGGGTGAGCGCCGCGCAGAGGGTGCGGGCGATCGGGCCGACCACCTGGTCGTTCGGGGCGGCCAGGGCGCCGTCGCAGCCCCACACGTTCGCGGTCGAGGGCTTCGCGAACGAGGCGACCGTCTTGCCGGTGGTGTCCGTGAAGTTCATGACGTTCCCGGACGTGCGGCCGGTGAAGCGCACGGACGGCTGGTCGGTGAACGGCACGACCGTCAACGGCTTCGAGGTGTACGCGTTCCAGGCGCTCGTGATGTACGAGTCCAGGTACGTGGGGCTCATCAGGCCCGCGTCCGCCGCCTTGCCCGGCGCCAGGACCCGCAGCACGGTGCCGTCGGCGCGGGTGACCACGCTCTTGGCGAAGTCGGGGGACGCCTTGACCGCGTCGATGACCTTCTGGCGCCCGCCGGGCTTCAGCTCGCCCGTGGACGACACCGCGCCGGAGCCGCCGGTCACGCTGACGATGTGCGGCACGGCGAACATGTCCACCTGGGAGCTGTTCAGCCACAGGCCCGAGTCGTTGAGGGTGAACTCGCTCCAGTCGAAGAGGATGTCGCGGTTGGGGTCGCCGCCCGCCCACGGCGCCGGCTGCACGAGGCCGTCGGTGGTGAGCCGGAAGTCGAGCTTCTGCCCGAACGACATGTAGAGGCGGCCGGACAGGTTGCGCGGCACCTTGATCGTGGTGCTGGCGCCGTTGCCCGGCCCGGGGATGGCGACGTCCGGCGCGGGCACCGGCACGGCCCCGCCCCCGGTCCAGGCGGTGAAGGCGCCGGCCGCGTTCACGTACCCCAGCTTGCCGGTCGTGAGGTTGACGCCGAGCACGTAGAGGAAGACGGAGTCGCCGCGCCCGGTCTTGTTGCTCACCGTGACCGGCAGAACGGTACCGGCCGGCGGCACGGCGGTCGTTTCATCTTCTTCAGGAGTGATGGGAGCCGCGGTCACAGGGGCGGTGGTCGTCGGCGCAACCGTCGGCGCGCCCGTGGACGGAGCGACCGTGGCCGGCGTCGTGCTGACCGCCTCCCCGCCGCACGGCGCCCCGTTCAGCTTGCAGTTGGCGGGCTTGCCGCCGGATCCCACGAACCCGAAGGTCACCTTGGCGCCGACCGGCACGTTGCCGTTCCAGTCGCGGTTCGTGAACGTCACGTGCGACCCGGCCGCCGTCATCGACGCGTCCCAGAAGCTGCCGACCTTGCCGCCGGCCGGGAGGTCGAACTCCACCTTCCACGAGGTCATGGCGGTGGCCCCGGAGTTGGCGATGGTCACCTCGCCCTGCCAGCCGGTGCCCCAGTCGGACACCGTCCTGAGGGACGCGGTCGGCGCGGCCGCCGACGCGGGCAGGGCGAACCATGCCGTCGTCGCGGCCGCCACCACGGCGACGGTGGAGAGGATGAGTGTTCGTTTGCGGCGCATCGTCGGGTTTGCCTCCGGATTGAGCGGACTTACCGCCATCCTGGGAAGCGCCCGACGATGCCTCCACGGCGAAGCTGATCTTTAATGTTGCGTTAAGGGCCTTCTGCCCGTTCTTCCCGGGCCGGTTACCCGCGACGCCACTTCTGGTTCGCGCCGCCCGTGCAGTCCCAGAGGATCAGCCGGGCGCCGTCGTTCGCGTTCCAGGCGTCGATGTCCACGCACTTGTTGGCCTGCGGGTTGACCAGGTCACCGGCCGCCGACAGGACGAACTGCTGCGCCGGGTTGCCGCTGCAATTGGCGATCTGGATGACCGCGCCGTTCGCCGTCGAGCCCCACGCCACGTCGAGGCACTTGTTGTTCGACGTCTGGAGCGTGCCGTTCACGAACGTCCAGCGCTGCGCGGCCGTGCCGTTACAGGTCCACATCTGCACCGGTACGCCGTCCGAGAAGTTCCCGTTCGGCACGTCCAGGCACTTGTTGTTCAGGCTGCTGATCAGCGAGCCCGCCGAGCCGCCGCCCGTGGTGGTGAGCGTCAGCCCGTAGACCGAGAGGATCTCGTTGACCGGCTGGAACCACATCGTGCCGCCGCTGGAGCAGTTGCCCGTGCCGCCCGACGTGACGCCCTGCGCCTGGTTGCCCGAGATCCACGAGCCGCCCGAGTCGCCCGGCTCGGCGCACGCGTTGCTGCGCGCGAGGCCGGAGACGGCGCCCTGCGCGTACACGATGGTCTCGTCGCGTCCCAGGAGCGTGCCGCAGCGCCAGCCCGTCGTGCGGCCGGAGCGGCAGATCGAGCTGCCGATCGCCGCCTCCTGCGAACCGGCGACCGTCACGGTGCCGCCGGCGTAGTTGTTGACCCACGGCTGCGGGGTCCAGTTGGCGTTCGTGCGGATCCAGGCGTAGTCGTTGCCGGGGAAGGACGATCCGGCGAACGTGCCCTGCGAGACGTTGTTGTAGCCGAGCGTCGGGCTGCCGGTGCCGCCGCAGTGGCCGGCGCTGACGAAGCCGCCCGTCACCGCGAAGCCGACCGAGCAGAGCGTGTTGCCGTTGATCACGTACTGGTCGCCGCCCCGGAGGTCGTAGAGCGGGCGCGGCTGCTCGGCGGGGACGACCGAGACCTCCCCGGCGCCGGCGGCGCGCGCGAAGGCCGCGGCCTGCCGGTCGAAGCCCGGAGCCGCCATCACGACGACCCGGTTCGCTGTCGTGTCGACATACCAGCCGCGCACGGACGACGCCCGGGCCGCGGAGGCGTGCCGGTCCAGGGCGGCGCGGGAGGACGCCAGGTCGGCGGCGCTGCGCGCGACCAGGCGGGGCTCGGCACCCTCCGCCCGTACCGCGGGGAACCGGGAGGCGTCCGTGACCGCGACCGTCAGCCGTTGCGCGCCCGCCGGGATCCAGGCGCCCGCGAAGTCGGACCCGAGCCTCGCCCTGAGGCGGCCCTCCACGGCCGGCGCGACGGCCTCGGTGCGCAGCCGGACGGCGATCTGATCATCGGTGAGGTGCAGATCCCGCTTCATCGCGGCGACCATTCCGGCAGGCAGGCCCGCACCGTCCGGGGGTGCGGCCGCTGCCGGTACGGGAGTGAGAAGGGTGATCGCCGCGGCGGCGACAGCGAGCCGGCGTGTGCGCATAGCAAGCTTCCTTTCCAGTGGGGATGAATCGGAGGCTGTCTATGCCTGACAACGCTGTCAAGAAACATTCAAGAAACCTGCCCATATGAACCACGTGTGCTCCGTCGCCTCCCCTCGCCGACGCCGCCCCGGTCGTGCAAGGCTGTGTTCTTCGGAACTCGATCGGCACGGGCGGGGTGTACGGGCAAATGGGCATGGTCAAGGTGGTCGGCCTGGTGCTGCACCCGCGTCGCGACTGCGGTTCGGCGATCGACGCGATCACCCAGTGGGCACAGCGGCGCGGCGTCACCGTGCTGGGCCTGCACGAGGAGATCGACCGGATCGACTGCCAGGCCGAGGCGGTCAGCCCCGAGGAGATGGTCGAGCGCGCCGGCCTGCTGGTCAGCCTCGGCGGCGACGGCACCATGCTGCGCACCATGCGGCTGGTCGAGGGCCGCAAGACCCCGGTGCTCGGCGTCAACGTCGGCCGGCTCGGCTTCCTCGCCGAGGTCGACCTGCCCGACCTGCCCGCCGCGCTCTCCGCGATCGACGAGCACAAGTTCACCGTCGAGTCGCGCACCGCGCTGCAGACGGTGCTCCCCGACGGCAACCGGGTCTCCGCCTTCAACGACATCGCCATGGTGCGGGTCCCCGGCGACGGGCTGGCCGCCATCGGCATCTCCGTCGAGGGCAAAAACTTCGTCAACTACGCGGCCGACGCGGTCATCGTCTCGACGCCGACCGGCTCCACGGCGTACAGCTTCTCGGCCGGCGGCCCGATCGTCTCGCCCAACGTCGAGGGCCTGATCGTCACCGCCTCGGCCGCGCACTCGTCGTTCAACCGCCCGCTCATGCTCGCCCTCTCCGAGCGCCTCGAGCTCGACGTGCTGCCCACCAGCGGCCGGCTCGCCATCGAGGTCGACGGCATCATCGAGGGCTACGCGCGGCCCGACGACAAGCTGGCGATCGAGCCCATCCCGTCCGCCGCCAACGTCATCCGCCTCGGCAGCACCTCGTTCTACGAGCGCGCCCGGCGCAAGCTGCGCGTCGAGGGCAGCGCCCAGGTCGGCGTGCCCGACGCGTCCGACGCGGTGGTGGTCGACAGCTTCGAGCGCCAGCGGTACGAAGTGCTGCTCGGCGGCGAGGTCGCCGGCGTGCTCAACTACCGCCGCCACGGTGACAAGATCGAGCTCATGCACACCGAGATCGAGCAGTCGTTCTCGGGCCGGGGCCTCGCCAGCCGGCTCGCCTCCGCGGCCCTCGAGGACGCGCGCGGCCGCGCCACCCCGGTCGTCGCGACCTGCCCCTTCGTCATCGGATACCTGGACCGCCACCCCGAATACGCCGACCTGCTTAGCCGAAGCTGAGGTACGACACATGGGCCACCCCGCGATCCTCACCGTCGACGACGACCCGTCGGTCTCCCGGGCCATCGCCCGCGACCTGCGCCGCCGGTACGGCGACCAGTACCGGATCCTGCGCGCCTCGTCGGCCACCGACGCCCTCGACGCGCTCAAGGAACTCAAGCTGCGCGGCGGACGGGTCGCCGTGATGCTCGCCGACTACCGCATGCCCCAGATCAACGGCATCGAGTTCCTGGAGCAGGCGATGGACCTGTTCCCGAACGCGCGCCGCGCGCTCCTGACGGCGTACGCGGACACCGACGCGGCCATCTCGGCCATCAACGTCGTCGACGTCGACCACTACCTGCTCAAGCCGTGGGACCCGCCGGAGGAGAAGCTCTACCCGGTGATCGACGCGCTGCTCGACGCGTGGCAGGCCACCGGCGACCGCGAGATCGAGGACATCCGGGTCGTCGGCCACCGCTGGAGCGAGCCGTCGTACCAGATCCGCGACTTCCTCGCCCGCAACCTGGTGCCCTACAAGTGGTACGGCGCCGACGAGGCCGAGGGCCGCCGCCTGCTGGAGGCGGCCGGAGTGGGCCCCGAGTCGATCCCGCTCGTGGTGACCGCCGACGGCCGCGCGCTGGCCCGGCCGAGCAGCACCGAGGTGGCCGAGGCGGCCGGGCTCTCCACCGCCCCCGAGCGCGACTTCTACGACCTGATCATCGTGGGCGGCGGGCCGGCCGGCCTCGGCGCGGCCGTCTACGGCGCCTCGGAGGGCCTCAAGACGCTCATGGTCGAGCGGCAGGCCGTCGGCGGCCAGGCCGGCCAGAGCTCCCGCATCGAGAACTACCTGGGCTTCCCCGACGGCATCTCGGGCGCGCAGCTCACCGACCGGGCCCGCCGGCAGGCCGGCAAGTTCGAGGCCGAGGTGCTCAACACGCGTGAGGTCACCGGCCTGCGCGCGGACGGCTCGGCGCGCACGCTCACCTTCGCCGACGGCGGCGAGGTCTCGGCGCACTCGATCGTGCTCGCCACCGGCGTCGCCTACCGCCCGCTGGTCGCCGACGGCATCGCCGAGTTCACCGGCTCCGGCGTCTATTACGGCTCCGCCTCGACCGAGGGCCCGTCCTGCGCCGGCAGCGACGTCTACATCGTCGGCGGCGCCAACTCGGCCGGGCAGGCGGCGCTCTTCTTCTCGCGCTACGCCCGCTCGGTGACGCTGCTGGTGCGCGGCGACTCGCTCGAGGCCTCCATGTCCTACTACCTGATCCAGCAGCTCGCCCAGGTGGACAACATCAAGGTGCGCACCCGCTGCGAGGTGATCGGCGCGCAGGGCAACGGCCACCTCCAGGCGATCACCATCTGCGACAGCAAGGAGGGCATGAGCACCACCGTCGAGTGCGGCTACCTCTTCGTCTTCATCGGCGCGGAGCCGCGCACCGACTGGCTCGGCACCGCGGTGGCCCGCGACGAGAAGGGCTTCGTCTACACCGGGCCGGACCTGCTCACAAATGGGTCCCGCCCGAAGGGATGGGATCGCGACCGCGATCCGTTCTACCTGGAGTGCAGTGTTCCCGGCATCTTCGCCGCCGGCGACGTCCGGGCCAACTCCGTCAAGCGGGTGGCCTCGGCGGTCGGCGAGGGCGCGATGGCCGTCACGCTGGTCCATCGCTACCTGGAGGCGCAGTGAGATGAGCGACACCGACGAGGTCAAGCTCGTGCCCTGCGAGCCCGGCGTGCTCCCGCCGTCCGAGCTTCGCACCCTGTTCCTGTTCGAGAAGCTGACCGACGAGCAGCTTCAGTGGATCTCCGACCACGGATGCACCATGCACATGCCCGCGGGCGGCGTGGTGATCCAGGAGGGCGATCCGGCCGAGCAGTTCTTCGTGCTCCTGAGCGGCACGATCGCGCTGAGCCGCAAGGTCGGCCAGGACGACGTGCAGACCACCCGCACCGAGCAGCGCGGCGTCTACATGGGCGCCACCAACGCCTACCTGCGCGACGACGGCGTCCCGCGCCGCTACATGGCGAGCATGCGCGCCCTCGACGACTCCGACTTCTTCGTGCTCAGCGCCGAGGATTTCGGCCACATCATGCGCGAGTGGTTCCCGATGGCCGTCCACCTGCTCGAGGGCCTGACCCTGGGCATGCGCAGCTCGCAGGCGGCGATCAGCGAGCGGCAGCGGCTCACCGCGCTCGGCGCGCTCTCGGCCGGCCTCATGCACGAGCTCAACAACCCGGCGGCGGCCGCCTCGCGGGCCACCGCCTCGCTGCGCCAGCGGGTCGCCGGCATGCGCCACAAGCTGGGCATGCTCGCCGCCGGCAAGGTGGCGCCGGACCGTCTCGTGGAGCTGGTCGCCCTCCAGGAGGACGTGATCGAGCGGGCCGCGAAGGCGCCCACGCTGACCGCCATGCAGGTCGCCGACCGCGAGGACGAGCTCGGCGACTGGATGGACGAGCGCAACGTGACCGGCGCCTGGGACCTGGCCGCCGTGTTCGCCCAGGGCGGCCTCGACCTCGACTGCCTCAACGACATGGAGGCCCGGGTCGGCTCGCCCGAGCTGCTCGACCAAGCCATCCACTGGATCGGCTACGCGCTCGAGACCGAGCAGCTGATGACCGACATCGAGGACGCGACGAGCCGGGTGTCGTCGCTGGTGGCCTCGGCCAAGCAGTACTCGCAGATGGACCGCGCCGCGCACCAGTGGATCGACGTGCACACCGGCCTCGACAGCACCCTGGTGATGCTCAACCACAAGATCGGCACGGGCGTGAAGGTGGTCAAGGACTACGACCGCTCGCTGCCGCAGATCCCGGCCCACCCGGCCGAGCTCAACCAGGTCTGGACCAACCTGATCGACAACGCGGTGCAGGCCATGAACGGCGCCGGCACGCTGACGATCAAGACGTACCGCGAGGACGACCACGTGATCGTCTCGGTCGGCGACACCGGGCCGGGCGTGCCGGACGCCCTGAAGAAGAGGGTCTTCGAGCCGTTCTTCACCACCAAGCCGGTGGGCGAGGGCACGGGGCTCGGCCTCGACATCTCGTACCGCATCGTGGTCAACGGGCACGGCGGCGACATCCGGCTGGAGTCCAAGCCGGGCGACACGAAGTTCACGGTGCGGCTGCCGCTGAACGAGCCCGCCTCGGCGTGAGCGCGGGTGGGCGCGTCTCGCGACGCGCCCACCCGGCCTACAGCAGTCCTCGCACGTACGCGGCCTGTCCCGCGTGCTGCGCGTCGTCGTCGTAGACGCTGACCAGGCGCACGCCCAGCGTCACCGGCGGGTCCCAGCGCTCGTCGACCACCCGGTCGAGGTCGGCCTCGGTGAGACCGGCGAGATAGGCGACAGTGCGCTCGTGCACCGCGGCGTAGTAGTCCTCGAGCACCTGCGCGCTCTCCGGCGCCACGGCGGCCACCTGGGACGCGTCGTGCCCGTAGCCGGTCTCGCTCGCGTCCTTGAGCCCGAAGCGGGCCGCCCAGTCGCCGGTCGCGTAGACCTGCTCGGCGCCCATCACCTCGGCCACGTGGTCGTCCTGCACCCGCGTGAGGTGCCAGACGAGCCAGCCGATCGAGTTGGCCCCCTCGGCCGGCTGCCACCGCAGTTGCTCGGGGCTGAGCCCGTGGACGGCCGTGTGCACGAGCTCGGGCAGGCGGCCGAAGGCCTCGGCGAGGATGTCCTTGGCGTCCATTTACTCTCCCGTGGTTGTGCTGTCGCCGGTGCCCTGCTGCTGGGAGCCGCCGACCGAGCTCTGGCCGACCTGGTCCTGGGTCTGGCCGGTCTGGCCGGTCTGGCTGTCCTGGCCGCCCTGGGTGGAGCCGTCCTGCGGGGTCTGCCCGTCCTGAGTCTGCCCGTCCTGAGTCTGCCCGTCCTGGGGCTGCTCGTCAGCAGGCGCCGGCGTGTCGGTCGTCGGCGTGCCGGCAGGCGTCTCCGTCGTCGTGGGCTCGGTCGTCTGGCCGGGAGCTGGGCTCTCCGTGGCGTCCTGCGCCGGCTCCTCGGTCGAGGACGGCGACGGCGACTCGGACGGCACCGTCGTCCCCGAGTCCGATTTATCGGATTTATCGCTCTTGCTCCCGAAGGCGGCGCCGATCGTGGTGCTCGACCCGGTGGCGTGGCCGACGGACGCGGGGACGCTCTTACCAGTGACCAGCTCGAAAGCGGTGAGCGACCCCATCGCCAGCACGAACAGCGCACCCGCGACCGCGGCCACTCTCCCCCAGCGAAGCTTGACCGGAGCAACCTGCTCCGACGGTCTCTCCTCGGCGGCGGCGGCGACCTCGGGCGTGCCGACCGCGGCCGGTGCCGTCACGAAGGTCGACTTGATCTTTTCGGTGCCGCGGTTGAGCCAGCGGTGGTAGAGCTCCGTGCCCACGGAGCCGACGATGCTGGCGACGGCCGCGCCGATCAGGGTGCCCGCGACGCCCAGGAACGATCCCAGGAAGGCCGCGGAAACCGCGGCCAGGGTGCCGGCGATGGTCTTCGTGATGTCGATGCCGGACCAGCGGCCCGGTGCGTGCTCGGTCATGTCCTCCTCAGTCCGTCACTCGCGCGTCTGCAAGCTCTTCGCCTTTACCTCCCGGCCGGCGGCTAAACCCCGGCGCTCGGCGATCACCTGACGGAGCGGGCGGACCACGATGCCTTCCTCGGCCATCCTGATCCGGGCCAGCCTGCGCGTGCGCAGAATGCCGACGAGACCGATGGCCATGAATACGTATTGCACCGCCATGGCGACCTTGAAGTCCGCGATGTCGTAGGTCGCGGAGCCGCCCGTGCGAGCGTCCAGGATGAGCCCGATCAGCTCGATGGAGAGCAGAGAGGCGACGAAGCCTCCCACGTTGACCACACCGGTGGCCGTGCCCAGCCGGTGCGGCGGGTTGAACGTCCGGGCGTAGTCGAACCCGATCATCGAGCCCGGCCCGCCGATGCCGAGCGCCAGCACGAGCAGCACCAGCACGGGCATCGGCGCGTGACCCGGCCAGGCCAGCACCAGTCCCCAGCCGGCCGCGTTCGCGAAGACGATGCCGAGGACCAGGTAGGACCGGCGCAGCGGGTAGCGCTGCACCAGCACGCCCAGCAGCGGCCCGGCCGCCATGCCGACCAGCACGAAGAGGGTGAGCAGCG
This sequence comes from Paractinoplanes deccanensis, assembly GCF_016862115.1. Taxonomy (GTDB): domain Bacteria; phylum Actinomycetota; class Actinomycetes; order Mycobacteriales; family Micromonosporaceae; genus Actinoplanes; species Actinoplanes deccanensis. Next base: position 20,365 of record NZ_BOMI01000003.1, read on the forward strand.
TGCTCGCCGTCTCGCGGGCCAGCCCCTGCCCGGCGATGAGGAACGGGAAGCCCCACATGAGCGCGAACACCGTACCGGTGAACTGGGTCGTGAAGTGGGTCCAGAGCCCGAGCCGGGTGCCGGGATGCCGCCACGCGCCGGCCAGGTCGACGCGCAGCTGGCGCAGGGTGAGCGCCTCGCCACTGTTGATCTTGCGCTCGGGGGTGTCGTGCAGCGCCGCGAAGGCGACCACCGCCACGAAGACCCCGAGGCCCGCCGCCGACAGGAACGCGGTGGTCCAGCCCGGCCCGGCCAGCAGCGCGGCCAGCGGCACGGCCGAGAGCACCTGCCCCGCCTGCCCCACGATGCCGGTGAGCTGGGTGACCACCGGCACCCGCCGGGCCGGGAACCACTGCGGCACCAGGCGCAGCACGCTGATGAAGGTCATCGCGTCGCCCGCGCCGACCAGCACCCGCGCCGCGATCGCCCCGCCGACGCTGTCGGTGGTCGCCATCAGGGCCTGCCCGGCGGCCATCAGCACGCCGCCGCTGACGATCAGCCGCAGCGAGCCGAACCGGTCGAGCAGCAGCCCGACGGGCACCTGGAGTCCCGCGTACACGAGAAGCTGGAGCACGGCGAACGACGCGAGCGCGCCGGCGCCGATGTGGAAGCGGTCCTGCGCGTCCAGCCCGGCCACGCCGAGGGACGTACGGTTGAGAACCGCCAGGACGTACGCGGCGAGGCCGACGGCCCACACCGCCCAGGCCCGGGCTCCGGGACGCAGGGGCATGGTCCGCCTTTCACTCGCTGCCTGACACGTACGCGTTCAAGACAACTCCTGATCCGCGCACCCGACAACGTGTGAACGGTCACTGCCTGACCTGCGCGTACGCGTTACGGCGGTCACAGACGTGATCTCCGGGGCCCGTCCCGCGTCAGGTCAGATATGCGTATCAGTGACGCTCTTCGCGACTTGGTCTTCGCGCCCGGGGACGACCCGACCACCTTCGACCGATACTTCTCACCCACCTACACGCACCGGCTGGACGGCGCGCCCATGGACCGGCAAGCCTTCGAGGCCATGCTCGCCGGACTCCGCCGGCGCGTCGAGAGCGGCACCGTCACCGTGCTCGACGAGCTGACCGAGGGCAGCCGCTACGCCGAGCGGCACGTCTACGAGGCCACGCTGACCGACGGCACGAAGGTCAAGGCCGAGAGCTACGTCTTCGGGACGCTCGCCGCCGACGGCCGCTTCGATCAGCTCTCCGAGACCGGGGTTCCCCTGGCCTGACTGCGGGAAGAGGCCGACGATGGTGTCCCGGTGGCGCACGTGGGTCTGCCAAGTTCCGGGCAGGTCATTGGACGCCGCGCACGCGGTGGCCGACGGCGACGGACTCGCCGGAGATGGCGGCCGCGGGCGCCGAGCAGAGGAAGGCGACCAGCGCGGCCACCTGCTCGGGCGTCGACTCGCCGGGGGTCGCGGGTGGGACGGCGGGTGACGGGGTGCCGGTGACCACGACGCCGGGGTTGACGACGTTGACGGTGACGCCGGACCCGGCGTACGCGTCGGCCAGGACCTTGGCGGCGGTGATGACGGCCTGGTTGCGGGGCCGAGGAGGCCGCTGCCGCCGACGACGAGGGCGGTGCGGCCGGCGATTCCGAGGTTCATGCGGTGCTCCTTCGGCAACGGGCCCGGAAGAGCCCGGGCGCCATGTCGGACATGGTGTCCGGTTCATGCTTGCCATTGCCACGTGTCGTCCGACACGCACCATTCCGCCATGCCGGGGCCATTGCCGAGCCGAGCAATAGAGATGGCTATGTGCGACGGGTCACACCGATGAGCCGGCCGCCTTTCCTTCCGTCGAAGGGCTGATCCGGCAACGCCGACGCCGGGAGCGGGAAGGGCACCCATCTTCATGAAACTCGTCTATCGCATCCTGGCGTGGGCCGTCGCCGTCGAGGTGGCCGTGCAGGCGGCCGCCATCGTCGGCGCGCTTTTCGGGCTCACCACATGGGTCACCGAGGACGGCGGTGTCCTCGACAAGGCCGAGCGCGAGAGCCACAGCACGCCGTACCCGGAGGCGATCGGCTTCCCCATCCACGCCCTCAACGGCGAGATCCTCATCCCCCTGATCGCGCTGGCGCTGCTGATCGTGTCGTTCTTCGCCCGGATCCCCGGCGGCCTCAAGTGGGCCGCCGTCGTGTTCGGGCTCGTCATCCTCCAGGTCCTGCTCGGCGTCTACGGCCACCACGTGCCGGGAGTCGCCGCCCTGCACGGGCCCAACGCGCTGCTGCTGTTCGTCACGGCGATCGCCACCGCCCGCCGGGCCCGGGCCTCCTCCGCCGCCGAACCCGCGCATGCCTGACAACCGCCGGAGGCTCGTCGTGGCCTGCCTCGGCGCCGCCGCGATCCTCGGCCCGCTCGGCTGGCACGCGTACGCCAGCCGGCTGCCGTCCGCCTACGCGGTCACGGACATGGGGTACGAGGACCACGGCGGCCACGACATGGCGATGCCGACCGCAGGCACGCGCAGCGTCACCACGCTGATCGCCGACCCGGACCGGCCCGCCGACGTGCGGGTGACCCTCACCGCGCGCAAGGAGAAGGACCGTTACACCCTCAACGGGCAGACCCCCGGCCCGGCGATCCACGCCACGGTGGGCCAGCTCGTGCAGGTGCGGCTGGTCAACGAGAACGTGCCCGACGGCATCACCCTGCACTGGCACGGCGTGGACGTGCCCAACGCCGAGGACGGCGTCGCCGGGGTGACTCAGGACGCGGTCGGCGCCGGCCGCGAGCACACGTACCGGTTCGTGGCCGATCAGGCCGGAACGTTCTGGTACCACTCCCACCAGATCTCGGCCGAGCAGGTTCGTCAGGGCCTGCTCGGCGCCCTGGTGGTCGCTACCGCCGCGCCCGTCGCCGGGGTCACCGACGTCGTGGCGCTGACGCACAACTACGACGGCACCGCCACGGTCAACGGCCGGCCCGGCGAGACCCACGTCGACGCGCCGCCCGCCCGGCGGTTCCGCCTGCGGGTCGTCAACACCGACAACGGCGAGGTCTCCGTACGGGTGGCAGGCGCGCCTTTCCGCCTCATCGCGATCGACGGCACCGACGTGTCCGGGCCCGCCCTCGTCGCGAACGTGTCGGTGCCGGTCACCGCCGGCGGCCGCGCCGACCTCGACGTCACCACCCCGGCCGACGGGTCGGCCGTCCGGGTCAGCCTGAGCGGCGCGGCCTCCCTGGTCCTCGGCCCCGCCGGCGCGCCCGCACCACCGCCAGCCCGCCCCGCCACGAGGCTGGACCCTCTCACGTACGGCTCGAACCGGCCGCTCGGCTTCGACCCGGCGCGGCCGGACCGGCAGTTCCGCTACGACATCGGCCGCCGTCCCGGCTTCCTCGACGGCCGGCCCGGCCTGTTCTGGACCGTCAACGGCCACCTCTACCCCGACGTCCCGATGTTCATGGTCACCGAGGGCGACGTCGTCCGGATGCGCATCGCCAACCACAGCGGCGAGTCGCACCCGATGCACCTGCACGGCCATCACGCGGTGGTGCTCAGCCGCAACGGGGTGCCCGCCACCGGCAGCCCGTGGTGGGTGGACTCGCTCGAGGTGGCGGACGGTGACACGTACGACATCGCGTTCGTCGCCGACAACCCCGGCCTCTGGATGGACCACTGCCACAACCTGCCGCACGCGGCGGAGGGCCTGGTCGCCCATCTGATGTACGAGGGTGTCACCACGCCGTTCAGCGTGGGCGGCACGGCCGGCAACGAGCCGGAGTGACGCTCCGCCGCCCCGCCGCTCCCTAGTGGACGAGCGCGACGACCGCCTCCGGCTGCTCGACGGGCAGGCGGTGCGGCTGGACGACGAGGAAGCAGACCAGGGTGGCGGCGAGCATGCCGCCGAAGACCACGACGGCCATCGCGACCGCGCCGACACCGAGGATGCCGACCAGGGGTGCGGCGAGGGCGCCGACGCCGAACTGCACCGCGCCGAGCAGCGCGGCGGCCGTGCCGGCTGCCTCGCCGTGTCGGGACAGGGCCAGGGCGGGGGCGTTCGGCATGGCCAGCCCGACCATGGCGAGAACCAGCCAGAGCGGGATCAGGATGCCGGCCAGGCCCCCGATCTCGGTCACCGCCAGGACGAGCAGCACGAGGCCGAAGCCGAGGCCGGCCAGCAGGGAGCCGCCCAGGATCTGCTGGGGCGTCCAGCGGCGCAGCAGCCGCACGTTGAACTGGGTGGCGCCGATCAGCCCGACGGCGCCGCCCGCGAAGACGTACGCGAACTGTTGCTCGCTGAGGCCGAAGCCGTCCTGGAGAACGTAGGACGAGCCGCTCACGTACGCGAACAGGGCCGCCATGGCGAGACCGGCGACCAGGATGAGGCCGACGTAGACCCGGTCGGTGAACAGCCGGCCGTAGTCGCGGACGGTGCCGGCGATCCCGCCGTTGCGGCGGCGTCCGGCGGGCAGGGTCTCGGGCAGCACGATCGCGGTGGCCGCCATGATCGCGGCGGCGGCGAGGGTGAGCACGACGAAGACGCCGCGCCACGAGGTGAACTGGAGGGTCTGCCCGCCGATGGTCGGTGCGAGGATCGGCGCGACGCCGACCACGAGCATCAGCCTGGAGAACAGCCTCGCCGCGGCGAACCCGCTGAACAGGTCACGCACGATCGCCATCGCGACCACCGAGGCCGCGGCGGCGCCGAGGCCCTGCAGGACGCGCAGCGAGCCGAGGATGGCCAGGTTCGGCGCGATCACGCACAGCAGCGACGCGACCAGGTGGACGCCGACGCCGGCGAGCAGCGGCACCCGCCGCCCCACCGCGTCGGACAGCGGGCCGACCAGCAGCTGCCCGAAGGCGAGCCCGACCAGCGTGCCGGTGAGCGTGAGCTGGACGGCGGCCGCGGTGGCACCGAAGTCGTCGGTGATGGTTGGCAGCGCAGGCAGGTACATGTCGATGGTGAGCGGACCGAGCGCGGTCAGGAATCCGAGCACGAGAACAATCCGGAAGCGCCGCCCCGAGGGAAGCAGCTCTCCGGGCGACAGGTCGTCTTCGGGCGGGGTTACGGTGCGAGTTTCGGCCACAACTGCGACAAGCCGTCGAGCGTCCAGGATCTTCCGCCGTTGGCCACCTTCGTTAGAACCGTCACAAAGCCGGGATAACGCCTCCTAGCAGCTGATATTCCGCTTGCGCTCGCACCGTGAGCCGCCCTCGCCGGAAGGGCTCGGGCCGGCCACCGGTGCGACGCGCGTCGCTTTTCCGTGACGTGATCTGGGTGCTCGGGTACAGCGCCTGCCATGCGCGATCTCTCCCGCCGGTGGGCGTGGCTCGGCGTCCTGGTCATCGGTCTTGCTCTCTACGTCGTTGTGCTGCGGACCCTGGTCCACACGCAGAACCCCAACTTCGTGCCCGCCCTGATCCTGCTGGGCGCGACCGTCGTACCCCTGTCCTTCCTCACCTTCGCCCAGGCCCGCACGGGCCGCTGGCAGGTGCCGACCTCGGCGCTGGTGGTCTCGGCCTTCTTCGGCGGGGTCATCGGCATCGTGGTGGCCGGGACCCTCGAATACAACACGCTGCGCGGTCTCGGCGTCCTGCCGCTGGTGCTGGTGGCGGTCATCGAGGAGTCGGCGAAGCTCATCGTCCCGGTGATCCTGCTCTTCACCATCCTGGCCCGGCACAGCCGCCGCCTCCCCTCGGACGGCCTGATCATCGGTGTGGCCTCCGGCATGGGCTTCGCGGCGCTCGAGACCATGGGGTACGCGTTCACCGCGCTGCTCTCCTCGGGCGGCAACATCGGCAGCGTCGAGGAGACCCTGTTCATCCGCGGCCTCACCTCACCGGCCGGCCACACCGCCTGGACCGGCCTCACCGCCGGCGCGCTGTGGGCCCTGGTGGCCACCCCGAACGTCAAGCACCTGCTGGAGTTCGTCGGCACGTTCATCGGCGCGGTCGTCCTGCACACCTGCTGGGACTCGTTCCCCGGCACGCTGTCGTACGTGATCCTCGCCGTGATCAGCCTCGGCTGGCTGTTCACCGCGCTGTGGCGCTACCGGGTCTTCGCCGAGCACCGCGCCGCGCCGCTGCTCTCCTCGCCCGTGGCGGTATGACGTCCTTCTCCGCGGCCGGTCCCCCGGGATCGGCCGCCCGGCATTAATCTCGCCGGATGCGCAGCCCCACCCAGCCCGTCCTGGCCGAGCCCGACATCGCGTCCATCGTCCGCGAGGCCCTCGGCGCGTCGCTCGACACCGCGTCCGAGCTCGGCGGTGGCGGTTTCGCCGCGGTCTGGCTCGCTTCGCTCACCGACGGCCGCCGGGTCGTGGTCAAGGTGGCGCCGCCCGCGTCAGCTCGCCTTCTGTCGTACGAGCGTGAGCTGATCCCCGCCGAGGCCGTGTACTTCGGCGCCGTCGCGGGCCTGGCACCCGTACCGGAAGTCCTCGCGGTCTCGCCCGGCTGGATCGTCACCACCCACCTGCCCGGCCGCCCGCTCACCGAGGCCGACGCCCCACGCGCCCGCCACCAGCTCGGCGCGGCCGTCCGCCGCATCCACACCCTCACCGGCGACCACTTCGGCTACACCGGCGACCGCCCCGCCGGCCCCGACTGGCCCACCGCCTTCACCGCGATCATGCAGTCGCTCCGCTCCGACGCGGCCTCCTGGGGCGTCCCCCTGCCACCCGCCCTGGACGGCGCCGTCGAACGCCACACCGCCGCGCTGGCCGCGGTCACCACGCCCGCCCTGCTCCACTTCGACCTGTGGGACGGCAACGTCCTCGCGTCCCCGGCCGGGGAGTTGACCGGCCTCGTCGACGGCGAGCGCTACCTCTACGGCGACCCGCTGCTCGACCTGGTCTCCCCCGCCCTCTTCCGGCGCATCGAGGAGGAGCCCGATCACCCGTTCCTGGCCGGCTACGACCCGGGCCCCCTCGACCGCGCGGCCCTGATCCGGCTCGCCCTCTACCGCATCCACCTCTACACGCTGATGCTCACCGAGGGCCCGAGCCGCGGCATAGCGGCCACCGACGGCCGCCAGACCCACGTGACGGCCCTGCTCGACGCGGAGCTGGAGCACCTCGATGCCCTCTGACATCAGCGCCGCCACGGCGGCCACGCTGGCCCCGCTCTTCGACGAATACCGGGCCCACTACGGCGAGACCCCGTTCCCGGCCCGCACCACGGCCTGGCTGGAGACCCACCTGGCCGCCGGCCGCCTCACCGCCTACACGGCGGGCACCGAAGGCTTCATCACGGTCACCGTGCAACCGGCGTCGCTGCGCCTGTCCACGGCGTGGGTGATCCGGGACCTGTACGTACGCCCCGGCCACCGGCGCCGGGGCACCGCCCGGTCCCTGCTCACCCACGTCATCACGGAGGCCCGCGCGGCCGGCGCCCTCCGCGTCTCCTTGCAGACCGAGACGGACAACGCGGGGGCGCTGGCTCTTTACGAATCGCTCGGCTTCTACCGAGTCACCGGCCTCGAGTTGCTCAATCTGTCCCTCTGATGGCCACCGTGCCACCAGCCCACTCCCGCTACACGGCTTGAAGCAGTGGTAGGGAGTCATGCCACCCCTCGTTCGAGTGATCCCGGCGCATCGTCCCAACGGCTCATGGTGGGTGTGATCCGGGCCGTCCACAATGGCGGCCATGCTTCTGCTGCGTCCCGTTCGCGCCGCGATCGTCGCGGTTGCCGGGATGGTGGTGACGCTGGCGCAGCTCAACCTGCCGAGCAAGGAGTTCTGGGCCGGTCAGGAGGTGCTCCAGTGGATCAGCGTCGCGGTGGTGGCCGCCTTCCTGTTCTACGACGCCCTCTGGTCGGTCAACCTGGCGTTCCGGGATCGCCGGATCCGGGAGTACGACGCGGACCTGCGCGCGGCGATGAGCGCGGCCGTCGCTCTGGTCGTCGACACGCTGGGCGTCCGCTGGGACGAGGTGTCGGTGCAGTACTACCGCTATCGCCGCTTCTGGTTCCGCCCCAACCGGCTGGTCCGGGTGTCGGGTGTGCGGGCCGGCGCGATCTTCGCGGAGAGCGAGGAGTCGTTCCGGCCCGGTGTCGGCCTGGTCGGCGCGGCGTTCCAGCAGAGGATCCTGCTCGGTGCTCAGTGGGGTGACTTCGTGCAGTCCGCGACCAGGCTGGGCCCGGTCGCCTGGGAGCAGCGCGACCCGATCCAGCGGTATGGTCTGAGCTGGGGCCAGTTGCGCCGCTCCGCCGGGCCGGACGGCATTGTGGCCAGCCCGACGTTCGCGCCGAACGGCCGGGCGGACGGCTGTCTCGTAATCAGCGGCCCGATGAAGGCGGCCGATCTCGTCACCGAGCCGATCGGGCAGATCATCGATAGCCTGGCAACCTCGGTGGACCGGATCGGGCCGCCACCCCCGGGATGGTGGAGCGCCCATGAGCGATGAGAAAGAGCCGATCGCCTTCCGCCGCCACGTCGACTACTCCGGCCAGGTCTCGCCGGCCTTCACCGAGCTGCTGGCGAAGTACGGCGCGTCACCGCGGCTGAGCCGGGCGGCCCAGCAGGCTGCCGGCGATCCGGGTCGCCGGGTGATCGACCCGGCGGAGGCACCGCCCGGCGCGCGTCCGAGCGGCCCGGCGTGGACCGGCATCGGGCCGCTGCTGGTGCGGGCGGCCGGCGCCGATCCCGACCTGCTGCGCCGGCTGCCGCGACTGCGCCCGCAGTTCGAGGCGCTCGGCGCCTCTGTGCTGGGCACGGCCTTGATCGCCGCGCTGTCGGCGGTGTTCGCGATCGACACGGTCATCGGCTCGGTCGCGCTCGCGTTGCCCGCCGGCCTGCTGTGGGGGGTCATGATCTTCCTGCTGGACCGGACGCTGATCACCTCGGCGCCCGCTGGCGGTTCGGTTCGGCGGCGGCTCCTCGCCTTCGTCCCGCGGATTCTTTTCAGCACCCTGCTCGGCGTCGTCATAGCCGTGCCGCTGATTCTGCGCATCTTCCAGCCCGAGATCCAGGCGAACCTTCCGCCAGGCGCGCCGGCGGGCTTGCTCGATCAGCTGGAGGCGCTCAATCGTCTCGCCGAGCAGAATCCGTCGATCCGTACCGCCCACCTGGCACTGCTGCTGTTGCTCGTCGCCCTGGAACTGCTGCCGAGTCTGACGGCGCTTTTGATCCGCCTTCAGCCGACCGACGTCTACGGGTCGGTCGTCGAGGTCCAGGAGCACTACGCCGTGACGGATCAAAAGGTCGATTCGCTCCGCAGGAGCGCCCCGGTCGTGGAGCCGGCGACGACCCCGGCCGACGTCCAGGAGCAGATCGAGACGCTCAACGAGAAGCTGGAGGAACTGAGAGCGTCTCTGGAGCAGGAGCGTGAACGCGACCTGGCCGACGTGATCGACCTGGCCGAGCGCCGAAGGCGGCGCGCCTCCTGACTGCCAAGGTCAGGCGGTGCGCACCGCCAGCGCCAGGAAGTGGTCGTCCGGGTCCTCGTAGCGGGTCAAGTTCCAGCCTGTCTTGGTGAGCAACCCGCTCAGCACGTCCTCGTTCAGGGGCTCGTCCGGGCCCAGCGTGCGGCCGTGGCGGGTGGCCAGGGCGCGCCGCCCGCTCGGGTGGAACAGGAGCAGGCGGCCGTCGGGGCGGGTCACGCGGGCCAGCTCGGCCAGGCCGGCGGCCGGGTCGGGGAGGTGGTGGACCAGGCCGGCGGCGAAGACCACGGCGGCCTGGGCGGACGGCAGCGGCAGGTGGAGGGCGTCGGCGACGAGCAGGTCGGCGCCGGAGCGGGTGCGGGCCTGGGCGAGCATCTCGGGGGTGCAGTCGACGCCGATGACGCGGCCGGTGGGGCCGACCGCGGTGGCGAGGGCGGGCAGGGCCCGGCCGGTGCCGCAGCCGACGTCGAGGGCCAGGTCGCCGGGGGCGGGGGCGGCGACGTCGACGGCCGCCGCGTACGCGGGGAGGTCGTCGCCGAAACGCTGGTCCCAGCCGGCGGCCTTGGGGGCGAAGAAGGCCCGGCTCTCCGACAGGTACCACTGGGAGGGGTCGGCGAGGCGCGGGTGGACGTGGCGGATGACCGGCCACTCGGGGTTCTGGTGGTCGATCACCACCTGGGCCCGGCGCTCGCCCTCACCGGCGGGGCCGCCGCGGCTGCCGGAGCGCAGGTAGACGATGACGCGGTCGGCGGCGGGCTCCAGCACGTTGAGCGCCGAGTCGAGCACGCCGCCGGAGGGGCCGGTGAGGCCGAGCACGGCGTCGACGTTCCAGGCTCGGGCCGAGGGCGGGAACGCGGCGGCCAGGCGCGCGGCGAAGGTGGCCGCGGCGCCGTGGTCGCCCCCGTCGACGATCACGGTGAGGGGGGCTCGGGGTGCGAGGACCTCCGCCAGGAAGGTGGTGACCTCGGCAATCCTTTCAGGCACGCCCCCCAGCATGCATGTGGATCTGTGACGGCGGCAACATCCGTACCGGAGGAGATCGGACAGTGTGAGCCTCGCACCTGCGAGCCCGAGGGGCTGGAAAAGCTTGCATCTGCGGCTCTAGAGTGACGGGCGTGATGACCTACCGGATCGGGGAGGCCGCCGAGCTGCTGGGGGTCAGCGCCGACACCGTGCGGCGCTGGATCGACGCGGGGCGGCTGCCGGCCGGCCGCGACGACCACGGGCATCGCTCGATCGGGGGCGCCGACCTGGCCGCCTTCGCGCGGCAGCTCGCCGACGAGCCCGACCCGGGCACGGCCCGCTCGTCGGCGCGCAACCGGCTGCGCGGCATCGTCACCGCGATCGCCCGCGACACCGTGATGGCCCAGGTGGACATCCAGGCCGGCCCGTTCCGCGTGGTGTCGCTGATGAGCCGCGAGGCGGTCGACGAGCTGGGGCTCGAAGTGGGTTCGACGGCGGTGGCCGTGATCAAGTCGACGACCGTGGTCGTGGAGCGAGGAGACGACAGGTGAGACGCATCCTGGCCGGGCTGGCCGCGGTGACCGTGCTGGCGACGGCGGCCTGCGGGGACAAGGCGGACGACGCGGGCGCGGCGTCCCAGGCGGGCGGCACGCTCACCGTCCTGGCGGCGGCCTCGCTCACCGAGTCGTTCGACAAGATCGGTGCCGACTTCGAGAGGGCCCACCCCACCATCAAGGTCACTTTCTCGTACGGGGGCAGCTCCGCCCTCGCGCAGCAGATCACCTCCGGCGCGCCGGCCGACGTCTTCGCGAGCGCGGCCCCGAAGAACATGCAGACCGTTGTCGACGCCGGTGAGGCCGAGGGCACCCCGGCCGTCTTCGTGCGCAACCAACTGGTCATCGCCGTCGCCAAGGGCAACCCCCGGGGCGTCACCGGGCTCGCCGACCTCACCGAGCCGGGGCTCAAGGTGGCCCTCTGCGCCGAGCAGGTGCCCTGCGGCGCGGCCGCCAAGACGGCGCTCGCCGCGGGCAACGTCCCGCTCACCCCGGTCACGCTGGAGCAGGACGTCAAGGCGGCCCTCGCCAAGGTGAAGCTCGGCGAGGTCGACGCGGCGCTGGTCTACCGCACCGACGCCAAGGCGGCCGCGGCCGACGTGGACGGCGTCGAGTTCCCGGAGTCGGCGAAGGCGGTCAACGACTATCCGATCGTGGCGCTCAGGAACGCCCCGAACCCGCCGGCCGCGGCGGCCTTCGTCGCCTTCGTGCGCAGCGAGCCCGAGATCAAGGTGCTCACCGACGCAGGGTTCCAGAAGCCCTGAGCCGGCTCAAGGTCCCCCTCGTCCTCGCCCTGCCGGCCGCGGCGGGCCTCGCGTTCCTGACGCTGCCGCTCGCCGGGCTGCTGATCCGGGCGCCCTGGTCGACGCTGCCCGAGCGGCTCACCGAGCCGGGCATCCTGGCGGCGCTGCGGCTGTCGCTGGTGACCGCGACGATCGCGACGGCGGTGTGCCTGGTCCTCGGCGTGCCGCTGGCCTGGGTCCTGGCGCGGGCCGACTTCCCGGGCCGGCGGCTGGTGCGGGCGCTGGTCACCGTGCCGCTGGTGCTGCCGCCGGTCGTGGGCGGGGTCGCGCTGCTGCTGGTCTTCGGCCGGCGCGGCCTGCTCGGCGGGTGGCTCGACGCGACGTTCGGGGTGAGCCTGCCGTTCACGACGGCGGGCGTGGTGCTCGCCGAGGCGTTCGTGGCCATGCCGTTCCTGGTGATCAGCGTGGAGGGCGCACTGCGCGGGGCCGACGCCCGCTACGAGGAGGCGGCCGCCACGCTCGGCGCGTCTAAGTGGACGGCGTTCCGCCGGATCACCCTGCCCCTGATCGCCCCCGGCGTCTTGGCCGGCGGGGTGCTCTGCTGGGCCCGCGCGCTGGGCGAGTTCGGCGCGACCATCACCTTCGCGGGCAACTTCCCCGGCCGTACGCAGACCATGCCCCTCGCCGTCTATCTGGCCCTGGAGCAGGACGCCGACGCGGCGATCGTGCTGAGCCTGATCCTGCTCGTCGTCAGCGTCACGATCCTCGCCGCCCTGCGCGACAAGTGGGTGACCGCGTGACCCTGCGAGCGCGCCTCACCGTCAAGCGGGACCCCTTCGTCCTCGACATCGAGCTGTCCGCCGCCGCCGGCGAGGTCGTCGCGCTGCTCGGCCCGAACGGCGCGGGCAAGACCACGGCGCTGCGGGCCCTCGCGGGCCTGACCGGCCTGCACGAGGGCGAGATCGTGCTGGACGGGATCCGGGTCGATCGGGAACCGCCGGAGCGGCGGCGCATCGGCGTCGTCTTCCAGGACTATCTGCTCTTCCCGCACCTGAGCGCGCTCGACAACGTCGCCTTCGGGCCGCGGTGCCGCCACGTGCCGCGGCGGGAGGCGCGCGAGCAGGCGGCGCGGTGGCTGTCCCGCGTCGGGCTGGCCGAGCACGCACGCAAGAAGCCCCGTCAGTTGTCCGGCGGCCAGGCCCAGCGGGTGGCCCTGGCCCGGGCGCTCGCCGCCGAGCCGAAACTGCTGCTGCTGGACGAGCCGCTGGCCGCGCTGGACGCCCGCACCCGGCTGGACACCCGGGCCCAGCTGCGCCACCACCTCGCCGGCTTCGGCGGGGCCACGGTGCTGGTCACGCACGACCCGCTGGACGCGCTGATGCTCGCCGACCGGCTGGTGATCGTCGAGGAGGGCCGCATCGTGCAGACCGGCGACGCGGCGACGATCACCGCGCAGCCGCGTACCGACTATGTGGCCCGGCTCGTCGGCCTCAACCTCTACCGCGGGCGCGCCGAAGGCGGCACGGTCTTCCTGCCGGACGGGTTCCCGCTGGTGACGGCCTCCGCGGAGCACGGCGAGGTGTTCGTGGCCTTCCCGCCGTCGGCGGTGGCGCTCTACGCGAGCCGGCCGGACGGCAGCCCGCGCAACACGTGGCAGGCGACGGTGAGCTCCGTGGCGCGGCACGGCGACGCGCTGCGGATCGAGTTGGCCGGCGAGATCCCCGTCGCCGCGGATGTGACGCCCGCTTCCGCCGTACACCTGGATCTGGCTCCTGGCCGCCAGGTCTGGGCGAGCGTCAAGGCCACCGAGGTGCGGGCGTATCGGGCCTGACGCATAGTGGGCGGATGAGTTCCTGGGTCGATCACGCGATCTGGTGGCACGTCTACCCGCTCGGCTTCGGGCGCCTCGACAAGCTGCGCCACTGGCTCGACTACGCCGTCGAGATGGGCGTCAACGGCCTGCAACTGGGCCCGATCTTCGCCTCGGAGACGCACGGCTACGACACGATCGACCATTTCCGCATCGATCCGCGGCTCGGCGACGAGGCGAGCTTCGACGCGCTGATCGCCGACTGCCGGGCACGCGGCCTGCGGGTGCTGCTCGACGGCGTCTTCAACCACGTCGGCCGCGGCTTCCCCGTGCCCGATCCGAGCTGGCTGCGCGGCACGGTCTTCGAGGGGCACTCCGGGCTCGTCGAGCTCGACCACGATTCCCCGGACGTGCGGGACTACGTGGTACGCGTGATGAAGCACTGGCTGGCCCGCGGCGCCGACGGGTGGCGGCTCGACGCGGCGTACGCCGTACCGCCGCAGTTCTGGCGTGCCGTCACCGAGCGGGTCCGCGGCGAGCACCCCGGGGCCTGGTTCGCCGGCGAGGTCATCCACGGCGACTACGTGACCTACCTGCGCGAGAGCGGCTTGGACTCGATCACCCAGTACGAGCTGTGGAAGGCCATCTGGAGCAGCCTCAACGACGGCAACTTCTACGAGCTGGCGTGGGCGCTCGACCGGCACGACAAGGTGCTCGAGGCGGGCGCGCCGCTGACCTTCGTCGGCAACCACGACGTCACCCGCATCGCCAGCAAGCTCACCGACGAACGGCACGTCGGCCACGCCCTCGCGGTGCTCTTCACCGTCGGCGGGGTGCCCAGCGTCTACTACGGCGACGAACAGGGCTACCGCGGCGTCAAGGAGGACCGCGCCGGCGGCGACGACGAGGTCCGGCCGCCCTATCCGGACCTGCCGAGCGACCTGGCCCCGTACGGCTGGCCCACCTATCGCCTGCACGAACGGCTCATCGGCATCCGGCGCCGGCACGCGTGGCTCGCCCACGCGCGCACCACGGCCACCGAGCTGACCAACACGGCCGTCGCGCTGACCTCCACCTCCCCGGAGGGCGACCGCCGGCTCGTGACGCTGCTGAACGTGGGCGACGACCCGTACACCTTCAAGCTCGACCTGAACGGCCTGCGCGTGATCGAGGGAAGCGGCCCGGCGCCCACCGTGCCGGCGCACAGCTGGTTCATCCTCGCGGCTGAGGCGTGACTCACGGGGCGCCTGCGGGCGGGCCGCCCTAGGTTGGTGACATGAACGCCCTGGAGCTGGCCGACTATCGCGCCGCCGTCGCCCGGATGTACCTGGCCGACACCGACCTGAAGGAGTTCCGCGCCCAGCGCGACGAGCTCTTCGCGACCCACCCCCAGTCGGCCATCGCCCCGGCGGACCGCCCCGCCTTCACCGGCCTGCGCTACCTGCCGGCCAACGACGAAGCGATCGTCGAGGCCACCCTGCGCCCCGCCCCCGGCGAGATCGACATCGACACCGGCGGCGAGGACGGCGTGGTCCACTACACCCGGGCCGGCATCCTGGAGACCCCGCTGGGCGAGCTGTCGCTCTGGTGGATCGCCGCCTACGGAGGAGGGCTGTTCCTCCCGGTCCGCGACGGCCTGTGCGGCCACGGGGCCTACGGCGGCGGGCGCTACCTCACCGACACGGTGAAGGGCACGCACGGGCGGGGCCTCACGGTCCTTTCGGGCACGCGCGTCCGCCTCGACTTCAACTACCTGTACAACCCGTCGTGCGCTTACGACGACGCCTGGCAGTGCCCGCTGGCCCCGCCGGAAAACCGCATCTCGGCCACGATCGAGGCCGGCGAGCTGACGTATCACGCTTAGGGACCTCGCTCGCGGACGTGCGACTCCATCGTGTGACGCACAGCGATGGTTTCACCTGGATATTCGTAACTGTCACCGCGCTCTCGGCGCGCCTACTGACTCTGCGACCGTCGACGTGGATGGTGAATGTCCGTCACGCGTGGAACGCACGTTTGTTCCGGGCCCGCAGCCTAAGACAGAAAGAACGGTCGTTCTACCCGCCTCCCTCGGGAAGACGTCAGCCGCCGAAGCCGCCCGCGTCGGGCGTGCCGGGCGGCGGGATGTTCGCGTGACGGTCGGGACGCCAGCGCTTCGGGTTCTCCGTGCCGGACACGTGCCGCAGGCAGATCGCGCCCGGCAGCTCGTGGCACTGGCCCCGGCCGCCGCAGTCGGCCAGATAGCGTGTGCCGCCCTCGATGCCGAGCGTGCGGTCCACACGGAACAGCAGCGGCAGCACTTCCGGATGGCAGCCCTCGTCCTCCTGCGCGAGCCGGAACGTCGTGGCGAGCCGAGCTGCCCGGTTGCCCGTGGCGGAGGCCGTGCGGTGGATCAGCGGCTCGAGCGGGGCGTAGCCGCGGCCGTCGAGGATCATCGCTTTCCACAGGTCGCCGACGATCACGGACGGCATCCAGAGCTCGGCCTTCGGGTCGCGTGCGGCCAGCCGGAACCACTGCCGCGCCGCGTCTTCCACGAGGGTGACCGCGGCGGCGTCCAGGTCGGCGTGGGCAGCGGTGAAGCGGTGGCGGACACCGGCGGAGAACCGGTAGCCGTCCACCACGGCGAGCCGTTGCGCGGTCCGCGTCCACCGCATACCTCAGGCTGCGAGCATCGCCGCCGTGCGTCAAGGACCATAATCGGGTTGTTCGACGGGGGCGCGCGGGCGAGCATGGGCCGGTGCGAACGCCGCTGCAGGGTGGGCTGCCGCCCGTGGGGGCGGTGGACGGCGCGGTCGTGGAGATCGCCTGCGACGAGTCGGGGTTCTCCGGCACCAACCTGCTCGATCCGGCCATGCCGGTGATCACGCACGCCAGTGTCGATCTGAGCCCCGACGAGGCCGTCGCGCTGATTCGCGAGCTTCGCACGGTGGTGCCGGCCAACCTGCCGAGCGAGCTCAAGTCCGGCAAGGTGCTCCGCCGGCCGGGCGTGCTCGAGTGGTTTCTCGGCGCTCTGCAGGGCCGCTCGCACGTGCTCGTGGTGGACAAGGAGTTCTTCCTGGTCACCCGGGTTGTCGACCTGTTCCTCGGCGAGCCGTCCTACGCGGCGGGCACCCGCCTGGCCGGCGCGCACCCGCAGGCGGCTCTGGCACTCTACGAGGCCGGGCGATCGGCGGGCGGTGACTGGCATGTCTTCCTGAGAGCTTTCATCCATCTGGTACGGGCAAAGCGCCGCCGCCCGCCCCGCGAGTCCGTGGCCGAGTTCACCGCCGCGCGGGACGCACTGATCCACCGCGGCGCCGGCACTGTGCTCGACGGGGTGACGACGGAGCGCGTGTGGGACGTGGTCACCAGGCTCGACAACGACGACCGGTCCCTTCCCCCGCCGCTGGAACCGCTGCTGCCGGCCCTGGCGGAGACGGTGCTGCACTGGAGCGGCGAACAGGGACGCCGAGTGCTGGTGACCCACGACGAGCAGAGCGCCCTCACGGCCGACCGGCTGACCCGCCTCCAGCGAGCCCTGGCCCGCGACGGCCGTCCCTCGCCGCTGGCCGGGCTGGTGATGGCCGACTCGCGCGACGACCCGCGGGTCCAGATAGCCGACCTCCTCGCGGGCGCGGCCCGCCGCACGCCGCGCGGATGGCTCAGCGGTTAGGCAGAACGAACGTTCTGTCTTGCGACAGGCGACGCCCGACGCGCGACGCCCGACGCGCCCAGACGGCTCAGCGGTTAGGCAGAACGAACGTTCTGTCTTGCGACACCCGGCACCCGGCGCCCGGCGCGCGCGAGTTGGCGGTGGAGCCAACGGGTTGCAGTGGCGCGCCAGCACGCCGGGCAAGCATCAGGTCGTTGCGGGGCTCGAACCTCCCTCGGCGGCGGCGATGGCCGAGCCGGCCTGGTCGCCGGTGAGCTCGGCGCGGGCGAAGGCCGGGGCGGAGGGCAGCCGGAGCCGGAGGTTCCGGACGATGCCGACGGTCACCGTGCCCGCGGAGAAGGCGAAGTCGAGCACGTGGCCGCCGCGGCGCCGCTGGTCGTCGATGAAATGCAGGTGGTACCCGGGTACGGTGACCGTGCCCGCGTAGTCGGGCGAGCGGAAGCCGACGAGCGTTCCGGGCAGGTCCGTGAAGCTTCTCCGCTGCTCCCCCTGCGCCGCCTGCAACAGCGAAGGGTAGGGCTTCGCCTGTTTCCGGACGGTACGCGTCGTGACCGAGGCGGCGACGCCGTCGACCCGTACCGCGTAGAAGTAGTTGTCGCCCGGCAGGCGGCTCTCCAGGAGCCGGATCAGCGCGGCGCGGTCGGTGTGGCCGGCGGGCAGGTCGATCGTGATGTCGGCGTGGAGATCTGTGACGGCGGCGAACGGGGTCGTCCGGTCTCCCGCCGCGACGGTCACGGTGCCGTCGGGGTGCAGCTGGTAGCAGACCCCGTCCAGGACCACCATCTCCCCGTCGAGGGCGTCGAACGTGCCGAGCCCGAAGGTGCCGTGACGGAGGAGTTCCGCGATCGTCAGGTCGCCGTCGTCCAGCCCCGCGAGCAGCGCGCCCACTGTCGAGCTCTGGAAGATCTCTCTGCTCCGGTGGTCGTTCACGTCGTCGAGGAACGTCATTCGAACACCTCCGCGGGGAGCACCGAACCCAGTGCGGTGTTGTGGCTGTAGTCGACGGGAACGTCGATCAGCGACCGGCCACCGGCGGCGAGCGCCTCACGGACCGCGGCGATGAACTCGTCCTCGGAGGCCGGCCGATATCCGCGCGCGCCGAACGCGCCGGCCAGCGCCTCGGTGTCGTAGTCGCCGAGCTGAACGCCGGACTTGCGCCCGTACTTGAGGAGCTCCTGGAAGCCGACCATGTCGTAGGTGTTGTCGCGGAAGATGATGTGCACGAACTCCAGGCCGAGGCGATGCGCGGTCTCCAGTTCGGGAGCCGAGAAGAGGAAACCGCCGTCGCCGGAGATCGACACGGTCGGTGTCTCCGGGCGTACGAGGGCACTCGCCATGGCCCAGGGCAGGCCGACGCCGAGGGTCTGCTGACCGTTGCTGAACAGCAGCCGGCGCGGTTCGTGGACGCGCAGGTGCCTGGCCACGTAGATGTACACGGAGCCGATGTCGCAGGCGACGGTGGTGTCCTCCGGCAGCAGATCGCGCAGGAGCAGCACCAGCCGGGCCGGATCGAGGCCGGCCGGGCCGTGCTCGGCGTCGCGGGCGGCGTCGTCGATGGCGGCGAGTCCGCGCCGGGCCTCGGCAAGCTCATCGGCCCACGCGGCGTCCACCTTCACGTCCGGCAGCTGAGCGGTGAGCGCGGTGACGGTGGCGGCGACCGAGCCGCGAAGCTCGACCTCCGGGAGGTAGTGATTGTCGATGTTCGCCGCCACGGCGTCGATGTGCACGACGGTCCGCCGCGGGTCGGAGTTCCACAGCCGCGGGTCGTACTCGACCGCGTCGTACCCGATGGTGACCAGCAGGTCGGCGTGCGACACCAGGATGTCGCCGGGCTGGTTGCGGAACAGGCCGACCCGGCCGGCGTACCGGTCCTCGAGGTCGAGGGGCACGGTTCCCGCGGCCTGGAAGGTCTCGACGACCGGCAGGCGCGTCGTACGGATCAGCTCGCGGACCGCGTGCACGGATTCCGGGTCGGCGGCCCGCATGCCGACCATCAGCACCGGCCGGCGAGCGCCGCGAATGAGCTCCGCGGCCCGCGCGATCGCGAACCCGGGCGCCGGACCGGTCTCGGGAGCCCATGTCCGCCGGGTCAGTTGTGACGTGGTCAGGTCGGCCAGGACGTCGGCCGGCAGCACCACCGCCGCGGCGCCCTTCGGCTCGGTGGTCGCGGCGCGGAACGCGTTGGCCACCGCCTCGACCACGTTGTCCGGATCGGTGACCTCGGCCGTGTACTTGGTGACGGTGCGCAGCAGCGCGGCCGCGTCCATCGTCTGATGGGTCCGTTTGAGCCGGTCGGTGCGGGGCACCGCCCCGCACAGCGCCACCACCGGGTCCTGCTCGGTGTTCGCGGTCAGCAGTCCGGTGGCGAGATTGGCGGTGCCGGGCCCGGAGGTCACCGCCACCACCCCCGGGTTGCCGGTGAGCCGTCCGTGCGCACCGGCGATGAACGCGGCGTTCTGCTCGTGCCGGCACACGACCGTCACGATGCCGCTGTCGACGAGCGCGTCGTACAGCGCGTCGATCTTGGCGCCCGGAACCCCGAAGACGCGATCGACGCCCTGCGTCCGCAATGCCTCGACGAGGCGGTCGGCCGTGCGTACACCGTCAGCTTTTTCTGTCGGCATCCTGTTCCTCCCGTGGAGCTCTGTTCCGCCATCCTTCGAACCACGGGTGGGCGCCGACATCGGTCAAGTGACTGTCCGGGCAGAGCCAATCGCCGACGGTGACCTTCGTTACAGGACAAGCCCTACGCCACCCGAGCGACGCCCGGGCCCGTGAGCCGCGGCCGGGCGGCGCCGACACGGCCCGTCAGCACCAGGAGCACGGCAGCGATCGGCCCGGACACCTCGTCCCCCTCTCCGGCCGACCATTCGACGTCGGTGGCGACCAACCGCACCCCGCGCAGGCGGCGGCGCGCCCAGAACGGCCACCCCATGGTCCAGACCCGGGTGGCCCCGGCCGCGGCGGCCGCGGGCGGCATGGGGACGGAACGGCCCAGCGGCAGCGCGATGTCCTGGGCGTGCACCAGCGTGTCGAACAGGATGTTCCGGTAGTTCGTGACGAACGGCAGCCGGCGCGAGTCGGCGTGTTGCTGGATCTCGTCCACCAGGTCGGCGACCGGGCGCTGCGCGTGCCGTACCGAAACGTCGTGGTTGAGGCGGTGGAAACTGCCGCGGGCGCGCACCGCGTCGGCGGTCATCGACCAGACTCCGGGCGGCTGCGGCGCCAGGGCGACGTGGGCGGCGACGTCGCGCACCCGCCAGCCGGCGCACAGCGACGGGCTCTCCCACTCGGCGGCGGACAGCCCGCTCAGCAGCTCCGCCAGTGTGCGCCTCTGCTCGGCGATGACCTGCCAGCTCTGCTCCCGGTCCATGGCCGCCCCCTCAACTGGTACGATCCTCTGACTAAATTTAGTCAGATACTCTGACCGCTTCAAGGAGTTCCGGCATGCCCGAAGAGGTGAATACCGGGGTCCTGCTCTTCGTCGCCTACCGCGCGATGGAGAAGCGGGTGCTCGACGCGATCGCCGAGGCGGGCTTCGACATCACCCCGGCACAGGCACGGATCTTCCAGCGCATCGGCCCGCACGGCACGCGCCTGAGCGAGCTGGCCGAGCAGGCCCAGGTGACCAAGCAGACCGCCGGCTTCCTGGTCGACCAGCTGGAACGAGCGGGCTACGTGGAGCGCGCGCCCGACCCCACCGACGCCCGCGCCCGCCTGGTGCGCATCGTCGACCGCGGCCACGCGGCCATCCCCGTCGCGGCAGCCGTGGTCGCACAGGTCGAGGCCGAGTGGGCCGCCCACCTCGGCAAGCGCCGCATGAGCGCCCTCCGCGACGCGCTGACCCACCTGCGCGAGATCACCGACTGGCCGCCGGCCGCCCGCTAGGTGCCGCCGAGCACCGCCGCGTAAGCCGCGCGGGCCAGGCGCGAGCCCCAATACGAGCGCGGCCCGCCATACGGCGCCTCCGGCCCCGAGGGTGGGCAGAGGACCGTGACCGAGTCCGTGGCCGTGCCCGTGGCGTCGATGCCGCGGTCGCGGATGGCCTGCGTCTTGGCCTCGGTGACCGTGGCGACCGCGTTGACCAGGGCGCCCTCGCTGAGCAGCTGGGGCACCCAGGCGACGATGTTGACCGTTCCGGCCCGGTGGGCGACCTCGGGCGGAGCGGCCGCCTGGGTGGGTGTGCCGAGGCCGACCGTGGCCCAGAGGCGCACTCCCCCGTCGGACGCGTGCACCACCTCGGCGACGTCGACGCCGGTGAGCAGGCCGACGCCGGGGCCCTCCAAGGCCAGGCCGGTGGCCAGGGAGGCCAGGTGGTCGGCGGGGTCGTCGCGGTCGTACGACATCGGGACCGTCACGTTGATGATCCAGGAGCGTAAGCCGATGCCGCCGCCCAGCACGGCCGACGAGATGGCGCGCAGCGGGGACGGGAGGCGCCAGACCAGCATCGGGCCCGGAATCAGCTCGGGGTCTTCCACTCCGGCTCCAGGACGGCCCAGATCTGGGTGTCGTGGCGGACGCCCTTCCACGGGTAGTTGGCGCGCAGCGTGCCCTCCAGGGTCATGCCGAGGCGGCGGGCCACGTTGGAGCTGGCCACGTTGTCGGGGCGGCAGTGCCATTCGGCGCGGTGCATGCCGCGGACCGTGAAGGCCCAGTCGATCAGGACCCGCACGGCGCGGGTGACCAGGCCGCGGCCGGTGCCGGCGGGCTCCAGCCAGCAGCCGACCTCGCAGACGCCCGACCGGGTGTCGAAGCCGACGAACATCGTGCCGCCGACGAGCACGCCGTCGAGCCAGATGCCGTAGATGCGGTTGCCGTCGGCCGCCTGCCAGTCCGCGTAGCGCTGGAGGGTGGCCCGGGCCGAGGCGAGGTCGGCGCTGCGGCTCGCCCACGGGATCCACGGGTCGACGGTCGCCCGCGCCCTCTCCATGTGCTCGAAGAACTCCGGCGCCTGCCACGGTTCCAGCGGGCGCAGCTCGGCGCCGTCCCCCAAGTCGACCTTGAACACCAGAGAAGAGTAGTCCGGCGGCAACTTTGCCGTCGCCCGACGTCCATCCACTCCCTTTTACATTGACCTCGGTCTATCTAAGGGGAGAACATGGACCTTGTGCGTAAGGTGGCGGCCGGAGTAGCCGGCGTGCTGGTGGCGGCCGGATTCGCCGCGCCCGCCCAGGCGGCGCCGACCCGGGCGGAGGTGGCGCTGCGGTGGGCGCCGATCCACTACCAGGACGTGGACGCGACGGGCACCCACGCCCTGGGCGGGAAGTCCGACTACATCACCCGATACGACTTCGACGGGAACCTGAACGGCCGGGACAACTGGGACAACGCCGGGCAGAACACTGACGCCGCGGTGTACTACTCGGTCCTCGAGACCTCGACGCACTACTACGTCACGTACTTCTTCTTCCACCCGCGCGACTGGATCGACCACCCGTTCTTCGAGACCGAGCACGAGAACGACGGCGAGGGCGTCCTGGAGATCATCGAGAAGGACGGCTCCGCGTACGGCTCGCTCAGGGCCGCCGTGACGGTCGCGCACAGCGACTTCTTCTCGTACGTGCCGAGCGGCAGCACCTGGACGAACGGCGGCGAGACGATCGACGGGACGCTTCAGCTCCAGTCCTCGCCGCACGACTCGTTCCAGCACCCGGTGACCGCGCAGGAGCGCGGCGGCCACGGCCTCAAGGCGTACCCGCAGTACACGATCGACGGCGACGGCATCGTCTACTACCCGTCGGCGAGCGTCTCCGAGTCGCCGAGCGGCACGAACGACCGCGACGTGCGCTACCAGCTGATCGACATCTTCGCGTCCGGCGGTCTGTGGGCGCAGCGCGGCACGGCCGGCCTGTTCGCCTCGCTCGGCACGTTCGCCGGCGACACGACCGGCGGGTGCGGTTCCGGCACGTACGGCTGTGGCACCAACTCGGCGAACGCCCCGTGGGGCTGGGACGACGGCAACGACGTGCCGGCGCGTGGCGAGATCGCGACCGACCCGGCCAAGCTGGCGGCCGCGTACTTCACCATCCCGGGCACGCCGTCGCGGACGTACGCCTACAACCCGTACTCCGGCGCCGCCGCGGCGCTGAAGGCAGCCCAGTCGCTGCCCCGCACGATCGACTGAGCCACCGGGGGTGAGCGCCGGTCCCGGGTGCTCACCCCCGGGTTCGTGAATGAAGCGCGCTTCTCACCCGGCTGCCCGGCTAGGGTGGAATTCGTGGCGCTGAAGGTGAAGGTGAACAAGCGGGCGATCACCGTCCTCGCGATCGCGGGTCTGGTGATCATCGCGCTGGTGGTGAGCCGCGGCGGGGACGGCGGCGACGGGCCCGGCACCATGGACGCGGCGGCCACGCAGGGCTGCGACGACTTCAACGCCGGCTACCCCAAGGCCGGCAGCGAGAGCAGCCGGCTCGCGCTCGCCGACAGGGTCAGCGCCTCCACCATGAAGACCGGCAACGACGCGATCCGCAACGCGGCCGCCCAGGTCGGCGACGCCGCCAACGAGACGAGCGCCGAGTGGAAGGCGGCCGGCGACGCGCTGCTCGCGGCCTGTCGCGACGCCGGCTGGGCCAGGTGACCAGAGAGCTAGTGCGGGCCGCCCTGCGGGCTGTAGGCGGTCAGGAAGCGGTCGCGGAACTCGCTCATCGGCCAGACCGGCGCGCCCGGTGACGGGGTGAGCCCGTCGGTCCAGCCCCAGCTCGCGATCCGCTCCAGCACCTTCGGGTCCTTCGCGACGATCGAGACCGGCACGTCCTTGCTCGCGTTCGAGCCCACGACCACCGAGTTGGGCTGGTGGTCGCCGAGCATCACGAGCACCGTGTTCTCGTCGCCGTACGTCTCCAGGTACGAGGTCAGGCTCTCCACGGAGTAGGCGATCGAGCCCGCGTACGCCTGGCGGACCCGCTCGGGGTCGGCGAACAGGCTCTGCGGGCTCTCCGCGCCGGAGATCATCGAGTCGTACGCCGAGCCGTCGCCGATCTGGTCCCACGGCAGCGTCCGGGGCACCGGGGTCCACGGGGTGTGGCTGGAGGTGAGCGTGACCTCCATCAGCAGCGGGGGCCGCTTGGCCTTGCCGTGCTCGTACGCTTGCACCTGCCGCATCACGAACTGGTCGGGCATCGTCGACCAGCTCAGCGCCGGCCCCTCGTAGCCCAGCGTGTGCGAGTCGTAGACCTGGTCGTACCCGTAGAAGTCGCCCTCCGGCCACGCGTAGGTGACGCCCGGCTCGAAGCCGACCGTGCGGTGCCCGGCGCGCTTGAAGGCGCTGGTCAGCGTGAGCCGGTCGGTGGCGACGAGGCTGCGGTAGCGGTTCTGGTTGTCGATCCACAGGCCGGAGAGGAAGGTCGAGTGCGCCAGCCAGCTCCCGCCGCCGAAGGTGGGCGAGGTGAGGTAGCCGGTCGCCGCCTGGAACCCCTTGGCCGCGAGGCCCTTCTGGTCGGCGGCCAGCTGGTCGAGCACCGGCCGGTTGAAGCCGGGGTTCTCCACGGCGTCACGGCCGTAGCTCTCCACGAAACCGATGATCACGTCCTTGCCCCGCAGCGCGCCGAGGAGCTGGTCCGGCGGCATGTCGCGGAACGCGTCGACCTGCACCTCCTTGGCGAAGGCCTTGCGGTCGGCGATGTCCTTGGGCACGGCGAGGACGGTGTCGCGGGCCAGCTCGCTCGCGCTCGTGGAGGCCACCGGGATGCCGCCGACGAGCTGGTAGCTCATCGCGGCGAGCGCCAGCCACGCCACGGCGGCCGTCGCCACCGTCGCCCGCACGAGACCCGGACGCTGCGGCAGGGCACGGCTCAGTCTCCGTACCGACAAAGTCATCAGGACCAACGACGCGGCCGCCAGCAGAACGGCGACGGCGGCGACGCCGAAGGCGCCGCCGGCACCGATCGAGTCCTCGAGGAACCGGTAGCCGTCCTCGAGCAGCACCCAGTCGAGCACCGGGTCGAACTGGCGGGCCAGCACGGCGAAGAAGCCGATGTCGATGATCTTGAGGATGGTCAGCACGCCGAGGACCAGGCCGAGCACGGTGGCGGTGATCCGCCGGGCCCGGTACGGCAGGGCGAGCAGCACGGCGACCGCGACCAGGGCCTCGATCGGCACCCGCAGCAGCGCGGTGCCCCAGAAGTTGCCCGGTGGCAGCCGGGTGATCTGGTCCGGCAGCACCAGGGCCAGGAAGACCAGGAGACCGGCGAACGTGGTGAGCGCGATGCCGCCGACCCGGCGCGCTTGCTTCATGAGGATCCTTACCGCCGTTACGTACCTGCTCCCGGGTACACGGCGATAACGCGGATACGGTTCAAGCGGTGACGCCCGCCGGGCGGGTGAGCAGGGACACGATCTCGTCGGCGGCGGCCGGACGGCCGAACAGATAGCCCTGACCGTGGTCGATGCCGAGCCCGCGCAGCGTGGACCACTGCGCGTCGGTCTCGATGCCCTCGGCCACGGTCTTCATCTTCAGCGCCTGCCCGAGCCCGGCCACCGCGTCCACCAGCGCCACGTCGTCGGCGTCGACGTCCACCTCGTCCACGAACGTCTTGTCGATCTTGATGACGTCGACCGGGAGCTGCTTCAGGTAGCTCAGCGACGAGTAGCCGGTGCCGAAGTCGTCGATCGCCAGCCGGACGCCCAGGCCGCGCAGCGCGTGCAGGGTCTGCTTGGCGCTCTCGATGTCGGCCATCAGCATCGACTCGGTGATCTCCAGGGTGAGGCTCGCCGCGTCCAGGCCCGACTCGGCCAGCGCGTCCGCGACGTCGTCGACGAGGCCGGCGTACTGGAACTGCCGGGCGCTCAGGTTGACGTTGACGTGCAGCCCGGCGGCGGCCGGCGACTCCGCGCGCCAGCGGGCCAGCTGCGCGCAGGCCTGCCGCAGCACCCAGCGGCCCAGCGGGACGATCAGGCCGTTCGCCTCGGCGCTGGCGATGAAGTGGTACGGGCTGAGCAGCCCGTCGCGCGGGTGCTGCCAGCGCACGAGCGCCTCCACCGAGGTCATCCGCTGCGTCTGCATGTCGACGACCGGCTGGTAGAGGACGACGAACTCCTCGTTCTCCAGCGCCTGCTCGATGTCGGCGCGCAGCTGAGCCTCCTCGAGCACCGACATGGTCATCGTCGGGTCGAAGATCGCGTAGCCGTTGCGGCCGGCGCGCTTGGCCGCGTACATGGCCAGATCGGCGTTGCCGAGGAGCTGCTCCGCGTTGCCGTCGGCGCCGCTGGCGATCCCGATGCTCAGCGAGCAGGTCACATCGCGACTTCCCAGCCGTACGGGCTCACGCACGGTTCCCAGGAGCCGCTCGGCCAGCGCGGCCGCGTCGCCGTCCGGCAGGTCCCGCAGCAGGATCGCGAACTCGTCGCCGCCGAGCCGGGCGAGCAGGTCGTCCGGGCGCACGTGCCGGCGCAGCCGGTCGGCGATCGTGGTGAGCAGGTCGTCGCCGGCGCTGTGCCCCAGGTTGTCGTTGACCAGCTTGAAGTCGTCCAGGTCGAGCAGCAGCACGCTGACCGGCCGGCCGTCGGCGACGGCCTCCGCGAGCCGCTCCCGGAACAGCGCCCGGTTCGGCATGCCGGTCAAGGAGTCGGTGTACGCCTGCCGGCTGAGCTGCCGTTCGAGCTCACGCCGCTTGCTGATGTCGCGCAGGCTCACCACGGCGGCCTGGAGGTCCGGGCTGTTGATCCAGTTCGTGCCGATGACGTCGACGTCGACGTCGACCCACTTGCCGCTCTCGCCCCTCTCGCAGCGGAAGCGCGACTCGGTGCGCATGCTCAGCCCGGTCGGCAGCTCCAGCAGCTCGGCGAAGAACTTCTGGGCGGCGGGCCGCCGCTCGACGGTCATCAGCTCGCTGAGCCGCTCGCCGAGCAGGGCGGCGGGCTCGCGCCCGAGCAGGTGCTCGACGGAGGGGCTCACATACTTGAGGCGCCCGTCCCGCCCGATCGCGAGCACCGCGTCCGCCGACGCGGCGAGCAGCGTCTCGAGGCGGCGCTCGGCGATGAGCCGCCGGGCGTCGAACCTCCGGCGGCTCTGGGCGCCGACAGCGGTGAGCCCGACGACGCAGCCCATCATCGCCACGAGCAGCGACGTCGTCCCGAAGTCGGCACCGCCCCGCTGCGGCAGCAGGACCGCGTAGCCGCCGACGGCGAGCACACCCAGCCAGATGACCACCTTGGGCGACCAGAGCGCCATGCCGGTGATCAGCAGCAGGACGGCGGCGGGCACGTAGAGCAGCCACCCGTCCGGATCGGCCAGCCCGAACAGCAGCAGCACCGGCAGCTGCGCGAACCACCACAGCAACAGCCGGCGCCGCTTGAGGTGGTCGCGCACGATCCGGTTCCACGGCACCCAGAAGGCACCCACCTGCAACGCGACGGCCGCGGCGACCGGAACCAGCCACCACCTCGCGGACGGCGCCCACCCGAGGGCGATCCGAACCCCGCCGATAGCCGTGACCACAACAGCTATACCCGCCCCGATGCGCAGCTGGCGAGCCCAGTATTCAGCTGTGTGATCGTCCATCTCGACACGTCGCACGGGCGCACCGATCGGTCACCCTGGGTGCAACCTGAGAGAAACCTTCGGCGGCGCTTCGCCCACCCATGACAAATGTCAGTGGATGAGTGAGCGCTCGCTCAGTAAGGTGGTCGCGTGGAGACGAGGCGACGGCGGGTGCCGGCTCTGGCGCCCGAGGAGCGGCGGGCCGCGTTGGTGGCGGCGACCATTCCCCTGCTGCACGAGCATGGGGTGGACGTGAGCACTCGGCAGATCGCCCAGGCCGCGGGAGTGGCCGAGGGGACGATCTTCGGGGTGTTCGAGACCAAGACGGAGCTCGTCGTCTGCTCGGTGGTCAAGGCGCTCGATCCGCAGCCGACGCTGGAGGCGCTGCGGGCCATCGACCGGGGGCTGCCGTTGCGGGAGCGGCTGGCGCGGGCCGCCGAGCTGGTGCATGCGCGGTTCGCGGAGAACGCGCAGCTCATGGCGGCGGCGCGCAAGCTGGTGATCGCGGCACGGGACGAGGCGACCGTCAAGCAGATGACGGTCAACCGGGAGTCCCTGCGGCGGGCGCTGGCCGAGGTCATCGAGCCCGACGCCGAGCGCCTGCGCCGGCCGCCCGAGGCGGTGGCGACTCTTCTCCTGATGTTCTGCGGTGCCAACACGTACGGGCCGTTCGGCGACCCGGCTCATTTGGACGGGGCCGAGACGGTCTCGTTGATGCTCGACGGACTACTCACACGGGGGGCTCAGTAGTAGTGCTGATCCAACTGCTCCGCGGCCATCTCCGGCCGTACCGGGGCGCGATCGGGCTGGTGGTGCTCTTCCAGTTCGTGCAGACCCTGGCAACTCTCTACCTTCCCACCCTCAACGCCGACATCATCGACAACGGCGTGGTCAAGGGCGACACCGGCTATGTCATGCGCATCGGCGGGTGGATGCTCGTCGTGACGCTGGCGCAGATCGCGGCGCAGGTCGTGGCGGTCTACTTCGGGGCCCGCACGGCCATGGCGGTCGGGCGGGACGTGCGCGCGTCGATCTTCGAGCGGGTGCAGGAGTTCTCCGCCCGCGAGGTGGGACAGTTCGGCGCGCCGTCGCTGATCACGCGCACCACGAACGACGTCCAGCAGATCCAGCTGCTGGTGCTGCTGACCTTCACGCTGATGGTGTCCGCCCCGATCATGTGCGTCGGCGGCATCGTGCTGGCGCTGCGGCAGGACGTGCCGCTCTCGTCGATGCTGCTCGTGATCGTGCCGGTGCTGATCTGCACGGTGGGCCTGATCATCGTGCGGATGCGGCCGCTGTTCCGGTCGATGCAGGTGCGCATCGACCGGGTCAACCAGGTGATGCGCGAGCAGATCTCGGGCATCCGAGTGATCCGGGCGTTCGTCCGCGACGAGCGCGAGCGCGACCGGTACGAGGTCTCCAACGCCGAGCTCACCGACGTGTCGCTGCGCGCCGGCAAGCTGATGGCGCTGATGTTCCCGACGGTCATGCTGATCGTGAACGTGTCGAGCGTGGCCGTGCTCTGGTTCGGCGGGCACCGCATCGACTCGGGCGCGATGCAGATCGGCGCGCTCACCGCGTTCCTCAGCTACCTGATGCAGATCCTCATGTCGATCATGATGGCGACGTTCATGTTCGTCATGATCCCGCGGGCCGAGGTGTGCGCCGAGCGCATCGAGGAGGTGCTGGGCACCGAGTCGAGCGTCAAGCCGGCCGCGCGGCCGGTGACCACGCTGCGCGAGCACGGCCACCTCGAGCTGGAGAACGTCGACTTCCACTACCCGGGCGCCGAGGCGGCAGTGCTCAGCGGCGTCGCCCTGACCGCCCGGCCGCGCGAGGTCACCGCGGTCATCGGCAGCACCGGCAGCGGCAAGACCACGCTGCTCAACCTGATCCCGCGGCTGTTCGACGCCACCGGCGGCCGGGTGCTGGTCGACGGGGTCGACGTGCGCGACCTCGACCCGGAGCTGCTGGCGAGGACCGTGGGCCTCGTACCGCAGAAGCCCTACCTCTTCTCCGGCACGATCGCCTCCAACCTGCGGTACGGCAACCCGGACGCGACCGACGAGCAGCTCTGGCAGGCGCTCGAGGTCGCGCAGGCGCGAGACTTCGTCGAGCGCATGGAGGGCGGCCTGGACGCGCCGATCGCCCAGGGCGGCACCAACGTGTCCGGCGGCCAGCGGCAACGGCTCGCGATCGCCCGGGTCCTGGTGCACCGGCCGGAGATCTACCTGTTCGACGACTCGTTCTCGGCGCTCGACTACGCCACCGACGCCGCGCTGCGGGCCGCGCTCACCGACCACATCGCCGACGCCACGGTGGTGATCGTCGCCCAGCGGGTGAGCACCATCCGCGACGCCGACCGCATCGTGGTGCTCGACGACGGCCGGGTGGTCGGCACCGGCACCCACACGGAGCTCATGGACACGAACCCCACGTACCGCGAGATTGTCTTGTCCCAGCTCACGGAGCAGGAGGCCGCGGCATGACCGAGCGAAGCGAGCGTCATGATCGCGCCCTTGTCTCTTTTTGGTTGGGAGGCTCAGCGTGACCGCCCCTATCCGCCGGCCGGGGCCTGTTCCGGGAGGACCGCCCGCGGCTCGCATGATGGCGGCCGGAGGGCCGCCCGAGAAGCTCCAGGACTTCAAGGGCTCCACCAAGCGCCTGCTCGGCCTGCTCAAGCCGCAGCGCGCGTACGTCGGGCTCGTGCTGCTCTTCGGCGCGTGCAGCGTCGTGCTCTCCGTGCTCGGGCCCTACCTGCTCGGCAAGGGCACCGACATCATCTTCTCCGGTGTCATCGGCCAGACGATCAAGGGCGGTGTCACCAAGGAGCAGGCGATCGAGGCGTTGCGCGCCCGCGGCGAGGGCACGCAGGCCGACCTGCTCGCCGCCGTCGACTTCGTGCCCGGCCAGGGCATCGACTTCGACCGGCTGCTGCACCTGCTGACCTGGGTCGCCGTCGTCTACGTCTGCGCGTGGCTGTTCGGCGTCTTCCAGGGGCGCATCACCGCGTACGTGGTGCAGACCTCCGTGTCGCGACTGCGCCGGCAGGTCGAGGAGAAGCTGGCGCGGCTCCCCCTGTCCTACTTCGACCAGCAGCCGCGCGGCGAGGTGCTGAGCCGGGCCACCAACGACACCGACAACATCGCGCAGACGCTCCAGCAGACCTTCGCCCAGCTCGTGACCGCGCTGCTGATGGTCGTCGGCGTCCTGGTGGCGATGTTCTGGATCTCCTGGATCCTGGCGCTGATCGCGCTGATCACCGTGCCGGTGTCGGTCTGGGTGACCACGATGATCGGCAAGCGCTCGCAGCCCAACTTCGTCGCCCAGTGGGCCACCACCGGGCGGCTCAACGGCCACATCGAGGAGATGTTCACCGGGCACTCGCTGGTGAAGGTCTTCGGCCGCGAGGACGAGGCGCGCCGCACCTTCTCCGAGCACAACGAGAAGCTGTACGCGTCGTCGTTCAAGGCGCAGTTCATGTCCGGGCTGATCCAGCCGGCCATGATGTTCATCAGCAACCTGAACTACGTGCTGGTGGCCGTCGTCGGCGGCCTGCGGGTGGCGTCCGGCTCGCTGTCGCTGGGCGAGGTGCAGGCGTTCATCCAGTACTCGCGGCAGTTCAGCCAGCCGCTCACCCAGATCGCCAGCATGGCCAACCTGGTGCAGAGCGGCGTGGCCTCGGCCGAACGGGTGTTCGCGCTGCTCGACGCGCCGGAGCAGAGCGCCGAGCCGGCGCCGGCCGACCTGGGCCGGGTGCGCGGCGAGGTGGCCTTCGAGAACGTCTCGTTCCGCTACCTGCCCGGCAAGCCGCTCATCGAGGGCCTTTCCCTGACCGTACGGCCGGGGCAGACGGTCGCCATTGTCGGGCCGACGGGGGCCGGCAAGACGACGCTCGTGAACCTGCTGATGCGCTTCTACGACGTGACGTCGGGGCGGATCACGCTCGACGGCGTGGACATCGCGACCATGCCGCGGGAGCAGCTGCGCGAGCACATGGGCATGGTCCTGCAGGACACGTGGCTGTTCGGGGGCACGATCGCGGAGAACATCGCGTACGGGGCCGACTCGTTCGACATGGACGCGGTGCGGCAGGCCGCGGAGGCGGCGCACGTGGACGCCTTCGTCCGGATGCTGCCCGACGGCTACGACACGGTGATCGACGAGGAGGGCTCGAACGTCAGCGCCGGCCAGAAGCAGCTGATCACGATCGCGCGGGCGTTCCTCGCCGAGCCGAGCATCCTGATCCTCGACGAGGCGACCAGCTCGGTCGACACCCGCACCGAGGTGCTGATCCAGCGCGCGATGGCGACGCTGCGGGAGGGCCGGACGAGCTTCGTCATCGCCCACCGCCTCTCCACCATCCGCGACGCCGACGTGATCCTCGTGATGGAGCAGGGCTCGATCGTCGAGCAGGGCACCCACGACGAGCTGATCGCGGCGGAGGGTGCGTACGCCCGGTTGTACTCGGCCCAGTTCGCCCAGGCGGTCGTGGAGGTCGACTGACTCACAGATGGAGATGGGGGGCGGCCGTCCGGCCGCCCCCCATCTTCACTTACCGCTGGTTACTTGATGACCGGTCGCACGATCGCCGAGTAGCCGGTGTTGATGCCCTGCGACGGCACACCCTCGACCCAGGCGCGCAGCGCGATGGTGCCGCTCGGAGCGGTCGTCGTGGCGGTGTAGGCGCCGTTCACGTTCGCCCGGCTCACCAGGATGTTGGTCCAGGTGTTGGGGCCGGTCCAGCGCTGGACCACGACCTTGCGGCCGGCGGCGTTCGGGCTGCTCTTGACCAGCACGGTCACGTGGTCCGCCCGCGGCGAGGACGCCGTGAGGGTCACGCCCTGGGTGATCGTCACCCGGACCTCGTTCGAGTTGACCTCCTGCGACTGCGCCACGAAGCGCATGCCCTGCGAGATCGTCCGGGTGAACGAGTAGTTGCCCGTCGCGGTGGCCTTGGTGTTCGCGATCCACGCCAGCTCGCCGCCGCCGATCGGGGCACCCCACAGCTCGACCGTGGCGTCGGGCGCGACCCGGCCGGTGATGGTCACCGGACCGGCACCCGTGCGTCCCGGGGCGCTGATGGTCGGCCGGTTGTCGCCGGGCTCCTCGCCCGGGCCCTCGCCGCCCTGGTCGCCGTCGTCGTTGGCGGCGATGGTCAGCACGCCCTGCTCGACCTTGCCGGCGGTGCCGAAGGCGCTGCCGCTGACCAGGACGGTCTCGGCCGGCTCGGGCCGCTCGTCGTCGGTGATGTCGATCGGGTCGCCGACGTTGACGGTGCTGCCCGAGAGGGTGCCGCCGTCGATCGTCAGGCCGATCGTGCCCGGGTCGCTGAAGTCGTCGGCCGCGGCCGCGGCGCTGCCGTTGGCCGAACCGCCCCGGGCCGTGACGTTGTAGCTGACGTCGTGCTGCGCCACGCCCATGGTGGTCGCGGTGAGCTGGACGCTGTCGCCCTCGTCGGCCTCGTCGCTGTTGATCCGCACCGACGGCGCCGGATCGTCATCGGTGATCGTGACCTTGGCGGTCTTCGGGGTTCCGGTCACGATCAGGTCGGTGCCGCTGACCGTGTCCGTGGCGACCTCGACGCTCAGCGACTCGTCGCCCTCGAAGACGTCGTCCCCGTTGACCAGGAAGTAGGCGAAGCCCGTGGTCTGACCGGCCGGGATGATGACGGTGGCGGTCGGGTCGACGTAGTCGATGTCACCCGGGTTGGCGCCGGCGTCCGTGGCCCCGCCCTGTCCGGTGCCGGCCGCGGCCGTGACGTTGAACGTGGCGTTGGCCGCCGTCGCCCCGCTGAGCTTGACGGGCAGGACGGCGACGGTGCCCTCGTTGCCCTCCTTCAGGACGAGCGGCGCGACGCTGAAGGACGGAGCCGAGTCGTCGTTCCTGATCGTGAACGGCACCGGGCCGGTGTTCAGGTCGGTCGCGAGGGTCGCGTTCGCCGCGAGGATCTCAACCTCGAAGGTCTCGTCGGTCTCCAGAGCCGAGTCGCCCACGATGTCCACCGTGAACGTCTTTTCGGTCTCACCCGGCTGGAAGATCAGCGTGCCCGGCCGCGAGATGAAGTCGGAGCCCGGCGTGGCGGGGTTCGTCTGTCCCGCGGTCACGGCGTACTGAACCTTGACCTTCTGGCCCGACGGCTTGTCCAGGCGCACGGTGAAGGTCTGCGCCTTCACGCCGGAGTTGCCCTCGGTCGCCGACCGGGTGGTGGGCAGGAGCCGCACCTCCGGCGGAACGTTGGTGTCGGTGATCGAGCCCGTCGCGACGAAGTCCTCGGCGAGCTTGCCGATCGTCGGGTTGCTGAGCGTGAGGTGCATGTCCTCGGGGTTCAGCTCGTCGATGGTGTCCCGCGTGCTGCGCACCTTGACGTGCTGGAGCTCGTTGCCCTCGGTCGTGTCGTCGCTGGCCGTGGCCGCCCGGAAGGTGACCGTGCCGTTGCCGCCGGTGTAGTCCTGACCGGCGACCGCCCGGCCGTGCGGGCTCAGCGGGTCGGCCTCGTAGTCAGCGCCCGGACCGTCGTCGGTATGCCAGGCGGCGGTGACCGGCCGCTCCGAGGCACCGGAAAGGTGGACCCGGAAGTCGATCTCGTCGCCCTCGTTGGCCGCGCCCGCGGCCACGACGTCGATCTCGGGCTGGTCCTCGTTGTCGTGGATGTTGACCGTCGCCGACTGCGTCCCGGTGACCGTCGGGCTGGTCCCGCCCCGGACGGTGAACGACTGGACCGGCTCCTCGAAGACGTCGTCGTTGTTGATCGTGACCGGCACCTCGTCACTGTCGAGGGCACCGGCCAGGATGGTCAGCACGGGCGGCGTGACGGTGTCGAGCGCCACGAAGTCCTGGTTGGCGCCCGCCTTGGCGGTGCCGGCCTGCGTGGAGAGCGGGATCTCGATGTCCTTGCCGGAGGGCGCGCTGAGGGTGGCCGAGACCATCACGCTGGGCGCGCTCTCGTCCGGGTTCGCGTCGTCGACCACCAGGCGGTAGGCCGGCGGGGCGTCGTTGTCCCGGATGCTCGCGTTCACGGTGATCGGAGACTGCGGGCTCGGCAGCGTCAGCGTGATCTCGAGGTTCTCGAGGTCCTGCTCGTCCATCGTGTCGTTGACGGTCCCGATCGAGACGGTCTGGTTCTGCGCCGACGTCGCGTTCGCGGCCGCCGGGAAGATCACCGATCCGCTCATCGCGACGACGTCGTCCTCGTCGATGGTGGGGTCGAGGCCGTCGGCGACCGCCCAGGTCACCTCCGCCTCGTCGAGCGGGCCACCGCCGGCGCGGCTGAGGCGGATGTCGATCCGGCCGCCCTCGGTCACCTCGATGGCGCCGGTGCCCACGCGGGTGATGTCACCGACCGCGGCGTAGGCGGGCGAGGAATTGATGACGGCCGGCGTGAAGCCGATGGCGCCCGCGACGGCGACCGCGAGGATCCGCCGTACGGACTTGGGGCCACGCAGCATGAACGGAACCGAGCCGCTCGTGGCTGCATGGGCTGTGGAAGAGCGCATGTCTTTCTTTCTCCTTCGGCGGCTGGGCTGCCTCCGGTGGGGGAGGCCCCTGGCTTTGCGTCCCCGCCTTGCGACGGGTTTGCCTGTTCGGGCACCGCACCTGAGGGCGGCTCGGGGGACCGGCTGCGCCGGTCTGAGCAACGCGTGAGGTCGCGCCTTCCGTAATCTAACCGGCGTATCCCCCCGTTAACGGCGGAATGCTTTTTTCGGCTTAAATCGACCTAAGGTGCACATGGTGGCGCGCATCACGCCCTGCGGCGGCGCCGGGCGGGCCCTCGCGAGCCAGGCGTGGCCGCGGCCGGCAGGAAGAACGTGAGCAGATCTCGTTAGGCGGCGGGACGGGAACCTCGGCCGGCCAGGGCCGCCTCCTCGGGGGCGCGGGCGTCGTCGGGCTGGTGGAGGACGATGCCGCGGCGTTGGTCCAGCCGCGGTAGGAGACGACGTGGTGGAGCGGTGTGTCATCGAGGAAGGGAACGCGGACTCCGGCCCGGTCGGCGCGCAGCGAGCTTCAGCCACAGCGCCGAGGTCTACGGCGGCCAGACTGCGGAGGGCGCGCAGGAAGAGATAGCCCTCGAGGCAGGAGGACTGCGCATCCTCGGCGGCGCCGGGGTCCAGCCGGCGGCGGAGGGGGTTCGGCTGGGGCGCACACCTTGGCGCCGTCGTCGGGGCGGTCAGGCGGATAGTGGCTTGGCGCCGATCAGCGTCGCCGAGGCAAGCCGCAGGACCTTCGCCGATCGTGGCGACCGGGCACAAAAGGGGCGAATCGGAGCAGGCGGCGGACCGGGCTCACCCACCAGGCCCACCCACCAGGCCCACCCACCAGGCCCACCCACCAGGCCCACCCACCCGGGGGCCACCGCCCAGGTTAGGTGCTGTCAAGCGGCTCAGCCGAGTTATACACAGGCCCGGCGCCGCGCGGTCGCCGTTGTCCACAGGGGAACGGTTCCGCCTGACGGTGGCGGGTGGGTGGGTTGGACTTTCTCACGGTTGACGGTGGAGGGCCGGGGGTGCGCACTCACGACTGAGGAGCACTTTTACGTCGAGAGTGCGCACCCCCGACCCTCCACCTTGCCTGGTGTCCACTGACGGCCAGTCGGTGGTCCATCGCCGCTTTGTGGCTGGCCGGGCTGGGCGGTCCCCTTGCGGCCGTCGGGGTCGTTGTTCGCTGCCGCGCTGTGGTCCGGGCCAAGGCAGATCGGTCACGCAGGCACGCTTCGTCGTTGGTCCATCGGCAATTCCAGGCCGGTCGCGCGGGTTGGTGGCTGCTGACTCGCAGCAGTCAGGCGGGCAGGCACACATCGTTGATCCATCGGCAGCCAAGGCCGGTCGCGCGGGTTGGTGGCTGCTGACTCGCAGCGGTCGGTCGGGCAGGCACACGTCGTTGATCCATCGGCAAGCCAAGACCGGTTCCGCGGGTTGATGGCACAACTGCGTGATCTGAGAGCTGGGGCAAGCTGCGGGTTGTCGACCGGCGGTGCAGAGGCAAGGTCAGCCGTTGGAAGAGTGCGCCGCTGAACGTGCCCGTCGGGTTCGAGCCTCGGCATGTCCGTTGTGGACAGAACGAGGTGGCGCGGCGGGCCGACGCGGTGGAGCCGACCGAGGAGGCCGTCTTGCTCGGCGCGTGTCGCGCGATGGGTCGAGCCGCCGGTCTGAGGGCCGGCTATCTGGTGGGGGCGGAAGGCCGTTCCGCCTCGCGGGTCAGGTGTAGGGCCAGGGCGGGGCATCGGTCGACGGCGCGCTGGGCGTTGGGTTCCAGGGCGGGTGGCACTGTGGGTGAGGGGCTGCCGTCGCGGGCCATGGGGTAGCCCCAGTCGTCCTCGGCGAGGAGCTCCGGCAACAGTTCGGCGCAGAGGCCGCGGCCGTCGCAGGCCGTCCAGTCGATGTGCAGGCGGGTCATGGCGGGGCTCCGTGGCGTCAGGGGGTGTGCGTGGCCAGGCAGTGGCCGTTCAGGTGGGCGGTCACGTCTGCCGAGAAGGCGCGCATGGCGCTGGCGATCAGGCGGGCCGTGCCGTCGGGGTGGCGGCAGGCGCCGCGGCCCGTGACCAGGTGGGTCAGGCGGGTCACCTCGGCGGGGAGGGTGGGGCGGGCGCGGAAGGCGGCGAGGTCCGCCAGGGTGGTGGCCAGGCGGGGCAGGCCGTTGACGCAGGGACCGCACTGGCCGGCGGACTGATCGGCCAGGTAGCCGGCGATCCTCGCGGTCTCGGCCAGGCCGCACGCGCCCAAGGGCAGGGCCGTCACGACGCCGGCGCCCGGTGTGGCGCCGTACGGGGACAGCGCCTCGCGGCTGATCGGCAGCGCGGGGTCGGCGGGCACCCACGCGCCGTGGTAGCCGCCGACCAGGACGGCGGCGAGCGGTGCGGTCGGGCCGCCGGCCGCGGTGATCAGGTCGCCCAGGGGTACGCCGTAGCCGGCCTCGACGACGCCGGGGGCGGCGACCGCGCCGCCGATGGTGGCCAGGAACGTGCCGGGCTCGTCGTAGGTGCCGGCGGTGCGGAACCAGCCCGCGCCGTACCGGGCGATGAGGGCCAGGTGGGCCAGCGTCTCGACGTTCTGCACCAGGGTGCCCGTGTCGGGCAGGCGGAACCGCTTGTCCGCGGGGACCGCGCCCCGGCCGGCCACGGCCGCGGCCACCGCCGACTCCTCCCCCGCGACGAACGCGTCGGGCGCCGTCACGAGGGTGACCGGGATCGGGTCGCGGCGGGAGCCGAGGACGGCCCGGAAGGCGGCCGGCTGCGCAACGTAGAGGTACGCGGTCGAGGCGCGCGCCGCCCGGGCGATCAGCTGGAGGCCGTCGAGGACCAGGTGCGGCTGGTACGTCAGCAGGGCCTTGTCCTTGCCGGAGGCCGGTTCGCCCTCGGCGCCGTTCGCGATGATCGTGGGTGGGCGGCCGGAGACGAGCACCGCGTTGAGCTTGCGCCACAGCGGGAAGCCGGAGCCGCCGCGGCCGGTCAGGCCGGCGTCGCGGGCCAGGCCGACCACCTGGCTGGCGTCGAGGGTGGGCAGCGGGCCGTGGCCGGTCTGGGCGAGCAGGCGGCGCTGCACGGTGGGCGCCTCCGCGACACTGGTCATCGGACCTCCTCCAAGGGGCGCAGGCGCGGGGCGACCTTGCGCTCGGCGCGGTGCGGGAAACGGGTGAAGTTCGGGGTGAGCCGCCAGGCGACGGCGGCCAGCACGACGGCGACGCAGATCATCGAGACCGTCCAGAGCCAGGCGGTGCCGTTGTCGGAGCCGGTGCCGAGGCCGTGCAGCAGGGCGACGGGCCAGCAGAGGTACGCCAGCCAGTGCACGGCTCGCCAGGCGCGGGCGCCGATCCGGTGCCGCAGCAGGCTGGTCACCACGATCGCCACCATCAGGTCGAAGCCGAGCGTGCCGAGCCCCTGCCAGACCGGCCGGTAGTTGCCCACGAACGGGAGCACCACGTCGAAGAGCCGCAGCTGCGCGTACGGGTCGAAGAGCAGGCTGACCACGTGCAGCACGAGGAAGACGACGGCGAGCAGCGCGGCGTTGCGGTGCAGCAGGCTCACGGCGAAGCGGGGCAGGCCGAAGGCCGTACGGCCGGACCGTGCCCCGATGCCGAGGGCCACGACGACGGTGAGCAGGACGAGGGCGACGACGCCGCTGCCGCGGGCGAAGTACCAGAGGGCGTCGGTCATGACGGCCACCCGCCGATCCGCAGCACCTCGAGGTCGGCGGTGACGATCCGGCTGGGCACGCCGCGCAGCAGGCCGAAGGCGCGGTGGCCGCGGACGACGGCGGCGGTGCTGAGCGTGTTGGCCCGCAGGCAGCTGTACGCGGCCACGGACACGGTGCGCCAGACGGCCGGGGCGGGCAGGCCGGTGCGCGGGTCGAGGATGTGGTGCAGGTGTCCCCACGTACGGCCGGCGGTGCTGGACGTGGCGATCGCGGCGCCGCCGGGCAGGCGTACGGCATGAGCGGGGTCTCCCGGACGGTCCCGCACCAGGACCTTCCACCCGCCCGCCGGCGAGGGACCGGCCGTGGCGATGTCGCCGCCGAGCGCCACCATGACGCCGGTGCCGAGACGCCCGGCCACGAGCGCGGCGCACCGGTCGGCGGTCACGGCCTTGGCGGTCGCGCCGAGGTCGAGCAGGACGCCGTGCGGGACGGTCAGCATGCCGTCGCTCAGCCGCACCGCGCGCCAGTCGGGCACGGCGAAGACCCGGACGGCGGGCGCGACGGTGCGGCCGGTGATCTCGGCGAAGTCCCGGTCGTAGCCGAGGCCGCAGAGGGCCGCGCCGATGGTCGGGTCGACGTCGCCGCCGGTCTCGCGGGCGGCGGTCAGGGCGGCCTCCACCAGCGAGGCGAGCAGAGGACTGACCGCAACGGGCCGGCCGGGGGTGACCTGGCGCAGCTCGGAGTCGGGCCGGAAGCGGCTGCACGCGAGGTCGACGGCGGCGAGCTCGGCCCGCACCAGCGCCGCGGCCTCGTCGATCAGGGCGGGCTCGGTGACGACGACGCGGGCGACGGTGCCCCAGACGTCCCACTGCGCGGTGTCGGCGCCGATCGGCAGGGTCTCGGCGAGCGGCATCTCAGGACCCTCCCGAGGTGGCGCCGCTGCTCCCGCTGTCCGGCGAGCCGCTGTCGGTGGAGAGGGACGGCGAGTCGGTGCTGGTCGCGCTGTCCGTGTTGTCGGTCGTGGTGACCGTTGTGCCGCTCTGCTGGTTGTCGGACGCGTAGGCGGCAGCGGCCACGGCCGCCGTCCCCACCGCCGACGCCGCCACCAGGACGCCGGTGAGCAGCGCGGTGCGCCGCAGTCCGGTCTCCCGCTTCATCGGTTGCCTCCTCGTCGCCCGCTCTGGTTGCTTGACACCTCAACAACGTTGCGGGTTCCGCCTCGCCCTGGCCTGTGCCGTCGCTTGGCACTTCCTGTGAGGCCGGCGCGGAGGGCCTCAGAGCAGCCCGTGCTCCATGGCGGTGGTGACGGCGGCGGTGCGGTCGGCCACGTCGAGCTTGGAGAAGGCTCGCAGCAGGTGAGTCTTGACGGTGGCCTCGGAGATGTAGAGGGCGCGGCCGATGTCGGCGTTGGTCAGGCCCTTCGCGACCAGGCGCAGCACCTCGGTCTCGCGGGCGGACAGGGCCGGCGGGGCCGGCTTGCGGACCTGGCGTACGAGGGTCGAGGCGACGCTGGGTGACAGGACCGTCTCGCCTCGGGCGGCCGCGCGGACCGCGTTCGCCAGGTCGGTGGGGGACGCGTCCTTGAGGAGGTAGCCGCCCGCGCCCGCCTCGATGGCGCGGAGGATGTCGCGGTCGGACTCGTACGTGGTGAGGACCAGCACGCGGACGCCGGCGGCGCGGGCGACGATCTGCTCGGTGGCCGTCACGCCGTCGCCGCCGGGCATGCGCAGGTCCATCAGGACGATGTCGGGGCGTACGGCCAAAGCCACCTCGACGCCCTCGGGGCCCGACGACGCCTCACCCACCACGGTCAGGTCGGGCTCGGCCTCGAGCATGCCGCGCAGGCCGTGCCGGACCACCGGATGGTCGTCCACCAGCACTATCGTGATCACACCGGCACCTCCAGCTCGACGGTCGTCCCGGTCTCGGGGTCGCTGCGCACCCGCAGGTCGCCGCTGATCTGGGCGGCCCGCGAGCGCATGCCGGACAGGCCGAAGCCGTCCGCCGCGCCGGGCACGAAGCCCCGGCCGTCGTCGCGCACCACGAGCCGCACATGCGACGGCGTGTACGCCAGCAGGACCGCGGCCTCGTGGGCGCCGGCGTGCCGCCGTACGTTGGTCAGCGCCTCCTGGGCGGCGCGCAGCAGCACCACCTCGACCGCGGTCGGCAGGGTGCGCTCGTCGCCGCTCGTGCGGAAGGTGGCCGGCACGCCGGACTCCTCGGCGAAGCGGGACGCCTGACGGCGTACGGCCTCGGGTAGGGAAGCGGAAGCCAACGGGGAGGGTGCGAGGGCCGCCACGAGGGACCGGGCCTCGGCCAGGTTCTCCCGGGCGGTGCGGACCGCCAGCGCCAGCCGCTCGTCGCGCAGGTCGGGATCGACCGACTGGAGCAGCGTGATGATGCTGGTGAAGCCCTGCGCGAGCGTGTCGTGGATCTCGGCGGCCAGGTGGGTGCGCTCGGCCTCGCGGGAGAGCCGGGCCACCTCGCTGCGGCTGGCCTCCAGGTCGGCGATGAGCTGGCGGCGCTCGACGCTCTGCTGGATCACGCGGGTGATGAAGAAGCCGAGCCAGATGCCGGACGCCGCCGAGATGGTCGCGACGATCAGGTCCATGACGACCTGCTGCGGGCGCAGGAAGAGGTCGACCACGGGCGGCACCAGGTTGACCGCGACCACGGCGACGGCGGCCTCCCGCAGCCGGACCATCTGGAAGATCAGCGGGATGATCGCGAAGAGCAGCCAGTTCGCCACCGGGACGGCGATCACGGCGACCGCGAAGAGCGCCAGCTCCAGCGCGAGCAGGCGGGGACTCCCCCGGTCCGCGATGATCACCTTGCGGCCCCACACGAGGTGGATCACGGCGATCAGCGCGATCGCGCCCACGGAGGTGAGCCGGAGCGCGAGCGAGAAGCCGTACGACATCAGGACCGCGAGGGAGACGACAAGCGCCACCACCCCGAGGTAGGACTCCCAGACCCCGGGGTAGCGGTTGTGCGCCTCGTCGGCCGGCGCGTTCACTTGTCGCGGCTCCAGCGGAAGGTCATGAGGCACGCGACCAATCCGATCACACACCACGCGCCCAGCACCAAGGCGATGCGACCCAGCTCCCACTGACCGGCGGGCTCCTGGTCCTTCATGACGTCGGGCAGGAAGACGTACCGGAAGCCCTGCGCCATCCACTTCACCGGGAAGAACGACGCCACCTGGATCAGCCACGACGGCAGCTGGGTGACCGGGTAGATGAAGACGCCCGAGATGAACTGGAGCGCCACGACGGGCACGTTCAGGATCGCGCCGGCCGTGCGGGCGTGCTTGACGATGCCGCTGACCGCCATGCCCAGCAGCGAGCAGGTCGTCACCGAGAGCAGGAAGAGCCAGGCGAACGTCATCCAGTGCGACAGGTCGGGCAGCGACATGTCGAAGACCAGCGCGCCCGCGCCCACCAGCAGGATCACCTCGCCGACGCTGAGGGCGAAGACCAGGATCAACTTCCCGAGGACGTACGACGTGGCAGTGATCGGCGTGCCGTGCAGGCGCTTGAGGGTGCCGTCCTCACGGTCAGTGGCGAGCCCTGCGCCCATCGTGACAAAGGCGGTGGACAGGATGCCGTACGCGATCATGCTCGCCGAGAAGACGTGGCTCGCGCTGACCCCGGCGTCGGTGTACTGGTCCCCGAAGATCGTGCCGAACAGGAGCAGCAGCATCGCCGGGAACGCGAACGTGAAGATCACGGCGGTGCGGTCGCGCAGGAACTGGAGCAGCTCGACGTGGCCGCGGCTGATCCCCATGACTGCGGTGCTCATTTATCTCCCCCGATCAGCTCAAGATAAATGTCTTCCAGCGTGGGACGCGTGACGGTCAGCGAGCGCAGGTCGGCGTCGGTGGCGACCAGCTTGCGCAGCAGCTCGGTCGGGTCGTCCACCTGCTCGGTGCGCAGGACGCCGTTGTCGCGCCAGGACACCTTCGCGGCCTCGGCGGCCCGGCCGCCCAGCGTGGCCGGGGTGCCCTCGGCGACGATGCGCCCGTCGGCGAGCACGGCCAGCCGGTCGGCCAGCACGGCCGCCTCCTCCAGGTAGTGGGTGGTGAGCAGGATGGTCGTGCCCTCGGCGGCCAGCTCGCGGATCAGGTCCCAGAACTGGCGGCGCGCCTGCGGGTCGAACCCGGTGGTCGGCTCGTCGAGAAAGAGCAGCTCGGGACGGCCCACGATGCCGAGCGCCACGTCCAGGCGGCGCCGCTGGCCGCCGGAGAGCGAGCGGATGCGGCTCTTGCTCTTGGCGGTCAGGCCGACCAGCTCGATCACCTCGGCCGCGGGCCGCGGGTCCGGATAGAAGCCGGCGATGTGCCGCACCATCTCGGCGACGGTGAGGTCGGCCGCGTCGTCGGCGTCCTGGAGCACGATGCCGATGCGCGCCCGCCACTGCGGGCCGGCGGTGGCCGGATCGGCGCCGAGCACCGACGCGTCGCCGCCGTCCCGCCTGCGGTGCCCCTCGAGGATCTCGGTGGTCGTGGTCTTGCCGGCGCCGTTCGGGCCGAGCAGCGCGAACACCTCGCCCCGAGCCACCTCGAGATCTATGCCGCGGACCACCTCGGTGCCGCGGTAGGACTTGCGAAGCCCCCGTACGTCTATGGCGTTCATGCCGTCAAGAGTGGCGGTTCAGCGGGGGTGTTCGATACGACCGAGCGGCCGTCAGCGGTTGTCCACCGATCGGTGGACGGTCACTCCCACTTGAACCTGCGGGCGGCGGCGGTGACGAAGACGACCGCCCACAGGGCCAGGCTCAGCCAGATCGAGAGCGGGATCGACGTGTCGTGCGACAGCGTGTCGCGCAGCGCCTCGGCGTGCGCGGCCAGCGGCAGCACGAACCAGCCGAACGTGCCCAGGTCGGGCGCGGCGAACATGATGCCGCCGGCGGCGAGCATCAGCACGTAGATCAGGGTGGCGGCGGCCGTCGTCGTCTCGGGGCGCAGCACGCTGGCGAGCAGCAGGGCCAGTCCGCTGTACGCCGCGGTGGCGAGCACGGTGATGCCCAGCGCGGGCAGGATCTGGCCGAAGTGCGGCCGCCAGCCCACCGCGACGCCGACCAGCGCGAGCGCGAGCAGCTGGAGGACGATCAGCCCGAGCACGGCGGCGGTCTTGGCGAAGAGCAGGCCCGAGCGGCTCAGCGGGGAGGCGCCGAGGCGCTTGAGGACGCCGTAGCTGCGCTCGTACCCCGTGGTGATGGCCTGGCCGGTGAAGGCCGTCGACATCACGGTGAGCGCCAGCACGCCCGGCACGACGAACGCGAGCCGATCGTCGCCGGGCACGTTGGTGACCTTGGTGAGGCCGGCGCCGAGCAGCACGAGCAGCGGCACGCCCATGGCGAGCACCACGGCCTCGCCGCGGCGGGCGGTCAGCACCAGCTCCATGCGGATCTGGCTGGACAGGACGGTGCGCATGGGCGCCCGGCCGGGGGCCGGTGCGAAGGTGCCGCTCATCGGTAGGCTTCCGCTTTGGTCAGGGCGAGGTAGACGTCTTCGAGAGTGCGCCGCCGGGTGTTCAGCGAGGTCACCGTGGCGCCGGTGGCGGCGAACCAGCCCAGCACGTCGGCGATGGTGGCCGCGTCGAGGGCGCCGGCGATCGCGTACTCCCCCGGGCTGGACTCGGTGACCTGAAGGTGGGCGAGGCGGCCGTCCGGCACGAGGCCGGGCTCGGCGCGCACCTCGAGCAGATCGATGCCGGCGGCGGCGGTGAGCTCGGCGGGGCTGCCGGTCGCCGCGACCAGGCCGTTGCGCATGATGACCACCTCGTCGGCGAGACGCTCGGCCTCGTCGAGCAGGTGGGTGGTGAGCAGCACCGACACGCCGTCGGCGCGCAGCTCCTCGATCAGCTGCCAGGTGGTGTGGCGGGCCTCGGTGTCCATGCCGGCGGTCGGCTCGTCGAGGAAGACGAGCTCGGGGCGGCCGACCAGCGCCACGGCGAGCGAGAGCCGCTGCTGCTCGCCGCCGGAGAGCCGGCGGAACCTCGTACGCTCGAATTTGCGCAGGCCGAGACGGTCGAGAAGCATGTCGACGTCGAGCGGGTGGGCCGCGAAGCTCGCGAACAGGCGCAGGATCTCGCCGGCCGTCGCCCACGGATAGACGCCGCCGGACTGCAGCATGATGCCCAGGCGCGGCATCAGCTCGTCGTGGTCGCCCATCGGGTCGAGGCCGAGCACCCGCACCTCGCCGCCGTCGGCGC
This sequence comes from Paractinoplanes deccanensis, assembly GCF_016862115.1. Classification (GTDB taxonomy): domain Bacteria; phylum Actinomycetota; class Actinomycetes; order Mycobacteriales; family Micromonosporaceae; genus Actinoplanes; species Actinoplanes deccanensis. The sequence continues at coordinate 65,274 of NZ_BOMI01000003.1, forward strand.
GGCGGAAGCCCTCGCAGACCTGGAGCAGGCTGGTCTTGCCGGCGCCGTTGTGCCCCAGCAGCGACAGGACGCGGCCGCGCGGGACGGTCAGCGACACACCGTGGACCGCGGTCGTGTCGCCGTAGCGCACGACAACGTCCCGTACCTGGACCGCGTCGTCAGTCAAAACCGCCCGCCCTCACTCAGCGCAACTTCTCCACCTTACGTCCCGGCCTTTCCCGGCCCGGCCGCACCCGCCGCCGGGATGGCAGCGCTCACTCTTCATTAAGGTGCTCCCATGACCGTGGTGGAGATCTACACCGACGGGGCCTGCGTCCCCAACCCCGGCCCGGGCGGCTGGGGGGCGGTGCTGCGGTGGGGCACCAAGGAGAAGGACCTGTGCGGCGGCTCGCCCACGCAGACGACGAACAACCGCATGGAGCTGATGGCGCCGATCCGGGCGCTGGAGACCCTGAACCGGGCGCCGATGACGGTGAAGCTCTACACGGACAGCATCTACGTGCGCGACGGCATCACCAAGTGGATGCCGCGCTGGAAGGCGAACGGCTGGCAGACGTCGGCGAAGCAGCCGGTCAAGAACGTCGACCTGTGGCAGCGGCTGGACGAGGCGGTCCGCCGGCACGACGTGCAGTGGCACTGGGTCAAGGGCCACGCCGGCCATCCCGAGAACGAGCGGGCCGACCGGCTGGCGGCCCGCGGCCTGCAGGAGGCGGTCGCGGCGGGCGAAATTGTCGGGGGTCCCTGATACCACTGACGGCATGGCTACCAATGACGGCACGGCTCCCTCCGGCGGCACGGCTCCCTCTGGCGGCACGGCTCCCTCTGGCGGCACGGCTCCCTCTGGCGGCATGACTCCCTCTGGCGGCACGGCGATGCGATACGGCGTGATCCTGCCCGGCGGCACGGCGCCCGAGCAGCTCGAGCAGGCGGTTCTGGCCGAGAGGTCGGGGTGGGACGGCGTCTTCGTCTGGGAGGCGGGCTACGGCGTCGACGCCTGGGGCCTGCTGTCGGCGATGGCGGCGGTGACCTCGCGGGTGCGGCTCGGGACGATGCTGACCCCGCTGCCGTGGCGCCGCCCGTGGAAGGTGGCGAGCCAGGTGGCCACGCTCGACCAGCTCTCCGGCGGCCGGGCGATCCTCACGGTGGGTGTCGGGGCGCTCACCCCCGACCTGCCGCTGACCGGCGAGCAGACCGACCTGCGCGTGCGGGCCGAGATGATGGACGAGGGCATCGACCTGATCCGGGCGCTGTGGGCGGGCGAGTCGCACTTCTCCGGGCGGCACTACCGATACGAGGTCGACCAGAACGATCTCGCCGTCGCCGGCCGGCCGGTGCAGGAGCGGGTGCCGATCTGGGTGGTCGGCGTGTGGCCGCGGCCCAAATCGATGCGGCGGGTCCTCAAGTGCGACGGCGTCGTGCCGGGCGGCGAGATGACCCCCGGCGCCGTACGGGAGATGCGCTCCTGGCTGTCGTCACGGGGAGCGCCGCCGGGGCTCGACGTGATCGCGGAGGGTGAGACGCCGGGCGCCGACGTCGCCGCGTGGGCCGCGGCCGGGTGCACGTGGTGGATGGAGACCCGGTGGGAGCTGCCGCACCACAGCCCCGAGCGGATGGCCGAGATCCGCGCCCGTATCGCCGCCGGGCCGCCCCGATGATCGCCCCGTTCACGGTGCCGTTCGAGGCCGAGGCGATCGACGACCTGCGCGCGCGGTTGCGGCGCACCCGCTGGCCCGAGCCGGCCACGGTGCCGGGCTGGGAGCAGGGCACACCCCTCGACGCCGTACGAGATCTCTGCGCGTATTGGGCCGACGGCTACGACTTCCGCGCCGCGCACCGCAGGCTCAACCGGCACCCGCAGTTCCGCGCCACGATCGACGGGCTGGGTGTCCACTTCGTCCACGTCCGCTCCTCGGCGCCCGGCGCGGTGCCGCTGCTGATGACGCACGGCTGGCCCGGCTCGGTCGTCGAGTTCGCCGAGGCGATCCCGCTGCTGACGTCCTCGTTCCACGTGGTCTGCCCGTCCCTGCCGGGCTACGGCTTCAGCGACCGGCCCGCCGAGCCCGGGTGGGGTGTCGAGCGGGTGGCGGACGCGTGGGCCGCGCTGATGGGCGAGCTCGGCTACGACCGCTTCCTCGCGCAGGGACACGACTGGGGTACGAGCGTGAGCACGGCGCTCGGCGTCCGGCATCCGTCGCGGGTGATCGGGCTCCACCTGATGCCGCCGCTGGTGGCGCCGATGCCACCCGTCGACGCGCGCGAGCAGGAAGCGCTCGACGCCCTGGAGGCGGCGGCGTCCGGCGACGGCTATTCGTTCGAGCAGTCCACGAGGCCCCAGACGATCGGCTACGCGCTGGTCGACTCGCCGGCGGCGCTGTGCGCGTGGATGCTCGAGAAGTTCGAGGCGTGGACGGACGGCCCGCTCTCCCGTGACCAGCTCCTCGACAACCTCATGATGTATTGGCTGCCGGCCACCGGCGCCTCGGCGGCCCGGCTCTACTGGGAGAGCTTCGCCGCGGTGCAGGCGCTGTTCCGCTCGGGCGGCGGCGACGTCGTCACCGTGCCGACCGGCTGCTCGATCTTCCCGCGCGAAAATCCGCGCCCGTCGCGCCGCTGGGCCGAGCAGCGCTTCACCGACATCCGCTACTGGAACGAGCCGCCCCGCGGCGGCCATTTCGCCGCCTTCGAGCAGCCCGCACTCTTCGCCGCCGAGGTCCTGGCGTGCGCCCGAACACTTGAGCCTTCCAGTTAATTCGATCGGGGTACGTCAAACGGGCCATAGCTTCCGGTCTATCCTTTTAGCCACAATCGGTACATGACCGCGCCGGGCGACTCCGTTCTCCTCTTGGCTCTGCTGGCCGTCTTCTTCGCCTGCTGCGGCTACGCCGCCGGCCGAGCCCACCAGAAGCGGCTCACCGCCCACGAGCGCGCCGCCGCCTACCGCTCCGGCTACGAGACCGCCTCGGAACGCGTCTTCAGCCTCGCCGCCCGCACGGTCGCCGCCGGCCGCCCGGCCCGCGGGTCCGCTTCCGCCCATGCGGGCACGGCGCCCTCGTCTCCCGGGACGCCATCCAGCCGCGCGGCCCGCGGGCCCGCTTCCGCCCATGCGGGCACGGCGCCCTCGTCTCCCGGGACGCCGTCCAGCCCTCCCGCTGCGGATGTTTCCGGCGCTTCGGAGGTCGCGGGCGCTCCCGTCTCCCCGGCCGCGCGGCCCAGACCCGGCGGATTCCCGGCGCCGCCCCCTCCGCCCCGGCACGTCCAAGCCGAGCCGGCCGCCGTCGGCGGGGTCATGTACCAGCCCTTCCCCGACCCGCGCCCGGCCGACGGCTCCCCGCCGGAGCTGCGGCCCGCCGCCCCCGGCGACGGACTCCCCGCCGGCCGGCACACCGTCCCGGACGAGCTCGTGCAGGCCAAGACTTACCAGCTCCCACCGGACCGCGTCTTCCGCGCGAAGGTGGCCGGCAAGGCACTCCCGGAGGAGCCCACCACCTCCCTGCCGGTGCCGAAACCCCGCCGCCCCTAGCGAGGCCGACGGGGCGCCGCCCTCGTCGTCGCCGTCGCCGTCGCCCTCGTCATCGCCGTCGCCGTCACCCTCGCCGTCGCCGTCACCCTCGCCCTCGCCGTCACCCTCGCCCTCGCCGTCCGCCGTCGCCGTCGTCGTCGTCGTCGTCGCCCGAAAGTGTCGTACCCCCGCCGTAGGGTCTTCGCATGGTCACCGTCGATGACGTGCGGCAGGTCGTGCGCGATCTTCCGCGCAGCTCAGAACACCTGATCAGCGACCGCGTCAAGTTTCGGGTCGGCAAGATCGTCTATCTCGCCTTCTCCCGCGACGAGACCGTCATGGGCTTCGCATACCCCAAGGAGGAGCGCGCCGCTCTCGTCGCCGCCGAGCCCGGCACGTTCCAGCTGCCGCGCGAGTCCGACCTCCGCTACAACTGGGTCGAGGCCTCGATGGCCGCGCTCGACGAGGAGCGGATGACCGAGCTCGTCCTCGACGCCTGGTGCATGGTCGTGCCCAAAAAGGTCTGGTCCGCCTACCTGCCCAGGCTCGCGTGATGCCGCGCGCTCGCGGGCCCGCACGGCCCCTGACCCCCGTGCCCCTCATCCTGGGACGCCGCGCGAAGTCATCACCGACCCCGCCCCGCCCTCCATTGGATGGCAGGTCCGAGGGCCATGCCCAGCAACCGGGTAGGCGCAGCGACCCGGTCGGCCCAGCGACCCGGGCGGCCCAGCGACCCGGCCGGCCCAGCGTGCGCCGATGCGGGCAAGTCGGTGGCCGTGCCCAGCGACCCGGTCGGCGCAGTGTGAGCCGGGGCGGGCACGGCCGCTGTCCCGCCTTCGGGCGCGTCGAGGGGAGGCCGAAGGCGGGAGTCACCGCAGCGGGCGGGCCGGGCACCCGGACTGGGTTCGGTAGGTCCGGGCACCCGGCCGTCCGCGAGAAGCAGCCAACCAACCTCACCTAAGCAGGGCCTGTCAGCCACCTGAGTGCTTGATGAAAGGAGGTGCCCCGATGCCCACCGTCGCCGTGGTCAGCGCGGGCTTCATGGGTTCCGCGCTGGGCGCCGCCCTGCTCAGCGGCGGCGCCCGCGTCGTCACCACGCTCGAAGGCCGCTCGGCCCGCTCCCGTCGCCTGGCCGAGTCCGCCGGCCTCGAGATCCTGCCCACCCTCGCCGACGTCCTGGCCGCCGCCGACGTAGTCCTCTCGGTCACCCCACCCGCCGCCGCCACCGACGCGGCCCGCGCCATCGCCGCCGCCCACCGCTCCGCCCGGTCACAGGATCCGCGGCCCCGAACCGCTCAGCCCCGGACGGTTCAGCGTAGGGCCGCCCGGTCGCCGAGCCACCCGGCCCGCGGGCACGCCGACGCTGGGAACATGACGTCTCAAAGCGCCCGCTCCCCGGCTGATCCGGCCCTGAGCGCCGACCGACGCGAGGGCGGGCCGATCGTCGCGGATCTCAACGCGGTGTCGCCGGGCACCATGGAGCAAGTCGTGCGGGAGCTCGGCGGCCTGCGGGTCGTCGACGGGTCGATCTCGGGACCGCCGCCGACCGTCAAGCCGGGGGCACGGGTCTATCTCTCGGGACCCGAAGCCGAGATCGTCGCGGGGCTTCCCTGGGCCGGGATGATCGAGCCGGTCGTGATCGGCGATCGGGTCGGGGCGGCCAGCGCGCTCAAGATGTGCACCGGTAGTGTCTACAAGGGACTGGTGGCGCTCGTGACGCAGGCGATGCGCACGGCCGGGGCTCATGGCGTGCTGGCGGAGGTCCTGGACGATCTCGAGCGGAACGGCCTCGCCGACAACGCCGGCGTGGCCCGGGCGGCGACCAAGGCCCATCGGTACGTCGACGAGATGCGGGAGGTCTCCGCCACGCAGGCCGGGGCCGGGCTCGATCCCGGCTTGTTCGCGGCCATCGCCGCCGTCTACGCCGACATCGCCTCGACGCGGCTCGCCGACGACGACCCCGAGAACGACCGCGCCCTCACCCCGGCCGAGATCGTCGCCCGCTTGAGAGAACACGGCGCCGCCGGGTGAGCGGGGCGCCGGCGGGTGAGTCGGCGATGTGGCAGGGGTGGTGGCACCTGTGTCGATGTCATACTGAGGCGTCCCCGCTGGTCGAGAGGCTCGGAGCGCTATGTCCGCCGACGATGCGAGTGTGCGCCGGCCTACGTTGACTCAGGTTGCGCAGCTTGCGGGGGTCAGTCTCAAGACGGCGTCTCGGGCGCTCAACCGCGAGCCGAACGTGGCGCCCTCGACCGGGCGGCGCGTGCGGGACGCCGCCGATCTGCTCGGCTATCGGCTCAACGGGATCGCCCGGGAGCTGCGGCGCGGGGCCACCTCCGCCCTGGTGGGGCTGGTCAGCGGTGATCTGGCGAACCCGTTCTACTCGGCGGTGGCCAGCGGGATCGAACGGGAGCTCCGGCAGCACGGGCTTCTGCTCATCACGGCCAACAACGACGAGGACGCCGCCCTGGAGCGCAGCCTCGTCGACGCCTTCCTCGAGCGGCGGGTGCGGGCGCTGCTGGTCATTCCCAGCGGCAGCGACCATGAGTACCTGTCCATCGAGGGCAACCGGGGCGTGCCTTTCGTCTTCCTCGACCGGCCGCCGGACGGGCTCGCCGCCGACGCCGTGCTCATCGACAACGCGGGTGGGGCGCGTTCCGCCGCCGAACATCTGCTGGCTCGCGGGCACCGGCGGATCGCGCTCGTGGCCGACCTGAGGCGGATGGCGCCACAGAAGGGGCGCATCGACGGGTTCATCCAGGCGATGCGGGCCGCGGGCAACGACGCCTGGGAGCCGTACGTCCGGACCGACGTGCACGACGTCCGGCACGCCGAGCGGGCCGTACGGGAGCTGCTCGACCTCGACCCCGCACCCACGGCGATCTTCACGACCAACAACCGGCTGACCACCGGCGCGCTGCGCGGGATGCGCGACATCGAGGACAAGCCCGCGCTGATCGGCTTCGATGACTTCGACCTGGCGGACGTGCTCGGCACGACCGTTGTCGCGCACGACATGACCGCTCTCGGGCGGGAGGCGGCGCGGCTCGCGTACGAGCGCATCAGCGGCCATACTGGCCCGGCTCGCACCATTGTTATTTCGACATCCATCATTGCCCGGGGGTCGGGTGAGCGCCCACCCAAGTGACGATCAACTATCCACAGTGTCCGCACGTAACGAGACGGAAACAGGCGTTGACACTTGTGCGTTCAGGCGGCACCGTACTCCCGAATCGCGTGACAACGATGTCAATATCTCGATGGGAGAAGAGGGATGGCCTTCAGCACATTGAAGGGCGGCGGGCGGCGGGCCGCCGTGGCGGCCGTCAGTGTCGCCGCGCTCCTGACGGCCACGGCCTGTGGGTCCAGTGACGACGGCGGCGGCGACTCCGGCTCCAAGAAGGTCGAGGTCTTCACCTGGTGGGCCGACGGCGGCGAGAAGGCCGGCCTCGACGGCCTCGTGGCCCAGTTCGGCACGGCCTGCGCCGGCCAGACCTTCGAGAACGGCGCCGTCGCCGGTGGCGCCGGCGCGAACGCCAAGTCGGTGCTCGCGTCCCGGCTGCAGCAGGGCGACCCGCCGGACACGTTCCAGGCGCACGCCGGCGCCGAGCTCCAGGACTACATCCTCGCCGGGCAGGTCGAGGACATCAGCGGCGACTACGACTCGTGGGGCCTCAAGCAGGCGTTCCCCCAGGGCCTGATCGACAACCTGACCGTCGAAGGCAAGATCTACTCGGTGCCGGCGAACATCCACCGCGCGAACGTGGTCTGGACCAACAAGAAGGTCCTCGCCGACGCCGGTGTCACCGCCGCGCCGACCGACCTGGCCGGCTTCTTCGCCGCCATGGACAAGGTCAAGGCCAAGGGCATCACGACGCCGCTCGCGGTCGGCAAGGACTGGACGCAGCTGATGCTGTTCGAGTCGGTGCTGATCACCAACCTGGGCGCCGAGAAGTTCACCGGCCTGTGGAACGGCAGCACCGACTGGAACGACGCCGCGGTCACCAAGTCGATCGACGACTTCAAGAAGCTGCTCACGTACACCAACACCGACCGTGACGCCCTCGACTGGACCGACGCCGAGAAGCTCGTCATGGACGGCAAGGCCGCCTACCAGCTGATGGGCGACTGGGAGGCCGCCGACCTCGACGCCAAGGGCTTCAAGGACTACGGCTACTTCACGTTCCCGGGCAACGGCACCACCTTCCAGTGGCTGGCCGACTCGTTCGTGCTGCCCAAGGGCGCCAAGAACGCCGACGGCACCAAGTGCTGGCTCAAGACGGTCGGCTCGGCCGAGGGCCAGAAGGCGTTCAACACCAAGAAGGGCTCGATCCCGGCCCGTACGGACGCCAGCCCGGCCGACTACCCCGCGTACCAGCAGGCCGCCATGGCCGACTGGAAGTCCGCGACCCAGGTCCCGTCGTGCGCCCACGGCTCGGCCTGCTCGCAGGGCTGGCAGGGCGCGGCCAACTCGGCCCTCGGCGCCTTCTCCACCAACCAGGACGCGGCAGCGCTGCAGAAGGCCCTCGCCTCCGCCGCGCAGCAGTTCGTCAAGAAGTAAATCTCGGAAAGTGGGGATGGGGCGGCCGCGGCCGCCCCATCCTCGTCAAAGGAGCCCTGATGCGCCGCCTCCGGCAATGGGGACCGGGACTGCTCCTGCTCTCCCCCTCACTCATCCTGCTCGCCGTCTTCGTCTACGGCCTGATCGCCTGGACCACGAAGGTCTCGGTGTCCGACGAGCACAACGCCCTGGGCTCGAAGGGCTTCGTCGGCCTGGAGAACTACACCAAGCTGTTCACCGACGACATCAACGACCGGTTCGTCCACTCGCTGAAGAACCTGCTGATCTTCACGGTGGTGTTCCTGGTCGGCGCGATGCTGTTCGGGCTGCTCTGGGCGTTCCTGCTGGAGCGTGGCGTCCGGGGCGAGGGCATCTTCCGTACGGTCTACCTGTTCCCGATGGCCGTGTCGTTCGTGGCGTCGGGCGTGGTGTGGCGCTGGCTGATGAACCCGAACAAGGGTGAGAACGCGGGCGGCCTGAACGCCGTCTTCGGCGGGCTCGGCCTCGACTTCCTGCAGAACACGTGGTGGACCAACCCGGACTGGGGCATGGCCGCGATGGCGATGCCGGCGATCTGGCAGCTGTCCGGATATGTGATGGCGCTCTTCCTGGCCGGCTTCCGCGGCATCCCGCAGGAGCTGCGCGAGGCGGCCGCGGTCGACGGCGCGAGCACGTACCGGCTCTACCGCAACGTCATCTTCCCGCAGCTCACGCCGGTCGCCCTCTCCGCGCTGATCATCCTCGGCCACATGTCGATGAAGATGTTCGACCTGATCATGAGCGTCTCGGGGCCGCAATGGCTCACCGAGGTGCCCGCCGTCTACGTCTGGCAGACGCTGCTGACCAGCGACTACGCCAAGGCGGCGGCGATCTCGATCATCCTGCTGCTGCTCGTGGCCGTCGTCATCGTCCCGTACCTGATCTACACCAACCGGGCGGAGAAGAACACATGACGACCACGTCGATCCCCGCGCCGCCGCCGACGAGCATCGAGACGCTCTCGCCGAAGCGCAAGCCGCGCCGCGAGTTCGGTCCCGGCTCGATCGTCAAGTACGCGCTGGTCCTGCTCTTCCTGATCATCGTGCTCATGCCCATGTACGTGCTGATCGTGACCAGCTTCAAGTCGGGATCCGACATCGGCGTCACGAGCCAGTGGAACCTGCCGGAGACGTGGACGCTCGCGTCGTGGGAGAAGGCGTGGGACTCGCTGCACGCTTCCTTCATCCGTACGTTCCAGCTGGCCATCCCGGTCGCCCTGATCTCGTCGGTGATCGGGGCGGCGAACGGCTTCGTGCTGTCGCGCTGGCGCTTCCCGGGCGCCGACGTGGTGTTCACGCTGATCCTGTTCGGCATGTTCATCCCGTACCAGGCCGTGATGATCCCCCTGCGTGACATCGTCACGACGATCGGCATCCCGCCGGGCATCCCGACCCTGGTCTTCGTGCACTGCGTGTACGGCATCCCGATCTGCACGCTGATCTTCCGGAACTACTACGCGACCACGGTTCCCGAGGAGCTGGTCGAGGCGGCCCGGGTGGACGGCGCGGGCCTGCTGCGCACGTTCGCCTGGATCATCCTGCCGATCTCGATCCCCGGCTTCGTGGTCACGATCATCTGGCAGTTCACGTCGGCCTGGAACGACTACCTGTTCGCGATCTTCCTGTCGAACACGCGCAACGGCCCGATCACGATCGCGCTGAACGCCCTGGCCGGCGCGCAGTCGCCGGACTACGCGGCCTCGATGGCCGGCGCGCTGATCACCTCACTGCCGACGCTGGTCGTCTACGTGCTGCTCGGCCGTTGGTTCATCGGCGGTCTCATGGCCGGCTCGGTCAAGAGCTGACGCCGGTACGGCTTCCCGGCGCCGCCCGCACCCCGGCGCGCCGGGAAGCCGCCTTCACCCTGGCGCGCCGGGAAGCCGCCTTCACCGGGCCTTCGCCGGGCCCTCACCGGGCTTTCACCGGCGCCCGATCCGGATTCGGGTCAACGATCCGGTGAAGGTTTGGTCTCTCACCCCGCACGAGCGAGGCGCCGGACCGCCGGTGGCCCTAAAGTCGGGTTTGTGACCACCGAGGACGTCACCACCTCCGCCTCCGCCGACGGCTTCGCCGCGCGCATGGCGTACGCCCTGGAGAAGGACCCGGCCGAGCCCGCCCGCCGCACCACCCTGCACCTCTGGGTCATCGCGGTCACCCTGGCCTGGCTCGTCGTCGTGCCGCTGGTGGTGCTGTACGGCCTGATCACGTCGTCCGGCGGCGCGTTCACCCTGGGGGCGCTGCTGATCGTCGCGCTTCCGTTCACGGCCGCCGCCATCGCGACCCGCAACGGGCGCTTCGGGCTCGGCGGCCTCTACGTCGTGCTGACCCTGCTGATGGCCCTGCCCGCGGCGGGCATCGCCCAACTCGGCTGAGAGGCGCAGGCCGGCATCGCGCGACTCGGCGGCGAGCGGACGTTGCCCGGACTCGCGGCGGTGCCCGGGTCGGCGGGAAATAGGGCACGATGTGGTCATGGCCGAAAAGGCGAAGGGCGAGGAGCGGGACGGCGTCGCGCTGACGAACCTCGATCAGGAGCTGTTCGAGGGCGCGGGCGCCACCAAGCGAGACCTGGTCGACTACCTGGACGCGGTCAGCGATCGCATCCTGCCGGCGTTGCGCGACCGGCCGCTCTCGGTGATCCGACTGTTGCGCGGGCAGGACAAGTTCATGCAGAAGAACCTGCCGAAATACACGCCCGACTGGGTGCCCCGCACGGCGGTGTGGGCCGAGGCGTCGCATCGGGAGGTCACCTATGCGCTCTGCAACGACCGCCGGACGCTGCTGTGGTTCGGCAACCAGCGCGCCATCGAGTATCACCCCGCCCTGATGCTCGCCGGCGACCACCACCCCACCCACCTGATCATGGATCTTGACCCGCCGGAGGGCCACGACGTCGAGGCCGGCTTCCGCAAGGCGGTGCAGGCCGCCCGGCTCGTGCGCGCGGCGCTGCAAGAGATCAAGATGGACGGTGCGGTGAAGACCAGCGGCTCGAAGGGCGTGCACGTCTTCGTCCCGCTCGACGGCAAGGCCGACCCGGAGCAGGTCGCCGCGGCCACCCGGGCGGTGGCAGCGCGAGCCGAACGCCTCGACCCCGCCCTGGCCACCACCGCCTTCATCCGCGAGGACCGGCACGGCAAGGTCTTCCTCGACGCCACCCGCTCGGGCGGCGCCACGGTCGTCGCCGCCTACAGCCCGCGCGTGCGCCCGGGCGTGCCGGTGTCCTTTCCGGTCGCGTGGGACGACCTCGACGACGTGGGTCCGGCCGACTTCACCGTCCACACGGCACCGGGGCTCCTCGACGGCACGGCCGACCCGTGGACCGCGGCCATGCCCGCTCCCCAGGCCCTCGACGAGGGCCTGATCGAGGAGGGCCGCACCATCCCCGTCGCCCGCGTGCAGGCCATGCACGAGGGCAAGCGCCGCGCAAAGGCCCGCCGCGAGGCCGGCTGAGCACGCAGCCCGACCGAGCAAGCAGCCCGACCGAGCAAGCAGCCCAGCCGAGCACGCGGCCCGACCGAGCGAGCCGGCCCGACTGAGCCGGCCCAACCGAGCGACGCGCTACGCCGGGGTGAAGAGCAGCGACACGTTCTGCCCGCCGAAGCCGAACGAGTTGCAGACGGCCGCGCGGATCGCCTGCTTGCGCGGCTCGCCGGTGACCACGTCGAGGGTGACCTCGGGCGCCTTGTTCTCCAGGTTGAGGGTCGGCGGGATCACGCCCTCGGCCACGGAGAGCACGGTGGCGATGCTCTCCACCGCGCCGGCCGCGCCGACCAGGTGGCCGATGGCGCCCTTCGGCGCGGTGAGCACCACGCCGTCGTGCAGGGCGCCCTGGATCGCCACCGCCTCGCCGGTGTCGCCCACCACTGTCGACGTGGCGTGGCAGTTGACGTGGTCGACGTCGCCGGGGGTCAGGCCGGCTGTGCGCAGCGCGGCGTGCAGGGCGCGGATCTGGCCCTCGCCGGACGGGTCGGGACCGGTGATGTGGTACGCGTCCGCGGTGATCCCGAAGCCCGCGACCCGGGCGACCGGCCGCGCGCCCCGGGCTGCCGCGAAGCCGGCCCGCTCCAGCACGACCACGCCGGCGCCCTCGCCGAGCACGAACCCGTCGCGGTCGACGTCGAACGGCCGGGACGCCCGCGCCGGCTCGTCGTTGCGCTTCGACAGCGTGCGGGACTGGGCGAAGCCGGCGATGGTCAGCGGCGCGATGCACGCCTCGGCACCGCCGGCGATGACCACGTCGGCCTCGCCCGACTTGATGAGCCGCACGCCCTGGGCGATCGCCTCGGCGCCGGACGCGCAGGCCGCCGAGGTGGTGTAGACGCCCGCCTTGGCACCGAGCTCGATGCTGATCCAGGCGGCCGCGCCGTTCGGCATCAGCATGGGCACGGTCAGCGGCGACACCCGGCCCGGGCCCTTCTCCTCGATCAGGTCGTCCTGATCGAGGAGCGTGTTGACCCCGCCGATGCCGGTGCCGATGACGACGGCCAGCCGCTCGCCCTCGACGCCGGGTGTGCCCGCGTCGGCCCAGGCCTGCCGGGCCGCGACCAGGGCGGCCTGCTGACACCGGTCCATGCGGCGGGCCTGCACCCGCGCCAGCACCGTGTCGGGCGAGACGGCCATCGGCGCGCCGATGCGAGTCGGCAGCTCCTCGAGCCGCGGGTAGCCGGCCAGCACGTCGTCGATGCGCCGCACGCCCGACCGGCCCTCCAGCAAGCCCTGCCAGAACGAGTCGACGTCACCGCCCAGCGGCGTCGTCGCACCCATCCCGGTGATCACTACTTCGTCCGCGCCCATCGGGTCCCCCTTCGGTCGATCTCCCCGTTAGTTGTATAGCATACAAGAATGACCGAGCCCCCACGCGCTCGCGGCCGCCGCACCCGCGACGCGATCCTGCGCGCCGCCGAGGCGCTCTTCGCCGAGCGTGGCCTCGCCGCGGTGAGTGTGGCCGACATCGCCGGGGCGGCCGGCGCCCACCCGCACCAGATCACCTACTACTTCGGCTCCAAGGACGCGCTCTTCGTCGAGGCCGCGTTCCGGCTCCTGCTCCACCAGGCCCGGCGGCTGGAGCCGATCGGCCTGCGCCGGCGCACGCCGGAGTCGTTCCGCATGGCCCTGGCCCGCACGGCGCTGGCCCTGCCGGCCGTGCCGGTCGCGGTGCACGCGATGTCGGTGGGCCGGCTGCGGCCCGAGCTGCACACGTCAGTGCAGCAGCATTTGTCCGTGTTGTTCCACCAGGCCGAGCGCTATCTGACGGACGTGCTCGAGCGCCGCGGCTGGGCCATCGACCGGCCCGCGGCGATCGAGGCGCGCACGTTCTGGACCACCGTCTTCGGCGCCCGGCTGATCTCCGAGAGCGGCTACGGCGGCGAGTCCGCCGACGTCGACCTGGCCGGCGTGCTGACCGTCCGGGCGGCTTGAAAAGGCCAACCGACCGGCGCCGAAAGGGGGAACGGGCCGGCGCCGGAAGGGGGGAACCGGACCGGCGCCGGAAGGGGGAACGGGCCGGCGCAGAAGGACAACCGGGCCGGCGCAAGAGGGACGAACCGGCCGATGCGGAAAAACCGGCCGGCGCTGAACGGCGCGTCTCAGAGCAGGTCGCGCCAGAAGCCGACCGTGGCGCGCGGCTCGGCCCGGGAGGCGGCCCCCAGGCCGAACTCCCGGTGCAGCCAGTCCGCGATGTCCGTGCCGTAATAGACGATGTCGGTCTGATACACCGACAGCACCGGATGCCCCGAGAGGCCCGCCGGCAGGAACCGGTGCGCATACAGGGGCACGAGCCGCGGCGCGGTCAGCAGATAGCGCCGGGCGGCGACCACCGCGTCCTCGATCGCGGGCGGGCGGGGACCCCATCTCTCGTACCAGAAATTGTTGGCGCCGACGTCGAAGAGCACGCCCTCGACGGGCCAGGCGAGCCGCTCGCGCAACGCGTCACGGTCGGGTCCCCGCCAGTCCGGCCAGCCGCGGCCCGCGGGCAGCCCCGCCGCCAGGAAAGCGCGGTGATCGTCGGCGAAGGTGAAGCCGAACTCCTGCTCCAGCGACGAGAGCTCGGCGTCGGTGAGGCCCGGCCCGATCGGGAAGCGGCCGGAGGCGGCCAGTAGTTCCGCGGCGGTCACCTCGATACCTTATCGAGAAGCGTGTACTCCTTTGGGTGTACGGAAGTAGTCGGGAGGCGTCCGTGCGGGTGACGGCGGCGGGACGACGCGGTGCCACCCTCGGCGAAAATAGCGTCCCGGTCATGAACAGATACCTGGTCTCGGCGCTCACCCTCGTGGGCGTCCCCGCCGGCCTCGCGATCACCGGCGGCAACACTCAAACCGTCATGAGCATGACGCTCGCGTTCTGGCTCGCCGTTCTCGCGCTTTTCCTGCGGGCGCCGCGCACCGTCCTCATCGTCTCGTTGCTGCTCGTCGCCGGCCTGCGCGGCGCGTATCTCGTCGGCTCGGGCTGGGTGTGGCCGGCCACCGCCGCCTTCGTCGCCGTGGTGCTCGCCGGCCACCTGCGCACGGCCGTCGCCGCCGGGGGCGTCGCGCTCGCGTACGGCTTCGCCTGGGACGGCTTCGTCGTCGAGGAGCACGGCAGCACATGGACGCTCGCCCACGTCGGCGGCGAGACCCTGTGGCTGGCGGCGGCGCTGGCGGCCGCGACCGCGTACCGCAGCACCGTCCGCTGGCAGGCCGAGGTGGCCCGCCGCCTGGCGCAGGACGAGCACGAGCGCGAGTTGGACGCCCGCCGCCGCCGCGCCGAGGAGCGGGTCGGCATCGCCCGCGACCTGCACGACGTCGTCTCGCACACGCTGGCCGTGGTCGGCGTGCATCTCAACGTCGCGCTCGACGCCTTCGACAGCGACCCGGAGGAGGCACGCTCGTCGCTGCGCCTGGCCCAGGACGTGCGCGGCCGCGCGATGACCGACCTCAAGTCGCTCGTCGACGTCCTCCGCGAGGGGGAGGCCCCGGCGATCGCCGAGCCCGCCGACGGCCTGGACGGCCTGGAGCGGCTCGCCGAGCACGTCCGCGCGGCCGGCCTGGCCGTGTCGCTCAACGAGTTCGGCGACCGCACGGCCGTGCCCGCGCCGGTCGCCACGGCCGTCTACCGTGTCGTGCAGGAGTCGCTCACCAACACCGTCCGCCACGCCGGCGCGAGCCGGGTCGCGGTCACTGTCCGCTATGCACCGACCAGCGTCGTCGTCGACGTGCAGGACGACGGCGAACCGCCCGAGCACATCGTCGACGGCAACGGCATAGCCGGCATGCGCGAACGGGTGGCCGCGCTGGGCGGCGCCCTCACCACCGGCCCGGGCCGATCCGGTTTCACCGTGCGCGCGACGATCCCGTTCGCCGCCTAGGAGGAGGACGATGACCATCTCGGTGCTGCTCGCCGACGATCAGCATCTGGTGCGGGCCGGGTTCCGGAGTCTGCTGCGGCGGGACAAGGAGATCGACGTCGTGGGTGAGGCGTCGACCGGTGACGAGGCGGTCCGGGCGGCGCGGTCGCTGCGGCCTGACGTGATCCTGATGGACATCCGGATGCCGGGCCTGGACGGCATCGCCGCCACCGAGCGGGTGCTGCGCGACAATCCGGGCACGCGGGTGGTCATTCTGACGACGTTCGAGACGGACGAGTACGTCTTCGCCGCGCTGGCCGCCGGGGCGAGCGGCTTCCTGACAAAGGAGATCGCGCCGGACGGGTTGCGGCAGGCGGTGAAGATCGTTGCCGCCGGTGACGCGCTGTTGTCGCCGAGCGTCACCCGGCGGGTGGTGGGCCAGTTCGCGCACCGGCCGGTGGCGGCCCCGCGGGGCACCGAGCGCCTCGCGGTGCTCACCGAGCGGGAGCGGGAGGTGGTACGGATGGTGGCGGCGGGCCTGTCCAACGAGGAGATCGCCCGCGAGCTGGTGATCAGCCCGTTGACGGCGAAGACGCACATCACGCGGGCGATCGCCAAGCTGGGCGTCCGCGACCGCGTCCAGCTGGTGATCGTCGCGTTCCAGGAGGGACTGACGGGGTGAGCAAGAGAATCCTGGTGTACGGCGTGACGGGCGCCGGCAAGTCGACGCTGGCGGCGCGGCTCGGTGAGCGGCTCGGGCTGCCGTACCACTCGATCGACGACGTGATGTGGGAGCCGGGCTGGGTGGAGGTGCCCGACGACGTGCAGCGCGACCGCATCCGCGAGATCTGCGCCGGCGACGCCTGGGTGATCGACGCGGCGTACATGAAGTGGGCCGACGTCGTGCTGGAGCGGGTCGAGCTGATCGTCGGGCTCGATCTGCCCCGCTGGGTCTCCTACGGCCGGCTGGTGCGCCGTTCGCTGACCCGCCTGGTGCGGCGCACCGAGATCTGCAACGGCAACCGGGAGTCGTTCCGCAATCTGTTCCTCGACCGAAACTCGCTGCTGGTCTTCCACTTTCGCTCGTGGGGCCGCAAGCGGGCCCGCATGCGGCAGTGGCACGACGATCCGGACTTCCCCGAGACCGTGCTGCTGCGCTCGCCCGCCGAGGTGCGGCGCTGGCTGGCGACGTTTTGATCGGGTGGGGCCGGTCCGATCAGTAAGGTCGAGTCATGTCTGATGACGTGCTGTGGAAGGTCATCGCCACGGGGAACCTCGGTACCGTCGCGACGATCAAGAAGGACGGGCGGCCGCAGCTGTCCGACGTCAGCTACATCGCCATGCCCGGCTCGGTCCGGTTCTCCACCCGCACGTCCCTGGCCAAGGTGCACAACCTGCGCCGCGACCCCCGGGTCAGCATCAAGGTCACTGCGCCCGGCGGGGCCGGCTACGCGGTCGGCGAGGGCACCGCCGAGCTGAGCCCGGTCGCCTGGCGGCTCGACGACCCGGTGGTCGAGGAGCTGATCGAGATCTACCGGCTGATCGCCGGGCACGAGCACCCCGACTGGGACGACTTCCGCCGCGCCATGGTCACCGACGGCCGGCTGGTCTGCCGCATCAAGGTCGAGGAGCTCTACGGCTGGGTGGCGGATTGATCGAGCTGACCCGGCAGGAGGCGCGCCGCATCGCCGTGCGCGCCCAGCTGCTCGGCCGCGACCGCCCACCCGATCTGGTCACGCTGGTCGAGCGTCTGACCTTCCTCCAGTACGACCAGACGGCCGCCGTCGCGCCCAGCGCCGACCTGGTGGCCTGGAGCCGCCTCGGCTCCTCCTACCGCCCGGCGTCCCTGGTGGCGGCCCTCGAGGACCGCACCCTCGTCGAGCTCAAGGGCATGATCCGGCCGTACGACGACATCTCGCTCCATCGGGCCCGCATGGCCGCCTGGGAGGACCCGGACGACCAGTTCAGCCACCCGCGCGCGCACGCCTTCGTGGCCGCGAACGACGCGTGCCGCCGCGACATCCTGCGCCGCCTCGACGACGGCGGCCCGCTCCCCCAGTCCGAGCTGCCGGACACGTGCACGGTCGCCTGGGGATCGTCCGGCTGGAACAACAACCGCAACCTGACGATGATGCTCGAATGCCTGGCCTCCCGCGGCGAGATAGCCATCGCCGACCGGGACGGCCGCGAGCGCCTGTGGGACCTGGCCCACCGCGTCTACCCCGCCGAGATCGTCCCCGAGCCGGAGGCGAGCCGTCGCCGCGACGAGCGGCTGTTGCGCTCGCTGGGTCTGGTCCGGCCCCGCCGTGGCTCCGAGGCGGGCGAGCCCGCCACGATCAAGGGGGTACGGGGCAGCTGGCGCGTCGACCCCGCGCAGCTCGGCCTGCCCTTCGCCGGCCGGACGGCCCTGCTGTCCCCGCTGGACCGCCTGATCTTCGACCGCAAGCGCATGCTCGACCTCTTCGCGTTCGACTACACCCTGGAGATGTACAAGCCGGCCTCCCGGCGGCGCTGGGGCTACTGGGCGATGCCGATCCTGCGCGGCGACCGCCTGATCGGCAAGCTCGACGCCACCGCCGACCACCGCCGCGGCGTCCTGCGCGTGGACGCCGTCCACCAGGACATCCCCTTCGACGACGCCACCGACCGCGCGGTGCTGCACGAGATCCAGGATTTGGCCCGCTGGCTGGGCCTCGGCCTCGACCTCCCCGCCGACTTCTGACCCCGCAAGCCGCGGAAAGCCCGCGAAAAGGGCGGTGGTGGGCAGAAGGGGTGGCGAGCAGAAGGAGGGCGGTGGGCCCGGAGGAAGGCGAAGGGTGGGCTACGCGAAGGGACCGCGACGAGCGGGCCGCGGGTGGGTCAGTCGGGGAGGATCGGCACGGAGGGGCTCAGGTCGTGGCCCAGCGAGGCGGCGCGGGTGAGCGACGACGAGCCGAAGCGGTCGCGGACCGCGTCCATCGCCACGTCGAGGCCGTCGTCGGCGGTGTCGTCGAAGAGGGACGGCTGCACGTGGCCGTCGCCGTCGAGGTTGCTCACCGCGACGCCGACCAGGGTGAGGCCGCGGGTCTCGATCAGCGGGCGGGCCTCGGCCAGCAGGTCGCTCGCGGTGGCGAGGATGGCGCGGGTCTGCATGGTGGCCTTGAGCAGCGACCGCGACCGGGTTGCCCGGCCGAAGTCGTCGAAGCGCAGGCGCAGCGTCACCGTGCGGCCCGCCCGGCGTGCGCCGCGCATGCGCCGGGTCACGCGGTCGACCAGGGCCGCCAGGGTCGCCTCGATCTCGGTGAACGGGCGCGGGCGGCGGCCCAGCGCGCACTGTGAGCCGATGGAGCCGCGGCGGTGGCCCACTCGCACCCGCCGGGGGTCTCGGTTGTGTGCCAGGGCGTGCAGGTGCCGGCCGGCGGCCGCGCCGAGCAGGGAGACCAGCGCCGCCTCGCCGACGCGGGCCACGTGGCCGACGGTCTCGATGCGCCGCTCGCGCAGCTTGGCGGAGGTGACCGGGCCGACGCCCCACAGCCGCTCGACCGGCAGCGGGTGGAGGAAGGCCAGCTCGCCGCCGGCCGGCACCTCGAGCAGGCCGTCGGGCTTGCCGACCGCGCTCGCCACCTTGGCCAGGAACTTGGTGGTCGCTATGCCGACCGTGATGGGCAGGCCCACCCGTGCGCGCACCTCGGCCCGCAGCCTCGTGGCGATCTCGCGCGGGCTGCCGCTGACCCGCAGCAGGCCGCTCACGTCGAGGAACGCCTCGTCGATCGAGATGCCCTCGACCAGCGGCGTGGTGTCCCGGAAGATCTCGAAGACCGCCTTGCTGGCCGCCGAGTAGGCGCTCATGCGCGGCGGCACGACCACGGCCCGCGGGCAGAGCGCCCGCGCCTGGGTCAGGCCCATCGGCGTGCGCACCCCGAGCGCCTTGGCCTCGTAGCTGGCGGCGAGGACCACGCCCATGCCGACCAGCACCGGCCTGCCCCGCAGCGCCGGGTCGTCACGCTGCTCGACGGACGCGTAGAAGGCGTCGAGGTCGGCATGCAGGATCGCCACGGCCACGAGCATAGAACACTTGTTCGAATCAGTCACGGATCGTGGCGATATTCCGCCGCTTTCGCTCATTGGACAACGGAATGTAACGAACCTTTACGTCCGATCGTGACGCCGGTCATGTCCGAACGGGAATTCCACGGGAACAATCTCTGTTGTCGCATTCAGACTTGAGCGCACCACGCTCAACTTGAAAGAGCTCCGCTGGAGGAACCACCCATGTTGCTTCGTAGCGCGACGGTCCGGGATCTGGACCGGCTCACCGCTCGCGTGTTCGACACTGCCACCCGCAGCTCCGGCGCGCGACTCGATGCCTACCGCATCGACGACCACTTCTACATCGACATCGACCTGCCCGGCATCGACCCCGCAGGCATCGACATCACCGTCGACCACAACGTGCTGACCGTCCGCGCCGAGCGCAGGCGCCGCGCCGACGGCGAGGACGCCGACGTGATCGTCACCGAGCGCCCGGCCGGCCCCGTGAGCCGCCAGGTCTTCCTCTCCGACACGCTCGACACCGACCGGCTCGAGGCGCGGTACGAGCAGGGCGTGCTGACCCTGAACATCCCGGTGGCCGAGAAGGCCCAGCCCCGCAAGGTCGAGGTCAGCGTCGGCTGACCACCGGGCCCTCAGTGCCCGAACAGCAGCCAGTTCACGTTGATGAACTCGGCGCCGTCCTCCCGGACGAAGTTCAGGAAGACCGCATGGGTGCCGGTGGTCGGCGTGAGGGTCACCTCGTCGGTGCGCCAGCTCTGCCAGCCGCCGGTGCGGGTCACCCGCATCGTGCCGATCACCGGGCCGTCCGCGCTGTCGAGGCGGATCTCCATCCGGCCGCCGTCCTGCGCGTCGGAGGCCACCCGCACGTCCGCCTTCGTCGCCGGCACCTCGCCGAAGTCGAAGGCGTCGAAGCGCAGCTGGTCACCGTTGGCGATCCACCCGGCGTTCTTCCCGCCGCCCTGGTCCTCGGTGTCCTGGAAGTCGACGCCCACGTTGCCGTCGGCGGCCTCCGCCTGAAGGGTCGGATAGACCGTCGGGGTCGGCGGCGCGCTGGTCGCCGGCGCCGGCACCGGCGACTCCTCGGCGGCGGCGGACGACGCGGACGGCGCCGGCGGCAGCGCGACGGCCGGGGCGGGCGTGTCCTGCCACCGGCCGATCAGATAGCCCACCAGCAGCAGCCCGATCGCGGCGAGCGCGAGAAGCACGCGCTGCCGCAATCGGTGCGACCGAGTGCGATAGACCCTGGTACCGCCCAGGTCGGGGGGTGGGGCGACCAACGCCTCAGACCACCTCGGCGATGATCGACTCGGCCGGCGGCGCGGCGAAGTGGCAGGCCACGTGCTGCGCCGGCGCCTTCTCCTCGAGCGCCGGGTCGTTCGTGGCGCAGATGTCCTGCGCCTTCCAGCACCGGGTGCGGAAGCGGCAGCCCGACGGCGGGTCGACCGGCGAGGGCACGTCGCCGACCAGGCGGATGCGGTTCTTCGGCGGCACGCCGCGGACCACGGCGATGTCCGGCACGGCGGAGAGCAGAGCCTGGGTGTACGGGTGCTGCGGCGCCTCGTAGAGCGAGTCGCGCGGCCCCTGTTCGACGACCCGGCCGAGGTACATGACGGCGACCCGGTCGCAGAAGTGCCGCACCACGCCGAGGTCGTGCGCGATGAACACGAACGCGATGCCGAGCTCCTTGCGCAGGTTCTCGAGCAGGTTCATCACCTGGGCCTGGATCGACACGTCCAGCGCGGAGACCGGCTCGTCGGCCACGATGATCTTCGGCCGGGCCGCGAGCGCGCGGGCGATGCCGATGCGCTGACGCTGGCCGCCGGAGAACTCGTGCGGGTAGCGGTTGTAGTGCTCGGGGTTGAGGCCGACCAGCTCGAGCAGCTCCTGCACCCGGGCCAGCTCGCCCTTCTTGTCGACCATGTCGTGGGTGCGCAGCGCGGTGCCGACGATCGTGCCGACCGTGTGGCGCGGGTTCAGCGACGAGTACGGGTCCTGGAAGATCAGCTGGATCTCCCGGCGGTACGGGCGCAGCCGGCGCTCGTTCATGTGGGCGATGTCGACACCCTGGTAGCGGATCTCGCCGCCGGTCGGCTCGAGCAGCCGCGTGATCAGCCGGGCGGTCGTCGACTTGCCGCAACCCGACTCACCGACCAGGCCGAGCGTCTCGCCCGGCGCGAGGGTCAGGTTGACGCCGTCGACGGCCTGCACCCACTTGGTGCCGCGCGCGAGGAAGCCGTCGCCCTTGGTCTTGAAGTGCATCTTGACGTTGTCGAGCTCGAGCAGCGGCGCGCCCGGCACCGACTTGACGCCGGACTTCGCGGGGGTGGTAGCAGCGGTCATCGTAGGTCTCTCTTACGGCAGCCGGGGCAGGACGTCGGTCTCGAAGACCTTGTCGGGGTCTTTGAGGTGGCACCGCGAGGTGCGGCCCAGATCCGCCGTCCGCGAGATCAGCTCGGGCTTCAGGGTGCGGCACAGGTCGTCGGGCACCCTGTCCTTGAACTCGCACCGGGGGTGGAACGGGCAGCCGCTCGGCACCGCGAGCAGGCTCGGCGGCGAGCCGGGGATCGGGTGCAGCGGCGCCGGCTCGCCGGTCAGCGCCGGGATGCTCTCGAGCAGGCCCCAGGAGTACGGGTGCAGCGGCTCGCCGAGGATCTTGTTGACCGGGCCGTGCTCGACGGCCGTGCCCGCGTACATGACCAGGATGTCGTCGGCGATCTCGGCCACCACGCCGAGGTCGTGGGTGATGAAGACGACGGCGGAGCCGAAGTCGCGCTGGAGGTCGGCGATGAGGTCGAGGATCTGCGCCTGCACCGTCACGTCGAGCGCGGTGGTGGGCTCGTCGGCGATCAGCAGCTTCGGGTCGTTCACCAGCGCCATCGCGATCATCGCGCGCTGGCGCATGCCGCCGGAGAACTCGTGCGGGTACTGGTCGACGCGGCGGCGCGGGTTGGGGATGCCCACCCGGCCGAGCATGTCGACGGCGCGCTCCTTGGCCTTGCGCTTGCTGACGTTGTGGTGCGCCCGGTACGACTCCATGATCTGGTCGCCGACCGTGAAGTACGGGTGGAGCGAGGACTGCGGGTCCTGGAAGATCATCGAGGCGTCGCCGCCGCGGTAGCCCTCGAGATCCTTGTCGCTCATGCCGACGACCTCGCGGCCGCCCACCTTGATCGAGCCGGTGATGCGGGCGACGCGGCGGTCGTGCAGGCCGAGCACGGCCATGCTGGAGACGCTCTTGCCGGAGCCGGACTCGCCGACGATCGCCAGGGTGCGGCGCAGAGGAACCGAGTAGGACAGGCCCTGCACGGCCTTGACCAGGCCGTCAGCCGTCGGGAACTGCACGTGGAGGTCGGTGACCTCGAGGTACGGCTCCTCGTTGGCCGAGGGCGTGCGGGGGACGCGGGCCACCGTGTGCGGTGCCTGGGTCGTCTGGTCGCTCATGCTGCCGCCTTCGTGCTGCGGGGTGGGGAGACGGGGCGGATCGGGGTCATCCGAGGCGCACCCGGGGGTCGAGGAAGGTGTACGCGATGTCCACCACGAGGTTCATCACAACAAGTACCACCGAGCCGACCAGAACGCCGCCCAGCAGGACCGGCAGGTCGTACTGGCCGAAGGCCCGCAGCGTGAGCTGGCCGAGGCCGGGCAGGCCGAAGATGCTCTCGGTGAAGATCGCGCCGGTGAGCTGGAACGCGAGATCGATGCCGAAGATGGTGACGACGGGGGTGAGGCCCGCGCGCAGGCCGTGCCGGTAGACGACGCGGCGGCGGCTGATGCCCTTGGAGGTCGCGGTGCGGACGAAGTCCTGGCCGAGCGTCTCGATCATGGAGGCCCGGGAGTATCGGGTGTACGCCGCCGCGTTGGTGAGACCCACGCACAGCCAGGCGGCGAGGAGGCCGCTCGCCCAGGTCAAGGGGTTGTCCAGGAACGGGTGATAGCCCGATTGCGGCAGGAAGGTGGCGTAGAGGGCGACCAGCAGGGCGACCACGAAGTACGGGATCGACTGGATGAACAGCGTCGTGCCGACGACGGCCTTGTCCAGCGACGTGCCGCGCACTTGCGCGGCGATCGTGCCGGCCAGGATGCCGACGATGAGATAGACGACGGCGCCGCCCAGGACGATCGAGATGGTGACCGGCAGGGCCTGCGCCAGCAGCTTCGTGACCGGCTGGCCGAGCGTGTACGAGTAGCCCAGGCACGGCGCCGAGCAGTGCTGGGTCGTGCCGCCGGTGGTGTAGTCACGCCCGACGACGATGCCCTTCATGTAGCTGCCGATCTGCACCAGCGGCGGCTCGTCGAGGTCGAGGCTCGCCTCGATGTCGGCGACGCGCTCGGGGGTGCAGCGGGGGCCACAGATGACGCCGGCGGGGTCGGTCGGCGCCAGGAAGAACAACGCGAAGCTGGCCACCAGCGTCACGATCACGACGGAGATCGCGCTCAGGACGCGTTTCAAGATGTACAGCAGCACCGCTTGCTCCTCTTTCATCACGGCGCCGGGTGGGTGTTCCCGGGGATTTGACATCGCGGCGCCCGTCACGCCGGGTTCGATTTTGCGCCCGGGGTGGTCCCGTCCGCCGGATCAGCGGACCGGACCACCCCGGGGTACTGCCTACTTCCTACTGCTCAGTGCTGGGTTGTCAGCTCTTGAGGTACATCGAGCCGAACAGCGGCATGCCCATGGTCGGGTCGCCGACGGTGGTGCCGACGTTGGTGCCCTGGACGACAGCCAGCTTGTCGTAGTACGTCGGGATGGCGATGTACTGCTCCATGATCTTCTTGTCCAGAGCGGCCCACTTCGGAGTCGACTGGTCGGCCGGGAGGTTGGCCGTGTCGTTGATCTCCTTGTCGAGAGCCGGGTCGCTCAGCATGCCCCAGCTCTGGCCCTCGTCGATGCTCTGCGAGCGGAAGAGGACCGGGAACCACGAACCACCGGCGGGCCAGTCCGAGCACCAGCCGGCCGGGCTCTGGCCCATGTTGACCGGGGCGTCGTAGTCGCCCTTCTTGGTGCGCAGGTCGGCGGTGGCGACACCGATCGGCTTGACCTTGAAGCCGGCCTTGGTCAGCGCGTCGGCGCGGATCTGGCTGGCCTGCTGGGTCTGCGGCTTGGTGTTGTCGTAGTACCAGCTGAGCTCGAAGCCGGACTTGCCGGCCGCCTCAAGCATCGCCTTGGCCGCGGCGGGGTCGCCGGGGCCGGTGCCGGTCAGGTCGGGGACGGGGGTGTACTTCTCGTAGCCCGGAACCGAGGGCGGCATGACGGTGCTGGCCGGCTCGGCGACGTAGTCGTTGAGGCCCGCGGCCTTCCAGAGCTGGTCGTTCGGGTACGCCTTGGCGATCGCCTTACGAACCTCCAGCGGGATCTTGCGGCTGTCGAGCTGCCACACGATCGTGCAGGGGCTCTCGCCCTGGACCAGCTGCGACTTCTTGTTGGCCAGCTGCGGGATCAGCGTGGCGTCGAGAACGTCGTAGTTGATCGCGTTCGCGTCCTCGCCGTTGCTGTTGAGCACGGCGGTCTGCGACTTGACCGCGTCGACGCCCCACTGGAAGTTGTAGCCGTCGAGGTACTGGTGACGCGCCGGGTCGGTGTTCGGGTCCCAGTTGGTGTTCTTCTCCAGGACCAGCGAGGTGCCGGCCTGGTAGCTCTTGAACTTGTAGGGGCCGGTCGCGATCGGCTTGTTCTTGTAGTCCTGCTTGGTGTCCTTCGCCTCCGGGATCGGCGTGAACATCGGGAAGGACATGTAGAACGGCAGGTCCGAGAACGGCGTCGCCAGGTGGATGATCAGGGTGTCGGTGCCCTGGGTCTCCACGCCGGAGTAGTTGGTGCCGTCCTTGTACGGGCCCTTGTACTTGTCGCCGTCCTTGAAGTAGCTCATCTGGTACGTCGGGCCGTTGACGTAGACGTCGTGGGCGAACGAGCGCTTGATGGCGTACGCCAGGTCCTCGACCTTGACGGGCGAGCCGTCCTCGTACTTGATGCCCTGCTGCATCTTGAACGTCCACGTCAGCTTGTCGGCCGACACGGTGCCCAGGTCGGTGAGGTCCGGGACGAGGGTGGGCTTGCCGTCACGGATGTCGAACTGGGTCGGCGTGCGGAACAGCAGCTTGCCGATCTCGTTCGAGTCGACGTAGTAGATGTCCGTCGGGTCGAGCGTGTTCGGCGTGGTCTGCGCCTGCACGTTCAGGATGCCGCCCTTGCGGGCACCGGGCACGTCCTTGGCCGGGCCCTTCGCGCTCGGGTCGAGCGCGTTGGACTGGGTCGTGATCTTGCCGGAGTCGTTCGAGCCCCCCGACGAGTCATTGTTCGACGACGGGCTGCTGCAGCCCGCCAGGCCGAGTGCCACGGCGGCGGTGGCCGCCACGGCAACGTTAAATCGCCTTGCCATTTCCCCTCTTCTCATACTGGGCGTCACCACGTCACCGTCGGGTGCGGGGATCGAATGCGTCACGAATCGAGTCGCCGAGCAGGCTCAGCGAGAGCACGAGGATCGTGATGGCCGCTACCGGGATCCACAGGTAGAGCGGATCGGCCCGGTAGAAGGTCTGCGCTGCGGCGATCGTCAGGCCCCAGGACGGGGTCGGCTCGGTGAGGCCGACGCCGAGGTAGGTCAGGCCCGCCTCGGTCACGATGTAGCTCGGCAGAGCCATCGAGACCGAGATGACGATGGGCGCCACCAGGTTGGGCAGCAGCTCCTTGAAGAGCACCTTGTGCGTCGGCACGCCGAGCACCTTTGCCGCCGAGACGAACTCGCGCTCACGGAGGGAGAGGACCTCGCCGCGGATCAGTCGCGCGAGGCTCGCCCAGCCGAAGAAGGAGAGCACGATGATCAAGGAGAAGAAACGCGCCGACGCGACGTCGTCCGCCGCCGCGTTCTCGGAGCTGCCCACGAACAGCGACAGCAGCACGGCCGGAACGGCGATGGCGAAGAGCAGGTAGGGCAGGCTCAGCACGAAGTCGATGACCCAGGAGAGGATCCGGTCGAGCCAGCCGCCGACGAAGCCGGCGAGCAGGCCGACGATCACGCCGATGAGGGTCGTGATGAGCGTGACCGAGCCGGCGACGATCAGCGAGGGCCGCGCGCCGTAGACGAAGCGGGCGAACAGGTCGCGGCCCAGCCGCGGCTCGACGCCGAACCAGTGTTCGCTGTTCGGGGCGATGGTCGGGTAGCCGTACTGGTCGACCAGGTCCTGGTGGAGCGTGGTCGGGTCCTGGCCCTCGAGCTTCGCCAGCAGGGGCGCGAAGATCGCGATGAGCACGAAGAAGACGAAGATGCTGGCACAGATCACCGCGACCTTGTCCTTGCGCAGGCGCGCGAGGGCGATCTGTGTCGGCGACTTCCGCCGGGTGCTCACCTTCTTCTCGTGATCACCCGCGGAGTCCGCCATGGCATCGGTCGAGGCGCCGGTCCGGGTCAGCTCGGCTTCCTCGATCAGCGGTTCCACGCGTCGGTCACCTCCTTCGAACGACACACCTCACATGCGCCGTGCGTGAGAGGTATTCGGATGCTGCGGTTGGCAAGGTACTTCGGAACTGGCTCGTAGGAAATGAGTTGACGCATCGAATGAATAACGGCCCGCTGAAAGCCCCGGATGACCGACGTCACGTCGAGTCCGCCCCGGGGTGGGGCAGAACTGCCACGGTCAAGGGCAAACTACCCGTAACGCCCCTCATCTTTGCCCCCTAAGTCCGATTTGGAAAGCCAGAGGGCAATCGTACTGTTGCGCAAAGTCATCGAAGTCTCGCTCGCCGTTGCACGGGCGGCTGTTTCGCGACCGTTTCACGGTGGTGTCGATCATGGGCGTGAACCGCCGTCGGATTCTCCGGTGCGAACCAGCCGGGGGCGCAAGATCTTCGGTGTAGACGTCGAACCGTAGCTGTATCGACGGTGATCCCGCCGAACGGGACGTGGTTCACCAGTGCGTCCCGGATCACGCCGGCGCCGGCCCGCCGAGCCCGGAAAGAGGCCCATACGGTGATGCCGGCCATTCCGATAACGGTTCGGGCGGCCATTAGCGGACCTTTAGCGGACTTCGAAGACCGTCATCGCCGCGCCGGTATGACCCGGCGAGGATGACGGGCGGGGCTCAGCCGCGCGGCGCCAGCGCCGTGAGGATCTCCTCGGCGCGCTCGGCCGCGGCGCGCGAATCGGACCGCGGGTCGCCGATGACCTGGTCCCAGTTGAGGTCGTAGAAGAGCTCGGTGACCCCGGCCTCGGCGTAGCGCTGGGCGCCGGCCCGGATCTGCGCCCAGTCGCCGGAGAGCGGGACCGCGTCGTCGCGCGTGCCGGGGCGCACGACGCCCCGCACGACGACACGCACCTCGTCGGGGTCGCGGCCCGCCTCCTCGGCCGCCCGCCGCACGATCTGGGTGCCCCGGGCGATCTCGGCGAAGCTGGTGCGGCTGCTGCTCACCCAGCCGGCCGCGACGCGCCCGGCCCGGCGCAGGGCCGCGTCGGCCGTGCCGCCCAGCAGCACCGGCGGGCCGCCCGGCTGGACCGGCCGCGGCGCCATGACGCTCGGCGGCACCCGGTAGAGCTCGCCGTCGAACGACGACACCTCGTCGTTCCAGAGCGTCCGCAGCACCTCGAGGTATTCGGTCATGCGCCGGCCGCGCGGGTGCGGGTCGGAGCCGGTGGCGGCGAACTCCGGCGCGGACCAGCCGGTGCCGAGGCCGAGGTCGAGGCGCCCGCCCGACAGCACGTCGAGGGTCGCCGCCTGCTTCGCCAGGTAGGCCGGCGAGACGTACGGAATGTTGACCACGGCGACGCCGAGCCTGATCGCCGTCGTGCGCGCGGCGGCCCAGGTCAGCGCGAGCAGCGGGTCGAGCACGCGGTGGTAGACCGGCTCCAGCCGCTGCTCCCGGCCGACCAGCAGTCGCTGGAACGCCCAGAGCCCGTGGTAGCCGAGCTCCTCGGCGCGCAGGGCGAAGCCGGTGACCGACAGGGGGTCGGCCCAGGCGCCGGCCACCGGGCAGCCGCAACTGATCAGCATGCCCTCACGTTATCCGGCTGCTTGCGCGCGCCTGTACTCGGCGGTCAGGGCCTCGCCCAGCTCGGTGAGGCGCGCGTCGGGAGCGGCCGTGTGCACGGCCGTGACGAAGTCGAGGTACGCCGCGCGCAGCGGGAGGGCGCCGTCGGCGCAGGGGGACGGGGAGAGCAGCAGGAGGTAGGCGGCCACGGCGATCGGGCGGAAGTCGGCCGGGGTCTCGGCCGGCGGGCCGGCGAGCTCGGGCGGGCCGGTCGCCTCCGGCGGCCCGGTGGCCGACGGCACCACCGGCGCGCCGGCGAGCTCGGCGCGCAGGCGCAGGCTGGCGCTGAGCAGGCCGACCGGGGAGCCCTCGAAGAGCTGGGCCGGCTCGTAGTCGCGGGCGACCAGGCCGGCGCCGCGGGCGATGAGCTCGTCGGGGTCGAGGTCGTCGCGGATGGCGGCCGCGCCGAAGCCGAAGTAGGCGGCGAGCCGCTCGCGGACCGCCGGGACGCGGGTCGAGCCGCCCGCGGGCACCACCTCGTCGATGTCGCCCCAGCCGAGCCCGTGGGTGGCGTGCGCGGCCGCGATCGCCTCGGTGAGCAGGTCGAGCGAGCGCTGCACGTCCGGCTCGATCATCGCCTCGAAGGCGCGCCGGGTCAGCGGCACGGCGGCGCTGACCGTGGCGGTGAGCCGGGGCAGCTCGAGCGTGGTGGTGTCGCTGACCGACAGCTCGCGCTTGCGGATCTCGGCCTCCCAGCGGATCCGCCGCCGGATGCTCGCGTCCTGGCTCAGGTCGACGTGGTGCCGCTCGCGGATCTGGCGCAGCGTGTACTCCACGATGCGCTCGTCGAAGTCGTCGCCGCCGAGCCGCGGATCGCCCGCGCTGCCGAGGACCTCGACCGAGCCCGGGCGGACCCGCACGATCGACGCGTCGAAGGTGCCGCCGCCCAGGTCGTAGATCGCGTAGGTGCCGGGGTGGTCGTCGGCGGCGAGCGCCATGGCGGCGGCGACCGGGTCCTCGACGAGCCGGCGCACGTTGAGCTGCGCGAGACCGGCCGCCTCGCGCAGGGCACGGCGCTGCGCCTCGCCGGC
Source organism: Paractinoplanes deccanensis (assembly GCF_016862115.1). GTDB lineage: Bacteria > Actinomycetota > Actinomycetes > Mycobacteriales > Micromonosporaceae > Actinoplanes > Actinoplanes deccanensis. The sequence goes on from NZ_BOMI01000003.1 coordinate 94,772, forward strand.
CGCGGCCGACACGGTGATCACCGCGTCGTGCACCGCTCCCCCGACGAACGCCTCGGCCTGGCGCTTGAGCTCGAGCAGCAGGAAGGCGCAGATGTCGCGGGGCAGGTAGGTGCGGCCGCGAAACCGGATGCGCTCGCCGCTGCCCAGCTCGCGCTTGATGCCGGCCACCACCGTCTCGGGGCCGGCGGCCGGGGGCACGCCGGCGATCAGCTGGCCGGCGCTGTCCTGGCCGACCGCCGAGGGCATCGTGGGCGTGCCCTGCGGGCCGGGCACCACGACGAGCTTGGCGCCGTCCCACACCGACACGGCACACGAGCTCGTGCCGAGGTCGATGCCCACCACGCCATGAAAAGATTGATACGCATCGGTCAAGGCCGCCCCCTGTGACCGCCGTGCTTCTGGTCACCAAATTAACATCGGTCGCCGAGCTGACAGAACAGACGCCCATCGATCCGTCGGACATCCGACGAAGGCTGGACAAGCGACATGACGCTGCATCTGGAGCCCCTGACCCCCGACGATCTCGACCGGCGTCTCCCCTCGATGATCAGGGCTTTCGCCGAGGCCCTCGCCGGCAACCACGGCTTCACCCCGGACGAGGCCGTCCGCGAGTCGGAGCGGCAGACCCGCGAGCTGCTGCCCGGCGGCGTCGCGACCGACGGCCAGCTGCTGTGCAAGGGCGTGGTGGACGGCGCGGAGGTCGGCTTCATCTGGATCTCGCTGCCCGGCACCACGTTCCGCACCATGGCGTGGATCTCCGAGATCGAGGTGGCCGAGGAGCACCGCTCGCGCGGGTACGGCACCGCGATGCTGCGCGCCGGCGAGGCCACCCTGACCGCCCGCGGCGTGCGCCGGGTCGGCCTGCACGTCTTCGGCCACAACACCGGCGCGCGCCGCCTCTACCGCCGGCTCGGCTATCGGATGCTCACCCAGGTGCGGGCCCGCGCCGCGGCGCCCGGCACCGGCCCGGTCACGCTCGTGCCGATGACGCCCGAGGAGCACGGGCGGCGCCTCGGCGAGCTTCTCGCCACCGACCCGATGGTGCTCGTTCGCGAGCAGCCCGAACGCGCGCGGTCCCGGGCCGAGGAGATCGGCGCCGACGGCCTGCGCACCGCGATCGCCGAGGGCCGCCCGGTGGGCTGGTGCTGGATCACCAAGCCGTCGCTCGCCCGGCCCGGCGTCGGCACCCTGCTCTATCTGGCGGTCGACGAGCCGTACCGGCGCCGGGGTCTCGGCCGGGCGATCCTGGCCGCCGCCGAGGACGAGGTCGCCCGGCACGGCGTACCGCAGATCGGTCTGCTCGTCTCGGCCTCGAGCCACGGCGCCGAGCGGTTCGCCGACCGGCTGGGCCTGCCCGTGATCTCCGAGCAGCTCGTCAAGGACCTCTGATCAGCCCTCGACGCCGGTCGCGTCGTGTGCGGAGCCGACCGGCTTGGACTGCGAGGAGCCGCGCTGGCGCAGGAAGATCGCGAGGATGGCCATCGAGGCCACCGCGAGCAACTCCGACTGCCAGTTCTGCAGCGTCCGGTTCCAGAAGTCGGCCTCGAGCAGGTACTGGCTCCAGGAGACGGGATCCTGGCGCTCGCTGAGCTGCTCCTCGTTGAAGGCGGCCACGCCGGCGATCGACTGGGCCAGCCACGAGCCCACGAAGATCAGGCCCATCACCAGGCCGAGCGAGTTCGAGAAGAGCGCCGTGCGCCAGCCGCCCACGCGCGCCCACTTCGGCGACTTGTCGTCGGCGAAGCGGCCGACCTTCTGCTCCTCGTCGGTCTCGCGGCCCGGCTTGTCGAGCGACTTCGACTCGGGCGAGCCCTTTTGCAGCAGCCAGACCGTGAGCAGGATGAAGAGGAAGAACTGGAGATATTCGGACTGCCAGTTCTCCGCCACGTCGACGCCGAAGCTGGCCGAGGTGACGTAGCGCCAGAACGAGATGTCCGGCAGGCCCGTGGCGCGCTGGGCGTCGTTGAACTGGGCCAGCCCGGCGAAGGCCTGGAGCACGAGCACGATGAGGAAGAGCAGGCCGAAGACGAGCCCTATGCCGTTCTCGCGGAGGAACTTCCTCACCGGTGCAGCACCCCCAGAGTGATGAAGTACGCGAGGCCGGCGCCGACCACGAGCAGCAGCAGTACGAAGAGCGCGCGCACGTCAGTCCCCCTCCACCGAGCAGTCGTACGGCCGGGAGGCCTGCGGCGTGCAGCCCGCGGCCACCACGCGCCAGCCCTCCGGGAAGGCGGCCAGGAAGACGGTGTCATCGGTGAGCTTGACCTGGGCCCACTGCCCGTAGACGGAGGTCTCGACGACAGTGCCGGGCCGCGGCAGGTCCTTGCCCAGAATGGCCTCGGGGCACGGCTGGTCCTCGGCGACCGTCTTGACCGTGCCGGGGGCGAGGATGGCGCAGGCGGCGTCGCCGTCACCCGCGTCGACCGCGGTCAGCAGGCGTGTGGCCACACTCGCGGCCGCGTCCTCCCGGCTGCCCACCGTCGCGCAGCCGGCGGGCGCGAGCAGGGCCGCGCCCAGGATCAGCGTTATGGATCGACGATGCACGCGGCCAGCATGCCCCAAATCGCCGGCGGCTAAGCATGATCGAGCCGCGACGACCCCCGGTCGGGTAGCGCGGCCGCCCGCTCGCAGTCGCGCAGGGCGTGCTCGGCCCAGCCGACGCGCTGGGCGCTCAGCCCGGCCATGCGGGCCTGGTGGACCGCCTCGCGCAGCAGCCGCAGCGCCTCGGGCAGGTTGCCGGCGGCCAGCTCGGCCTCGCCCAGCGCCAGGGTGCCGGTCGCCACCCGGCGCGGATCGCCGTACCGCTCCCGCAGGACCTGGGACATGCGCAGGTGGCGCAGGCCCTGCTCGGTGTCGCCGGAGACGAAGACGTGGAAGAAGCCGATGTGGCGGTGGACCTCGGAGCGGACCATCTCGTCGGCGTAGCGCTCGGCCAGGGTCAGCGCCTCGGTGTAGAACGGCATCGCCGTGGCCCAGTCGCCGCGCAGCACCTGGTGGACCAGGCCGAGGCCGAAGAGCGACTCGGCCGCGCCGGCGGGATCGTCCACCTCGCGCTGGATCAGCAGGGCCTCGGCGAACAGCCGCTGCTCGGCGGCCCAGTCGGCGCGGGTGAGGTCGCCGGTGATCGCGGCGAAGTGCGCGAGCATGCCGAGCCGGGTGAGGGCGGTGGCCTCCTCGGCGCGCTTGCGCTCGGCGCGGGCCCGGTCGCGGGCGGCCTCGAGCATGTGGCGCGCGGGCAGGAAGTCGCCGGTCCGGAAGGCGGCCTCGAGCATGGCCTCGTTTCCGGCGGCGAGCAGCGCCCCGGCGGTGGGTTCGCTCCCCATGGGACGGTACGTTACCGCTCGGGAACGCTCTGTGGTTACCCGCTGTCTCGTACGACCAGAGTGGGCTGAAAAGTGACCGATCGCGGCAATCGTCCCGGCGTGGCGATGTGCGCGAGCAGCACCTCGGCCATCTCGGCGGCCATCTCCTCGACCGGCTGCCGCACGGTGGTGAGCAGCGGCCGGCAGTCGAGCGCCGCGCTGCTGTCGTCGAAGCCGACCACCGCCACGTCCTCGGGCACCCGGCGCCCCAGGTCCTGGATGGCGCGCAGCGCGCCCTCGGCCATCAGGTCGCTCGCCACGAAGAGCCCGTCGATGTCGGGGTGGTCCGCGAGGAGCCGCCGGGCCGCCGCCTCGCCGCCGGCCCGGGTGAAGTCGCCCTCGATGGACGGCACGTCCCTGCCGGACAGGAAGGCCCGGAAGCCCTCGAGCCGGTCGAGTCCCGAGGGGATGTCGAGCGGCCCGCTGATCGTGGCCAGCCTCGTGCGGCCCAGCGACAGCAGCCGGTCGGCGGCCAGCCGCGCGCCGAGCCGCTGGTCGACGTCGACGTAGCTGACCGCGATCGGCGACGTGGGCCGCGCCGAGACCACCGCCGGGATGCCGAGCTCGTGCACCTGGCGCGGCAGCGTGTCCTGCTCGTGGCTGCTGATCAGCAGGACGCCGTCGACGTGGCCCTGCCGCAGGTAGCGGATCACCTGGTGATGGTCGGTCGAGTCGGTCGGGATGACGACGAGGTGGATGTCGTGCGGGCGCAGCGCGCCGGTCGCGCCCGCGGTGACCCGGCCGAAGTACGGGTCGGTGAAGATGCGGTTGAGGAACGAGTGGTTGTCCGGCCGGTCCGGCTCGCTGATCACCAGCGCCACCGAGTTGGAGCGGCGGGTGACCAGGCTGCGGGCGGCGACGTTGGGCACGTAGCCGGTCTCGGCGATGGCCCGCTGCACCACTTCCCGGATCTTGGCGTCGACGCTGGTCGCACCGTTGATCACCCGGGACACCGTGGCCCGGGAGACGCCCGCCGCCTCGGCGACCTGATCCATTGTCGGATGGCGGGGCCGGGGTGTCATGCGGTTCGTTATAACACCCCGGCCCATCGTCACGGACGCCCGTCGGTGCCGCACTTGACGATGACGCGGATGCAGTCGTTGACCCGCCTGGCCAGCTCGTCCACCGGCCACGCGTTGAAGAAGTCACCGTGCATCGTGTAGCCCCGGCCGGAGGCGAGCCGGAAGTTCGCCGGGTTGCCGTTGACCGGGTAGCGCATCACCTGGCGCAGCTTCGGCACGACCACCGGGTGGCTGGCCGGGCAGGCGTTGTTCACCGGGTACGCCATGTGGCTCTTGTGATCCGGCGAGTCCAGGTTCACCCCGTCCCAGCAGTGCGGGAAGTCCAGGTAGGACTCCAGCATCGTGCCGGCCGGGCAGGTGACGAAGTCGGGCGAGGAGCCCACCTCACCGGCGTGCAGGCACGACCAGCGCGAGATGGTGTTGTCCGCCGGCCCGGTCGCCTTGGCGTTGCCGGCCACGATCCGCAACCCCAGCGGGAACGGCTGGGTCTGCGCGATCAGATCGTCCCGGACGCCCTCGCCCAGGTAGTAGAAGATGCCCGTGGTCGGCTCCACCGGGGTGTCGCCGTTGTAGAACGTCGGGATCCAGTACGACGACTTGTCGATCGACGGGTTGCAGTTGCTGTTCGCGTTGAGCAGGTCCTGCGTGGTCGTCGACGCGTTCGTCACCTCGCTGCCGAAGAAGCTGTGCATGTGCGAGGCGCCGGGCATGTTGGGGAAGATGATCGGGTCGTCCGGCAGCCGGTGGCTGAACGGGCAGTCGGCGAGGAACTCCGCCACCCGGACGGCGCCCGGCGGGATGGTCGGCGTGGTGGTGCCGCCACCGCTTCCGTACACCTGGAACTCGGTCAGGGAAACGCCCCACTGCGTGGCGCGGGCCGTCGTCTCCAGCCGCACGTACCGGCCGCTGCCGGTGACGGTCAGCGCCTGCCGGCCGCCCGTGCCGGCGCTCGTGCTGTACAGCGTGGTCCAGGTCGAGCCGTTAGCCGACGCCTTGACGCTGAAGGCGCGGGCGTACGCGGCCTCCCAGGTGAGCACGACCGAGGAGATCGTGGCGGTGGCGCCCAGGTCGACCTGCAGCCACTGGGGGTCGCTGAAGGCGCTGGACCACCGGGTGCCGAGATTGCCGTCGACCGCGTTGGACGCCGGGAAGGCGGCCGACTCGGTCGACGAGGCGGTGACCGGCTTGCCCTGCGAGATCACGGAGTCGGCGGCGCTCGCGCCGGCGGGAACGATCAGGAGAGAGACGGCCAGAAGGGCCGCGGCTGCCCACCTCATTGGTACACCCTCACGTAGTCGACGAGCATCCGGGACGGGAAGGGGGTGCCGGCGTCGATCGGGCCGGGGAAGTCGCCGCCGACGGCCAGGTTGAGGATCACGTAGAACGGGTGGTCGTAGATCCACGGCCCGCGCGTGTTCTCCACCGTCTCCTTGCTCGCGTAGAAGACCTGGTTGCCGTCGAGCAGGAAGCGCATGCCCTTGCTGTCCCACTCCACCGCCCAGACGTGGAAGTCCTGGGAGAGGTCGACGGTGGCGTACTTCTGGCCGTAGCCACCGGCACCGTTGTACGCCGGCGCGTGCAGCGTGGAGTAGGCCTCGCTGGTGTTGCGGCCGAGAACCTCCATGATGTCGATCTCGCCGTTGTACGGCCACGGGCGCCCGGTGAGGAAGTCGGCGCCCATCATCCAGAACGCCGGCCACAGCCCGTTGCCCTTAGGCACCTTGACCCGCGCCTCGACCCGGCCGTACTGCACGTGGAACTTGTTGCTCGTGTTCATCCGCGCCGACGTGTACTGCCGGCCCTGGTAGTCCTGCCGGCGCGCCTCGATCACGAGCTGGCCGGCGCCGTTCATCTGCGCGTTCTCGCTGTTCGGCGTGTAGTACTGGATCTCGCCGTTCTGCGGGACGCCCGGGTCGTAGGTCCACTTGGCCTGATCGGGCTTGGCGCCCGCCGCCCCGTTGAACTCGTCGGAGAAGACCAGCCGGGTCGCCGGGAAGGTGGGATCGGCGGGCCTGGCGGGCGGCGCCGTCGGGTTGCCGCCGGTGCCGTAGACGCTGAACTCCCAGAGCGAGTAGCCGTACGGGCCGCCGCGGGCGGTGCCGTAGAGCCGCACGTACCGCCCGGTGCCGGTGGCGTTGATGACGTCCTTGAGGCCGTCGCCGGTGGTGGTCGAGTAGAAGGAGGTCCAGTTCGCGTTGTCGTTGGAGACCTGGAGCTGATAGGCCCTGCCGTAGGCCGGGTCCCACTGGAGCACCACCTGGCTGATCTGCGCGGTGGCGCCGAGGTCGACCGAGATCCAGCCCGGGTCGACCCAGCCGGTGGTGGAGCTGGTGGCCCAGCGGCTCGCCGGGTCGTTGTCGAACGCCTTGTCCGGGCTGCACGGATTGCAGTTGACGTCGTTCTGCCAGCTGGAGGCCTGGGCGGGCTTGTTGTAGGAGAGCAGGCCGGTGGTGCCGGTGGGCGGCGGGGTGGTGGGGTCCGTGCCCCCGCCGCCGGAGAACACCTGGAACTCCCAGAACGAGTAGCCGTACGCCTCAAGCGCCCGCTGGGTCAGGTTGATGCGGACATAGCGGGCGGTTCCGCTGACGGTGATGCTCTGCTGGCCGCCGGCGCCGGTCGTGGTGGCGTACGCCTGGGTGTAGCTGCTGCCGTCGGCGGAGAACTGGACGGTGAAGGCCCTCGCGTAGGCGGCCTCCCAGTTGATGGCGATCCGCGAGACGCTGGTCGCCGACCCGAGGTCGACCTGCCACCACTGCGCGGCGGAGAACGCGCTGGCCCAGCGCGTGCCGGTGTTGCCGTCGACGGCCTCGGCGGCCTGATAGGCGCCGGCCGCCTCGGCGGACGACGCGGTCGCGGTCTTGCCCTGCGAGACCAGCACCTCGGCCGCGCGGGCCGGTTGCGTGGTGCCCACGAGATAGGCAGCGAACAGACCGACGAGCGCCGCCGCGAGGGCGGCGACCCGGGCCGGTCTCTCCAGGACTGGGGATGTCATGGGGCGACTCCTGGGATATGGGGGATGTGTCCGAGCGGTTTCCGGCTGGGGACCACCGTGTGAAAGCGCTCTTCGTGCCGCCACTCTGAACCGGCGTTTCAATGCCTGTCAATGCCGGGTAGCGGCTCGGGAAGCGCTTTCTGATCTTCACGCCCTCCATCGCCCCAGGTAAGCCCCACGATGACCCGGCGGTTCCGGAACTACAGCCCCTCGCCCAGGAGATCGGCCAGCCGCGCCCGTCCCTGCTCGGCCAGCAGCTCGGCCAGCCGCTCGGCGGCATCCGGATCGGCGGCCGCGCTCCGCTGATAGAAGCCGATGGCGAACCGGCGCTCCTCGTGCCGCTCGGCGCTCGCCTTCAGACGGGCCGTGTCGCCGGGATGGTGGTCGACGAGCGCCTGCCACAGCTCCGGGGGATAGGTGTGATCCCCGCGCGTCGCGTGGACATGCCGGCAGAGGTAGTCGGCGGCCTGGTACCCGAGGACGTCGCCCATCCCCACGGCGAGCGGGATCAGGCAGCTCGCCACGCCGTGCACCGGCTCGGTGGCGTACTCGACGCTGCGCCGCAACCAGTCCTCCGGGGCGACGGCGCGCTCCCGGCTGCTGAGGTAGCCCGGCGCGGCGGCGGCCAAGAAGCCGAGGCTGAGCGGCGCCTGCGCCCCCAGCAGGCGCGCGTCGAGCGCGGCCGTGATGACCGCCTTGCTGTACGGGTCGTCGGCCAGCTCCCACCGGCGGATCAGCGCGGGGCCGGCGGCCAGCACCTGCGTCACGCCGGTGTCGCTGGTGTCGACGGCGACCCACAGGCGCGGGTCGTCGTCGCTGAGCTCCTTGGCGCGCTGCCGCTCGGCAGGGGTGAAGGCGTCCGGGACGTCCACGACATGCCCCAGGCTGAGCATCGCGCTGTCGGTCGTGTACGGCCCGGGCCGGCGCTCCCGCGACGAGGGTGCGCGATGGTCGCCGGTCGCCAGCGTTCCCGCGACGACGAAGCCCGCGGCGATCGCCCGGCGCACGCGGACGGCCACCGCATGCTGGTCGGGATAGCGCTGGAGGTCGTCCAGCCACACCACGGTGCGGGGTGCGGGTGCGTCGAGCAACGGATCCAGGGCGGCCATCTCGGCGGGGTGCACGAGCCACCACTCCGGCAGCACCGCGCGCACCGCCTCGAACAAGGAACGCGTCTTGCCGGTCGCGGAATTGCCCACCAGGACCACGAGGCCGCCGCGTGCCGAGACCGCGTTCAGGTTGGCCCGCACGGCCTCGTCGATGTCGCGAGCCACATAGGCCGGCAGATCGTCGCCGTCGGCGTCGGCCTCGATCGACGCGTGGACGCCGAGCAGCCGCGCGCGGGCGTCGCGGACCCGCACCGCGCCGGCCGGCTTGTGCAGGTGCGCGGTGCTGACCCGTTCCCAGGCCGCCAGCCACGCTCGCTCCTCGTGGCCGCTCACGTCACAGGCACGCAGAAAAGCCACCATCGTGCGGCGGCTGGGCATGGTCTTGCCGAGCAGCAGGTCGCTGAGAGTGCTGGGCGCCAGAACGAAGCGCCGGTCGTCATCGCCGGGATCCGCGCCCCGGGACCGCGCCAGATCCCGATAGCTGCGTGCTCCCTTGAGATGCCGCAGCCCGTTGGCGAGCTCGGCCGGCGTGTGCACAGAGTCCGGCGTGGCCGGTTCCGCCGACGCGGACGGCGGCTCCTCGGAGATCTCGCCGACGCCCGCCGGCGCCTCCCTCGAGCGCGGCGTCCTGCCCGACGTCGAGGCGGCCGCGTTGCGCTTCGCGACCCACTCACCGGGCGAGCCGCCGCACGCCCGCGCGTAGGCCACGGTGAGCTCCTCGGACGGCAGGTGCCAGCCGTCGGCCGCTTCCGAGATGGCCGGCTTCGAGTAGGAGATCCGCTCGGCCAGCTCGCTGACGCTCAGTCCGGCGGCGACGCGCAGACCGGCCAGCCCCTCCGCGAACTCCGCGAACGGGCTGGCCGGGTCGATCTGCCTGCTCGGCCTGCCTCTTCCTCGAGGCATGATCGATCTGTCCGCTCAGACTGTCCGGAAGGAACGGGGATCCCGCGGCTGGGTGAGCCGGCGCGCCATGTCCACGTCACCGATCGCGGCGGCAACCACAAGAAGCGCGACGACAGCCGGGGACAGATCGTGGTAAAGGGCGATCACCAAGGACGCGATGATCACAATGACGAGGATGCGCACCGCCGGGGTGAGCACCGAGATGGAAAGGCGGCACGAAACCTCGATCGCGCCGATGGCGGCGGCGGCGAGCACCGCAACGGCGTGGCGTGGATTCGCGGTTCTGGCACGGCGGTGAGTCCGCGGATTCGTGGGCACGATGGTCCCTCTCTTGAGCGTCGGTCAGCCCGGACCACGCTTTCACGACCGGCTTGCGACGTTGGCCCGTCCCGATCTTGAGCTGCGTGGTTTCGCCCATGCTCTCCCGTTGAAGTACGGCTGCGCCAGGTTCGGCGTTCAAGAACGAACAACCGAAAAATGCCGGCACCTCCCGCCATGAATATTCGTTTGTTCGCCGCCGTGTCCGGAGGAAGGCCGGCATGCGCCGAACACCGAATGCGAAAACGGCATGCGAACAACCGAACAAAACGCCGCCGGCCGCCGGGACCAGCCCTTATCCTCTCCGGCGTCAGGCCGATCTTCCGGACTTGTTCGGTGGCGATGCCGAACCGGCCGCCGAACTGGTTAGCTGTTCGCACGCCGAACAGCAGTCCCCCGGGCCGCTGTCCGGCGGTTGCGGCGTCTGGCAGCCCGGACACGCATATCCCCCGTGTGGAGGGCCCCCGTTGGCCCGGCGGGCCTCTCCACACGGACCGCACCCGTTTTGCACCCTTCAACGGGCGCGTCGGCGGGCGGAAACCTTCAAGGGGTGCCTCTACGGCCCGATCACCGGATATGACCACCCGGCCCGGGTGGCCCGCCCGGATGACCGGAGAACAGATGGCAGCCAGCTCCGAAGCGCGCCGCTGGTATGCGGCGTGTGCGCTGATCGGCGCGCTCGTCGCCGTCTTCGCGGTGGTTCTCGGCGCCGGCCTCGGCGGTGACGGGGTCACGAAGGCCGTCTCCGACGTCGGGCTCTGCGCGGTCGCCGTGTGCGGCGCCGTGACCTGCCTGGCGCGGGCGCGCGCCCTGCGCGGCCGGGCGCGCGCCGGGTGGGCGCTCATCGGGCTCGGCCTGCTCAGCTGGGGCGCCGGCGACGGCGTCTGGAGCGTCCTGGAACTGGCCCGCGGCGAGGACCAGCCGTTCCCGTCGACCGGCGACATCGGCTACCTCGGCATGACGCTGCTGACGCCGATCGGCCTGCTGGTGCTGCCGAGCCGGGCGCAGGGCGCCGCCAACCGGTTCCGCAGCGTCATCGACGGGCTCATGATCGCCTGCTCGCTCGTCCTGATCGCCTGGATCTTCGGGATCTCGCCGCTGCTGGAGCAGGGCCGCGACAGCGGGCTCGCGCTCTACATCGGCCTCGCCTATCCGCTCGGCGACGTCGTGACCATCACGATCGTGCTCTACATGCTCGCCCAGCAGCGCCGCAACGGCCGCACCTTCGGCCAGCTCGCGCTCGTCGGCGCCGGCATCTCGGCGTTCGCGGTCTCGGACATCACGTACGGATATCTGAGCCTCACCGACCAGTACAGCTCCGGCGGACCCACTGACATCGGCTGGTTCGCCGGCTTCGCACTGATCCTGCTCGCCGCCGTCAAACCGCCGGCGCCCGTGCGCGACGGCGAGGCCGGCGACAACGGGCAGCCCGTCGGCATCCTGCTGCCGTACGTCGCCGTGCTCGCCGCCCTGCTCACCTCGGTCGTCTGGTATGCCAAGACCGGGCACAGCAACCTCTTCGTCGCCTACACCCGGTCCGCCCTGATTCTGCTGATCGTGGGACGCCAGCTGCTCACCATGCGCGAGAACCGCAACCTCACCCGCACGCTGGAGGCCCGGGTCGCCGACCGCACCGCCGAGCTCTTCGCGAGCGAGCAGCGGTTCCACGCGCTCGTGCAGCACAGCTCCGACGTCGTCACCGTGGTCAGCCCCGAGGCCGACGTGCTCTACCAGAGCGAGTCGGTGCAGCGGGTCTTCGGCTATCCGGCGCGCGTGTTCACCGGGCGCCGGCTCACCAAGATGCTCGACCCCGAGTCGGGCATCCGGCTCGCCCAGGCGCTGCGGCAGGTGGCCGGCCGGCCGTACGCCACGACCGTCCTGGAACTGGTGGTGCGCCACCACGACGGGCGCGAGCGGCAGGCCGAGATGACCATCACGAACCTGCTGAGCGACCCGAGCGTCGCCGGCCTGGTGCTCAACACCCGCGACATCAGCGAGCGCAAGGAGCTCCAGGACCAGCTCGTGCACGAGGCCTACCACGACGCCCTCACCCAGCTCGCCAACCGCGCGCTGTTCCGCGAGCGGGTGAGCGAGGCGCTGCGCGAGCGCGCCGACGGCGGCGAGGTGACGGTGCTCTTCCTCGACCTGGACGGGTTCAAGGAGGTCAACGACAGCCTCGGGCACCTCGCCGGCGACCAGCTGCTCGTGCAGGTCGCCGACCGGCTGCGGGCCTCGGTGCGGTCGGCCGACGTGGTGGCGCGGTTCGGCGGCGACGAGTTCGCGGTGCTGATCACGACCGCCCCGGGCGGCGTCCCCGGCGAGGCCGAGCAGGTCGCCCAGCGGATCATCGAGGCGCTCGACACGCCGTTCGGCAGCGAGAGCCGCGACATCCACGTGCAGGCCAGCATCGGCCTGGCCGCCGCCGGCATGCTCGCCGACGGCGAGGCGGACGGCGCCGAGCAGCTGATGCGCAACGCCGACCTCGCGATGTACAAGGCCAAGTCGGCCGGCGGCAGCGTCTACGCCATGTACGACCCGGAGATGCTCTCCGTCCTGGTGGCCCGCCTCGAGCTCGAGGCCGACCTGCGGCTCGCGCTGGAACGGCAGCAGCTGCGCCTGCACTACCAGCCGACGGTCGACCTGGCCACCGGCGAGGTGATCGGCTTCGAGGCGCTGGCCCGCTGGGCGCACCCGTCGCGCGGCCTGATCCCGCCGGCCGAGTTCATCCCGATCGCCGAGGCGACCGGCCTCATCGTGCCGCTCGGCCGGTGGGTGCTGCGCGAGGCGTGCCGCCAGGCCGTCACGTGGGCGCGCGACGGCGGCCGGCCGGTGAAGATGGCCGTCAACGTCTCGGTGCGCCAGTTCGACCGGGCCGATCTGGTCGACGTCGTCGCCGGCATCCTCGCCGAGACCGGCATGCCGGCCGACCGGCTCTGCCTCGAGATGACCGAGAGCGTGCTGATGACCGACACCGACGACAACCTCGAACAGCTCGTACGCCTGAAGGCGCTGGGCGTGACCCTGGCGATCGACGACTTCGGCACGGGCTACTCGTCGCTGGCCTACCTGCGCCGCTTCCCGGTGGACACGCTGAAGATCGACCGCTCGTTCGTGGAGCGCCTCGGCGCGCTGACCGACGACACCGCGCTGGCCGACACGATCGTGCAGCTCGGCAAGAGCCTCGGGATGGACACGGTGGCCGAGGGCATCGAGGAGTTCGGCCAGCTCGCCGCGCTGCGCGAGATGGGCTGCCACTTCGCGCAGGGCTACTACTTCTCGCGCCCGGTCCCCGCCGACGAGGCCGGCCGGCTCCTCACCGAGGGCGCGGAACCCACCCGTGCTCCTCGCTGACCGGCATCGCGGCACCCACCGCGCGGCCGGTCCCGGCGGCCTGCGGCGTGCCGGGCGGCTCCGCGAGCTGCTCGTCACCGGGGTGCTCGACTCGTTCGGCATGGCCCTGGGCTGGACGTTCATCGTGCTCATCGGCACGGCGCGGGGCGGGCTCGGCGAGGCCGCCCTCTACAACGCGGCCATGCTGGTGGGCACGGTGCTCTCCGCGCCGGCGGCCGGCTGGCTGTCCAGCCGGCTGAGCGGCCGGCGCCTGCTGCGCACGGCGGCCGCGGTCGAGCTGCCGATGCGCTTCCTGGTCCTCCTCGGGGTGATCTCCGGGCTGCCGTCGTGGCTGGTGGCGGTCCTCATCGTCGTCATGCACACGGCCGCCTGGGCCGGTTACGCCGGGCTGCGCGCCGAGGTGACCGCGGTGGACGCCTCGCCGCGCACCATGACCCGCTTCGTGATCTGCATCGTCGGCGTCGAGGCGGCCGGCACGGCCCTGGCCGCGCTGCTGCCCGTCGGCGCCGACGGCACCCCGACCGGCTGGCTCCGGCACGCCGTCTTCACCGTCTTCCTGGGCACGCTGCTGCCCGTCATGGTGATCGCCCGCCGGGCCCGGATCGCCCCCTCGGCGTCGGTCTTCGCCCCCTCACCGGCCCGGGGACGGCACGCCCGGCCCGGATGGCGCCTGCCGATGCCGGGGCTCATGCTCGCCGGCGGCGGCGTCATGCTGGTGGCCGCCGGGCCGTCGCTGCTCGCGGTGCCGGTGACGGAGGAGTTGTACGGCAGCGGCTGGGTCGCCGGCGCGGCGCTCGCCTTCTGCGCGGGCACGCTGCTCGCCGACAAGGCGATCGGCTGGATGGAGAAGCTGGCCCTGCCGGCCGTGCTGCGCTGGGCGCTGTGGGGCCTCGGCATGCTCGCGGGCTGGATCCTGGCGCCCCTGTACGCGCCGTTCGTGCTGCTCGCCCAGTTCAGCGCCGGCCTGGCGACGACCGCGTTCGAGGGCGACATGGACGCGAAGGTCGCCGCCGAGGCCACCCCCGGCACGCTCACCCGCGACCTGGCCTACAGCGCCTCGGTCCGCGCGCTGGGCGGCGCGATCGCCGTGCGGGCCCTGCCCATGATGATCGCCGCACCCGCCATCGGCCTCGCCGCGAGCACGAGCGCCCTGGCCCTCGGGGCGATGTCCCTGATCGCCTGGGCCGGCCTGACGACGATGCCGCACCTGTTCCGCCGGGCCACGGCACCTAGCCGGCCGTGATCCGGGCGACGCAGTAGGCATTGCTCACGTAGACCTGGGACCGGCCGCTGGGGTCGAGCGTGAGAACGTCGCCGCCCGGGGCCATGGAGCCGAAGTCGAGCTGACCGCCGTCGGCCGCGTCGTGCAGGGTGAACTCGCAGTTGCTGTTGCCCCTGAAGTCGATCACCCGGATGGCGACCTGGGACGGCGCGGCGAAGGCATCGGTGTCGCCGTAGACGGTCTGCACGAACGGCAGGGCGACGCTGCCGGCGCCGGACTCCAGGGTGACCAGGCAGCCCGGGTCGTTCACCGACCAGTTGAAGGTGCCGTCGCGCCGTATCTGGTACGACACGGAGCCGTAGACGCCCGTCGGCAGCGGGATCGGCTGGCCCGTGTCGTTGTGCGTCATGCTGACCGTGCAGCCGACGTCGTTGCCCTGGATGTTGTCGCGGATCCCGAGCCGCCACGGCGACCGCGCCTCGAAGTTGTCGGCGGGCAGCGGGCCGTCCTTGGCCGCCGTCGCGCCCGGATCGTCCGCGCCGTCGAGCAGCACGGCGGCGACGGCACCGGCGGCCAGCACGACCGTGACCGCGGCCGCGGCGGCCCAGAGCCGGCCGTGCCGCTTCGGCGCGGGTTTCTCCGGCGGCGGCAGGGGAGGCCGGGTCTCGCCGGTGGGGCGGTTGCTGCGGGCCACGTACAACTCGCCCTGCATCTCGATGTCGCGGCTCGGGGTCTGGTACGGGTTGCGCTCGCGGACCCGGTCGAAGACGTAGTCGTAGAGCTCGTTCAGCGAGATCCAGCCGTCCTGGTCGCGGTCGGCGTCCCCGGTCTCCAGGCCCTCGACGAGCGCGGAGGTGAAGACCGACGGGTGGCTCTTGTCGTCGGCGAGGCGGTCGCCCTCGAAGGCGTACTCCATGGCGCTGGAGGCCGTGATGACCGCCCGGCCGCGGCTGCCGCCCGGGAAGTTGTCGAGGACGTCGACGTCGCCGGCCGCGCGCACCCGCACACCGCGGCTGAACGCGCCGCCGTAGCAGCAGTCGAGCAGCAGCACGATGCCGCGGGACCGGCTCGCCCGCATGCAGCGCTGCACGAAGTCGGCCGACACCGCGGTGGAGCCCAGCCTGTTCGGCCGGGTGTTGCGGGTCGCGAAGAACAGCTCGCCCGACTCGCCCTTGAGCCCGTGGCACGAGAAGTGCAGCAGCAGCACGTCGTCGGGCCGGCTGTCGGCGAACAGGTCCTCGATCTGCTCCTGGATGACGTACGCCGGCTCGTTGCTCACCACCCGCACGTCGAAGTCGCCGATGCTCGGGTCGCCGAGCACGCGCGCCAGCGCCTCCGCGTCCGCGGCCGGGGCGAGCAGCCGGCGGAGACCCTCGTGCTCGTACGTGTCGTTCGCGACGATCAGCGCCCGGCGTGTCATGTCCCGTGCTTCCTCACGAACAGGTCGATGAGCCGCTGCTGCTCCGCCTCGGTGACCTCGGAGAGCTCCAGCACGTCGCCGCCGAGCTCGAGCCGCACGGTGCGGCGGGTGCCGTCGCCCCGGCCCAGCCAGCCGCGCACCACGGTGACGACCTCGCGCAGGCCGGTCGCCGAGTTGCCGAGCATGACCAGCAGCGCGCCGACCGCGCCCACGTCCATCGCGCGGGCACCGGCCGGGGGCGCCTGGTCGGCCCTCAGCGGCGCCACGTCGTCCACGTCGAGCTGCCGGAGCTGATCGCGCACCTGCCCGGTGAGCAGGTCGAGGCGTTCCGCGTCCGCGCCGTCCTCGCCCAGGTAGAGCCGCAAGTCCTCCGCCACGAGCCACCTCCGTGTGAGACGTCACCCCCCAAGATGCACCCTCGGTGAGCGGGTGGGAACCGTCCGAAAGTCGACCCCCGACCGGCGTATCCCCGGGGCCGCTACGGCACACTCGTCAAGTGCGGAAGATCTGTCTCATCGGGATCGGCGCGGGCGACCCCGACCACCTGACCCTGCAAGCGGCCAAGGCCATCGGGCGTACGGACGTGTTCTTCGTCCTCGACAAGGGCGAGGCGAAGCAGAGCCTGGTCGACCTGCGCGAACGGATCATCCGCGGCTACTCGAAGCCCAGCCGCAAGATCGTCGAGGGCCGCGACCCCGACCGCGACCGCACGCCCAGCGACTACGAGGGCACGATCGCCGACTGGCGCAGCCGCCGCGCGCTCGTCGTCGAGGAGCTGATCCTCGAGCACCTGGGCGAGGACCAGCAGGGCTCGCTGCTCGTGTGGGGCGACCCCGGCCTGTACGACTCGTCGATCGCCATCGTCGAGGAGGTGCTGGCCCGCGGCAACGTCACCTTCGAGTACGAGGTGATCCCCGGCATCAGCAGCGTCTCGGCGCTCGCCGCGAAGCACCGGGTGCCGCTCAACCGGGTGGGCCGCCCGTTCCAGGTGACCACCGGCCGCCGCCTGGCCGAGGGCTGGCCGGAGGGCATCGACGACGTGGTCGTGATGCTCGACGCGCAGCAGGCGTTCACCGCACACCCGGACGCCCTGATCTACTGGGGTGCCTATGTGAGCACGCCCGACGAGATCCTGCGATCCGGCCGGGTCGCGGACGTCGCCGACGAGATCGTGAAGACCCGTCAGGAGGCCCGCGACCGGCACGGCTGGATCATGGACACCTACATCCTCAAGAAGGACTAGGCGTCCTCGAGGTCGCCCTCGGTCTCGAGGTAGAGCCGCTGGAGGGCGCTCAGGGTCTCGGGCTCCGGCGCCTCCCAGAGCTTGCGCTCGGCCGCCTCCAGCAGGCGCTCGGTGATGCCGTGCAGGGCCCACGGGTTCGACTGCTGGAAGAACTTCTGGTTCTCCGGGTCGAGCACGTACGCGGCGGCGAGCTGCTCGTACATCCAGTCGGTGACCACGCCGGCCGTGGCGTCGTACCCGAAGAGGTAGTCGACCGTGGCGGCCAGCTCGAACGCGCCCTTGTAGCCGTGCCGGCGCATGGCGGCGATCCAGCGCGGGTTCACCACGCGGGCCCGGAAGATCCGCGCCGTCTCCTCGGTGAGGCTGCGGGTGCGGGTGGCGTCCGGGTTGGTCGAGTCGCCCACGTACGCGGCGGGCGCCTTGCCGGTGAGCGCCCGCACCGTGGCGATCATGCCGCCGTGGTACTGGAAGTAGTCGTCCGAGTCGGCGATGTCGTGCTCGCGGGTGTCGATGTTCTTCGCCGCGATGTCGATGCGCTTGTAGGCGTTCTCCATGTCGGCGCGCGCCTCCACGCCGTCGAGGTCACGGCCGTAGGCGAAGCCGCCCCACACCGCGTACACCTCGGCCAGGTCCTTGTCGTCGCGCCAGTTGCGGCTGTCGATCAAGGGCAGGATCCCGGCGCCGTACGCACCCGGCCGCGACCCGAAGATGCGGGTGGTGGCCCGCCGCCAGTCCCCGTGCCGCTCCCGGTCGGCGAGCGCGTGCTCGCGCACGAAGTTGTCCGGCTCGTCCAGCGCGGCGATCATCGTGAACGCGTCGTCGAGCATCGCCACGACGTGCGGGAAGGCGTCCCGGAAGAACCCGGAGATGCGCACTGTCACGTCGATGCGGGGACGGCCGAGCTCCTCCCGCCCGATCGGCTCGAGCCCGGTCACCCGGCGCGAGGCGGCGTCCCAGACAGGCCGGCAGCCGATCAGCGCGAGGATCTCGGCGATGTCGTCACCGGCCGTGCGCATGGCGCTGGTGCCCCACGCGGAGAGTCCCACCGACCGCGGCCACTCGCCGTAGTCGGCCCGGTAGCGCTGGAGCAGTGACTCGGCCATCGCCTGGCCGGTCTCCCAGGCCAGCGCGCTCGGGATCGCCTTGGGGTCGACGGAGTAGAAGTTGCGCCCGGTCGGCAGCACGTTGACGAGCCCGCGCAGCGGTGACCCGCTGGGGCCCGCGGGCACGTAGCCGCCGTCGAGCGCGTGCAGCAGATTGGTCAGCTCGTCACTGGTCCGATCGAGCCGCGGCACAATCTCGGTGGCCGCGAACGCCAGCACGTCGCGAACGGCGTCCGCGCCGGCCGGCTCGAACCCGGCGACGATCGCGGCGATGGCGGCCGGGGCGGTGGGCCAGGCGGCCTCCTCCATGGCGGTGACCAGGGCCCGGGCCACGGTCTCCACGCGGTCGGTCTCGGCCGTGGAGGCGCCGTCGCGCAGGCCGAGGGCCTCGCGCAGGCCCGGCAGGGCGGCGACCTGGCCGGCCCACATCTGGCGGGCACGCAGCATGGCCAGCACCAGGTTGACGCGGGCTTCGCCGGCCGGGGCGGCGCCCAGCACGTGCAGGCCGTCGCGGATCTGGGCGTCCTTGACCTCGCAGAGCCAGCCGTCGATGTGCAGGATGAAGTCGTCGAACTCCTCGTCGCCCGGGCGGTGCTGCTGGCCCAGGTCGTGGTCCATGCGGGCGGCCTGGATCAGGGTCCAGATCTGCGCCCGGATGGCGGGCAGCTTGGCCGGGTCGAGCGTGGCGATGGTGGCGTGCTCGTCGAGCAGCTGCTCCAGGCGCGCGATGTCGCCGTACGACTCCGCCCTGGCCATCGGCGGGATCAGGTGGTCGACCAGGGTCGCGTGCGCCCGCCTCTTGGCCTGGGTGCCCTCGCCGGGGTCGTTCACCAGGAACGGGTAGATCAGCGGCAGGTCGCCGAGGGCCGCGTCGGTGCCGTCCGAGGCGGACATGCCGACGTTCTTGCCGGGCAGCCATTCGAGGTTGCCGTGCTTGCCGACGTGGACCACCGCGTGCGCGCCGAAGTCGTCGGCGAGCCAGCGGTACGCGGCCAGGTAGTGGTGCGACGGCGGCAGGTCGGGGTCGTGGTAGATGGCGACCGGGTTGGCGCCGAACCCGCGCGGCGGCTGCACCATCACCACCACGTTGTCGTCGCGCAGCGCGGCCAGCACGATGTCGCCGTCGTCCACGTAGAGCTCGCCGGGCGGCGGGCCCCAGTGCTGCTCCACCGAGGCGCGCAGGCCGGGCGGGAGGGTCGCGAACCACGACGCGTACGCGGACCCGGAGATCCGTACGCGGTTGTCCGCCATCTGCTCCTCGGTCAGCCAGTCGGGGTCCTGTCCCCCGGCCGCGATCAGCGCGTGGATCAGCCCGTCGCCGTCGTACTGCCCGAACTGGCCGATCCGGTAGCCCGCCGCGCGCATCGCGGCCAGCAGGGCGACCGTCGAGGCCGGCGTGTCGAGGCCGACCGCGTTGCCGATGCGGGAGTGCTTGGTCGGGTAGGCCGACAGCATGAGCACGATGCGCCGCTCGGCCGGCGGCACGTGCCGCAGCCGGGCGTGCGCCACCGCGATGCCCGCCACGCGCGAGGCACGCTCCGGATCGGCCACGTAGACCGACAGCCCGTCCGGGTCGATCTCCTTGAACGAGAACGGGACCGTGATGATCCGCCCGTCGAACTCGGGGATCGCCACCTGGGTCGCCGCGTCCAGCGGGGTCAGGCCGTCGTCGCTGGCCTCCCACGCGGCCCGGCTGCTGGTGAGGCAGAGTCCCTGGAGGATCGGCACGTCGAGGTCGGCGAGGACCCCCACGTCCCACGCCTCGTCGTCGCCGCCCGCGCCCACGGTGGCCGGCTTGGTGCCGCCCGCGGCCAGCACGGTCACCACCAGCGCGTCCGCCTTGCGCAGCTCGGCGAGGAGCTCCTCCGGAGCCGTGCGCAGCGAGGACGTGAACAGGGGCAGCGGCCGCCCGCCCTTGGCCTCGACCGCGCGGCACAGCGCCTCGACGAACGCCGTGTTGCCGGCCATGTGGTGGGCCCGGTAGTAGAGCACCGCCACGACCGGCCCGGTGGCCGTCGTCTCGTATGGCAGCGGGCCCCAGTCGGGAGCCGCCTGCGCGGGCGCGAAACCGTTGCCGGTCAGCAGCACGGTGTCGGAGAGGAAGTCGTGCACCGCGGCCAGGTTGGCCGGGCCGCCCTGGGCGAGGTAGGTGTGCGCCTCGGCGGCGACACCGGCCGGGACGGTCGAGAGCTTCATCAGCTCGGCGTCGGGCGCCTGCTCGCCGCCGAGCACCACCACCGGCACCGGCCCGGCGAGCAGGGCGTCGAGCCCCTCCTCCCAGGCGCGGCGGCCGCCGAGGATGCGGACCACCACCAGCGAGACCCCGTCGAGCAGGGCGGGCAGATCGCTCACCCCGGTGCGTGCCGGGTTGGCCAGGCGCCACGCCGAGCCGCTGGCCCGGGCGCTGAGCAGATCGGTGTCGGAGGTCGACAGCAGCAGGAACAACGCGCACTCCCCTCGGGGTCCGCGCCCCGGGTCGATGGGATTCCACGGCGACCGGAGTTCCTGGCTCCCGGGCCCGGTGAGGCCCGGTGACAGTGGCGGGACCGCGCCGGATTCGCACCGGCTTCCTCCGCGGCGTCGCCGCTCGTGACCTCCCAGCCTTCCGGGCGCCCCGGCTCGCCGTCAAGGCGGGGTCCCGGGTGTGACGATCCCGACCCGAAGATGCGGACCTGTCGGTGGGCGAACGTAGTATCCGGGCCGTGCCTCCCTCCGCCCGCCAGTCCGACACCGACGCCTGCCCCGGCGCGCTGCGTCTGCACCACGCCGCCGACGGCCCGCTGGCCCGTGTCCGGCTGCCCGGCGGCATGATCACCGGTGGGCAGCTGGCGACCCTCGGCGAGATCGGCCCGATCGAGCTGACGTCACGGGCGAACGTCCAGCTCAGGGGCCTCGTCGACACGGCACCGGCGGACCTCGCGGCCCGGCTCTCCGCCGCCGGCCTGCTGCCGTCACAGACCCACGAGACGGTGCGCAACATCGCGGCCCCGCCGTTGGCCGGCGCGACGGTCCGCGACCTGGTGGCCGCCCTCGACCGCGGCCTGTGCGCCGACCCGGCGCTGGCCGCGCTGCCCGGCCGCTTCCTCTTCGCGATCGGCGACGTCCCCCTGACCGCCGACGTGGCCGCCGTTCCCACCACGCCCGCCGCCACGCCGACACCGGCAGCCGCGCCGACACCGGCCGCCACGCCGACGCCCGCCGCCACGCCGACACGGGCCGCCACGCCGACGCCCGCCGCCACGCCGACGCCCGCCGTGTTCGCGATCCTGCTCGCCGGCCACGACGCGGGCCTGCGCGTTTCCGCCGAGGCGGTGGTCGAGACGATGCTGGCGGCGGCCCGCGCGTTCCTCGGCGAGCGCCCCGGCGTCACCTCCTGGCGCCTGCACGAGATGCCCGGCGGCCCCGCCCGCGTGGCCCGCCGGCTCGGCGCGCCCGAGAGCCCCCGGCCCGTGCGGAGCCAGCCCGCGGCCACCCCGCTCGGCGTGCTCCGGCAACCGGACGGCCTCGTCGCGGTCAGCGCGCTGGTGCCGCTCGGCATGCTCGGCGGCGAGGCGTTGCGCCTGCTCACCGAGGCGCGCCGGCTGGTCGTCACGCCCGAGCGCGGCGTCGTCGTGCCCGACCTGACCCCGGAGGCCGCCCGGCGCTGGCAGCGACGGCTCGACGAGGCCGGGCTGCCCACCGCCGCCGGCTCCCGCTGGACCGGCGTCACCGCCTGCGCCGGCCGCCCCGGCTGCGCCAAGTCCCTCGCCGACGTGCGCGCCGACGCCGACGCCGCCACCGAGCATGCCGAGGGCCTGCCGGTGCACTGGATCGGCTGCGCCCGCGGCTGCGGCAGCCCGAACGGCCCGCACGTGCGAGTGGAGGCCACCCCGGACGGCTATGTCGTGACCCGGCAACCGTCCGGCGAGACGTTCGACGCGATCGCGTCGGCGAGGAGGATCTGATGGAGTACGAGCGCGACGGCGCGGAGATCTACCGGCGCTCGTTCGCCACGATCCGTGCGGAGGCCGACCTGTCCGGCTTCCCCGCCGACGTGGCGCGGGTCGCGGTCCGGATGATCCACGCGTGCGGCATGGTCGATCTGGTGCGCGACATCGCGTACAGCCCGCGGGTCGCCACCGTCGCCCGCAAGGCCCTGCTCGACGGCGCCCCGATCCTCTGCGACGCCGAGATGGTCGCCTCCGGCGTCACCCGCAAGCGCCTGCCGGCCGGCAACGAGGTGATCTGCACCCTGCGCGACCCTGCCGTGCCGGCTCTCGCCGAGCGGCTGGGCACCACGCGCAGCGCCGCCGCGCTCGAGCTGTGGCTCGACCGGCTGGAGGGCTCGGTGGTGGCGATCGGCAACGCGCCGACAGCGCTGTTCCGGCTGCTCGAGATGATCGCCGACGGCGCTCCCCGGCCCGCCGCCGTGCTGGGCATCCCGGTCGGCTTCATCGGCGCCGCGGAGTCCAAGGACGCGCTGGCCGGTTCGGACCTGGAGTTTCTGATCGTGCGGGGGCGGCGTGGCGGCAGCGCGATGACGGCCGCCGCGATCAACGCGCTCGCATCGGAGGCTGAGTGATCATGGCGGGACGGCTGTACGGGGTCGGTGTGGGGCCCGGCGACCCGGAGCTCATCACGGTGAAGGCCGCGCGCCTGATCGCCGAGGCGGACGTGGTCGCCTACCACGCCGCCCGGCACGGCCGCAGCAACGCGCGCGCGATCGCCGCGGGCCTGCTGCGCGAGGGGCAGATCGAGGAGCCGCTGATCTACCCGGTCACCACGGAGGACACCGATCATCCGGGCGGCTACCAGGGTGCCATCGACGAGTTCTACACCGAGGCCGCCGCGCGTCTCGCCGCCCACCTCGACGAGGGCCGCACGGTCGTCGTGCTGGCCGAGGGCGACCCGTTCTTCTACGGCTCCTACATGCACATGCACAAGCGCCTGGCGCACCGGTACGAGACCGAGGTGGTGCCGGGCGTGACGTCGGTCAGCGCCGCGTCGGCGGTGCTCGGCCGCCCGCTGATGGAGCGGGACGAGACGCTGACCGTGCTGCCCGGCACGCTGCCCCCGGCCGAGCTGGCCGCGCGGCTGTCCGGCACCGAGTCGGCGGCCGTGATGAAGCTGGGCCGCACCTTCGACGGTGTCCGCGAGGCCCTGGAGAGGGCCGGCCGGCTGGACGACGCCTGGTATGTGGAGCGCGCCACCACCGATCGCGAGCGCGTCGCCCCGCTGGCCGGCGTCGACCCCGGCACCGTGCCCTACTTCTCGCTGGCCCTGCTGCCCAGCCCGGCCGCCACCGCCTTCGTGGACGGGCCCAAGCAGCACAGCGGCGCCGTCACGGTCGTCGGGCTCGGCCCCGGCGATCCGCGCTGGCTCACCCCCGAGGCCCGGGCCGCGCTCGCCGATGCCGACGACCTGATCGGCTATCTGCCCTATCTCGAACGGGTCGCCGCCGGCCCGCACCAGCGCCTGCACCCGTCCGACAACCGGGTCGAGGCGGAACGGGCCGCGTTCGCCCTCGACCTGGCGAAGCGGGGCCGCCGGGTCACCGTGGTCTCCTCGGGCGACCCGGGCGTGTTCGCCATGGCCGCCGCGGTGCTGGAGGTGAGCGAGGACCCGCAGTGGAAGGACGTCCCGGTGCGGATCGTCCCGGGGCTCACCGCCGCGCAGGCCGTCGCGAGCCGGGTGGGCGCCCCGCTCGGGCACGACTTCTGCGTGGTCTCGCTCTCGGACCGGCTCAAGCCCTGGTCGGTGATCGAGGGCCGGCTGGCCGGCGCGGCCGCCGCCGACCTGGTCATCGCGATCTACAACCCGGCCTCGAAGACCCGGCGGGAGCAGTTGGTGCGCGCGCGGGAGCTGCTGCTCGAGCACCGGGACGCCGGCACCCCGGTGGTCGTGGGCCGCGATGTCGGCGGGCCGGCCGAGTCGGTGCGGGTGACCACGCTTGGCGAGCTGGACCCGGCGACGATCGACATGCGCTGCCTGCTGATCGTCGGGTCGTCGCAGACCCGGGCGGTGTCCCGGGGTGACGGCGAGACGGTCGTCTACACCCCGCGTCACTACCCTGTCTGACTCTCTCGTCCCCACGGCAATCGCGGCATCGCACCGGGACTGCACCCGTCGCCAACCGCCTTGCAATCGGCACTCTTCGACATTCCGGCCCTCGGCAGCCGAATTTCGCGGCAACTAGCCACGATTCGTCTGACCGAAGGGTTGCCCGTGATCTCCGCTCGCCGCTGCTCCGCCGCCCTGGCCTCCGCGCTTCTGCTGGGCCTGGGCGTCGTGAACTCCGCCGCGCTGGTCCACAACATCGCGGTGGGAGCGCCGGCCCACGCGGTCAAGCAGACGACCGCCCGGGCCACCACGACGTCGTCCACGCCCACCTTGGCCAGCCGCCTGAACGCGGTGAAGAACGCCAAGACGCTGAACTACTACCCCTCGACGGCCGGCTGGTCGAAGATGTGGACCAGCTGGGACGCCGCGACGATCGACGCGGACCTGGCCAGGGCCGCCTCGCTCGGCGCCAACAACATCCGCGTCATCGTCTTCCCGACGACGTTCGGCTGGCCCACCCCGTCGCCCACCTACGTCAACCGGCTCGACCAGTTCGTCGACATGGCCGGCGCCCGCGGGATGTCGGTGAAGCTGACCCTGTTCGACTGGTGGGACGGCTACACCGAGACGGACCGCAGCATCGCCTGGGCGAAGACCCTGCTCGCCCCGTACAAGAACGACAACCGCGTGCTCTCGGTGGAGCTGCAGAACGAGTTCAACCCCGACAACGCCACGGCGGTCGCCTGGGCCAAGAAGATCGTTCCCGCCGTACGCGCCGCGTTCCCGACCATGCCGCTGACCTTCTCGGTCGACGGCGGGCAGGGCGCACAGGGCATGGGCAAGCTCAAGTCCCTGCTCGCCGCGACGCCGCTCGACTACTACGACTTCCACTTCTACGGCAACTCCGAGCGGGCGCTCGCGATGATCAACCAGGCCGAGGCCACGGTGGCCCCGGCGCCCATGGTGATCGGCGAGACCGGCCTGAGCACCCTCTCCTCCACCGAGGGCGAGCAGGCCGCGTTCCTGGGCCGGGTGTTCGAGGCCGCGGAGATCGCCGGCGTGCCGGTGGCGCCGTGGACGCTCAGCGACTTCGCCTCGGGCGCGATCCCCACCTCGCAGGTCGCCAAGCTGCCCGCGCAGTACAACTTCGGCCTCTACCGGCTCAACGGCACCGCGAAGCCGGCGGCCGCCGTGGTCAAGGCCGGCTGGGCGAACACGGCGATGCCGTCGAGCCTGATGGACCCGAGCTTCGAGGCGGCCGCCGGGCAGACGCCGTGGCGCGCCTACCTGCCGGAGCTCGGCCTGGCGACCAAGACGCAGGCGGTACGCCGTACCGGCTCGTGGTCGGTGACCATGTCCAACACCGGCAAGACCTCGGCCGGCTCGCCGTCCTACCGCGTCTCGCCGATCACGCCCGTGAAGGGCGGCCAGAAGTGGCACGCCGAGGTCTGGGCGCGCGGCAACGCCACCACCGGCACCACGCAGATCGCGCTGAGCTGGTTCGACATCAACGACAAGTGGCTGGGCGGCGTCTCGTCCAACTGGCTGCCGAACGGCACCGTGGGCTGGACGAAGCTGGCGGTCGACGGGATCGCCCCGGCCGGCGCCGCCAGCATGCAGGTTCACATCAAGTCGGGCGAGAACAAGGGCACCGTCTGGTTCGACGACGCGGTGATCGTCGCGTCCTGAGCGACCGGCACCACGCCGATCCGTTCGAGGAGGCGGCCGTAGGCGGCCACCGACCGCTCCCACGAGGAGGGGTCGGTGTGCCGCCTTCCCGTCTTCTCCACGGCGGAGACGATCGAGGCGGCGAGGGCGGACGGGGAGGCGGCCGGCGCGAAGACCGTGCCGGTGTACTCCTCCGCCGCCTCGACGAGCCCGCCGACGGCGGTGACCACCACGGGCAGGCCGTGGCTCATCGCGATGTGCAGCGGCCCGCTGGCCGAGCTGCGCCGGTACGGCAGCACGACCACGTCGGCCGCCGCGAAGAACCCGTCCACCTCGGCGTCGGTCACGTACCGGTTGACGAAGGCGATGCGGTCGCGGGCCGGCGACGCGGCGATCAGCTCGGCCGGCAGCGTCCACCCCTCCCAGGTCTCGCCCACCACGGTGAGCTCGTAGTCCTCCGGCAGCGCGGCGAAGGCCTCGATCAGATCCTCCAGCCCCTTGTACGGGCGGATCGTGCCGAAGAAGAGCAGCCGCGTCCCCGGCGACGGCGTGCGCGTGCGCGGGGCCGGCACCGAGTGGTGGTCGAACGGCCCGTGCAGCGCGATCTCGTCCGGCACGCCCGCGAGGTCGTACGTCTGCCGCAGCGCCACCCGGTCGAAGCGCGAGTGGACGACGACGCCGTCGGTCGCGCGCAGCAGCGGCCGGATGAGCGTGCGGCAGTAGAGCGACGCCCACCGGTGCGCGGCCTCGCCGGTGTCCTGCACCTCGTGGAACTCGACCACCACCTTGATCCCGGCGAGCCGGGCGGCGAGGCAGAGGGCCAGGTACGAGTGCAGCACCGTCCCCGTCCACCACTGGAGCACCAGCACGTCGGGCCGGAAGTCGCGCAGGAACCGCACGGCCCGGATCAGGCTCGGCACGGCCCACCAGTCGACGCCGTCGTAGACGCGCACCCGGCCGTCGTAGTCGAGGTCGTTGAGGCGCCGGCCCACCCGCCCGCGCCCGGGGTAGAGCCGGGTCGGCAGCAGCTGCCGCATGAGGATCGCGCCGACCTCGTAGCGGGTGGCGAGGGCGTTGCTGAGCCGGCAGGTGTAGTAGCTGATGCCGGAGAGGAAGCGCCAGCCGGAGCCGACGACGACGATCCTCGTCGGTCCCCTATCCGAAGACGCACTCACGGTAGACCTCCTCGATCTGCGGTACGACGCGCGCGGCGGTGTAGTCGAGGCCGCGCTGGTGACCGGCCACGCGCAACCGGTCGGCGAGGCCGGGCTGGGTGAGCACGCGGACGATGGCGGCGGCGAGCCAGCCGGCGTCGCCGGGCGGGACGTGCAGGCCGGTCTCGCCGTCGCGGATCATGTCGGCGAGACCGCCGGTCCGCGAGGCGATCAGCGGGGCGCCGGCGAGCAGCGCCTCGACCGCGACCTGGCCCATCGCCTCGAGCAGGGAGGGCACGATGCCGGCCGCGGCGCCGTGCCAGGCGGCCATCACCTCGTGGTGGGGCACGTCGTGCCGCACGATCACGCCGTCGGGGATCGGCGGGGTGTCGTGCCGCGGGGTGCCGATGCAGACCAGCGGAGGCCGCTCCGCGCCGAGGCCGGCGAGCCGGGCGTACGCGTCGAAGAGCACGTCGATGCCCTTGTGCGGGCCGAGCGCGCCGACGAAGAGCAGGTAGGGCCGCTCCGGCAGCCAGGCGGGGCGCGGCGTGCGCCGGGCCAGGTCGTCGAGACCGTCCGGGACGAGGCTGCTGATCACCCGGACGGGCAGGTCGCCGGGGACACGGCCGTGCCCGATGGCGCGCGCGACGGCCGGCGAGATCGCGGTGAGCGCGTCGATGCCACGGTGCCGCTGAGAGCGCAGCGCGGTGGTGAGCAGGGCCGCGCGCGGGCGCCCGTACTGGCCGGAGGCGCACGGCAGGCAGCGGCCGAGGCGCGGGCCGCCGCAGGTGCCGCCGTCGCGGGCGAAGGTCTTCTTGACGCAGGTGAGCCCGAAGTCGTGGGCGGTGTGCACGTGCGGCCGGCCGAGGCGGCCCGGGCGCAGCGGCAGGTAGCTGTACATCATCCAGTCGTGGCTGTGGACCACGTCGTAGTCGGTGGACCGCAGCTCCGCCCGGATCGCCGCGATGGTCAGCGGGTCGGCGGTGGTCGGGTGGAACGGCTTCGCCGCGTCCTGGTTCATGCCGGGCAGCACGGTGTTGGCGACGCTGCGCACGCGCTTCACCCGTACCCCGTTGATCTGTTCGTCGTGGGCCGCGCGCGGTGTCGCGAGGGTGAGCACGGTGACCTCGTGCCCGCGCCGCACCAGCTCCTCGCTGCTGGTGGCGATGCTGCGCTCAAGCCCGCCGATGATCGGCGCGTACAGGTTGGACAGGTGCAGGATTCTCAACTTTTCTCCAAAAGGCGTGGACCGCGACCGCGACGGCGCCCGCGCACTGGCCGGTGAGCCAGGCGATGCCGGCGCCCTCGATACCGGTGCCGGGCAGCCAGAGCCAGGTCAGCGCGAGGCAGATGACCGCCATCAGCAGGTTGAGCCGCAGGCAGCGGCGGTATTCGCC
This sequence comes from Paractinoplanes deccanensis, assembly GCF_016862115.1. Lineage (GTDB taxonomy): Bacteria > Actinomycetota > Actinomycetes > Mycobacteriales > Micromonosporaceae > Actinoplanes > Actinoplanes deccanensis. The sequence continues at coordinate 123,075 of NZ_BOMI01000003.1, forward strand.
GAGCGAGCGCCAGTGCGCCACGGCGAGGTTGGTGATCGCGTCGGGGATCGCGGCGAGCACGAGGATCCGCAGCAGCAGCTCGCCCTCGGCCGCGTAGCCGGGGCTGAACAGCGCGAGGATCGGGCCGCCGCAGGTGAACAGGACCAGCGCGGGCAGGCCGATCACGACGAGCACGACCAGGGCGGCGCGCGGCAGGCTCGCGCCGGCCTTGTTGGTGCGCTCGGCATACATCGCGGAGGCCACCGCCGGCGACACCATGAACAGCACCGAGGCGGTCATCCACGCCACGTAGAAGTGGCCGTTCGCCTCGGCGCCCAGCCGCGCGGTGACCAGCACGGGCAGCAGTGCGCTCGGCCCGGCCTGGGCCAGGTTGATCAGGTGGTGCCCGGTCAGCGCGCCGCGCACGTGCCCCAGCTCGCCGCCGATGCCGGCGACCCGCAGTCTCGCTCCCGGCCGCAGCCGGGTCAGGCTCACCACCAGGGTGTACGCCGTGACGGTCAGCGAGGGCAGCGTCCATGCCAACAGCACGGCTGCCGCACCCCCGACGCCGGCCCAGGTCAGCACGCCGAGGGTGACCACCTTGCCGCCGGCCACCCCGAGGTTGCGCCAGAGCATCCCGTGGCTGGCCCGGTGCGCGACGAAGACATGGTCGAGCAGCGTCGACGCGGTGAGCGCGACCGCCGTGGCGATCAGCGCGAGCGCCCCGCCCTCGCTGCCCAGGAACGCGAAGTTGCCGGCGACGGCGGGCAGCACGGCGACCGCGACGAACGACGCGACAGCGGTCGAGGTGCAGCCGGCCAGCAGGCCGCCGCTGACGATCCGCGACCAGCCGGCCGGGTCGGCGGCCGGCAGCCGCTGGATGAACATGTGGCCGATGCCCAGGTTGGACACCATGCTCACGACGGTGGCGACCGAGATCAGCGCGGTGGCGGCGCCGATCGCCGGCTGCGGCAGCTCGCGCGCGGCGATCATCCAGTAGAGGTAGCCGAGGCCGGCGGTGCCGACCGTGCTGGCCATGATCAGGACGCTGTTGCGGGCCAGTGAGTCCCGCGCGACCGCCTTCAGCACGCCCGGGCACCTCGCCCGCTCGCCCCGCCTCGCCCGGTCTCTGCCCCCCGGCCGTAGAGCACCGTGCTCGTGGCGCCGAGGCTGACCTCGATGCGGTGCAGGCAGCCGTCCGGCGGGGACGGGACGTAGACCTCGACGGCCCGGGTCGTGTCGGCGCTGACCCGCAGCGGGCGCGCCGAGACGAGGCGGTCGCCGACGCGCACGCGCAGCGGCTCGACGGCCTCCGGCTCTCCGGCGCTGCTCACCCGGATCGGCAGCATCAGGCCGCCGGCCGGGATGCGCACGGGGCCGGCTACGTCACCGGCCCACCCGTTCAGCGCGAGGCTCGTGTAGCCCGGTTCCGGCGGGTGCGGCAGGGCGTCGTACACCCGAACCGCCGCGACCCCCACGACCAGGGTGAGCAGACCCGGGACCGCCACCGCGGCGGCGGTGCGGGCGAGGCGCGGGTCGCCCGCCACCCGGCCGGCGCGCTCGCGCAGCAGCACCACGACGGCCACGGCGGCGAGCAGGCCGGCGAGCCCGGCGGCGATCGACTCCTCGTGGATCCGCACGCCGGCGGCGTGCAGGCCGATCGCGGTGAACGGCAGGCTCACCAGGCCGGCCACGGTCGCCAGCCCCAGCCGGGCCAGGGCGGGCATGCTCTCGGCGGCGAGCGCGCGCAGCCACAGCTCGCCCAGGGCGAGCAGCACGACGAGGAGCAGGACGGGCGAGGCGAGCGGGACACCACGGCCGAGGGCGAGCACGAGCAGCGCCGCGTACGCGACCACGAGCAGGCGCGGGGTCGTCATCGCGCCACCCGCTCGAAGTCGAAGCGGTAGATCGCGATGTTGCCGCTGTCGTAGATCTTGATGGTCCACGGCGTGCTGTCGAACTTGGTCAGCTGGCCCAGCGTGAACGCGGGCCGGCCGTCGTGCGGGATCGGCTCGTTGGTCTCGAAGTAGATCTGGATCTCCGGCACCTCCCGGGCCATCCGCTTGTCGACGACGAGGTAGCCGAAGCGCCACGCGTCGAGCTGCTCGATCAGCCGCCGCGGCGCGGGCTGGCCGGGCTGCGTCAGATAGAGGTCGTACGTGGGAAAGGTGACCGACCCGGTGACCGGGTTCTGCCCGCCGTACGAGCCGAAGATCAGCCCCGAGTACCGGTCGGCGACGATCCGCAGCTCGCGCCCCTGGGTCGCGCGCAGCCACGCCGACGCGGCCCGCACCTCGGGAATGGACGAGCGGGTGTCCGAGCCGAAGACCGGCGGGCCGGGGAAGCGGTACGACGGGTTCATGCCGGCGGTCGTGTTGCCGACCAGCACCACCGTGCAGGCGCCGAGCAGCAGGCCCGCGGTCACCGCCCGGCCGGCCCGGCGCGCGGCCCGGTCGAGCAGCGCCACCACGAGCGGGGCGACGACCAGCGCGATCCCGAGATAGCTGAACGCCCACGACCGCCGCGCGCCCTCGGCGCCGGACGGAGTGAGGATCAGCAGCGCCGCCGGGAAGTAGCAGGAGCCGAGCACCAGCATCGCCAGCGCGCCGCTGCGGGCCACCGGCTCGGCGCCGTGCCCGCGCCGCAGCCGCAGCGCCGCGGCCACCATCGCGATCGCCGCGAGGCCCTGCGCGGCGAACGCCGCGGCCCGCTCCCACCAGGGCGTGCTCGAGGCGCGGAACAGCGTGCGGCCGCCCCCGCCGCCGTCGCCGGCCATCCCGGCGAACTGGTCGAGCGCCCGGGCCAGGTAGGGGTCGAGGTAGCCCGCCGTCCGCGGCGCGACCAGCGCCAGCCAGGCCACCACCAGCGCGGCGGCCGCGAGGGTCAGCGCCCACGCGGTCAGCGGCACCGCGACCGGCGTGCCCCGCCGCACGGCCCGGACGGTGACCACCAGGCAGATGATGATCATGACGGCGATCAGGGCGAGCGCGGTCAGGTGGTGCGTCGCGATCGTTGCGCCGGAGAGCATCACGGTCACCGCGGCCCAGCCGGCACGCGACCGGCGGGCCGGGCCGCGCATCGCCCGGTGCAGCGCCACCAGCGTCCAGACGAGCAGCGCGATCGCCAGCGACTCGTAGCCGAACTGGGTGTCGAAGAAGAGGAACGAGCTGTTCAGGCTGTAGATGACCGCGGCGACCGCGGCGACCCGGCCGTCCTGCCAGATCTCGTCGGCCAGCACTGTCACGCCGAGCACCACGAGCACGTGCGCGGCGGCCAGCACGAGCAGCGCGGCGTGCCAGACCGAGACGCCGGTGAGCGCGCTGACCGAGGCCACCGTGGAGTGCAGGCCGGGGAAGTCGCCGACCACCTTGACGATCGGGTTCTGCTCGAACAGCCGGCCGTCGAGCAGGATCTGTTTGCTCTGCCGCCAGTGGGCGAACTCGTCGTGGTAGAGCGGGCCGAACGGGTTGCGCAGCAGCTTCGGCAGGAAGGTGAAGCCGGCGTACCCGGCGAGCACGGCGACGCGCAGCCGCGGGCCGGTCGAGCGGTGCACCGCCCAGCAGACGGCGGGCAGCGTGAACACGAGCATGCCGAGCCAGAACAGACCGAACTGGGTGCCCCGGTCCCACTCTGCGGCCCGGTTCGCGGCCACCAGCAGCGCCGCCCCGGCCGTGCCCGCGGCGGTCAGCGAGGCGGCACACCACCACCACGGCCGCGCCGTCCGCGCCTCGGGCGCGGCCGGCGCGCTCTGATCGGGGCGGGCGAGCAGGGTCACCGTCATCGGCCGGCCTGTTGGATGACGCGCACCCGCGGGGCGACGCTCGCGTAGACCTCCCGGGTCGCCACCACGACGTCGTGCCAGGTCGGCAGCGGGCTGCGGCCGTGCGCGGCCCGCTCCGCGCCCGCGGCCACCCGCAGGGCGCCGGCCAGCGCGGCCTCGTCGTCGGGGTTGACCAGCCACAACGGCACGCCCGGCCCGGCCATCGCGGCGAGCTCGCGGTGCGCCGGGATGAAGGACGCCACCGTCGGGATGCCGGCGGTCAGCGCGTCGGCCACGGCCATCCCGAACGCCTCGTGCTCCGAGGCGGAGACCAGCGCGGCGGCGGCCGCCATCCGGCCGGCGAACGCCTCGTCGGAGAGGCGGCCGTGGAACGCCACCCGGTCCGGGCCGAGGCCGAGGCGGCGGGCCAGCTGCTCGAGCTCCTCCCGGGCCGCTCCGGCGCCGACCACGTCGAGCCGGTGGTCGCCGGGCAGGTGCACCATCGCCCGGATCACCCGGTCGACCCGCTTGTAGCGCTCGAGCCGCCCGACGCAGAGGACGGACGTGCCCTCCTCCGGCTCGCACCGCAGGGCCGGCAGCGGATCGGTGCCGTTCGGCACCACCACCATCCGGTCGCGCGCCTCGGGGAAGTGGCGGAGCAGCAGCTCGCGCTCGGCCCGGGTGACGCAGATGATCCGGCCCGAGCGGGCCACGATCCGGCGGCCCACCGGGCGGTAGAGCGGGTGCAGGGCGGCGCGCAGGCGGCTGTGCCCGGTGCCGTGGTAGTGCGGCGTGAACACCAGCGGCGTGCTGTTGGTGAGCGCGGCGGGCAGCGCGGCGAGCGCGTGGTAGCTGTGCGCGTGCAGCACGTCGTACCGCCCGGCGTTGCGGCGCAACCACCGCCAGAGCGCGAGCGAGAAGCGGTAGTTGGCCGCCGAAACCGTGAGCGGGAAACGCCGCACGAGCACGCCGTCGATCGACTCCTCCGAGCCCACGGCGTGCTGGGTGAGCACCTCCACCTGGTCGCCGTCGGCAACGAGCGCCGCGCAGAGCCGGCGCGCGTGCGTCTCCACCCCGCCGATGTCGGGGTGGTAGGCGTTCGTGACGACGCCGATCCTCACCGCACGCGCTCCGCCGCGCGCCGGGCGCCGGCCTGGCGGCGGCGCGGCCACTCGCGGGCGATCGTGCGCAGCACCCGGATGCCGTCGGTGAACGCGTTGAGGTTGCTCTCGCCGTGGATGCGCTGCTGCTCGAAGCTGGGCACCTCGACGATGCGCAGGCGGGCCCGGGCGGCGCGCAGGTTGAGCAGGGTCTCGATCTCGAAACCGTCGCCCCAGAGGCGGCCGTCGCGGCTCTTGGCCGGCGCGGGGCTCGTGCTGTCCAGGTCGAAGACGTCGAGGCAGCGCGACCAGAAGGCGTTGTAGCCGTAGCAGAGGTCGCTGTAGCGCGTCCGGAAGAGGACGTTGACCATGAGGCTGAGGCAGTGGTTGCCCATCCGCCGCAGCCGGGTGATGTCGGCGCTGCCGCCGCTGCCGCTGAAGCGCGAGCCCTTGGCGAAGTCGGCGCCCGAGCGCAGGGCCGCGACGAAGCTGGGGATCTCCTTGGGGTCGGTCGACCCGTCCGCGTCGATCATGACGATGATGTCGCCGGTCGCGGCGGCGAAGCCGCAGGCCAGCGCGTTGCCCTTGCCCCTGCGGTTCTGGGTGACGACGCGAATGCCGGGCATGAGCCGGCGGGCGGTCTCGACGGTGTCGTCGGTGGAGCCGCCGTCGACCAGGATCACCTCGTCGACCTCGGGCAGGCGGGCCATCACGTGCGGCAGGTTCTTCGCCTCGTTGAGGGCGGGGATGATGACGCTGACCAGGGGCTCGCTCGCGGGCACCACCACCGGCGGCGGTAGCTCGGTTCCCGTCCCGGCCTCGGGGCGGACGTAGGGGACCGTAGACATGACTGTTCTCCCAAGGCTCGGTTTTTCAATCCGGTTAAGGGCGGTGGTGGGGTGGTCGGACCGGGAGGGTGGCTTTCGCCGGGGACGCCGGCGCCGCCATCACGCCCGGCGGCACCGGCGGTTTTTCGTTCGGTCAGGCCCCTGCGCCGTCGAGCGACCAGGAGTAGACGTCCTGCTTCGACAGGGCGGTGCCGGTGCCGGCCGTGAAGCCGGCCCACGCCTCGGAGTCCTCGACCTCGTCGGCCAGGTTCACCTCGTGCTCCAGGGCCAGCTGCTCCTCGGAGCCCGCGCTCAGCGACTTGACGTAGACGCGGAGCATCGACTCCTCGGCGTCGTACTCGACCCGGGCCGAGAACGGCTTGCCGTACAGCGGGATCCCGGCCTCGGCCGTGCCGGCCTGGAAGTCGGGGTTGCCGCCCAGCACGACGGCGAGGTGGTTGCTGCTCGGGTCGCTCGTGTTCTGCCAGGTGTCGAACTCGACCGCGACGCTGGGCTTGATGCCGCGGTAGCCGAGGCCGCCGCCCCATCCGCCGAGCGCGCGCGGGCTCTTGGACTGCACGACGAAGGCGATGCCGTCCGCGCCGGGCCGGCCGTGGTGCAGGTAGACCTTGAAGGTCGACTCGAACGACTGCGTGACGTCGATCTTCTGGGTCGACCAGGCCGAGCCCATCTGCTTGTATCCGCCGGCGGTGAGCCGGAGGACACGCTGGTCGACCTTGCTGCCCGACGACCAGATCAGGTCGGCGCTGCCGTTGCGGTCGAGGGTCGCCGACGCGCCCTTGAAGGTCTCGTAGTCGATGAGCGGGTCGTCGGACGCCGCCATCGCGCCGCTCGGGGACAGGGCTGCCGCTATCGACAGGGCGAAGGCGGCGACCAGACCTCCCCGGACAGCTCTCGTGGAACGTGAAGAAGACACGGTTCTGCGCTCCAATTCGGATGATTTGCCCCAAGTAGGACGTGGCCTAAAGTAGGGCAGCGCACTGAATCGCGTGAGCGAGTCTCGACTATTTGTCCCTAATGGGAGGCTCTCGGCCGGTTAGTCCGCGCCGACGTCGAGCCGTATGGTGCTGCCCTTACGATCAGCGCGTGGCCCGCTTCGCGTTCCTGGACGCACCCACCCCGCTCGCCTTCGCCCATCGGGGCGGCGCCGCCGAGGGCGACGAGAACACGACGGCCGCCTTCGGCCGCGCGGTCGCCCTCGGCTACCGCTACATCGAGACCGACGTGCACGCCACCACCGACGGCATCCCCGTCGTCTTCCACGACGCCTCACTCCTGCGCCTCACCGGCGCCGCGGGCAAAATCGGGGCGCTGAGCTGGGCAGACCTCCGGACGGTGCGCATCGGCGGCGCCTGCGCGATCCCCCGGCTCGACGAAACCCTCGCCGCCTGGCCCACCGTCCGCTTCAACATCGACGTGAAGGCCGACGCCGGCGCCACCCCCACGGTCGAGGCGGTACGCCGGGCCGGCGCCACCGGCCGCGTCCTGCTCGCCTCGTTCAGCGACCGCCGACTCGCCCGCCTGCGCGCCCTCGCGGGCCCCGAGGTGGCCACGTCCCTCGGCTCCGCCGCGGCGACCCGCCTGCGCCTGGCGTCCCTGGCCGGCCTGCGCGTGCGGCTCCCGGCCTCGGTCGCGGCCGCCCAGGTCCCCGCCCGCCAGGGCCCGGTGACCGTGGTGGACCGGCGCTTCCTCGCCCTGGCCCACCGCCTGGGCATCCAGGTCCACGTCTGGACCGTCGACGACCCCGCCGAGATCACCCGCCTCCTCGACCTGGGCGTCGACGGCATCATGACCGACCGCCTGGAGGTCCTCCGCGACGTCTACCGAGCCCGCGGCGCCTGGCCCGACCCCGCATAGCCCTCAGACACACCGCCGCCCGCGCGCCCGCCTCCCCTCGCGCGCCCACGCACTCGCCCCCTACCTCGCGGCGCCCATGCGCCCGCCCCAGCTCGCCGCCCCACCTCGCCACGCCACCTCGCCACGCCACCTCGCCACCCCACCTCGCCACCCCACCTCGCCGCCCCACCTCGCCACGCCACCTCGCCACCCCACCTCGCGGCCGCCGCCCGCCTCCCGCCGTCCACGCGCCGATCCCCCACCTCGCGCCGGCCGCCCCACCTCCCACGCCCCACCCTCGCGCCCGGCCCCTTTTCGCGCGCGCCCTCTTGACTTTGGTCGTGCGCGACTCCCCCAACTCGGCCGGTTGGCCGATGTCGATCATTTGAATGTCACCGAGAATGGTGAGCGTGTCGCTCCCCGAGTAATTTTCCGAGGCAGTTTTAAGGTTCGGGGCCTACCGTGGACGACGCGACCGCCCCACCAGCGGGCTGGGAAAATTTTCGCTGGTCAGTGAAGTTTTTCGTGATCTTGTTGAACCCGGGACATCCTCCGTTCGGAGGATGCCGGGGGTTCGGGAGCGGCCACATATTTCTTCTTTAAGTTTGGGATAAGAATTCATCAAGTTCGCTGGTGGAATTGCGTTTTCGCGGGTGCGCTCTTACCGTTCGGAGGCCGGTTGGAATGGTGACCGGGTGGTTTCTTCGAAGATGAGGTATCGCGCATGCGTAGGTCTGCTTACCGCCGTGCGGCCGCCACGCCGTCGGGACGCAACCGGCGGCTGTTCGCGGTCGGCGCCGTCATCACCGCGGCCGGCGCGGCGATCGCGTTCGCCCAGATCGGCAACGCCGCCACCAACGACCGGCCGGAGGGCAGCGGCGCCGGCAAGGTGGTCAACGGCCAGGTGATCCTCACCGACACGTGCGTGGACAGCAACCTGGCTCCGCACGACGGCTTCCAGAACGGCAACCGCTGCGTCTCCACCGAGTTCGGTGAGGTCGGCGAGGCGGCGAACAACCCCTCGCTGCTGATCACCGACGCGCCGCAGCAGGTCGCCCCCAACACTCCGTTCACCCTCACCGTGAGCACCCGCAACCTGATCCGCGACCGCTTCCTCGCGGCCGGCAAGGGCGGCTACTACGTGGAGAGCTCGGTCCTCAAGGACGGCCTGGTGCGCGGCCACTTCCACACCGCGTGCCGCATGCTCACCAGCACCGACGAGGCGCCCGCCCCCGAACCGGTCCCCGACTTCTTCGTGGCGACCGAGGACAGCAAGGGCGGCGCCACCCCCGACGAGGTGACCATCACGGTCCCGGGCGTCCCGCGTGAGGGCACCGCCCAGTGCGCCTCGTGGGCCGGTGACGGCTCCCACCGCGTGCCGATGATGGTCCGCGCCAACCAGACGCCCGCCATCGACGCCATCCGCATCACCGTCACCACCGGCGGCAACAACGGAGGCGACAACGGCGGCGGCGACAACGGCGGCGACGGCGGGAACAACGGCGGCGGCGACAACGGCGGGAACGACGGTGGCAACGGCGGGAACACCGGTGGCGACAATGGCGGCAACACCGGCGGCGGCGACAACGGTGGCAACACCGGCGGCGGCGACAACGGCGGCGACAACGGCGGCGACGATGGGGACAACGGCGGGAACACCGGCGGCGACGGCACCGACGGCGGCGGCGTGACCCCGACCAAGCCGCCCACGAAGGCCCCCACCCAGGCCCCGACCACCCCGGCCGACACCAAGGACGACTTCACCCCCGACCCGACCGCGCCCGCCACCAAGCCGACCACCAAGGCGCCGACGAAGCCCGCAGCCACCACCAAGCCGGCCACCAGCGGCAACGACGGCAACAGCGACGACGGCACCGGCGACAGCGGCACCGGCGACAACGCCGGCGACCAGAGCGGCACCGGCAACAGCGGCGAGACCGACGCCGGCACCGGCACCGAGAGCGGCGCCACCGAACCCACCACCAAGGCCCCCAAGCCCCGCGCCACCAGCAGCTCGGCGGCCCCCGCCGCGGGCGGCACCGACTACACCTACTCGAACGGCGAGGACGGCCAGTTCAACTCCGGCAACAAGGCACCGGTCGCCGACCAGGTGGCCGAGGTGCAGGCACAGAGCGGCAACAAGCAGGAGGGCGGCCTCCTCGCCCTGACCGGCAGCAACACCTTCGCCGCCGTCGCCGGCGCGGCGGTCCTGCTCCTGGTCGGGATGGCCATCATGGCCTTCACCCGGCGCCGCCGCCCGGGCAGCACCTGGGAGTAGGCATACAGCAAGCGCGAGGGGCGGCCCGTCCGGGCCGCCCCTTTTCGCGCATGGTCAAGATGCGGAGTTCGACGGTTCCCCGCCCAGCGGCTGAGGGTAGCCTTACCAACCTGACGCCGAAGGAAGAGGTTCAGCATGGCGAACAGGCCGGCGCGCGCGGCGACCGAGGCGGTCGTCACCCGGGTGGAGCAGCTCACCCCGCACATGGTCCGCGTGGTCGTCGGTGGCGACGCCCTCCGGGCCATCGAGGCGGGCTCGTGCACCGATCACTACGTGAAGGTGTTGTTCCCCCAGGACGGCGTCACCTATCCCGAGCCGTTCAACATGGCCACGATCCGCGAGAGCCTGCCGCGCGAGCAGTGGCCGGTCGTGCGCACGTACACGATCCGCAAATGGCTCCCCCAGGTGCCCGAGATGTGGGTCGACTTCGTGGTGCACGGCGACGAGGGCGTGGCCGGCCCCTGGGCGGCGCGCGCCAAGCCGGGCGACGCCTTCCGGTTCATGGGGCCCGGCGGCGGCTACGCGCCGAGCGCCGAAGCCGGCTGGCACCTGCTCGCCGGCGACGAGAGCGCCCTGCCGGCCATCGCCGCCGCGCTCGACGGCATGCCCGCCGACGCCGACGTGCGGGCGTACATCGAGGTCGAGGGCCCCGACGAGGAGCACAAGCTGGAGGCGCCGGCCGGCGCCGAGATCACCTGGCTGCACCGCGGCGACCGCGCTCCCGGCGAGCTCCTGGTCGACGCCGTGCGCGGCCTCGACTTCCCCGAGGGCGACGTGCAGGCGTTCGTCCACGGCGAGGCCGGCTTCGTCAAGGAGCTGCGCCGCTACCTCAAGGTCGAGCGCGGCATCCCGATGGACCAGCTGTCGATCTCCGGCTACTGGCGGCGCGGCCTGAACGAGGACGGCTGGCAGTCCTCCAAGCGCGAATGGAACCAGCAGGTGGAACAGGAGCAGGACCGGGCGTGATCCCGCCGGCCCGGCGGTCGATGATGAGTAAGTGGTGACCGCCGAGGAAGACCTGACAACAAACCCCGTCAAGGGCCGGCTGGCCGCGCTGGCCGCCCTGCTGCTCGCCGCGGTCAACCTGCGGCTCGCCGTCACCAGCGTCGGGCCGGTGCTCAGCGAGATCCGCGACGGGCTCGGCATGAGCTCGACGGTGGCCGGGCTGCTCACCTCCGTACCGGCGGTGTGTTTCGCCTCGGTGGGTTTCCTCGCGCCCAGGCTGGCCCGCCGCTTCGGCCCGGCCCGCGTCATCCTCGCCGGCATGGTGGTGCTGGCGGCCGGGCTCGCCGTCCGCCCGTACGCCCCCGGAACCGCCCTGTTCCTGCTGCTGAGCCTGGTCGCGCTGGCCGGCATCGCGGTGGTGAACGTGCTGCTGCCGTCGGTGGTCAAGGAGTACTTCCCCGACCGGGTCGGCACGATGACCGGCCTCTACACGGTCTCGCTCAACATCGGCGCGACAGTGGCGGCCGCGACCACCGTGCCGCTCACCGTGAACGTCTTCGGCGACGACTGGCGCCTCGGCCTGGCCTGCTGGGCGGCGGTCGCCGTGCTCGCCGTGCCGGCGTGGCTCCCGCTCGCCCGGCAGCCCTTCACCCGCGGTCCCGAGATCCACACCGCCGAGGCGGTGCGCGTGAGCCGGCACCCGGTCGCCTGGGCGCTCGCCGTCTACTTCGGCATGCAGTCCACCTCGGCGTACGTCATCATCGGCTGGCTGCCGCAGATCTACCGGGACGCCGGCATCCCCGCCGAGGAGGCCGGCGTCTACTTCGCGGTGACGTCGTTCCTCGGCGTACCCCTGGGCTTCCTGCTCTCGGCGGTGGCCGGCCGGGTCCGCAGCCAGAGCTGGATCGCCGTGGTGCTGGGCCTGTTCGGCATAGCCGGCTACGGCGGCCTGTGGTGGTCCCCCGCCACCATGCCGCTGCTCTGGGCCATCCTGCTGGGCGTGGTAAACACCGCGTTCCCGCTGGTCCTGACCATGATCGCCCTACGCGGCCGCACGCCCGCCACGGTCGTCCGGCTGTCCGCCTTCGCCCAGAGCGTCGGTTATCTGTTCGCCATCCCCGGCCCGATCCTGGTCGGCGTCCTCCACGACCACACGGACGGCTGGCGCGTGCCCCTGACCTTCGTCCTGCTGCTGATGATCCCCCAGATCATCGGCGGCTTCTTCGCCGGTCGAGACCGCCAGGTCTGAACTCGCCAGATCTGAACTCGCCAGCCAGACCCCGCCCTCCCAAGGGGGCCCCCGTCCAACGGGCTCATCCTGCCGGAATCAGGCCGATCTTGCGACGAGCCCTGTGGAAAACGTCGACTGTGGATAACGCTCGGATTCGCCTACCGTGATGTCATGACCGGTGACGTCTGGGCGGTCGGCGACGCCTACGAGGTGTATGTCGGCAGGTGGAGCCGCCGGGTCGCGCCGCTGTTCGTCGGGTGGCTCGGTGTGGGGGCCGGGCGGCGCTGGCTCGACGCCGGGTGCGGGACCGGGGCCCTGACCTCGGCGATTCTCGCGGCAGGGCCGGCCGATGTCGTCGGCGTCGACCCGTCGCGCGGGTTTCTCCGGTCCGCCCTCGACACCGCCCGCGTTGCCGGTGACGCGGCCGCCCTCCCCTTGCGGGACGGTGTCTTCGACGCGGTGGTCAGTGGGCTCGCGCTCAACTTCGTGCCCGATCCGGCCCGGGCGGTCGCCGAGTTCGCGCGGGTGGCCGCGCCGGGGGCGGTCGTGGCCGCGTACGTCTGGGACTATGCCGGTGGGATGCAGATGATGCGGCATTTCTGGGACGTCGCCGCCGACCCCGAGCACGACGAAAGCCGGCGTTTCCCGATCTGCCAGGAAGGACCGCTGCGCGAGGCTTGGGCCGCCGCCGGCCTGACCGAGGTCGCGACCCGGTCCATCGAGATCCCCACCGTCTTCGCGAGCTTCGACGACTACTGGACGCCGTTCCTCGGCGGCCAGGGTGCCGCGCCCGCCTATCTCGCCACGCTGAGCGACGATCGGCGGCGCCGGATCCGCGAGGATCTGCGCGCCCGGTTGCCCGCCGGCGAGGGCGGCGAGATCGCGCTGACGGCGCGCGCCTGGGCGGTCCGCGGGCACAAAACCGCAGGCTGAGTCCTCTCTTTCATTCACGGTCTCATTCACGACCGTTCATGCGGTTTTCAGGTCATGCCCATGTATCAATGGGGTCGACGACCGAAACCGAGGGGTTCTCGTGGTTGCCCAAGAACTCAGCCCGGGCCGCCGGATGGCGGCGATCGGCATCCTCCAGCGTGACGATCCCGCCCTGCGCACCCCGGCCCGCCCGTTCGATCTGCCCGTCGACGCCGCCGAGGCGCGGCGCGTCATCGCCCGGGTCCGCTCCGCCATGGACCGGGTGGCGCGGGCGCACGTCTTCGCCAAGGGCATGGGCCTCGCCGCGCCGCAGATCGGCATCCACCGGGCGGCCGCGGTGATCCGCCCCGCCGATCCCGGCAGCAGCGAGATCGTACTGCTCAATCCGCGCATCGTGGACGAGTCGGGCCGCGATGTGCAGTACGAGGGCTGCATGAGCTTCTTCGACGTGCGCGGCCGCGTCGACCGGCCGGCGAGCGTCGTCGTGGAGCATCGGCGGCTCGACGGCGGCCTGGCCGTGACGCGCTTCGCCGGCGGGATGGCGCGGCACGTCTGCCACGAGATCGACCACCTCGAGGGCCGCTTCTACACCGACCGCATGCCGGCCGGCGACGACGTCATCCCGCTGTCCCAGTACCGCGGCACAGGCCATCCGTGGAGCTGACAGAGCCGGCAGAGCGGCACGGCGCCCGGCTCAAGGCCGCCCGTGGAGCTGACAGCGGCGTGGGCGCCCGGCTCAGGCCGCCCGTGGAGCCGGCAGCGGCGTGGGCAGGGCGAACCTCCAGCGCAGTCGCACCTGGCTGGTCAGCAGCAACTCGCGCATCCGCACGGTGTGCAGCACCGTGTCGCCGTCCCCCTCCGCGACGGTGGGCGAGAACGACTTGATCCCCGCGTACGACAGGATCTCGGCACCGACCTCGGCCCCGAGCGACGCCGGCAGGCTCAGCGACATCGTCAGCGCCCGTGTCGGGAACCGGATCTCGCGCTGGAACCACTGGCCGTACTGGCTCGCCGGCACGCGGTAGGAATACGCCACCCGCGTCTGGTCGCCGGGGTAGAGCGGGAAGCGCGCCCGCGCGTTGCCGAAGACCAGGGCCAGCTTCAGGTATGCGTCGCTGGTGCGCGACACCCGTACGTCCATCGGCTCCTCGCCGGCCGCGGCCGCGAAGTCCAGATCGGCCAGGCGCAGCGGGCTCTCCTGATAGAGCCGCCGTGACACGCCCGGCTGGTCGGGGAAGCGGTCGACGTCGATGCGCACGGGGCAGGTCGTGACCGGGCGGTCGCCGACGTTGCGGACCAGCCGCTCGACCCGGCAGGCGTACCAGCCGTCGGTGTAGGTCAGCGTCGCCAGCTCGTCCTCGATCACGATGGTGGCGGGCAGCATCTGGCTGGGCTCGTAGCCGGGGTGCCCCAGGGGATCCTGTCCCCCGGCGGCCTGCCGGCAGCCCGTGTACGCCTCGATGATCTCGGACCCGGTCGCCAGGACCGCCTCGGCGCGGCAGGCGAACTCGAAGGTCGGGTGGTGGCGCAGGCTCTCCACGTGGCTGATGTACGACGGGTGGTAGCCCATCGACGCGGCGAGCTGCTTCTTGGAGAGGCCCCTGCGCGTGCGCCAGGCGGTCAGCACCTGGGCGAACGCGGATCGGGCCGCGAACTCGAGCTGTGAGGTCATCACACACTCCTGAGGGGTCGCTGTCCGGACATGATGCCCCACCGCGAAGGTCACTGCCAGCGCTCAGCGCGTCACGGAGCGAAATTGTTGAATGACCGGCGCAAGGGTTTTCCCTGATTCGGTGACGACCATCGATGCCTAGCGTGCTTCCTCAAGTCGTCCCGAAGGAGTACGCGCGTGAAACGTCGAACCCCTCTGGTCGTGGCGGTGGCCGCCGGTACCCTGGCCGCCTCCGCCATGGTCGCCGTGGCCCAACCGGCCACCGCCGTCCCGCAGGACCCGCAGACGGCCGCCGCGAAGGCCGACGCCCTCGTCGCCGCCCGGCCCGCCGTCCTGGCCGCCAGCCCGAACGAGACCTTCCAGCGGCGGCAGGTGTACAGCTCCTCCGGCCTCAACTACGTCGCCTACGACCGCACGTACAACGGCTTCCCGGTGATCGGCGGCGACTTCGTCGTCGTCACGGACTCCGCCGGCGCCACCAAGTACACGTCGGTCTCGATGACCCAGCCGATCGGCGAGCTCTCCACCACGCCGAAGCTGGCCGACACCGCCGCGGCCGCCGTCGCCACGTCCCAGCTGAAGACGGTCACCGAGGTGGAGGGCACCAAGCTCGTCGTGGTCGCCCTCGACGGCAAGCCCGCCAAGCTCGCCTGGGAGACCACGGTCCGCGGTACGAGCGCGGAGGGCCCGAGCCGGCTCACCGTCGACGTGGACGCGGCCACGGGTGCGGTCCTGCGCGAGTACGAGCACGTCACGGACGTCTCCGGTACGGGCACCGGCTGGATCAACGGCTCGGTCACCCTGGACACCACCCAGTCCGGCTCCTCGTACCTGCTCCAGGACCCGAGCCACACCACGGTCCGCTGCCAGGACGCCGCCACGAACACGACCTTCAGCGGCAGCGACAACGTCTGGGGCAACGGCACCGGCACCAGCAAGGAGACCGGCTGCGTCGACGCCTTCTACGTGGCGCAGAAGCAGTACGCGATGCTCTCGGCCTGGCTGGGCCGCAACGGCCAGAACGGCAGCGGCGGCGCGTGGCCGATCCGGGTCGGCCTCAACGACCAGAACGCGTACTACGACGGCACCCAGGTGCAGATCGGCAAGAACACCGCCGGCCAGTGGATCTCCTCGGCGGACGTGGTCGGCCACGAGCTCGGCCACGGCATCGACGACACCACCCCGGGCGGCATCTCCCGCTCCGGCACCCAGGAGTTCGTCGCCGACACCATCGGCGCGGCCACCGAGTGGTACATCAACAACCCGAACGACGCCCCCGACTACCAGGTCGGCGAGGAGGTCAACCTGGTCGGCAGCGGCCCGATCCGGTACATGTACAACCCGTCGCTCGCCGGCGACGACAACTGCTACTCCAGCAGCACGCCGGGCGACGAGGTGCACGCCGCGGCCGGGCCCGGCAACCACTGGTTCTACCTGCTCGCCCAGGGCACCGGCGGTGCCGGTCAGCCGTCCAGCACGACCTGCAACGGCAGCACGGTCACCGGTCTCGGCATCCAGAACGCCATCAAGATCATGTACAACGCGATGCTGATGAAGACGTCCAGCTCGTCGTACCTGAAGTACCGCACCTGGACGCTGACCGCGGCGAAGAACCTCTTCCCGACCAGCTGCACCGAGTTCAACACGGTCAAGGCCGCGTGGGACGCCGTCAGCGTGCCCGCCCAGTCCGCCGACCCGACCTGCTCCGGCGGCGGCACCACCCCGCCGACCACTCCGCCGACCACCCCGCCCACCGGCGGCTGCACCGGCACCAACGCCACCGACGTCACGATCCCCGACGCGGGCGCCGCGATCACCAGCACGATCACGATCAGCGGCTGCGCCCGCGCCGCGTCGGCGACCTCGACGATCGCGGTGAACGTCGTGCACACGTACCGCGGTGACGTGAAGCTCGACCTGGTCGCGCCGGACGGCACCGTCTACGCCCTCAAGGCCACGTCGTCCTCGGACAGCGCCGACAACATCGTGACCACGTACACGAAGAACCTGTCGAGCGAGGCCGCGAACGGCGACTGGAAGCTGCGGGCGCAGGACGTCTACTCGACCGACACCGGCTACATCAACACCTGGACCCTGACCCTCTGACCGTCTGATCGACCCCTGACAGCGGGGCTGGGGAGCACCTGGGTTGCCCAGGGTTGCTTCCCGGTTCCGCTTCTTCATCGGCGCGGCCGCTCCCCGATCGGTACCGGTGACACCGACCGACACGAAGGAGCCACCTCTTGAAGCGTTTCGTCCGCCGCGCCGTCGTCACCGCCGCCCTCGTCGCCGTTCCGACCCTGTTCGGCGCCCCGGCTCTCGCGGCCGCTCAGGCCACGCCGACGACCGCCGCCGCGTACGAGACCGAGGTCGTCAAGCTGACGAACGCCGAGCGTGCGAAGAAGGGCTGCAAGGCCCTGCGCATCGACTCGCGCCTGGTCACCGCCGCCCGCGCGCACAGCGCCGACATGGTCCAGAAGAGCTTCTTCAGCCACACCGGCTCGGACGGCAGCACCTTCGTGACCCGCGAGGTCCGGGCCGGTTACCCGCGCGCGGGCGCGTCCGCCGAGAACATCGCCTGGGGCTACCGCACGCCGAAGGACGTCGTGACCGGCTGGATGAACAGCGCCGGCCACCGCAAGAACATCCTGAACTGCACGAGCACCGCGGTCGGCGTGGGCGTGGCCTACACGGCCGGCGGCGCACCGTACTGGACCCAGGACTTCGGCCGCATCTGATTTTGGCCAAACAGCCCGAAAGGTACCTATCCGCCGGTTAGCGTGCGGTGGTGCCCTGGGTTGCGCTCTCCCGATGGATGGCGGTCATCATGATGGCCGCCGTCCTCTACGTCGTCGGAGCGGCCGACCCGCTGGATCAGCATCCGGTGGAGGCCGCTCAGAGCACCTGCGCCGCCCCGGTGGCGCTGCGCAACGGCGACTTCGAGTCCCCGCTGATAGCGGACGGGTCGGTCGCCGCCGTGCCTCCGCCCGGCTGGAAGGGACCTGTCACCCTCCGCCGCGACGGCACCCAGCACGCCGAGCTCACCGCCGGCACGCTGTATCAGGACGTCACGACCGTCCCCGGGCAGACCTTGCACTGGGAGCTCCGGCACCGCGGCGGCGCCCTGGCCGTCCTGATCGGCTCACCCACCGGCACCCTCGAACGGCAGGGCGACGAGCTCACCGGCACCACCGCGCGCTGGGCCACCTACGCCGGCGCCTACACCGTGCCCGAGGACCAGACCAGGACCAGGTTCGCCCTCCGCGCCGCCGCGCCCGGCTCGGTCGACGCCGTCTCCTTCGGCACCCCCGCCTGCCTCGTCACCACGACCGCGGTCTCCGAGCAAAAATCCCAGGTCAAGGGCCTCCTCTCGTACGCCGTGACGGCGCGCAACGCGGGCGGCAACCCGGCCCGCCGCACGGAGATCATCGCCGGCGTCCCGGACGGCGTCACGCCCGTCGACGCCCCGCGGGCCCGCACCCTGCGCGCCGACGCCGGCGTGCTCGAGCCCGGCGCGAGCCACACCCTCACGTACCAGGTCAGGATCGATCCCGAGGCCGCCGGCACCACGATCGAGGCCACGGCGACCGCGGCGTACGCCACCTCGCTCGCCGGCGTGGGCGAACGGCTCGTCTCCACCTCGAACGAGGCCGGCACCTGGGTCGAGCCCGCCGCCGACCTGACCGTCGACCTGACCGGCGACCCCACCGAGTTCACCGTCACCACCGGCAACGAGGGCCCCAGCGACGCCGACGAGGTCAGGGTGACCGCCGACCTGCCCGACGGCCTGACCGCGGTGTCGGCCACCTCCCCGCAGGGCACATGCGCCCTGACCAGCGATGCCGTCGAATGCGACTACCGCACCCTGCCGGCCGGGGAGACCCGCGAGCTGACCGTCACTGCCGTGGGCACCCCCGGCGCCGTCTCGGTCACCGCCACCAGCGCCACTGCCGAGCTCACCCCCACCGACAACACCGTCAACAGGAAGACCGGCTCGGCCCCGCCCCGCGACCCGGCTCCGCGCCCGGCCGCCGTCACCCTCACGACCACAACACCCACAGTGGTACGCGACGACACCGCCCACTTCCGCGCGACCGTGCCCGCCTCCCCCAGCGCCACCACCGTCCGCTTCACCCCGGGCGAGGGCCTGGCCGTCACCGCCGCCACCCCCGACCGAGGCATCTACCGCAACGGCGAATGGACCGTCCCCGCCGGCGCCGCCGCGCACCTCGACCTCACCGCCATCGCCCTGACCGCCGGCCCTCTCAGCCTCACCGCCTCCTCCGGCGGCGCCCCGGACACGGTTACCGTCACGGCTTCTCCCGGCAACGCCTCACTGAGCGTGGCAGTCGTCGCCCCACGCGACCCCCGCCCGGCGGACGTAGGCGACACCGTCCGCTTCCGCTACCGCGTGACGAACGACGGCAACGAGCCCATGGACAGCGTGACGGTCACCGACACCCTCCTCGGCCCGGCGACCTGCCCCGCCACCACGCTCGCCCCCGGCGCCACCATGACCTGCGAGGCCGCGCCCTACGAAGTCACCCGCGCGGACGTCGACGCCGGCACTCCGCTCACCACCATCGTGTCGGCCGAGGCCTATCCGTCCGGCGCCGCCGAGCCGTCCCTCTTCGGGCCCACCACGGCCGAAGCACCCATCGTGACCGCCAGGCCCGCGCTGACCGTGACCTCGACCGCGACCCTCTCACCGCGAAGTGCCGACACTATCCACTACTCCTACGTGGTCCACAACATCGGCAACCAAACCATGCGCGCCGTCCACGTCACCGGCAGCGCGGCCGGCCGAGCCACCTGCGCCGCCACCACCCTGGCCCCCGGCGAATCCACCACCTGCACCCCGGCCCCGCACCGCATGCCGCCGGCCGGCGACTTCCCCACCGACCGGGCGTACGCCTACGGCACCGCCCCCGACGCGACCGCCGCCACCGCTTACGGCCCTTTCCTCACCACGACACCGGATCCGGCGCTTCCGACCGCCCCGCAGAGCCCGGCCACGACCACACCACCGGCGCAGGGCACTGGCCAGACCGCGCCACCGGCCCAAGGCTCAGGCCACACCGTGCCACCGGCCCAAGCCGCCGGCCAGGCCGTGCCACCGGCCCAAGCCGCCGGCCAGAACCCGCCGCCGGACCAGCTCGCACCGCCTCTCAGCGCCACAGCCGGGCGCGACGCCGCCCAGGAGACCCGGAGTCGGGAAACCGCCGGCCCGCAGCCGCGCTCCGCGGCTCGGGCCCCCGCACCCCTGGCGACCACCGCCGTCCCGGCCCGGGGCGCAGCGCCGCAGGTGAGCAAGCCTTCCACTCCGGACCCGTCAGTGCCCAACCCGACCCCGACCGTCATCACGCCCCCACCCGCCACCGTGCCACCTCGCACCCAGGCATGGGCGGACGCGGTCCCCGAGCCGGTCCCCTTCAGCGGCAGCCCCCTGGCGACGCTGAGCGTCCTCGGCCTGGCCCTGATCATCGGCGGCCTGATCGTCCTGGGTTCCTACCGCGGCCGCTGGTGGCCCCGCCGCCGCTAGGCAGCCCATCCGCCTGCGTCGCCGGACGATTCCCTCCACACGGCTCGTCACACGGCGGATCCCCACCCGGGTCACGGTCGCGCCTGGCCTCCGGGCATGGTCCCCTGCCGCCACGACGGTGATTATGGTGCGGGCGCGCTCACCGAAACGCTGCTCCGCCGGGACCTGGCTGAAGTCACAGATCCGACCGGCCGTTTCACCCGAAAGTGCTTCGCATTCAGTCCGGGCCAAAAAGCGATTATGCAGAGTAGGGGCACCGCGACTCCCGGTGAGCGGAGCCGCGGCCCCCATTGTGGAGAAGTTGACTTTGCGTAGGCACTTCCCATCGGTCCGTGCCTATGGTTAGTCTCTAGCCTCAGGAATTGATGTCGAACTCGCCTTCCTTGGCAGAGTCCACAAAGGCGGTCCACTCCGCCGTGGTGAACATGAGCGCCGGACCGGAGCGGTCCTTGCTGTCGCGGACGGCGACGCCCGTGTCGAGGAAGGCGACTTCGACACAGTTGTTGCCACCGTTGCCGTTGCTGCGGCTGGCCTTGCGCCACGTGGCCGCTGCCAGTTCGGCATGAGCGAGCTGGTGCGTGAGCAATTCAAGCACCCCCCTTCGGATATGCGGTTGTCTCGTGAGCCTAAGCGACGAGCAGGCTCTCGATCATCTTGATGGTCATGCGATGGTCGAGCGCCATATCACTCAGCCGCTCGAACTCTTGCCGGTAACGAGCAACCTCGGCCGGTTGCTCTTCGTAGTAGTCTCCCGCAAGACCTTCAAGATAGACAACATCCAAATGGGTGGTCTCCCGAAACTCCAAAAGCGCTGCTGATCCGCCGAGGAACGTGTGTTCGCCGGCGTTGAACGGCAGAATCCGGAGTGTGACATTCGGTAATTGCGCGATCTCGATCAGATGCCGAAGCTGGTCATTCATGACGCGCGGGCCGCCGACCACGCGGCGCACCACCGATTCGTCGATGACGACCACGAGCTCGAGCGGCCGGTCGGCGGTGAGCCGGCTCTGCCGGGTCAGGCGCAGCTTCACCCGGCGGTCGATGTGCTGCGGCGTGTCGTTGGTGCGCCCGGCCTGCATCAGCGCCCGCATGTACGCCTCGGTCTGCAGCAGCCCGGGCACGAGAACCGGCTCCCAGCAGCGCATCGAGGCGGCCGCCGCCTCCAGGCCGACGAAGTTGCCGGGCCGCATGATGTCGCGGTAGTCCGTCCACCACGTGCGCTCGCGCGAGAGCCGGGCGAGCTCCACCATCGCCTCGCGGTACTCCTGATCGCCGACGCCGTAGAGCGTCAGCAGGTCCTTCACGTCGCGCGGGGTCACCGCGACACGCGCGGTCTCGATGCGCGTGACCTTGGCGGCGTGCCACTCGAAATGGCGCGACACATTTTCTTGCGTCAATCCGGCTGCCTCGCGGCACCGTTTCAGCTCCGCCCCGAGCCGACGGCGGCGCAGCGTGGGTCCCTCATCAACGGACACCTGGACTCCCTCGGTCCTGATGAAGCCGATAGTACGACCGCCGTGCCGATGATCCAAACAAGGAGGACTCCACAAAAAGTCTAGTACTCCTTGTCATGACCTAGCTGTCGGGTACATGATGCGGAGCACATCGAGTCATACCTTTCTGCACGCAGGGTGATCTTCACCTGCAAAGAGATCAAACGACCACAAGGGCGACGAAGCCCGCGAACCACACATCAACAACACCGTTGTCTAAGGGGCGTGGCGGCGTGTTGGCTGACCAGTATTTCCTGATCGCACACGAGGACCGCACCGGCCGGTCCCGTCTCCATCCGCGTGCGACCGGCTTAGGCCTGGCCGCCGCTCTGCTGGGCGAGCTGGTCCTCGAAGGACGGATCGGCATCACGGACGGAGATCTGGTCATCCTCGACCGGCATCCCCCGACGGACGCGCTCGCGCACGACATCCTGGACCTGCTCATCGCCCAGCCGCAGCACCGTGACGTGCGCGTCTGGCTGGCGTTCCTCTCGCAGGACGCCGCGATCCGGGTGGGCGAGCGGCTGTCGCGCCTGGGCGCGGTCGAGGCGGTGACCCGCCGCCGCATGCTCTCCACCGAGACGCTGTACATGCCGAACAGCGCGGCACAGCGCAACGCCGCCGCCTGGGCTCCGGCCCGGCTGGCCAACCTGCTGGTGCGCGGCATCGGCATGAGCATCAGTGACCGGGTGCTCATCGGGCTGGTGGCTGCCACCGGCCTCACCAGACACGTGCTCTACGACTTCGAGATGCATCGGCACGCGTTCCACTCGCTGCCGAGCGCTGTCGGGTCGCTTCCGGGCGACCTTCGAGAGCTCGTCGAAATCACCGAGGCCTCTGTGGGCTCGGTGCTGACCGTCGGCCGACGGTGAGCGCCGTCGGGCGCCATCACCTCCGGCCCAACAACCACGACCACTGGGCCGGGAGGATGTTGATGGAGCGTACGAAACCCGCGGAGCCGGACATCGTCACACAGGCGCTGGCCAAGAACCGGCTGGGCATTCCGTCTGTGGTGTTCTTCGGCGTAGCGGGAGCCGCACCGCTCACCGTGATCATCGGTTCCATCACCACGATCTACGCGATCATCGGCAGTACGGCCGTCCCGATCGCGTACGTGGTGGTGGCGGGGCTGCTGTCCCTGTTCACCGTCGGCTTCGTCGCGATGAGCCGGCACATCGTGAACACGGGTGCCTTCTACTCGTACATCAGTCACGGTTTAGGCCGCATGGTCGGGGTGGGGGCGGCCTTCGTCGCCCTGCCTGCCTACTCGCTGATGCAGATCGGCCTCTTCGGGCTCTTCGGCTCCGCGGCCTCCGGCATCCTCGCGGCACTGGGATTCTCCGTTCCCTGGTACGCCTGTGCGGTGGCCGCCTGGGTCGCGGTCACGGTGCTCGGCCTGCTCTGGGTCGACCTGAGCGGACGGGTGCTCGCGGTCCTGCTCGTCCTCGAGATCGCCATTGTGCTCATCTACGACCTGGTGATGGTCGGCAACCCGGCGAACGGCGAGGTCACCTTCTCGCAGTTCTCGCCGGCGCCGCTCGCCACCCCGGTCATCGGCGTGCTGCTGGTGCTGGCGATCGCCGGCTTCGTCGGCTTCGAGGCGACCGTGGTCCTCTCCGAGGAGGCCAAGGACCCGAAGCGCACGATCGCCCGGGCCACCCACATCGCGGTGTTGCTCGCCGGCGTCCTCTGCGCGGTCTCGGCCTGGGCGATGTCGGTGAACACCGGCCCCGACCAGATCGCGGCGCGCGCCGCCGAGCACCGTACCGACCTGGTCTTCACCCTGGTCGGCCCGCACCTGCCCAGGTTCATGGTCGACCTCGGCTACATCCTCTTCCTGACGAGCGTCTTCGCCGCCCTGCTCGCGTTCCACGCGGCGGTGTCGCGCTACCAGTTCGCGCTCGGCCGCGAGGGCGTGCTGCCCGCGGCGTGGGGTCGCACCCACCCGCGCACCGGCGCCCCGCTGCTCGGCTCGATCACCCAGAGCGTGCTGGCCATCATCGTGCTCAGCGCCTACGCGCTGGCCGGCGCCGACCCGCTGGTCTACGTCTTCGCGTGGCTCACGACGATCGGCGGTCTCGGCGTCCTCATCCTCATGTGGGCCGCGTCGGCGGCGGTCATCGCGTTCTTCGTCCACAAGCGGCGAGGGGAGAACATCTGGCGGGCCTACTTCGCGCCTGGACTGGCGTTCCTGCTGCTCACGGTCGTGCTGGCGGCAACCTGCATCGGCTTCGGTGAGCTGCTCCAAGTTTCCGGCGACTCGCCGTTCCAGTGGCTCATCCCGGTCTGCTACCTGGGTGTCGCCCTCGTCGGCATCGTCTGGGCCCTGATCATGCGGGCGGCTCGCCCGGAGGTGTATGCGGCAATCGGCCGCGGCTCCGACAGCCGGGCGAGCGTGGTCGCCGAGACCCAGGCCCTCATGCGCTCGCTGCACGCCGACCCGGTCGGCGCGCGCGGCGGCCCGTACTACTGATCACGGCCGTGCTGACCCCACCGGCCCTTCCCCGTCGCCTTTGGCCACTCTCCCCTCCCCTTGCACACCAAGAGAGGAAGTCATGACCTACGCGATCCAGGATCTGGTGATCCGTGACGTCGCACCCGTCGACGTCGAGGAGATCACCGGCCTCGTCGCCGCGGCGATGTGGGACGGGCCGGTGGCCCGCTGGCTGCACCCCGATGCCGCGGTGCGCCGGCGCGACAGCCCGCGCTACTTCGAGATCTTCGTCGAGCACGCGGTGCGGTACGGCGAGGTGTACGCCACCTACGACCCGGACACCGGCCGCGTCTCCGGAGTGGCGCTGTGGTTCCCGATGACCGCGACGATCCCGCCGCCGCTCGACTACGAGCAGCGGCTGAAGGAGGTGGCCGGTTCGGCGTACGACCGAGCATGTGAACTCGACGCGGCGATCGAGGCGCGCCATCCCACCGATCCCCACCATTACCTGGCCTTCCTGGCCGTCCATCCGGAGGACCAGGGCCGTGGGATCGGCAGTGCGCTCCTCGACCGCCATCACGCCCGGCTCGACGAGGCCGGCATCCCCGCGTACCTGGAGGCGAACGACCCGCGTAACCGGGATCTTTACCTCCGGCACGGATACCGGGTCCGGGCCTTGATCGAGCTTCCCGATGGACCACCGCTCTGGTCCATGTGGAGGTTGCCTATGAACTGAAGATGATGCCCCCTGCCGAGTTGCTACGCGGCTGCGGGAAACTCGTAGAGCCAGTACGACTGCTGGTCGATCCGAGTGAAGCGCATGTTGTCCGAGAGCCGGCTGACCATCATCCGGAAGACTCGGGACATGCGGCGGACCTCGTCGTTGTGGTTGCAGATGTCGAGACACACGAGTCCGTTCTGGGCGGACGCGATGTGATACATCTGCTCGACCAGCTGAGCGAAGGCTTCACGACCCTGGGCATGCGGACTCACGGCGACGAATCCGATGTACCAGATCTTCCGCGCCGCGTAGTGCTCCGGCCAATGCCTCTCGAAGTACTGGGGAGCGATCAACGGAACCGCGTTGAGGTCGTTGGTGTAGGTGGCGACGCCGCACATCGTGCCGTCATCGTCGAGGGCGAGGTACTTGTCCACCCGCGCGTCCGCCATTACCTCGTCGAACTCGGACTTGTACATCAGGTGACGCTGAACCGCGAGGTGGTTCAACTCCTCGAAGGCGTCCCGGTACATGGTCCACATTGCCTCGTGCAGCTCTTCATCGGTGATCTGGTCGATGACTTTGATAAGCATGCTCGGCTCCCCCGCAGGCCGCCGCCAGGTCGGCCCGCTTGTCGCACTCATCTTGATCGATGATCTGTGACCATCACTGTACGAAGAGTGAGCGCGTCATGACAATGCGTGTGTGCCGATTGAATGTGCCAATTCATCTACGAGACGTCTTCCGTGCCCGTTTTGGTGTGCAACTTGCAATCACCGGCACGAAATCGCCCTCGATCCAGCACACGGTTATGGCCTTCGAGTACTACGCACGTTGCGCATTACTCCTGGTCCAGGCCCCGATTACGGCCCGCCGGACGCCCTGTTGAGTTTTCCGCCAGAGGAAGATCATTGATCTCCAATGACGGAGATCAATGACTCCAAGGGCCCACTTTACGCCCCACGGTCCACATTACG
The DNA here is from genome assembly GCF_016862115.1 of Paractinoplanes deccanensis. Taxonomy (GTDB): domain Bacteria; phylum Actinomycetota; class Actinomycetes; order Mycobacteriales; family Micromonosporaceae; genus Actinoplanes; species Actinoplanes deccanensis. Next base: position 148,821 of record NZ_BOMI01000003.1, read on the forward strand.
CAGCGTTAAGAAACCCATTCCGGCCGCCCGCTCTCAACTCGTGGCCGGGGTTGTGGTGTGGCGGCGCAGGAGGCCGTCGAGACTGCTGGGCGCCACCTCGTGCAGGACGATCGACGTCGACGTCCGGACGACGCTGGGAGCGGCGACGATCAGGTTGGTGATGCGGTAGAGGTCGGCCGTGTCGCGCGCGACCACCCGTACCAGCAAGTCGCCGTCGCCCGTGGTGGCCAGGATCTCGACCACCTCGGGGATCCGGGACAGCTGCTGGGCGGCGCGGTCGCCCTCGCGCTGGCTCAGCGACAGGGTCATGAAGGCCATCAGCGGGTAGCCCAGGGCGGCGGGATCCAGACGGCGCGAGTAGGCGCCCAGGGCCCCGGACTCGCGCATGCGGCGCAGGCGGGCCTGCACGGTGTTGCGGGACATGGTCAGGCGGTCGGCCAGGGCGACGACCGTGGCGTCCGGGTCGGCGTCCAGGGCCAGCAGGATCCGCGCGTCGGTGGCGTCCAAGATTCGCATCGTGCGCAATCCTTCCCCCTGATGCCCGCTCAGGCTGAGCAGAACGCACAAGCAGGAAAGCTCACATTGTGCAGGATGCGCAACAGCCACGAGGCTCGTTCGCATGATCGACTATGCCTCCACGGTGACCGTCGCCGAGTACCTGGGCGAGCGGCTCCGGCAGGCCGGCGTGTCCCACCTGTTCGGCGTGCCCGGCGACTTCAACCTCAACCTGCTCGACGGCCTCGCCGAGGTGCCCGGGCTGCGCTGGGCCGGATCACCCAACGAGCTCGGCGCCGGGTATGCCGCCGACGCGTACGCCCGCAGCCGTGGCATCGCGGCACTGATCACGACGTACGGCGTGGGCGAGCTGAGCGCGATCAACGCCGTGGCCGGCAGCGCCGCCGAGGACGCGCCCGTGCTGCACATCGTCGGCTCGCCGCGCACGGGGACGGTCGAGGCCGGCGCCCTGGTGCATCACACGCTCGCCGACGGCGACTTCGGGCACTTCCAGCGCGCGTACGCCGAGATCAGCGCGACCACCACCGTGCTGACCGCGGACCGCGCGGGCGACCAGATCGACGCCGCCGTGACCGCGGTGCGCCGCACGCGCAAGCCCGGTTACCTGAGCGTCCCCCAGGACCTGGCCCTGCACCGCATCCCGGCCGCACCCCTGCGCGAGCCCCTGACGATGGCGTCCGACCCGGGCGCTCTCGAGGCCTTCACCCGAGCCGTACGGGCAACGCTCGCCGGCGCGCGCCGCCCCGCCCTGATCGTCGGCCAGCTCGCCGCCCGATACGGACTCGGCGCCCGCATCACGGAGCTGGCCGGCGGCCTCCCGATGGTCACCCAGCTGGCCGCCAAGGGCGTGATCGACGAGGGCACGCCGGGATACCTGGGCGACTACGCGGGCACGATGCTCGACCCGGTCCCGACGGCCCTGGTCGACCGAGCCGACGTCGTGGTCCACCTCGGCACGGTGATGACCGCCGAGCTGACCGGCTTCTTCACGGCCCGCCCCCTCGACGACCGCACGGTGTGGACCTCGGCGACGGCCGCCGGCGTGGGCGAGCAGCGCTTCGAGAACGTGCTCTTCCCGGACGCGGTGGAGGCGGTCGCCCAGGTGCTGGCCGAACGCGGGGCCGCGGGCTCTGCCGAAACGCGGCCGGTGAGCGGGTCGCCCTTGGCGGCAGGCGGGTCGGCCCTGTCGCCCATGGAGGCGGACGGGCCGCTCTCGGAGGCGGACGGGCCGCTCTCGGAGGCGGACGGGCCGCTCTCGGAGGCGGACGGGCCGCTCTCGGAGGCGGAC
>NZ_BOMI01000004.1 GCF_016862115.1 Paractinoplanes deccanensis
CGGGCCGCTCTCGGAGGCGGACGGGCCGCTCTCGGAGGCGGACGGGCCGCTCTCGGAGGCGGACGGGCCGCTCTCGGAGGCGGACGGGCCGCAGGGTGAAGGCGGCGGTGCGTTGACGCAGGCCGGGCTCTGGCGCGCGCTGCAGGAATGGCTGCCGCCGCACACGGCGCTGGTCGCGGACACCGGCACCGCGTATTGGGGTGCGCTCTCGCTGCGGCTGCCGGCGGACACGGTCTTCGTAGGCCAGCCGATCTGGAACTCCATCGGCTGGGCGCTGCCCGCCGTGCTCGGGCAGGGCCTGGCCGAGCCGGACCGGCGACCGGTCCTGGTGATCGGGGACGGCGCCGCGCAGATGACCATCCAGGAGCTCGGCACGATCGCGGCGCACGGCCTGCGCCCGGTGATCCTGCTGCTCAACAACCGCGGCTACACGATCGAGCGGGCGCTGCAGAGCCCCCAGGCCGTCTACAACGACGTGACCCCGTGGAACTGGCGCGCCATGGTCGCCGCCCTGACCGGCCCGGAGAGCGACTACCACCACGCCGGCACCCCCACCGAGCTCGACAAGGCCCTCCGCGAGGCCGCACACCACCCGGACCGGCTGGCCTTCATCGAGGTACAGCTCGACGCCTACGACACGCCTCCGCTCCTGCACCGCCTCGCCGAGCGAGCCATGGCCGCGGCGAAGGGCACGCCCGCCCAGGAACCGCCGCAGGGCTCGGCCTGAGAAGGCGAAGCCCACCCGCCTGACAAGGCGAAGCCCACCCGCCCGACAAGGCGAAGCCCACCCGCCTGACAAGGCGAAGCGCACGGCCCGACAGAGCGGAGGGCGCGGCCTAAGGACCGGGAGAACTCGGCACCACCGACGGCGCCGGACCGCTCGGCGGCGATGACCCGCCGGGCGGCGACGGCGCGTCCACGGATCGGGCGTAGGCGATGACGGCCACGACGGCGGCCGCCACCGCGAGCCCGCCGACGGTGAACCCGGCCAGCCGACGCCGCCGAGCCCCGGAGGCCGAGCGCCCGGGTTCCCTAGAACGAACGTTCTGTCTTGCGGTGGGCCCGCCGTCGGTGACCGCGCCCGCCCGCGATTCGCCAGAACGAACGTTCTGTCTCGCGATCGACTCACTCTCGGCGCCCGCCCGCGATTCGCCAGAACGAACGTTCTGTCTCGCAATCGACTCGCTCTCGGCGGCCGCCGGGGTCGTCGAGCCGGCCGGAGCGCTCGAGCCGCTCCGGGCGCTCGGGCCGCTCGGCGGCGCGCCGCCTTCCGGAGCGAAGCCGCCCCCACCCCCCGCGCCCGGCTTCTCCGGATACGTGGCGGCGTTGTCGCGCCGTGACGCCGGGGCCGGCGTGTGCAGGTTGGCCGGCAGGTCGCCCGCCTCGGCCGAGCGCGGGGCGTAGGCCCCGGCGTTCTGCCCACCCGCGCCGGGCGGCCGGGCGCGGCCGTCGGACGGCGCCTCGTGTCTCGGTGTGGCTCGGCCCGGGGGTGCCACGCGGAACGGGCCCGCGTTCTCCGGCAGGGTGCTTGCCCGGGCGCGGGCGCTTTCGAGCACGGCCAGCAACTCGTCGGCGGTCTCCGGCGGCGGGACGGGCGGCATGTCCGGGAAGAGCTCGCGCATCAGCGCGGCCGCGGCCGCCAGGTCGGCGGCGAGGCTCGGAGCCGTCGCGGCGGGTGCCGGCACCTGGCCCCGCGCGAAGGCCAGGTCGCAGAGGACCGCGCGGCCGTCCGACACGAGGATGTTCGACGGCTTCAGGGCACCGTGGGCGCGGCGTCGATGATGGAGGGCGGCCAGTCCTCGTACGACGTCCGTCGCGATCCGCCAAGCGTCGGCCGCGGGAACGGCACCGTGCGCCAGCAGGTCGGCCAGCGCCCGCTGCCGGAGCTCGGTCGCCGTCCACGGTGGGTCGTCGGCCGGGCCCGCCCAGTAGAGCCGCACGATGTTCGGGTGGTCGGAGAGCTCCCAGTGCAGCCGGCACGTGTCGGCCAGGGCGCGCTGGGCGTACGGCGGAAAGGGCCGGCGCCAGCGTTTGAGGGCGACCACCACCTCGAACGTGCGGTTGCGGGCGCGGAACACCTCGGCCGCCGGGGACTCGCCCAGCTTCGCGCCGAGGTCGAAGTCGGCGAGGGCCTGGCGAGGGTGCGCGCGCTCCGGTCCGGTCATGCGGCCGGAGCCAGGGCAGAAGGGGAACGGGACATGGGTGCGCCTTCGCGAAGGGCGATACGGACACCCCAGGGTGGAGGCTCCCCGCGAGCCAGTGGCGGCTACGGTCAAATGCCCGTCACTGGATTCCCCCAAAAGTAAGACTCAGCCCGCCTGCCAGTCCGGCAGGGACGAGGTGTCCCGGCGCTCGATGATCGGGAAGACGCTCGAGTAGGTCTGCCAGGACGGGCGGGCCGGCTTCTCGCTCATGGCCAGCACGCGGGCCAGGCCCTCCAGGGCGTCCTGGAGGGCCTGGTGCAGCAGCGGGTCGGTGACGAAGCCCTGCCGGTCGATCGCCTCGGGCGCCAGCGGGATGCGGATGCACGCCGCCCGCAGGATCTTGGCGTTGCCGTGGGTGAGGACCGCCTCCAGGGTCGCGCGGGCCAGATCGTCCTCGCCGGCCCGCGCGACGGACAGCCAGGCGACCGGCTTGCCGTCGAGCAGGCCGTCGTCGACGAGCCAGTCGAGCAGGTTCTTGAGGCTTCCGGGGATCGAGCCCGCGTACTCGGGGGTGCTGAACAACACCGCGTCGGCGATGCGGACCTGGTGGCGCAGCAGCACCACGGTGTCGTGCGGATCGTCCTCGCCGGGCACGAAGGCCGGCAGGCCACGCAACCCCTCGAACAGCCCGGCGTTGATGTGCTCCGGCGCGAGGTGGGCCGCCGTGCGCAGCGCGGCGTTGTGCAGTGACTCCTCGCGGGTGCTGCCCGAGATCAGCAGGATGCGCGTCATGCCGCAGACGATAGAGCCTTCGGGTTACGCGCCCACCGGCGCGGGCTCCGTCGCCGGCGCCGTCGCGGGCGCACAGATCAGCTTGATCTCCTCGGCGACCTGCTCCTCGGCCTCGACGCTCTGCACGCCCCGGCCCGGGGTCAGGTCGGCCACCGTCGCCGGCGTCGGGCATTCGGCGGCCTTGCCGTGCCACGCGATCTCGGTCGCCTCGGTCACGGTCACCGTCATGGAGCGACCTTTCGGGTACGCCACGGTGAGCGCGCCGGTTGCCGCGTCGAACGTCGTGACGGTCGCCGTCGCCTTGGCGGCCGGACGGTCGTACACCTTGGGCTTGACGTCCTTGCTGTTGACGACGCCGTCGCCGTCCGCGTCCTCGTCGCCGTCGGAGACCCCGTCGCCGTCGGTGTCGGCGACCCGCGGGTTGAGGCCCAGCATCCGCTCGGTCTTGTTGATGAGCCCGTCGGCGTCCGGGTCGGACTTGGCGTCGTTGCGCTTCGGGTTGAGCTTCTTGGTGACCTCGTAGCCGTCCGGCAGCGTGTCGCCGTCGGTGTCCGCCTTCGCGGCGCTGGTGCCGGCCTTGAACTCCGCCAGGTTCTTGAGACCGTCGGCGTCCTTGTCGCCGCCCGCGTCCTTCTTCTTGGCGTTGAGGCCGTTGGCCTTCTCGTACGCGTCGGTCATGCCGTCGCGGTCGGTGTCCTTCGCCACCTGCGTGGCGGGCTTCGCCTTCGGCTTGGCCTTGGTGGCGGCCATCGCGGTGCCGGACATCGACAGGGCCGACAGCGTGGCGATGGTCGTAACGGCGGCGAGTCGGCGCTTCATGAGGGGGTTCCTTCCGGGGGGCGTCACTTGCAGTGATCACCATCGGCTACGAGAGTGACATTCGGAAGGGCTGCTACCGACTCGCACCCGACAAGCTCCCGTGCCGAAGGAGGAGAAGCGATGACCGACGTGGAGACGTTCCTGGCCACCATCGACGACGAGCGGCGGCAGCGGGACGCCCGCCTGCTGGTCGAGCTGATGACCGAGGTCACAGGCGAGCAGCCGGCCATGTGGGGCTCGGCGATCGTCGGCTTCGGCGCGCGGCACTACCGCTACGAGTCGGGCCGCGAGGGCGATGTGGCGGCGATCGGGTTCTCGCCGCGCAAGGCGCAGACGACGCTCTACCTGACCGGTTACATGGAGTCGTACGCGGACCTGCTGGAGCGGTTGGGCCCCCACAAGACGGGCAAGGGCTGCCTGTACCTGAAGCGGGTGGACCAGGCGGACCAGAAGGTGCTGCGCGACATCGTGGCCAGGTCGTTCGAGCAGGCTCAGGAGTAGCGAGCCAGCTTGGCCCTGAGCGTGGGGTCGAACCGTCCGAGCGCGGCCAGATGATCACTGTTGTCGACGGTCTTGGCGAGCGGGCCGCTGCCGCCGAGGATCCGGACGGCGTCGGCATAGGACAGACCCTTCGGCATCACCGCCTCAGGGTGTCACGGACCTGCATCAGGGCGGTGCCGAGCAGGAACTCGCGCAGATCGTCGTGGGCGGTGAACTTGGCCAGGTTGCCGGCGACCACGATGGGCAGGCGATGCTCGTCCCAGACCTGCTGCTCGAAACCGGCGACAAGCCCGCCGAGCTTCTTGGCCGCGTGCGGATGACCGGCCTCGAGAACGCGCCCGGCCATCTCCTTGTCGCCGAAGAGGATCGCCTTGCTCCACATCATGTAGTGCTCCGCGGTGGCGAACCGCACCCCGTCCACCTCGAACGGCGACGGATACCACTGGCTGAGGCATCCGTGCGCGGACTCGTGCCCCCAGAAGAACAGGAACTTCGGCATGGCGAGCAGTCTCCCGGCATTCGCCGGCGCGCGCCACGCGGTTCCCGCCCTCAGCGGTCCAGCCACTCCAGGTAGTCACGAAGCTCGCCGCCGGTGGCGACCCAGCCGGCCTTCGCGTATTCGAGGATGCGCAGCATCTCCCCGGGCACCAGCTCGTAGGCCGTAGCCCCCGTCTCGGGAACCTTCCGATGGGGCGGCACGGGCACCGCCAGCGGGTACATCGGAACCCGGCTCCGCAATTCCTTGAGCACTGTCAAAAAGACCCTGGGCAGGTGGTACGGCGAAACGACCAGCCCGAGGCTGTTCACGTTCAGCCGCTCCACCTGAGCCGCGATCCACTTCGCCTGAAGCCCCGTGTTGGGCGCGGCCTCGCCCTGGACGACCACCCCTTCACGCCGCCGAAGACCAAGCGTCTCCAGGTAGTCGAGGCTCAGCTCGCTGTAGGTGACCTCCGCCGGATTCCCATTGGCGACGAGCAGATGCCGCGCGCACGGCCGCTCTTCCCAGAGCCGGATCGCATGCCGAATCCGCCATTGCTCGCCCTGACCGGTAGGCACCACCAGAGCGTCGACCCGATCAGGCGACGGCACCGTCAGAATGCCAATCACCGAGCCGAAGAGCTCAAGCAGTTCGTCATCCGCCCCGATCACCCGATCCACAGGCACGAATCCTAGGCGGGCATCTCCTTCGGGTGAAAACGCGCGGGCATGACGATACAAACCACTCTAAAAGCGCTGTTTTCCGCGTTGCCGCCCCGCGCCTGGAGGCCTCACTCTTCCTTGTCGGCCGGTGGGGACCGAGAGAGAGCGCGCGGCGTCCGCGAGCACGGACGCCGCGCGGCTGGCCCCCTCCGATCTCGTGTCAGGACGAGGACGGAGAACTCAATGGACACAGCCAACAACAAGGACAGCAGCAACGAGCAAGATCCGCGACGGACTGGCGGTGCGACGTTGCCCGCCGATCCACAACCGGCCGATCCGCCGACGTGGCGCGACTACGCGCTCCGCTGGGCCCCGTACATCGGCTCCATCTTGGCAGGCGTCGCCGCCATCCTCACAGCCCTACTGAAATAACACCCAGCCACACCGCAACCACCAGGCCCCTCAGCGCAACCGGGCCCCCAGCGCAACCAGGCCCCCCAGCA
>NZ_BOMI01000005.1 GCF_016862115.1 Paractinoplanes deccanensis
TCAGCGCAACCGGGCCCCACCGCAACCAGGCCCCTCAGCGCAACCACCGCACCGCGGGGCGTCCGGGGGCTCGGCCCCCGGAGCAGACATGACGAGGCGGCCCCGGCTCGCGCTCTCCGCGAGCAGGGGCCGCCTGCCGTCTCGTGGGCGATACTGGGATCGAACCAGTGACCTCTTCCGTGTCAAGGAAGCGCGCTCCCGCTGCGCCAATCGCCCTCGGGGTACTGCTCTACTGCGAGGTGGAGACGGGATTTGAACCCGTGTACACGGCTTTGCAGGCCGTTGCCTCGCCTCTCGGCCACTCCACCGAGCCGGCCCCGCACGTGTCCTGTGAAGGCCTCTCCGAGCGGACGACGGGATTCGAACCCGCGACCCTCACCTTGGCAAGGTGATGCGCTACCAGCTGCGCTACGTCCGCGTTGTCTTCCGGGCGGCTGTCCCGGCGACGGAAGAAACATTAGCGGGTGACCGGGGGGCTTGCCAAACCGGGGTACCCCGGCGCGTCGCGGCACGGCGTTCACCTGGTGTTTTCCGGGTTATCCACAGGCGGCAAAACAGGCGAGCGCCCAACGGGCCTCCCAGTGTTTGATGGGCACATGGACTTCCGGCAGATCAGCGCGGCGGAGCGCGCGGCGACGATGTTCCCCCTTCAGACCTACGCCTTCCTGCCGTCGCCGTGGCCCGACGAGGAGGAAGCGGCCTATCGGCGGCGTCAGCCGTTCTTCGAGTCGGCGATCAGCATGATCGCGGAGGAGGACGGGCAGGCGCTGGCGTGCGCGGCGGCCCTGCGCATGCGGCAGAACGTGCGTGGCCTGGTCCACGACATGGCCGGCGTGGCGTCGGTGGCGTCCCATCCGTCGGCCCGCCGGCGTGGGCTGGTCCGCGAGGTGCTGACCCGGCTGCTCAGGCAGTCGCGCCAGGAGGGGTTCGCGGTCAGCGCGCTCTATCCGTTCCGTCCCAGCTTCTACGCCCGGTTCGGGTTTGTCGGCATTCCCCGGCACCGCACGGCGAGCTTCGCTCCGGAGGGGCTTTCCCATCTCGTACGGGTGGAGCTTCCCGGCACTGTCGAGCGGCTGCCGATGTGGGACGGCTTCGAGGCGTTGCAGCAGCTCAAGGGTCGGCTGCTCGGCGAGCGGCACGGGTTCGCGGTGTTCGACGCGGTCCGGAGCGCGGAGTTCCGCGAGGAGAAGAGCTGGGTGGCGGTGGCCCGGGTCGACGGCGAGATCGTGGGGGCCGTGCAATACCGCGTGGATCGGTACGGTGGCGACCTGCTCGCCTCCGACCTGCTGACCACCGGGCCGCTGGGGCGGGCGCTGCTGCTCCAGTTCTTCAGCCGGCACGTCGACCAGGTGTCGCGGGTCGTGGTGACGCTCAGCACGGACGAGGTGCCCGAGCTGTGGGGCACCGACTTCTCGGTGACCACCGAGGCCAAGGTCACACATCCGCGGCAGGGCGGCCCGATGGTGCGGGTCCTCGACATGGAGGCGCTGACCGGCTCGCAGGCCGGCGACGGCGACGTGACCGTCGAGATCCCCGACGACGAGCACGTGGGCGGCGTCTGGCGCCTGACCGGCGAGGGCGGCCGGCTGACCGTGGCCAAGGGCACCTCGGAGCCGTCGGCCACGCTGACCGTGGGCGGTTTCAGCGGCCTGCTCTACGGGGTGCTCGACCCGGTCGAGGTCGTCACGCGCGGGCTGGGGCGCGTCGAGGCGGGCGCGATCGAGCCGTTGACCAGTCTGTTCCCGCGCCAGATGCCCTACATCTGCGCGGACTTCTGAGAGGAGTGGGCGTGCGAAAGGGTTCGATCCTGTCGTACCGGTCCGAGGACTCGGTGCTGAGCATCTATTCGAAGGGTTCCGTGCTGTCGGTCGGCTCGACGGGCTCGGTGCTGTCCGTGGGTTCGATCGGCTCGTTCGGCTCGGTCCTGTCGATCGGCTCGTGGCTGTCGGTCGGCTCGGTGCTCTCGGCCCTGTCGATCGGCTCGGTGATGGCGTGGCGCGCCCGCAAGGCCATCATGCGGGCGAGCGACGGCGCCTGACCCCGAGCTGGGGCGCCGCCCGTGCGACGCCCCGGCTGGCCTGGAGCTAGGAGCGGACGGGGACGTCGAGGTAGGAGCCGGCGCCGATGGTGACGGTTTCGCCGGGGGCGTTGGCGTCGTAGTAGAGGGGGTCGACCGTGTCCACGACCAAGGTCAGGGAGTGGCCGGCGGGGATGTCGTAGGCGGCCGCGGAGAGGGCTACGTCCACGGATGAGCGGGGCTCCAGCCATGTCACCGGGGCGTGGGTGATGAGCTTGGCGGTGCCGAGAGCGTCCAGGTCGTAGAGGTAGACGACGGCGGAGCCGGGGGCGTGGGTGCCGGCGAGGTCGAGGTGGACCTTCGGGATGCCGCGCAGGCGCAGCGGGGACGCCGGGCGGGAGCTTGCCCAGACGCCTGCCCGGAAGCGGTCGACGGTGGGCAGCCAGATCTGGGGGCGCTGGTTGGTGAAGGCGGCCACGCCGTTCGTCAGCAGCACCACGCCGCCCGCGGCGGTGGTGTCCTTGTCGGTGGGCAGGGACTTCGTCCAGGCCGGGGAGGGGCCACCGCCGAGGAGGCCGGTGCCGTCCAGGGTGCGGATCTTGCCGAGGTCGAAGCGGCGCTGGGTGGTGCTCAGGCTCGGCCAGTCGGGGTAGGACTCGGCGGGTGCGTTGTCCGGCTTGATCAGCACGGGAAGCTGCGCGGACGCGGACGCGGCACGGGTAGGCGCGCTGACGCCCGCGGACGTCGTGTGGGACGCGGCAACGGTGGGCGCGCTGAGGCCCGCGGACGTCGCGCGGGACGCGGTCGGGTCGGTGCCCTTGGTGGCCAGGTGGGTGTCGAACCAGGTTCGGACGCTGGACCAGACCTCGTTCTCGAAGCCGAAGATGCCGCCCAGCTCGGCTATGGCGTGGTCGCCGGGGCGGAGTTCGAGGCGCTTGGGGGTGGTCAGTCTCTGGTAGAAGTCGACCAACTGGTTCGGCGGGAAGAACGAGTCGCCCCAGGCGTTCGCGATCAGGATGGCGGGCTTGTTGGTGTTCAGGGCGTTCAGGTAGGTGGCGGCGGAGCGTACCCGTGCCCAGGCCATCACCTCGGGGACGTTGCGGTTGGCCTTGAAGTCGGCGAGCTTGCCGCCCAGGTCGGGGCCGACGTCGCCGAGCAGGCCGGCGGCGATCTCGAGGAGGCCGGCGGACTGCTTGTGCCGGGTGGAGTCGCTGTAGAGCGAATACACCAGGTCCGTCCAGCCGCTCATCATCGCGACCACCCGGATGCGGCTGTCGAAGGCGGCGCCCAGCAGGCTGATGCCGGCGCCGTACGAGATGCCGGCGACGCCGATGCGGGACGGGTCCGCTCCCGTGTTCGCGATCGTCCAGTCGATCACCTTGGAGAGGTCGGCCATGTCGCGCGGGCCGGCCGTGTCGATCTCGCCGCCGGAGGACCACCAGCCGCGCGGGGTGTACGACACCACCACGTAGCCGGCCGACGCCAGCGTGCGGGCCTGGGCCAGGTACTCCAGGTCGTTCAGGCCCCAGCTCGCGGGCAGCAGCACCGCCGGGTGGGGGCCCGCGGTGGACGGGGCGATCACGTTGGCCTTGAGCGTCACCCCGTCACCGGGGATGTCGACGAAGTCGAACCCGGTGGTCGAGCCGGCCGCGGCAGCGGGGACGGGGGTCGGGCCGGCCGCGGACGCGGGGACGGGGGTCGGGCCGGCCGCGGACGCGGGGACGGGGGTCGGGCCGGCCGCGGACGCGGGGACGGCGGTCAGTGCGAGCGCGGTCGCCACCGCGGCCGGAAGGGTGAACACACGACGAAGCCCCATGCGCACTCCTCGAGGGAAGGCGTAGCCGAAGACGGGAGAGGCTGGAGCGCTCCAGTTCCGGCAGCGTAGGAGCCTGTTCCGAGAAATTGAACTTCATGACATTATCGTTACTAGCCAGTAACGTAGGTCACTTCGGAGAGGGGGAACGCCATGATCTACGGCGTCCAAGCCCCGCGCCGGCGCGATGCCCAGCGCAACCGGCTGGCGATCCTCGAGGCGGCCAGCGACCTGATGACCGGGCGAGCCGACATCGCGGGGATGCCCGAGATCGCGCGGCGGGCGGGTGTCGGGCAGGCCACCCTCTACCGGCATTTTCCCGACCGGTACGCGCTGACGTCCGCCGTGATCGCGCACCAGGTGGAGCGTCTCGAGGCGTGCGTGACCGCCAACCAGCAGCAGCCCGCCGCGTTCCGCCCGATGCTCGACGCCGTGCTGCGGTCCCAGGTGGCGATGCGGCCGCTGGTGCACCTGGCCCGCCGCCTCGAACCCGCCGTGCAGGGCCGCTACCTGCGGCAGATCGTGACCCTGCTGGCCGGCCCGCTGCAACGAGCGCAGGAGCAGGGCCACGTCCGCCGCGACCTGGTGCCCGCCGACCTGATGGTGCTGTTCGGCATGGTGGAGGGCGTCGCCGAGGGCATGCTCGGCGACGCCGGCGACCAGACCGCCAAGGCGATCGAACTAGCCCTCGACGGCCTGATGCCCCTGCCATGACGCCCTTGCCGACCCGGCACCGGCGCCAGCAGGCCCGGCAGGAGACGGCCCGGCAGGAGACGGCCCGGCAGGAGACGGCCCGGCGTCCGACGAGCCGTGCCACGAGTGCCACAGGGCCGCGTAGGGGCCGTTCGCCGCGACCAGCTCGTCGTGGGTGCCCAGCTCGATGATCCGGCCGTCCTCCATGACCACCACCCGGTCGGCGTCGTGGGCCGTCTGGAGCCGGTGCGCGATCGCGATCACCGTGCGCTCGTGCAGCACCGCCGCCAGCGCCCGCTCGGCCGTGCGGGCCGCCGTCGGGTCGAGCAGCGCCGTCGCCTCGTCCAGGATCACCGTGTGCGGATCGGCCAGCACCACCCGCGCCAGCGCCAGCTGCTGCGCCTGCGCGCCGTCCGGCGGGTCTTCGCCCAGGTCGCGGTCGAGGTCGTCGGCCCAGTCTGCGCCCACCGTCTTCAGCGCCCGGCGCAGCTCGTCGTCCGGCGCCGCCACCATCAGGTTGTCGCGCAGCGTCTCGCGGAACACGTGGTGCTCCTGCGTGACCAGCACGACCTGCCGGCGCAGCTCGTCCGGCGGCAGGTCCGCCACCGGCACCCCGCCGACCGTCACCGTCCCGGCGCCCGGCCGGTCCACGCCCGCGATCAGCCGGCCCAGCGTCGACTTGCCCGCGCCCGACAATCCCACGATCGCCAGCCGCTCGCCCGGCCGCACGGTCAGGTCCACGTCGTGCAGGACATCGAGACCTTGCTCGTACGCGTACCGCACGGCCCTGATCTCGATGCGGTCGTCCGCCGGCAACCGGGTCCCATAGCTCGGCGGCGGGATCTCGGCGAGCCCTTCGACCCGGGCGAACGACGCGCTGCTGCTCTGCAACTGCTCGATCCAGATCATGATGTTGTCGAGCGGCCCGACGAGCTGCCGCAGGAACAGCACGGCCGCGCTCACCGTACCGAGGCTGACGTTGCCGTTGATGTAGAGCAGGCCGCCCACGAGCAGCACGAGCACGCTCGGCACCGCGTACGAGATCTCCACCGAGGGAAAGAAGACGCTGCGCAACCCCAGTGTGGCGAGCCGCGTGCGGCGAGTCTCGGCGATCGCCGCGTGGCCCGCCGCGAGGCGCTTGTCCGCCAGGCCGAAGGCCTCGATGGTGCGGGCGCCGGCCGTCGTCGCCGCCAGCTCCTCCGCCAGCTGCGAGTTCGCCTCGCCCTCCTTGAGGTACGCGGGCCGCGCGCGCCGCAGGTACCAGCGGGTGGAGAACCAGATGCCGGACAGCCCCGCCAGTCCGAGCACGCCCAGCAGCGGGTCGAGCAGCAGCAACGCGCCCACGATGAAGATCATCTGCACCAGGCTGATCAGGAGCATGGGCAGGATGTCGCGCAGCGTGGTGGCCACCGCGTCGACGTCGGTGGTGCCGCGGGCCGCGATGTCGCCCGCGGGCACCCGTTCGACCACCGAGGCGGGCAGGGCGAGCGAGCGCCGCAGGAACGTCTCGCGGATGCGCGCCGCCGTCCGCTCGCCGAAGCGGTAGGCGATCGCCAGCGCATAGCGCGACAGCACCGTCTGCACCACCGCGCAGGCCAGCACCGCCGCGGCGAGCCTGTCCACCGCGCCGAGCCCGCCCTCGCCGTGCGTGACCGCGTCGATGATCCGGCCGAGCAGCCACGGGCCGCCGACCCCGGCGAGCGCGGCCAGCGAGTTGAGCACCAGCAACGTGACCACGGCGCGCCGGTCCGCGGCGATCAGGCGCAGCGCCGCGCGCGCCACCGTGCGCTGGTCGGCGACGGGCAGGATGGTGCTCATTCGTCCTCCCCGAAGACGCGGGTGACCAGCGCCCGGTAGCCGGGCTCGGCGGTCAGCAGCTCACGATGGGTTCCCGACGCGGCCACCCGGCCCTCGACCAGGTAGTGCACGACGTCGGCCCGGTCGAGCAGCACCGGCGACGTGGTCGCCACGACCGTGCCCCGGCCGCGCCGCGCCGCGCTGAGCCGCTCGGCGATGGCGGCCTCCGTGTGCGCGTCCACCGCGGACGTCGGCTCGGCCGCGAGCAGCATCTCCGGGTCGGCGTGCACGGCGCGCGCCAGCCGCACCCGCTGCCGCTGACCGCCGGAGAGGTTGCGGCCCGCCCACTCGACCGGGCGCCCCAGGTCGGCGGCGACGTCGTGGGCCACGGCGGTCTCGATCGCCGCGCGCACCTTCGCGTCGCGCGGCTCGTCCCGGCCGGCCACCACCTCACGCAGCGTGCCGGCGAACAGGTCGGCGCCCGGCTCGGTGACCAGGATCCGTTCGCGCACCTCGGGCTGGGCGATCTCGTCGAGCCGCACGTCACCCCAGGTCGCGCGCGTGGGGCCGTACCGCCCGAGCCGGTCGATGACCTCGGCGGCGTCGGCGGGCCGGGCCCCGGCGAGCGCGGTGAACCGCCCCGGCTCGGCGACCACACCGGACTCCGGGTCACGCAGCGGCGCGGGCCCGTCCGGCGCCGGCCGCCCGGACGGATCGTCGACCGGGATCTTGAGGAAGTTGACCACCCGCCGAGCGGCGACGATCCCCCGGGTCACGTCGAACGAACAGAAGATCAGCACGTTGACCGGGATCACGAGCATGGCCGTGTAGCCGTAGACGGCGACCAACTGCCCCGCGGTGAGCTCGCCCTGGGCCGCCAGCCGCGCGGCGAGCCACACGACAACAGCGAGGAACACGACGGGCAGACCGTCACCGAGCGCCCCGATCCAGCTCGACGGCCCGCCCACGCGATAGCCCTGCGCCCTGAGCTTGGCGGACTCCCCCACGTACCGCCGCAGATGGGTCTGTTTGCCGCCGAGCCCGTTGAGGATACGCAGCCCGCCCAGCACGTCGACGAGGCGCGCGTTCAGCTCACCCTGCCGCTCGCGATACCCGCTGGACGCACGCTGGCTGCGCTGCAGCAGCGGCCCGACGAACAGCGCCAGCACCGGCACCCCCGCCAGCACGACCACGGCCAGCGACGGTGCCGTCCGCGACAGCAGGGTCGCCACCACGATGTACGCCAGCGTCGCCGCCACGCCGACCCCGCCGACGTTCATCGCCCGCCCGATCGTCCACACGTCGGAGATCCCGATCGTGACAACCTCACCGGCCGTCACCCGCCGCGGCAACGCCGCCCCGAGCCGCGTCGCATGCGACATGACCAGATCGGCGGTACGCAGGGCAGCCGCCATCCGCAGCTTGGACATGCTCCGATGCCGCATGATGCCGAGCACCGCACTGGCCACGCCCACCACCAGCACGGCGACAACCCAGCCCACGAGAGCGCCGGGCCGCCGCGCCCCCAACCCTCGATCAATAGCCTGCGAGATCAGGTACGGCGTGGTCGCCAAACTGACGAACCACAGCGACCCGAACATCGCCCCCAGCCCGACCCGCCCCTTGAGCTCCCGTCCCAACCACCACAAAAACCGCCCAGGTCCCCGTATGTCCACGACGGCCACTCTGCCCCAGAGGGGCGCAAGCGCGCTGCCCGATTTCGGTCGATGTGGCGGCGGCCGGTGGGGTCAGAGGAGCGCGTACTCGACCATCGATGCCGCCGCGGCGGCGGCCTGCCAGGCCAGCACCGTCGCGGCTGCGGCGGCGACGACGATGACGAGTCGTTTGACGGCACGCATGGGGCCTCCTCGAGTCTGCGGCATGGCGCTCAGGTGAGCATTCATGCTTGCCGATCTCAGGCCCGGCGGGAATGGCCCGTCCGGTCACAGTGGCGGGTGTCAGGCGCCGAAGCGGTGCAGCAGCAGGGCCAGCCGGTGCTGGTGACCCTCGGCGGGGAGGCGGCTGCCCCTCGTCAACGTCATCAGGCCGTGCAGGGCGGCCCAGAAGACCTCGGTGTTCGCGTCGAGGTCGTCGTCGCCGGTCAGCGGGCGCAGGGCCTCGCGCAACTCGCCGAAGCCCTGCTGAAGCGCGGGCGGTGTCTCCTGTGGGCTGGCGAAGGTCAGCTCGATGGCGTTGGTGAACATGGCCTCGTAGAGGACCGGGTGCGTCTCGGCGAACCGCGCGTACGCCTCGGCCAGGGCGGCCAGTGATGCGCGGGGGTCGGGCGCCGAGGTGCGGGCCGCTCGCATCAGGGTGGCCAACTCGGCGAAGCCCTCGAGGGCGACGGCGGCCATGATGGCGTCCTTGCCCTTGAAGTGGCTGTAGAGCACCGGCTGGCTGTATTCGATCTGTTCGGCGAGCCGGCGCGTGGTGACCGCGTCCCAGCCCTCGGCCTCGGCGAGCTCGCGCGCGGCGTTCACGATCAGCCGTTCACGGTCCCTGCGTTCGCGCTCACGCCGCTCTCGTATCGCCATGACAAGAATCCTAGCGGCGCTAGCGCGAGTGTCAAAGGCAGTGTTAGTGTCGCTCTCGAATCTAGCGTTGCTAGCAAGGAGTCGTCATGCTCAGTGCGATCGCCTATGGGCTCGCCATCGTGCTCGATCTGTTCATCGTCTTCATCGGCGCCCGCTTCCTGCTGGCGCCCGAGGCCGCCGCGGCGGGCTACGGCGTGCCGGCCCAGCGGGGAGACAGCGCCTACCTGACGGTCAAGGGTGGGCGCGACTTCAGCCTCGGCCTGATCGGCCTGGCCCTGCTCGCCTTCGTGGGCGCGGAGGCGGGGGCCTGGTTCATGCTGATCGCGGCCCTGATGCCGCTGGGCGACACGCTGATCGTGCTCCGGCACGGCGGCACCAAGGCCACTGCCTTCGGCATCCACTTCGCCACCGCCGTGGTGGTGCTGATCAGCGCCGCCCTGCTGTTCGCGCTCTGATCGGACGTCCAGCGGGCGTCGTCAGGACGCGCTGACGCCGCTCCGAAGAACCGCCGACATCTCGACGGTGTCGGCGGCCGCGGGCTCCTCGATGGCGGGCGGCGGCGATCCGAAGCCGCTGAGGTCGACGAAGGTGCCGCCGCTGTCGAACCGGATCGGGTAAGGCCCGCCGGTCGCGGCCACCCACAGTGACATCGTCGTTCGCGGTGTTGATGACGGGGATGGCCCCCATCAACGTTCGCATTCTGTTCCCGCCCCCGTGCCGCGTCCGGACGGCGGTGACTCTAGCGCCTCGGCCGGGCGGTGGTGGGCTTAGCCTGACGGCATGAAGGTTGTGGTTGTCGGAGGTAGCGGGCACATCGGCACGTTCCTGGTGCCGCGGCTGGTGCGGGCCGGGCACGAAGTGGTCACCATCAGCCGGGGGCAACGGAGCAGCTACGTCGATGACCCCGCCTGGGCGCAGGTGCGGCATGTGGTGGCCGACCGGGAGGCCGAGGACCGGGACGGCACCTTCCCGGGGCGGGTGGCCGCCGAGCGGGCCGATGTCGTCGTCGACCTGATCTGTTTCACACTGGAGTCGGCGAAGGCGCTTGTGGAACGGCTTCGCGGGGAGACCGGGCATCTGCTGCACTGCGGGTCGATCTGGCGGGCCGGGCCGAGTGTGCGGCTGCCGATCACCGAGGAGAACGGGGAGCCGCCGCTCGGGGAGTACGGGATCGCCAAGGACGCGATCGCCCGGATGCTCAAGGCGGAGCACCGGCTGGTGACCACCTCGCTGCATCCGGGGCACATCGTGGGGCCGGGGTGGCATCCGATCGGGCCGCTCGGCAACCTCGACCCGGGGGTGTGGCGCCGGCTGTCGGCGGGTGAGCCGCTCGACGTGCCGGGGATCGGGGCCGAGTTCCTGCATCACGTGCACGCCGACGATGTGGCGCAGGCGTTCGAGGCGGCCATCGCGCGGCGGGACGCTGCCGCCGGGCAGGACTTCAGTGTCGTGGCGCCGTCCGCTCTCAACGTTCGCGGGTTCGCGCAGATCGGGGCGTCGTGGTTCGGGCAGCAGGCGCGGCTGCGCACCGTCAGCTGGGAGGAGTTCCGCCGCGGCACGGAGGCCGAGGCGGCCCAGGCCAGCTGGGAGCATCTGTCCCGCAACCACTACTTCAGCATCGACAAGGCTCGTACGCTGCTCGGCTACGCCCCGCGTTACCAGCCCGAGGAGGCGGTGCTCGAGTCGGTGCGGTGGCTCGTCCACCACGACCGACTCGAAGTCGCCCGCCCCCTGACGGTTTAGACCTGGCTGGCGCCGCCGTCCACGTAGATCTCGGCGCCGGTGACGTAGGCGCTGGCCGGGGTGGCCAGGTAGAGCACCGTCTCGGCGATCTCCTCGGGGGTGCCGAGGCGAGCCATCGGCACGCCCGAGGCCAGGCCCTTGAGCAGCTGCGCCGCGTCCTCGGGGGTGCCCGCCAGGCCGGAGAGGCCGGGCGTGTCGATCGGGCCGGGGGCGATGGCGTTGACGCGGATGGAGCGCTCGACGAGCTCGGCGGCCCAGCTGCGGGTGAAGGAGCGCAGGGCGGCCTTCGACGCGGCGTAGACGCTGAACGCGGGAGCGGCCTTCACGTCGATGTTCGAGCTGGTGATGATCACCGAGGCGCCGGGGTTGAGCAGCGGCAGCGCCTTCTGCACCGTGAAGATGGTGCCGCCCACGTTGGTGTTGAACGTGGTGGCGTAGTGGTCCCAGGTGATGTCGGGCAGGGCCGAGAACTCGCCGCCGCCCGCGTTGGCGAACAGGACGTCGAGGCCCTTGCCGCGCTCGGCGATGGCCGCGTAGACGCGGTCGAGGTCGCCGGGGCTGGCCACGTCGGCCTGGAGGGCGGTGAAGCCCTCGCCGAACGCGTCCAGGGCCTCCTTGCGGCGGCCGGTGACGAAGACGTGCGCGCCCTCGGCGGCGAGGCGGCGGGCGGTCGCGAGGCCGATGCCCGCGGTGGCGCCGGTGACGAGAGCGGTCTTGGTGTCGAGCTGTCCCATGGTGATCTCCTAGAACGAGGACTTGGCAAGGAAAGAGAGCTCGCGCCACTGCGCGAGGGGAAGCGAGCGGGAGCCGAGGACGTGCAGGGCGACGTGGTCGGCCCCGGCGTCCAGGTGGTCCCGCACGCGGCGGGCGATGTCGTCCGCCGAGCCGTGCGCGACGAGGGCGTCGATGAGGCGGTCGCTGCCGCCGGGCACGAGGTCGTCGTCGGTGAAGCCGAGCCTGCGCAGGTTGTTGCGGTAGGCGGGGAAGCCGATGAACATGCCGATCTCGGCGCGGGCCGCCGCGCGCGCCTCGGCCGGGTCGGACGTCAGGACCACCGCCTGGTGCGGGGCGATGATCGGGCCGTTGCCGGCGCGGGCACGTTCCCGGGCCACATAGGAGGGCGTGACCAGGAACGGGTGCCAGCCCGACGTGCGGGCCACGGCGAGGTCGACCATCCGGGGGCCGAGCGCGCCGAGCACCCAGGCGGGCCGTTCGAGCTCGTCGAGGTACTTGTTCATGGCGGCGAACGGGTCGCCGTCGCGGCTGCCGACGCCGAGGCCCACGCGGACGCGCTCGCCGTACGGCCTGAATCGGTCGGAAAGCTCCTGGGGTGTCTGGCCCCAGATGTTGAGCACGCCGGTGACGACGGTGCTGCGGGGCGCGGCGCCGGCCAGCGCGACCACGTCGGCGAGGGCGCCGGTGCCGTCGAGGCCGGGCAGCCAGAGCGTGTCCCAGCCGAGCTCTTCCAGCTCGGCCACGGCGTCGCGCACCTGCGGACGGGCCGCGCCCCGGAACTGCATGCTCCAGAGTCCTACCTGCTTCATGGGTCACCTCCTCATTTCTGTATCGCTCGGTACGGAAAGAACGTAGCTCATTTCTGTACCGAGCGGTAGACTGATCGGTGTGACGGTGAAGACAAAGGGACGGCCGCGCGGCTTCGACGCCGACGCGGCCCTCGACCGGGCCATCGAGGTGTTCTGGCGACACGGGTACGAGGGCGCGTCCCTCACCGACCTCACGGACGCGATGGGCATCAACCGGCCGAGCATGTACGCGGCGTACGGCAACAAGGAGGAGCTGTTCCGCCGCGCGGTGGCCCGGTATGCCGAGCACGACATGGCATACGCGCGGGAGGCGCTCGCGCGGCCCACCGCGTACCAGGTCATCGAGAGCTTTCTCCGCGCGAACGTCGAAGCGCTCACGCGGGCCGACCGCCCGTCCGGATGTCTGTCGATCCAGGGCGGCCTGGCCGGCGGCAGCGACCACGGCGAGGTGGCGCGCTTCCTGGCGGAGAGCCGGCTGGCCGGCGAGCGTGCCCTCGCGGCCCGGCTGGCCCGCGCGGTCGACGAGGGCGACCTGCCCGCCGGCACCGATCCGGCGGCCCTCGCCCGCTACGTCATGACGGTCAGCGAGGGAAACGCGGTGCACGCCGCCGCGGGCGTCGACCGGGCGAGCCTGCACGCCACTGTCGACATCGCGCTGAGGGCTGTCCCGGGCCGTCCTTGAGACTCGCCTACCGCCCTGGACACCGGCGACCAGGGTGTTTGACGGGTCTTACCGGTGGCCGGCGGCAGCAGGCTGGGGCCATGGAACAGTTCCGCGTCACCAAGGTGCAACCGTCGTACTGGCGGGTCACGTTCGACAACGGACCCGTCAACCTCATCGACCCCGACACGGTCGACCAGCTCGCCGCGCTGATCACGGCGATGGAGAACGATCCGGACCTCACGGTGGTCGTCTTCCGCAGCGAGAAGCCCGGCTACTTCATGGCCCACTGGGACTTCCTCGCCGACCCGCGGCGGGTGGCCGCGATGCGGCCCGGCCCCACCGGCCTGCACCCCTACGCCGACAACTTCGCCCGCCTCAGCAAACTCCCGGTCGCCACGATCTGCGAGATACGCGGCCGCGCCCGCGGCGCCGGCAGCGAGTTCGCGCTGGCCACCGACATCCGCTTCGCCTCCGGCGAGGCCACCCTGGGCCAGTTCGAGATCGCCGTGGGCGCGGTGCCCGGCGGCGGCGCAGCGGCCCGCCTGAGCCGCCTGACCGGCCGAGCCCGCGCCCTGGAGATCCTCCTCGGTGGCGACGACATCCCGGCTTCGCTGGCCGCGGCCTACGGCTACGTCAACCGCGTGATCCCGGACGCCTCGCTCGAGGACTTCACCGACCGCTTCGCCCGCCGCATCGCCGCCTTCGACCGGGTCGCCGTCACGGGCATCAAGAAACTCGTCGACGAGGCCACACTGCCGGCGGACGAGGAACTGGGCGAGAGCCTGAAGGCCTATTTCGCGACCGCGGGGCGCCCGGAGCACCGGCCGTTCGTCCAGCTGCTCTTCGAGAACGGCCTCCAACAGCCCGACGGCATCGAGCGCGACCTGGGCACCGCCATCGGCGACCTCGCGCGCCCGTCCACACGGCCGCGCTGAGCGCCGCCGCCGTGAGCCCCTCCCACCTCCCTTATCCTCCAGTCCGGATGCCGGCTCGACCATCGTGGTGTGGCACGGGCCGCCCGACAGCATCCAGCGGCACATCCTGGACGAAGCCCGCCGCCGGCACATCCCCGCCTCGATCCAGCAGCGAAAGCACAGCAAGGCCGACCTCCACCGGGCCGTCGAACAACTCGGTGCCATCGATTCGGGCACCGGCGTGTTTCACAACTTCGAGGTCAGCGCTCTCGCCGCCTTCGACATCGACTTCGACGGAGTCACCGTCATAGGCGACTACACCCAGCCCCCGGCCGAGGGAGTTCCCGCTGCGGACGCTGCACTCGCCCAGGCCCTGACCACCGAAACCGGCGTAGCGGTGGCAATCGAACACGGCAAATTCGAACTGCTGTAATCGACATGAGCCAATGCCAGCCCTGATCCGCGTTGGACAGCCGGCTGTCCCTTGGGCGCACGAGCGAGACGCCGGCGCAGCTCGATGGTCAAAGCCATGTGGCGGACTGTGATCGCCTCCGGCTCGTGGGTCAGACGGCGGCGGGCAGGCCGGCCGAGCTGAAGGCACGCCCGTCGTCGGTGATGACGGCCGAGTCGTAGCCGTCGGCTGCCCGCTTGGCCAGCCACGTTATGCCGGCCTCGCCCATGGCCAGGGCGGCGGTGGCGTAGGCGTCGGCGATCGACAGGTCGGGGCCGACCACGGTGACCGAGCGCAGGCCCTGGGCCGGCTTGCCCGTGCGGGGGTTGTGGACGTGGTCGCCCCGTTCGTAGGTGCCGGAGGTGGCCACGGCGCCGTCGGTGAGGGCCAGGACCCAGCTGACCTTGTCGGGCTCCCAGGGGTGGCGGATGCCGACGCGCCACGGGCCGCCGTCGGGGTGGTGGCCGCGCATGCGGATGTCGCCGCCGGCGTTGATGTAGTGGCTGGTGGAGCCGGCGGCCAGGAGTCTGGCGGAGGCCACCTCGACGGACCAGCCCTTGACGTAGCCGCTGGGGTCGAGCGGGCCGGTGGCGTACGCGTCGAAGTAGCCGTCCGTGTCGCGCCACAGGTCAGCGCACGCGTCGAGGACGTGGCGCATGTCGGCGGAGAGGTCCGCCAGCGTCAACGCTCCGTCACGGAAGCGGCAGACCTCGCTGTCCGGCTTGTACGTGCTGAAGCGGGCGTCCACCTCGTGCAGCCACCCGCAGACGTCCGCGATCAGGGCGCGGAGCTCGTGGTCGGGGCGGTCGGGGGTCAGTTCGATGCTGACCGTCGTACCCATCACATGCTCGACGTGGCGCACAGAGCGTGACCTTACGCCTTTGCGGCGTCCAGCGCTGCCTGGAGGGACTCGGCGTAGGACTTGCTGGTGTAGGTGGCGCCGGAGACGGCGTTCAGGTCCTTGGCGCTCTTCGCGCCGAGGGTCTCCTGCTTGAGGGCGGCGATCGCGGGCGGGTTGATGGTGCCGCTGTCGGCGGTCGTCGGGTAGGTCGCCTCGGCCGCGGTGATCTCGCCGCCCTCGATGCGGATGGAGACCTGGACCGTGCCGTACGGGTTGCGCGCCCCGTCGCCCTTGTATACGCCGTCCTTGAGGCCGGACTTGGGGGCTGCGCTCTTCGAGGCGGTCGCTTTGCCCGATTTGTTGCCAGCGGAAGACCCGGCGGCCGAGCCGGTCGGCTTCGGCTTCGGCGTGGGGGTCCCGCCGGCCAGGTCGACAGCGGGCGGAGCGGCGACCGGCGCCGCCGGCGGCTCCACGCTCAACCGCACGCCGACGATCAGCGCCGCCCCGGTCAGGGTGCCGACAGCTGCTGCGGTACTACGTCGCATCGCGGTAACTCCTCTAGAACTCGAACGGGTCCAGGTGCAGCTGACTGTCGGGCACATCCAGCTCGCGCAGGGTCGTCACGGCCGCCTCGACCAGGCCGGGCGGGCCGCACAGGTAGACGTCGCGGCGGCTCACGTCGGGCACCAGGCCGAGCAGGCCGTTCGGCGTGAACAGGCGCTTCGGGCCGGGATCGTTGCGGGAGCCGACGATGTAGCGCACCCAGGCGTCGCGGCGCTCGGCCAGGTCCTCCAGCTCGCCGCGGAAGACCAGCTCGTCGGGGCGGGACGCGCGGTAGATCACGATGGTGTCCGGCGGCATGTCCTCGAGCAGGGCCCGGATCGGCGCGATGCCGCTGCCGCCGGCGATCAGCAGGGCGCGCCGGCGCGTGCGGCGCTGGGCCGTGAAGACGCCGAACGGGCCCTCGGCCCAGATCGGTGTGCCCGGCTTCATCGTGGCCAGCCGGGACGTGTGGCCGCCGACCGCGGTGACGGTGAGCCGCAGCCACTGCGAGTTGGGCGCCGCCGACAGCGAGAACGGGTGCGACTGCCACCAGCCGTTGCGGGTCAGGAAGCGCCACCGCATGAACTGGCCGGCCTGCGCGGGCAGCTTCTCCAGGTTCTTGCCGCCGATGTAGATCGAGAACGTGCCGGACGCCTCGCCGACCACCTCGGCGACCTCGAAGCGGTGCCGCGCGTTGAGCCAGAGCGGCTCGATCAGGCGGCCCCACACCAGCGCCGAGATGACCAGGGCGCCGAGCCCGGGCCAGAACACCGAGGCGAAACGGCCGCTCAGGTCGGCGCCGGTGGCGACCTGGTGGCCGTACCCCAGCAGCAGCACCAGGTAGCCGGCGAGGTGGATCAGATGCCAGAGCTCGTACGGGAGTTTCGCCCGCGCGGCCCGGATCGAGATCAGGCTGATCAGCACGAGGATGCCGGTGGCGACCGTGGCGCTGATCATCTCGGGGAACGTCGTGATGATCGTCCAGCCCTGGTCGACGACGCCGGTCTCGCCGGTGAGCGCGTAGCCGTACACGATGAAGACGATGTGGGCGAGGACGAGGACGACCAGGGACGTGCCGAGCCAGCGGTGCCAGCGCAGCAGGTCACGCGCGCCGACCCAGTCCTCGAGCCAGGAGACGCGGCTCATCATGAGCAGCTGGATGAAGAGCAGGTAGCCGCCGATCAGCCCGGTGATCCGGCCGGCCGCGAGCATCAGCGTGGGCGTGTCGTTGACCGCGCCGGGCTGCGTGTCGAAGACCCACAGCGCGACGCTGGTGGCAAGCCCGGAGAAGAAGAGCAGGACGGTGAAGAGCCGGTTGCCCGAGACGGCCTCGGCGGGCGGGCGGTCGTCGGACATCGGCGGCTGCACCGAGCCGGTGGTCTTCCAGCCGGTCGGGTCGGTCTGCGACTCGATCAGGATGTCGCTGCGGCGAAACTCGTCGTCGGGCAGCCAGTTGTCGACCTCGCGGACGTCCCAGCCGGTCGAGACCTGCGGGTCGGCGTCCTGCCGGCCCCACGGGTCGCCCTGGCCGGCGGAGGAGGCCGTGCGAGCCCACGACTCGTCGGTGTCCGGTCCCGAGGATGCGCGGGCCCACGACTCGTCGGTGTCCGAGGCGGTGGCCGAGGCGGCGTACGGGGAACGGCGTGACCAGGGATCGTCGTCCTCCGGCGCCCCGCGCAACCCGGCGAAGTACTGCTCGTCCTCGTCCGGCGCGGAGCGCTGCTGGAACGTGGGGGGTCCCTGCGCCATAGTCCTCACCCGTTCACCGTCGTCATGCCGTCGGGGTGTTGTACGCACCGGCCGCGACCATCGCTCAACGGGATCCGGAAAATCTCACGACCCGGCCCCACGATAGGTTCGGCGCATGCGCGCCGACGACTCCGACCTGGTCACCGTGGTCGGCATCGGCGCCGGCGGGTGGCACGACCTGTCCGGTACGCAGCAGAGCGCGCTCCGGGCGGCGCGGGTGATCCTGGGCAGCGCGCGGCAGCTCGAGCTGATGCCGGCCGAGGTCGCCGCCGAACGGGTCGCGTGGCCGTCTCCGCTGGTCCCGGCGTTGCCCGGGCTGCTGGAGGAGCACGCGGGGCCGGGGCTGTGCGTGCTGGCGAGCGGCGACCCGATGTTCCACGGCATCGGGGCCACGCTGGTGCGCCTGGCCGGGCCCGACCACGTACGCGTGCTGCCGCACCCCTCGTCGGTGTCGCTCGCCGCCGCGCGGATGGGGTGGCCGCTCGCGACGACCGAGGTGGTGAGCCTGGTCACGGCCGAGGTGGCGGTGCTGCGGCGGGTGCTCAACCCGGGGCGGCGGATCCTCGTGCTGTCGCGGGACGCTTCGACGCCGGCCGCGGTCGCCGGGCTCCTGTCCGCGGCGGGATACGGCTCGGCTTCCCTCACTGTGCTCGGGCAGTTGGGCGGACCCTCGGAGACCCGGGTTACGGCCCAGGCGGACGACTGGGACGATCCGGGCGTCGATCCGCTGAACGTGATCGCCGTCGAGTGCGGGGACGGGCCGGCCTCGTCGCTCGCGCCCGGGCTGCCGGACACGGCGTACGCCTCGGATGGCCAACTCACCAAGCGTGAGGTGCGCGCCGTGACGATGGCGGTGCTGGCGCCGACGCCGGGCGCCCTGCTGTGGGATGTGGGAGCGGGCTCGGGCAGCATCGGCATCGAGTGGATGCGCAGCCACCCGTCGTGCCGGGCCGTCGCCGTCGAGCCGCACGCCGAGCGGATCGCGAACATCCGGGCGAACGCCGGCGCGCTCGGCGTACCGGGCCTCGAGGTGATCCACGGCAGCGCGCCGGCCGCGCTGGAGGGTCTGCCCACACCGGACACGATCTTCATCGGCGGCGGGCTGACCCGCGACGGCGTGCTCGACGCGTGCCTGGCGGCGCTGCGCCCCGGCGGGCGGCTGGTCGCGAACGCGGTGACCGTCGAGTCGGAGGCGTTCCTGGCCGCCGCGCACGCCAAGCTGGGCGGCGAGATGACCCGGCTCGCGGTGAATCGGGCGTCGCCGGTCGGCGGCTTCACGGGATGGAGAGCAATGATGCCGGTGACGATCTGGTCGGTGACCCGGTGACGATCCACTTCATCGGCGCGGGGCCCGGCGCGGCCGACCTGATCACCGTACGAGGGCAGCGGTTGATCTCGGAATCCCCGGTCTGCCTGTACGCGGGCAGCCTCGTCCCGGCCGAGCTGCTCGACGCGTGCCCGCCCGGCTGCCGCAAGGTCGACACGGCGAACCTCGACCTCGACCGGATCCTCGCCGAGATGGCGGACGCCCACGAGGCCGGGCACGACGTGGCGCGGTTGCACTCGGGCGACCCCTCGGTCTTCAGTGCGGTGGCCGAGCAGATGCGGCGCCTGGACGCGGCCGGCATCCCGTACGACATCACGCCGGGTGTGCCGGCCTTCGCGGCGGCCGCCGCGTCGCTGGGGCGCGAGCTCACCGTCCCGTCGGTGGCGCAGACCGTCGTGCTGACCCGCACGGCCGAGCGCGCCACGGCGATGCCGCCCGGCGAGGACCTGCGCACCCTGTCGGCGAGCCGGTCGACGATGGTGCTGCACCTGGCCGTCCAGCGCATCGAGGCCGTGGTGGCGGATCTGATCCCCTCGTACGGCCGGGACTGCCCGGTGGCGGTGGTGGCCCGGGCGAGCCGCCCCGACGAGGTGATCCTGCGCGGCACCCTCGCGGACATCGCGGCGCAGGTCGAAGAGGCCGGCATCAAGCGCACGGCGGTGATCGTGGTGGGCGCCGCCCTGACGGCGGCCCAGTTCCCGGACAGCCACCTCTACTCGACGACCCGATGCCGCGAATCCTGATCCTCGGCGGCACCACGGAGGCCCGGGCGCTCGCCGGAGCGCTGGCGCCCCGGTGCACGGTGATCACGTCGCTGGCCGGGCGGACCTCCGCTCCCCTGCTGCCCGACGGTCAGGTGCGGATCGGCGGCTTCGGCGGCGCGGAGGGGCTCCGGGCCTATCTGGTCGCCGAGCGGATCGACGTGCTGGTGGACGCGACCCACCCGTTCGCCGCCGGGATCAGCGCGAACGCCGCCACGGCCGCGCGCGCCGCCGGGGTGCCGCTGATCGTGCTGCGCCGGCCGGGCTTCCGCGAGGAGCCGGGCGACTCGTGGCATCGGGTGGCCGATCTGGCGGCGGCGGCGAGCCTGCTCCCCCGCCTCGGCGCCAGGCGGGTCTTCCTGACCACGGGGCGGCAGGGCATCGCGGCCTTCGCCGAGGTGGACGCCTGGTTCTTGGCGCGGTCGGTGGAGCCGCCGCAACCGCCGATGCCGGCCAGGATGGAAGTCGTGCTGGACCGGGGGCCGTTCACGCTCGACGGCGAGCGGCGGCTGCTCGACCAGCACCGCATCGACGTCGTGGTCACCAAGGACAGCGGCGGCGCGGACGGCAAACTCGTCGCGGCCCGGGAACGCGGCATCCCGGTGGTGATGGTGGAGCGGCCGCCGCTGCCGGCCGGCGTGGTCGTCGCGGCGTCGGTGGAGGAGACGGTCGGGCTGCTGTAGCCCGGGCCGCTGCCGGGCGACCCCCAACGCCCACCGACTCCCAGCGCCCACCGACACACAGCGCCCGCCCTCCCAAAGGGGGCCCCCGTCCTCTGGGCGACATCGTGCCCGAAAACGTCGAGATCGTGCAGCCGCCCTGTGGACAGGTCGCGGCACCACCCTGTGGACAACTCGGGATGGGGAGCAGTGTGCCCGAAAAGTCTTCAGGCTGGACTTGTCAGTTTGGGCTGAAGAAATTACCGTTGCAGGCGTGCCAGAGATCCCCGATTCCGCGCTGCGGGCCGCCACCGAGGTGCGCGTCGTCTTCAGTCGCCTGCGCCGGCGGCTTCGCGAGGTGGCGAGGCTCGACGAGCTGACGCCCTCGCAGACGTCGGTGTTGAGCCGCCTCGACAAGGGCGGGCCGGCCTCGTCGTCCGACCTGGCGGCCGCCGAGCGGGTGCGGCCGCAGTCGATGGCCGCCACGATCGCCGCGATCGAGCAGGCGGGGCTGGTCACGCGCACGCCGGATCCGGCGGACGGGCGCAAGCAGCTGATCTCGCTGAGCGAGCTGGGGCGCGAGAAGATCAGCGTCTCTCGCCAGGCGCGCGAGGAGTGGATGGCTCGGGCGCTCGCCGACGACTTCACCGAGGAGGAACGCCAGGCGCTGATCGCGGCGCTGCCCCTGCTGGACCGTTTGGCCGGCCGCCGATGAGGGTGGCGGTCGCCGAGAGCGGCACCGCGTTCGATCGGCGGCTGATCGTGCCGATGGTGCTCGGGTCGGTGCTCAACCCGATCAACTCGTCGATGATCGCGGTGGCTCTGGTGCCGATCGGGCTGGCCCTCGGCGCCCTGCCGTCCGAGACCGCCTGGCTCGTGTCGGCCCTCTATCTGGCCACCGCCACCGGGCAGCCCGTCGTGGGCCGGCTCGTCGACCGCTACGGACCGCGCAGGCTCTACCTGGCCGGCAGTGCGCTGGTCGGGCTGGCGGGGCTGATCGGCCTGCTCGCGCCGAACCTCGGCGTGCTCATCGTCTCGCGGGTGCTGCTCGGGCTCGGCACGTGCGCCGGCTATCCGGCCGCCATGTATCTGATCCGGCGAGGCAAGGACAGCCCCGGCGGCGTGCTGACCGCGCTGGCCGTCTCCGCGCAGACGATCGTCGTGGTGGGGCCGACGCTGGGCGGGCTGCTGATCGGCGCGGCCGGGTGGCGGGCGATCTTCGCCGTCAACGTCCCGCTCGCGCTGGCCTGCGTGGTGTTCGGGCTGCTGCGGCTGCCCCGCTTCGACGGCGCGGCGCCCGAGACGCCGCTCGACTTCCTCGGCATCGCGCTGTTCGCCGGGACGCTGACCGCGCTGATGCTCTACCTGATGGATCCGGCGGCCGGCGACCTGTGGCTGCTGGGGGTGATGGCGCTCTGCGCGGCCGGGTTCGCCTGGCGGGAGATGCGCGCGCCCGACCCGTTCCTGGACCTGCGCGTCTTCGGCGGCAACGCGCCCCTGATCGCCACGTACGGGCGCGCGCTGCTCGCGCAGACCGCCTCCTACGCGATCCTGTACGGCTTCACGCAGTGGCTGGAGGCGGGCCGTGGCCTGAGCGCCGCGCACGCCGGCCTGGTGCTGCTGCCGATGTCGCTGTTCGCCATCGTGATCTCGACCGTGACGGGGCGCCGCGCGGCGTACCGGGGCAAATTGATCGTCGGTGGTCTCGGGCAGCTGGTGGTCAGCGTGCTGATGCTCACCCTCGACTCGGGCAGCCCGCTCTGGCTGCCCGTGCTGCTGACGCTGATCTGCGGCCTGCCGCAGGGCCTGAACGGCCTGGCCAACCAGAGCGCCCTCTACTACCAGGCCGACCCGGCGCGCATCGGCGCCGCGTCGGGCCTGCTGCGCACCTTCAGCTACCTGGGCGCCATGGTCTCCTCGGCCGCCACCGGCGTCTTCTTCAAGCACGGCGCGGACACGGCGGGCCTGCACGGCCTAGCGATCTTCCTGAGCGTGGTGGCCGCGCTGATGCTCGTCATGACCCTGGCCGACCGATCCCTGTCCCGAGTCGGGCGAACCCCCTGAAAGGCACGACATGCCCATCACCACCCTTGACCCGAAGACCGCTCTCGTCGTGGTCGACCTCCAGCGTGGCATCGTCGCCGTGCCGGTCACCCCGCACGCCGCCACGGACGTCGTCGCCCGCACCGCCGAGCTGGCCGGCGCGTTCCGCGAGCGCGGCCTGCCCGTCGTGCTGGTCCGCGTGACCGGCCGCCCCGACGGCGCCGACTCGCCGAAGGGCCGCACCGACGCCGGCGCCGGCTCCCCGGCCGTACGCCCCGACGGCTGGGACGAGATCGTCGAGGAGCTCACCAGCGGCGACGACATCATCGTCACCAAGCGCAACTGGGGCGCCTTCTACGGCACCGACCTCGACCTCCAGCTGCGCCGCCGGGGCGTCACCCAGGTGGTCCTCACCGGCATCGCGACCAGCATCGGCGTCGAGTCGACGGCCCGCGCCGCCCACGAGCACGGCTATCACGTCACGATCGCCACCGACGCGGTGAGCGACCGCGACGCCGGCACACACCGCAACGGCATCGAGAAGATCTTCCCCCGCCTGGCCGAGACCGGCACGACCGCCGAGATCCTGGAGGTCCTGGCCGAGCGGGAGCGGTGAGCGGTCAGGATCCCAGCAGCCAGGTCGCCAGCTTGCGGGCCTTGGCGGGACCCCACGAGCCCTGCGGGTACGACGCGGGCGCGGGCGGCGAGTCGAGCAGCGGCCTGACGGTCTTCCAGGTGGCGCTCAGCCCGTCCGGGCGGGTGAAGAGCGCGCGGTCACCGGTCAGCACGTCGTGGATCAGGCGGACGTACGGGGGCAGCGGCTCGGCGTCGGGAAGCTCGGCCAGTGGCAGCTGGACGTGGCCGGGCTCCAGGTCGAGCGCCACGCCGGGGCGCTTGGCGAGCAGCGACAGGTCGATCGCGCCGTCGCCGGCCAGGTCGAAGGTGAGCACGTTCGACTGGGCCGGCAGCGCGGACAGCGGGCCCTTCGGGGACTTGAGGACCAGGCTCACCACCTGCCGGCTCTCGGCGAGCTTCTTGCCGGTGCGCAGCAGGAACGGCACGCCACGCCAGCGCGGGTTGTCGATCCAGAGCCTGGCGGCCACGTACGTGTCCGTGCGGGAGCCGCGGCGCACGCCCTTGATCTGCTTGTAGCCCGCGTACTGCCCCAGCACCACCTCGGCGGGGTCGAGCGGGCGGAACGCGCGGATCACCTTTTCGCGGGCGGCCTGCAGATCGGCCGAGCCGAGGCCGGCCGGCGGCTCCATGGCGACCTCGGCGGCCACCTGGAACAGGTGGGTCACCAGCATGTCGAGCACCGCGCCGGTCGCGTCGTAGAACTCGGCGCGCTGCTCGACGCCGAGGGTCTCGGGCACGTCGATCTGCACGCTCTCGATGTGGTCGCGGCTCCACATCGCGGCGAAGGCCTCGTTCGCGAACCGGGCGACATGCAGGTTCTGGGTCGCCTCCTTGCCGAGGAAGTGGTCGATCCGATAAACCTGCTCCTCCTTCAGCACCCGGTGCACGAGCCGGTTGAGCGACTGGAACGACGACGGCGAGGTGCCGAACGGCTTCTCGTAGACGACGCGCGCGTTCTCGGCGAGGCCGTGCGTGCCGAGCGCCTCGGTGATGCCGGGGAAGGCGACCGGCGGGATGGCCAGGTAGTGCACGAGCTGAGCCTTCTCGCCGAGCTGGGACCGGGCCTCGGCGATGACGTCGAGCAGGCTGCCGGGGTCCGCCGAGGCGAAGCCGCCGCCGGCGAAGCGCAGCCGCGACGCGAACTCCCGCCACGGCCCCTTGCCGGGTGCCGGGCCGAACTCGGTCAGCGCGTCGTGGACGTGCTTGCGGAAGTTCTCGTGCGAGACGTCACCGCGCCCGTTGCCGACCAGGATCCAGTCGTCGGGGAGCAGCCCCTCGATCGCGAGCGTGTAGAAGGCCGGCAGCACCATGCGCCGGGCCAGGTCACCGGTGGCTCCGAAGAGCACGAACAGGGTGGGGCCGGGAGTCGTCGCCATGAACCGGCGTTTGCCCGCGCGGGCGGGCGGTCACACCGGTTGTGACGACCGGAACGTTCCCCGGTAGGCCTGCGGGGTCGTGCTCAGCCGCTGGGCGAAGTGGTGCCGCAGGGTGGCCGCGCTGCCGAAGCCGGCCCGGTCGGCGATCACGTCGACGCCGAGCGACGTGTCCTCGAGCAGGCGGCGGGCGAGCAGCAGCCGCTGGCCGGTGAGCCAGTCGTGCGGGGTCGCGCCGGTCTCCTCCCGGAACTTGCGGGCGAACGTCCGCGGCGCCATGTGAGCCATCTCGGCCATGGTCTCGACCGTGTGCGGCCGGTCGAGGGTCTCCAGCACCGTGGTGAGCACCGGCTGCAGCGTCTCGCACTCGACCGGCTTGAGCGGGGTCTCGATGTATTGCGCCTGGCCGCCCTCGCGGTGCGGCGGCACGACCATGCGGCGGGCGAGCATCGTGGCGATCGTGCTGCCGTGCTCCTGGCGGATCAGGTGCAGGCCGGCGTCGATGCTGGCGGCCGTGCCGGCGCTGGTGAGGACGCGCCCGTCCTGCACGTACAGCACGTCGGGGTCGACGATCGCGGCCGGATATTGCCGCGCCAGGCGGGCGGCGTGCAGCCAGTGGGTGGTGCAGCGGCGGCCGTCGAGCAGGCCGGCGGCGCCGAGGGCGAAGGCGCTGGTGCAGACGCTCATCACCCAGGCACCCCGGTCGTGCGCGGCACGCAGCGCCGCACCCACCTCGGGCGGCGGCCCGTACCACGGGTTGTCGAAGGGCGCGACGACGACGAGGTCGGCCTCGGCGGCCCGGGAGAGGTCGTGCTTGACGGCGATGTCGAAGCCGGAGCGGCTGGGCACCGGGCGGCCGTCGACCGAGCAGACGGCGAAGTCGTACGAGGGCAGGCCCTCGGCGGAACGGTCGTAGCCGAAGAGCTCGCAGAGCACGCCGAGCTCGAACGGGGCGACGTCGGGAAGCGCGATCACGGCGACGTTTCGCAGCATGTGACGCAGCCTACGGTCACTTGGCAGGATTTTGAAGATGCGTGGCATGTCTGCCACTGTCGGCCGCCGCAGAACACGACGATGCTCAATGCATGGAACTCGTACTGGCGCTCTTCTTCCTGGTCATCCTCATCGCTTCGATCACCGGCAAGGTCGCGGACTCGCGTGAGGGAAGCGGCTGGCACAGCCACACCTGAGGCGGCGGCGGGGCGGCTTCGCACCGCCCCGCCGCCGGACATCAGATCTTCGCCGGAATCAGGATCGAGTCCGGCAGCGGCGCCGCGATCGGCGGCCGCTTCTTACCCGGCACGGCCGCCATGGTGGTCGCCGCCGGGGCCGGCAGCGGCTCGACGAACGGCTGCGGGGCGTCGGTGCAGACCGTCCCGCGGGCCGGCGGCTTGCCGGTCAGCAGATAGCTGTCGATCGACGTGGTCGCGCAGACCCCGGAGCCGTACGCGGTGTGGCCCCAGTTGTTGCTCGACAGCAGCACGGAGTTCGGCAGCAGCCGGCTCGACGCGACCGCGCCCCGGTAGTTCGTGGCCGGGTCCCAGAAGTTGCCGACCACCAGCACGGGCGCCGCCGTCCGGCGGGTGAACGGGCCGGTGTACGCATCCTCGTCCCGGACGGTCCACGTCTTGTTCGCGCACTGGCTGTCGACCCAGCCCCAGGCTCGGCCGAAGTACGGCGCCTTGCGGTCACGCTGGTCCGCGTAGGCCGGCCAGGCGCCCGCGTCGGCCGGGTGCCGCCCGTCCGTGCAGATCACCGTGGAGGTCGCCTCGAAGCTGTTCTCGTACGGGAAGTCGTACGACCGGGAGGCCCGCGCGTCACGCACCCGCTTGACCAGCGCCGCGCCGGAGCGGCCCTCGAGGGCGTCACCGACCTGGTCGGCGATCGCGGTGACCTGGTCGCCCGCGTCGAACTGGTAGAGCGAGCCGAGGATCGCGCCGATGAACACCGCGTACGTCACCTGGATCGTGCCACCCTCGCCGTCCGGCAGCGCGAGCGGCTCCTCCTTGAGCTCCTCGGCGATGGCGTCGAACCGCTCGACCGGGTCACCCTCGGCGAAGACGCACTTCGTCTCGCCCGCCCGGTCGCAGCGCTTCAAGATCTCGATGAGAGCCTTGTACGCGCCGTCGCTGGAGCGCAGCCGCTCGTCGAGCGGCTCCCGGGTGTTGCCGACCCAGGCCGTCGGGTCGAGCACGCCGTCGACGACGAGCGCCCGGAAGCGGTCGGGGAACATGTTGGCGTAGTACTGCCCGAGCGCGCTGCCGTAGCTGAAGCCCAGGTAGGTGAGCTTCTTGTCGCCGACCGCGCGGCGGATGACGTCCATGTCGCGGGCCACCTCGGCGGTGGAGGCGGCGCCGGTCAGCGGCTTGCCGGTGGTCGAGCACGCCTTGCCCAGCAGCTTCGAGCCCCGCACGTACGCCCTCTCCTCGGCCGCGGTGACCGGGAAGGGGACGTTCATCAGGTTGAGGACCTCGGTCTGCTCCTTGACCGACGTGAAGCAGCGGACGTTCTGGCTGGCGCCGACGCCGCGCGGGTCGACCCCGACGACGTCGAAGCGCTGGAGGATCGGGTCGGTCAGCCAGTACGGCGCGTCGAGCGCGAACTGCGTGGCGGAGCCGCCCGGCCCGCCCGGGTTGACGAACAGGCTGCCGAGCTTGGCCGACTGGTTCTTGGCCTTCACCCGCAGCACGGCGATCTCGGTGGTCGCGCCGCGCGGGTTGTCGTAGTCGAGCGGAAGCTGGACCGTCGCGCATTCGGCGTAGCCGTAGCACTTGTACCAGCCGAGCTTGGGCGTGGGCACCGCGTCGGCGCCGGTCTTGGGTGCGCCGCCGGCGAGCGCGGGGGCCGCGCCCATGCCGGCGGCCAGCACCCCGGCGAGGGCGGCGGTGAGTAGTCGGTGCGTCTTCAGAGGCATACAGAACGACCCTTCTGACGGGAATGGCGGCGGAGCCGCCACACGACGCCCGGCATAGTAGGGGGTCGATGCCACTCAGAGTGATCTTGCGAATTCGGGGCAAATAACAACACCCGGCACTTCCAGGCGGGAAGTGCCGGGCGTCAATTCACCTGAAGAACGGCAATATGTCAGACACCGGCCATGGCGAGGTTACGAGTAGTGATCGAGCTGCGCCAGCACACGCGGGTCACCTCGACGACGTCGGCCTCGGTCAGCACCGGGCGCTCGCGGCGCACGTGCAGCACCGTCACGACGATGCCGGCGCTGACGAGCCCGACCAGTGCGGACGACCACACCGCCGGCTGGCCGGTCAGCAGCCCGTAGGTGAACCACGACCCGCAGGCGCCCGCGGCCAGCCGCCAGCGCAGCGGCGAGAGGCCGGAGATGTCCATGTGACGGTTGCGCAGCAGCGCCAGCGGCTGCGGGATCGCCGAGACGAACGAGACGCTCGCCAGCGTCAGGCCCAGCACCGAGGCGGCCATGCCACCGGTCACGCCGGGCAGGGCCGCGGCGGCGAGGCTCAGCAGGGCGGCCGCGGCCACCGCGCCGGCGCTGCCGCCGGCGACCAGCAGCGCCCGGCCCGAGCGCAGCGACGGCTGCGTGACCATCAGCGCCACCAGGATCGCCAGGCCGGCCAGCCCGGTCGCCGTGTTCGTCATCACCTGGATGCGCTCGCCGCTGAGCAGGCCGTAGGTGATCCAGCCGAACGGCATGGCCACCCCGAGGGCGCAGGCGGTGGCGGACAGGCCGTTGGTCCGGCGCTGCACGCAGGACTTGTAGACCTGGGGCCAGGAGAGGGAAACGGACAGCACGGCGGCGACGAGGCCGAGGGCGTGGGTAAGCATGATCCGATCTCGGGTCGGGGTCTGGGGTCCGCCGCGGTTCGTGAAGATCCGCGGCCACGGTTCCCATCGCCCGGCCCCACCGGGTCCTGACGGCATCCGAGCCGATGCCACCCAGCTGCAACCTTTCGCATTGGGCAAGGGGGGTGACATCCGGTCCGCCGCATTTGGCACAGTGGACGAATGCTGACCGACGTGGACCTGCCCGCGCCCGGCTTGCTCTGGACGCGCTGGGCGACCCTGGCCGCCGCGCTCACCGGCATCGGGTACGACGATGTCTGGTACGTCGACGACCGCGGCGCGCACCACGACGACCACGGCGGCAGCTGGGCCCGGTTCGCCCTGCTCGACGGGGCTCGCGCCGTCCTGTTCGGCTATGACCGCGATCACAGCGGCACCGCCGACGCCGACCCGCCCATCGACCTGCTCACCGGCGCGCCCGACTGGCTGCCGTGGGACGACCTGACCACCCTCGCCGAGGCCGACTCGCTCGGCTTCGTGGTCTGGCACGCGGAGGGCCGCTGGTCACGCACCCGCTACAGCGACGCCGTGAGCGACGGGCTGGTGCAGACGGTCGGCGCCGTGCTCAGCAACGAGAACACGCTGGCCCAGCTCGCCGAGATCGTCTCCGAGTGGGGTCGGCACGAGCTGCACTCGCCGAGCGAGCGCGACGACGTGCGCGCCGCCGGCGAGGACCTGCTCGCCGCCGCGGTGCGCGGCCAGGTCACCGGCCCGGCCTTCGAACGGCTGCTCGGCCGGCTCACCGAGCCGGCGCTCGACCTGGGGGCCGCGCTCGACTGCGCCGCCCGCGGCGGGATCACGGCGGGCACCCGGCCGCCGCGCATCGCGGCCGGCGAACGCCCGCCGATGCGCCGCGTGCGCCGGCTCAGCCAGGGCGAACACGACCGTCTCGTGTGGACCGCCATGCAGGAGGCGGCCGAGCTCGACCGGCCCGCGCCGCCCGCGACCGGCGAGCTCGAGGCGCTGGCGGCGTGGATGCGCGACCGCTCGCCCCACGGCGACGGCCGGTGCACGGTCCTCGTCTACGCCGACGCCACCAGCCTCAGCGCGCAGCCCGGCAAGCACCCGCCGCTGGAACGCCCCGGCGAGGCGCGCTTCGCGTCCTTTCAGGAGCTGGGCGAGCTGGTGCGGCGGCTGCGCCGGGCCGAGGCCGACCCGCGCTACGGCCGGTGGTTCTTCCTGCGCGTGCAGACCACCGCCACCGACGTGCTGGTGGAGCGCCGCTACGACTCGTGGCCCTCGTGGTGGGCCGACGACGGCGTCTCCGGGCCGTGGCGCACCAACCTCCAGGAGGAGATGACTGCCCGCGGCCTGGCGTGGCGGCCCGCCTGGGTGCGCCTGCTCGACCCGGAGATCGCCTACCGCCCCCGGTGATCAGCGAGCCTTGCCGGCACTG
Organism: Paractinoplanes deccanensis; assembly: GCF_016862115.1. Taxonomy (GTDB): domain Bacteria; phylum Actinomycetota; class Actinomycetes; order Mycobacteriales; family Micromonosporaceae; genus Actinoplanes; species Actinoplanes deccanensis. The sequence goes on from NZ_BOMI01000005.1 coordinate 29,318, forward strand.
AGCAGGGCGATCGACTTCGCCAGCCGGCGTGCCCGGGTCTCGGCCGTCTTCGCCGAGGCGAGCTGGTCGACGTGCCAGCGCTGGTTGCTGAACGACAGGGTCTGCCAGAAGTCGCGCGCCGCGGGCTCGGCGTCGAGCGCCTCGCTCAGATCGCCGGGCACCTCGATCTCGCGCGGGGCGGTGTCGAGCTCCACGTCGACGTCGAAGACCTCACCGCCCTCGACGCCGGCGGCGGCGCGGCGCTCGGCGCTGACGCCGAGCCAGTAGCTGCCGCCCATCTTGGCGATGGCCGAGCGCATCGTGAAGCCGTTGAAGGTGGCGACGACCTTGGGGCGGCCACCGCCGCCGAGCCCGGCGACGACGTCGTCGGGCACCTCGAAGCCGGTGGTGGTGCCACCCGTGCGCTGCAACTCGGCGCGAAACCTCATCCGTCTCACTCCTCGGTCAGCTCGGACCAGTCCGAGACCAGCGGGACCAGGCGCCCCGCCGCCCACAGCGGCAGCTGGTCCAGGAAATGGGGACTGCCGGGATCGCCGTGCGCCCCGAACGGGACGATCCAGCGGCTCCGCGCGCGGTCCCGGACGTCCCAAACATAGCGGGCCACGGGGCCCTTACGGCAGAGATCGCTGACGCCGGGAACGCTGGTGGTGCACAGGACGTCGTCGCGCTCGCCGGACAGCTCCGTGCGCGGGATCTCGGCGGTCATTCCCGGCAGCCGTACGGGGTCGAGCAGGTGCCGCTCGCCCCACCGGCCCGAGGTGATCGTCGCCGGGTCGACCAGATCAGCGGCGGTGAGCCCCAGCCCGGCGAGCAGGCTGTCCTGCATGAGCCCGACCTTGCCGCGCGGGTCGACCCCGAAGATCTCGTCGAAGCCGGTGGGCTCCGCGAGGGCCGCCACCCGCGGGTGCTCGTAGAGCCGGCGGGCCACCTCGGCCCGGATCGCGGCGCGGCGGCCGGCCTCGACGCTGTCCGCCGGCATGGTCGTGTCCATGTGGATGCGCTCGGGCGGCGCGCCCGCGTCGAGCAGCTCCCGGATGCGGCGGGCGCGGGCCTTGGAGGAGAACGAGACGCCGTACGCCTCGGTGTCCGGCCGGCGGTCGTTCGCGTTGACGGCGCTGCCGGACACCTGTTCGCGGGTCATCGGCACGTAGCCGGGCTTCCACGCGTACGCGGACTCCCACGCCGGCACCGGCAGCACCTTGTTGCGGTCGTCGCGCAGCGGCACCCGGCCCACGGTCAGCTGGAGGACCCGCCCGCTGGTGTCGGCGGTGAGGATGCTGTTGACCGGCTCCACCCAGCCGGTCAGCGCGTCCGCCACGTCGTCCACGGTGCGCGCGCGCAGCAGCGGCAGCAGCGCGGCGAACCCGAGCTCCAGGTCGACGCGTGACGGCGTACGGAGCGACAGGCTTTGATCGATGATCGGGCCCCGCGCCGTCTCGACGATCTCGACGACCTCGTCCGGGCCGTCCTTGACGGGGATCGTCTCGACGTGGCGCATGACCGGCTCCCAGCCCTCCGGCCCGCGCGCCTGATCGCCGTGCAACTCCTCGAGGTAGAGATCCTGGTAGTCGGCCTGCGCGTTGGTGACGGCCCAGGCCACCGTCTCGGTCTGGCCGAAATGCTGCACGCCCGGAACGCCCGGGAACGCCAGCCCCGCCACGTCGAACTCCGGGCACGCCAGCCGCACCTGCTGGTAGACCCCCGGCAGCTCGATCTGCCGATGCGGATCGCCGGCGATCTCGCCCGGCACCGCCCACGCGTTGCTGCCCGTCTCGCCCGGCCCCTCCGGATCGAACCAGGCGAGCTTGTCCTCACCCAGCGTCCGCGCGACGTGCGCGTTGAAGAGCTTCCACGGGAAGCTGGCGAAAAGGATGTGCCGGGCCAGGAAGACCCCCAACGGCGTCCAGGCGTGCCAGGTCAAACCCGCACTGCGGACCCCTTCCCCGTACGCGGTGAGCCAGGCTTGCGTCCGTTCGTCCACATTGTCGTACGCCTTGCGCGCCGTGTCATCGACCCGCGCCCGCCGCGCGAACCGGTCCCACGCCAGCCCCTCGGCCCCCACCAGCTCGGCGAGGAGCCCCTCCGAGCGCCGGCGCTCCACCTCGAGCTGCCGCCCCCGATCGGCGGCGGTCACCCGCCCCTGGAGAAACGCCAGCTCGTCCACCGAATCGGCCCGCAGGTGCGGGATCCCGTACGCGTCGCGCAAGACCTTCATGCCACATCCTTACCAGCCTCAATCGATCACGGCCCGGTAGCGTATGGACCATGGCTTCCTTCAACGACACGGTGATCGAGAACTTCCGTGCGAACGACGGCGTTCTCGGCGGTCACTGGGAGGGCAAGACCACCCTCCTGCTGCACACCCCCGGCCGCAAGACCGGCAAGGTCACCATCAACCCGCTCGTGGCCGCCCCCGACGGCGACACCTACGTCATCTGCGGCAGCGCCGGCGGCGCCCCCGAGGACCCGCAGTGGGTCGCCAACCTCGAGGCCCTCGACGGCCCGGTGACCATCGAACTGGGCGCCGAGACCCGCAAGGCCGACTTCCGCGTGGCCCGCCCCGGCCGCGACGCCGACTGGGAGCGCCTCTACGGCATCTGGCGCGCCTACTGGCCGGACGCCGCCGACTACGAGACCAAGACCGACCGCAAGTTCCCGGTCGCGGTCATCACCCCGCGCTAGTCACCACCACAGGCTGACCGCGCCCGGCGTCGCAGGGCGCGGTCAGCCACCCGCGGAGTCACCCGTGGCCCGCCCCACCACGTTGGTCTTGACGACCCCGTTGCCGACCTTCCCGGCGGCCGGCAGCCCGAAAGCCCGCCTCGCAGCACGATCCCCGGCCGAGATCCGCTCGCCGCCGTCGAGGAAGGTCCCGGGCGCCAACCCGCGGCCATAAGCGGGCGAATGCCACAAGAAGTAATTGGTGGTCGCGTCGTCGGTGTCGCAATAGTCCTCGTCGACGATCTCACCCTGGTCGTCGGCGCAGTAGAACACTTCCTCGCCCGCGCCAGCCTCGCCCGCGCCAGCCTCGCCTGCGTCGGCCTCGCTCTCGTCGACCTCGCCGACCGGATCGGCCACTGTCGGCGCGTCGCTGTCTTCGTCGCTTGCGCTGCCGTCGCCACCACTCTCGTCGCCGACGTCGCCACCGTCGCTGCTGCCGCCGTCGCTGTCGCTGTAAGTCGTCGTGTCGTACGAGCCGATGTCGTCGTCCCCGTCAGTGGCAGCGTCGCAAGCGGCCACGCCACCCGCGGCCAACGCCAGGAAGGCGGCGGTCAACACCACCCTGCTGGAGCTCATTCGCCGATGCACCGTTTCCCCGCTCGTCGTCGCGCACAGTCGAAGGCGGCCCAGGCCCGCCACCTCAGCCGCTGATCATGCCCGACCGCCAACCCCGCGACCGCCCCACACCACGGCGGATATGTGACAGCCGCTCACCTCGCCAGCGCAAACCACGATGGCGAGGGGAAGTTGCACCCGGGACCACCCGCTGGCTGAACCTCCGCCTTCCGTGGCCCACTGATGCCTTCCATGGCCCACTGATGCCTTCCATGGCCCACTGACCCGCACGGCTTCCACAACCCCGAAGCCGTCCACCGCAGCTCCACGCGCGCCCACTGCCACCTTGCAGGCACGGCATTCCGAGAGGGCCGCACCGGATTCGTGTCAAGTACCCGCGACGCTGAGACAAGGGCGCTTGACACTTTGACAACGAACCGCGACACAGCTGCCGCTGCAGCGAGCTCTACGGCAACGCCGTGGCCGGTTCCGACACCCCGACCCGCCCAGAACACAGCCGCGAGGACTTCCTCCTCCGCGCCACTCTCGCCGAGATGTGACCACGGGCCGAGGGAAGGAGCCACGGCGTCGCGGGCAAGGACGGTGCCGCACCGCGAGGCCGACAGCCGCAACGGAGCGTGTCCTATGGGTTGTGTCGAGCAACGAGGCAGCTGCTTGTCGCCGCCCATGGTGAATGCTCGCCGCGGACGCTGACGGCGGGTGATCGGGGTCGGCCGACTCGGTGCGGGGCCGGCTCGCCGAGTGAGGACGGGGTGTCAGGCGCCGGTTTTGCGGACGAGCATGTAGCCGTACGGCGGCTCCGCCCCCTCGGGTGGGGTGTGGCCCTGAAAGACCAAGGTGAACCCGGCGGCGGTGAGGCGGTCGGTCATCTCCTGAGGCGACAGCGAGTAGCGGTCGAAATCGATGCCGAGCTCCGCGACGCGGCTGCCCGGTGCGTTGCGGTGGGCGGTGCCGTCGCCGTGTTTGAAGGCCGCCACCAGGTGGCCGCCCGGCTTGACGACCCGGGCGAGCTCGGCGAACGCACGCGCCCGGGCTTCGGGGGCGAGATAGATCAGCGAGAACCAGCAGACCACCCCGGCCAGCGACGCGTCCTCGAACGGCAGGTCGCGCAGGTCGGCGACCTGGTATGCGAAGCCGGGGTGCTCGCGCCGCGCCACCTCGACCATTCGCGGCGAGAGGTCCACGCCGCGCGGCGACAGGCCGCGGCTCGCCAGGTAGGGAAGTAGCCGCCCGGTGCCGCAGCCCACGTCCGCGACCTCGGCACCGACTGCCCGGGTCATCTCGGCGAACAGGTCGAGCATGGCGCGTTCGACCGGCATGCTTTCGAGCACTCCGGGCAGGTTCGTCGCATACCACTCCGAGAGGATGTCGTGTGCGTCCCGCAACTCCTCGGTGGCGGCGTCCATCGTTGCCGGCCTTTCCGTCGTCGGGTGATGCGGTGGGTCAGGGGTGCTGGTCGGCGTCCGCCGGGCCGGCCAGGCCGGCCTTTTCGTCCCGGTCGGCCCACTCCAGCAGCGGGTCCAGGGAGAAGTGTTCGTCGTCGATGGTGGCGTGCAGGTCGCCCAGCTCGGCGAAGCGGGCGGGGACCGTCTGGATGGTGAAGTCGTCCGGCTCGACGTCGGGGATCTCGGACCAGGTGATCGGGGTGGAGACGGTGCCTTGCTGGTTGCCGCGGACCGAGTAGGCGCTGGCGATCGTGTGGTCGCGGGCGTTCTGGTTGTAGTCGACGAACAGGGCGCTCGGGTCCCTGTCCTTGCGCCACCATGTCGTCGTCACGTCGTCGGGGGCCCGGCGCTCGACCTCGCGGGCGAAGGCCAGCGCGGCGCGGCGCACGTCCGAGAATCCCCGGTCGGGGCGGATGCGCACGTAGATGTGCAGGCCGCGGCCGCCGGAGGTCTTGGGGTAGCCGGTGATGCCCAGGTCGTCGAGGACCTCGTGGGCGACGCCGGCGACGCGGCGGACGCGGTCGAACGGGCAGTCGGGCATCGGGTCGAGGTCGATGCGCCACTCGTCGGGCTGTTCGGTGTCGGCGCGGCGGGAGTTCCACGGGTGGAACTCGACGGTGGACATCTGCACGGCCCAGATCACGTCGGCCAGCTTGGTCACGCAGAGCTCGTCGGCGTGGCGGTTGTAGCGGGGGAACTTGACGCGGACCGTCTCGAGCCAGGGCGGGGCGCCGTTCGGCACGCGCTTCTGGTGGACCTTTTCGCCGGCGAGGCCGTCGGGGAAGCGGTGCAGCATGCACGGGCGCTCGCGCAGCGCTCGGACGATGCCGTCGCCCACGGACAGGTAGTAGTCGACGAGGTCGCGCTTGGTGAGCCCCAACGACGGGAAGTAGACGCGGTCGGGGTTGGAGACGCGCACCTCGAAGTCACCGACCTGGACCTGGATCGACGGGGACGCCATGTCAGCCCAGCCAGGCGGGGTCGAGGTCCACCAGCAGCGTGTCGCGCGAGTCGAGCAGGTCGAGCAGCGGGCCGATGCGCGGCAGCTCATGGGTGATGAAGTAGCGGGCGGCGAGCCGCTTGCCGTCGTAGAAGTCGCCCGGCTTGTCGCCCGCCGCCGCGGCCTGCGACAGCCAGATCCAGGCGACCACCAGATGGCCGACGGCGTCGAGATAGGCCGTGGCATTGGCCAGCGCGACCGTGGGGTTGCCGTCCTGCCACAGCCGCGCGGTCGTGGCGGCGACGCGGTCGCACGCGGCCAGCACGGGCGCCCCCAGATCCGACGCCGACGCGGTGGCCCGGATCCGGTCCAGCAGGAGGGTCAGCCCGGCGCCGCCGCGCATCACGGCCTTGCGCCCGAGCAGGTCGAGCGCCTGGATGCCGTCGGTGCCCTCGTGGATCGAGTTGAGCCGGTTGTCGCGGTAGAACTGCTCGACCGGATATTCGCGCGTGTACCCGTACCCGCCATGGATCTGGATCGCGTGGTCGTTGGCCAGCCGGCACCACTGCGACGGCCACGCCTTGACGATCGGGGTGAGCACGTCGAGCAGCAGGTCGTTCTCCTGCGAGGGCTCGTCGAGCAGCTTCGCCGCGTAGAGGATCAACCCCAGGCCCCCTTCCACGTACGCCTTGGAGGAGAGCAACATGCGCCGGACGTCGGGGTGGTCGACGATGGCGACCGGAGGCGCGGCCGGGTCCTTCGCGGCGACCGGGCGGCCCTGGAGCCGCTCGCGCGCGTAGTCGAGGGCGTGCAGGTATCCGGTGTAGCCGAGCGCCACCGCGCCCGCGCCGACACCGATCCGCGCCTCGTTCATCATGTGGAACATGTAGGCAAGGCCCTTGCCCTCCTCGCCGACCAGGTAGCCGGTGGCGTCGTCGAAGGAGAGCACCGCGTTCGTCGTGCCACGCCAGCCCATCTTGTGGTTGAGCCCGGCGAGCGCCACGCCGTTGCGCTCGCCGACCGTGCCGTCCTCGGCGACGTGGTGCTTGGGCACGATGAACAGCGACAGGCTCTTGACGCCGGGCGGCGCCCCCGCGACCCGGGCCAGCACCAGGTGGACGATCGTCTCGCTCAGCTCGTGGTCGCCGCCCGAGATCCACATCTTGCTGCCGGTGATCCGGTACGAACCGTCCTCGGCCTTGGCGGCCCTGGTCAGCACGTCGCTGAGCGAGGAGCCGGCCTGCGGCTCGGAGAGGCACATCGTGCCGGTAAAGCGCCCGTCGACCATCGGCTGCACGAACCGAGCGACCTGCTCGGGCGTGCCGTAGGTGGTGAGCAGGTGGGCGTTCGCCATGGTCAGCAGCGGGTACGACGAGGTGGCGATGTTGGCGGCCTGGAACCACAGGAAGCAGGCGCGCGCCACCACGGCCGGCAGCTGGAGGCCGCCGAGCGAGGCGTCCATCGTCCCGGAGATCAGCCCCGTCTCGTTGAAGACCTTGAGCGCGGCGGCGACCTCGGGGATCACGTTCGCCCGGACGCCGTCGAAGGCCGGCTCCTCGAGGTCGTTGCGCCGGTTGTGCGGCGCGAAGTCGCGCTCGGCGATCTGGGCGGACACGTCGAGGAAGGCGTCGAACGTCTCGCGCGAGTGCTCGGCGAAGCGCTCCCGCTCGGTGAGCGCCTCGACGTCGAGCCACTCGTACAGGAGGAAGTCGAGATCGCGACGCGAGAGGATCTTGGACACCGCCGGCACCACCTTCGATCGGGGACTGCCGTACAGTCTGCCGGTTCCTACGCCTCCGCGCGGTGCCTGCCGGCGCCGACCGGGCGATCGCGGCCGGATTTCTTGACCGCGTACATGGCGTGGTCGGCGGCGCGCAGGGCCTCGTCCGGGTCGCCGGCGCTCGGCGCGAGGTGCACGCCGACGCTGGCGCCGATGCGTACCTCGTTGCCGTCGATCCGGAACGGCGACTCGATCGCCGCGCGGATCCGCTCGCACATGGCGCCGGTGTCGCCGGGGCCGGCCGCGCCGGGCATGAGCACGACGAACTCGTCGCCGCCGACCCGGGCCAGCACGTCGCCCTCGCGGACGCAGCCGGTCAGCCGCCGCGCGACCTGCCGCAGCAGCTCGTCGCCGGCCTCGTGGCCGTGCGCGTCGTTGACCGGCTTGAACCCGTCGAGGTCGACGAAGAGCACCCCGACCGGCTGCTCGCGCAGCGAGGCGCCGAGCGCGTCCTGCATGCGCCGCCGGTTGGGCAGCCCGGTGAGCGCGTCGTGCTGCGCCTCGTGCGCCAGCCGCTCCTGGAAGGCGCGGGTCTCGGAGATGTCCCGCGCGTTGATGACGATGCCGTGCAGCGACGGGTTGTGCATCTGGTTGGACGCCGTGAACTCGAACCAGCGGTAGTCGCCCTTGGCGGAGCTGGCGCGGCACTGCAGGCGCAGCACCGCGTCGCGGCGGCTCAGCAGCACGGCGAACTGCCGCCGCATGTACTCGCGGTCGTCGGGGTGGACGATGTCGAAGACGCTGCTGCCGACGAGCTGGCCCTGCTCGAAGCCGAGGATCCCCTTGGCGCTCGGGCTGGAGTACTCGATGTCGCCGTTCGCGTCGATCACCGACACCAGGTCGGGCGCGTGCTGGAAGAGGGCCTGGAAGCGCTCGTCGGCGCGGCGGCGCTGCATCACCGTGCGGTAGCCGAGCGCGGCGATCGCGAGCACGCCGATCAGCAGCATCGCGAGCAGGGTGAGGTTGAGCGTCTGGCTCTTGGTGTGCACGGCGCCGTCGAACGACGCCCTGCTCTGGGTGCGCACGTACGCCCATCCGCCGGGCAGGCCGTTCACCACGATCGCGATCATCTCGGCGCCGGAGGAGTCGGTGAACTCGACGAACTCGGTGGCCGGGTCCTCGCCGAGCGCGCTGCTGATCGCCGGGTCGATCTTGTGGCCGACGTCGATCGGGTCGCTGGCCGCGGCGATCGTGCCGGTGCTGTCCACGATCGTGGTGAGGTGCGCGGGGCTGCCGAGCGAGACCGTGTACCGCTGCAGCGGGGTCTTGGCCACGTCGTTCAGGCCGACCAGCAGCGCGACCGGGCTGCCGCCGACGACCACGGGCATGGCGACGGCCTCCAGATAGGTGGCGTCCACCGACATGATCGACGAGACGCCGTACGTCTCACCGGCGGTCAGCATCGCCAGCATCGGCTGCCAGCCGGCGTTGTCCGCGGCGGGCACCCCGGAGGTGCGCGAGCTGGTCAGGACGGTGCCCTCGAGATCGGTCACCAGGGCCCCGTACGAGAAATAGGTGCTCTTGGACGCGAGGACCTGCAGCGCCGCACGGTCGGTGGCGCTGTTCTTGCCCAGGTGCAGCGAGTTGTCTCTCAGGAACTCGCCGAGCTCGCCCGCGGACAGCGCCTGCATGGCGCCGACCAGCGTCTTGTTGTTCACGCCGAGCGCACGCGAGTCAGCCCGGTGAACGTCGTCGGCGGCACGCAGCGCCGAGCGGTTCACCAGGATGCCGATCGTGCCCGCGGCGGCCAGCAGCACGACGCTGATCACGACGGCGATCCAGGTGCGCAATCGCATGTATTCGCTCCTCCTCGGCGTCTGTGATCGGCAGCCGGCGGCCGAACTCAACCGGAAACCGGCCCGGATTGTCGAAGTTGTCGCTCACGGCACGAAGGGACGGGAAGGGGCGAGTACGCAGGTACCGCCGCCGTAGTCGATCAACCGCAGGTAAAGGTGGTTGCGGCGTGACCACGGAGAGGAAGATCCTGCGTTCGGGGGCGGATTGGGGGCGGTCCATGCGCAGGCTCGTGGTGACGGCTCCGCCTCGACCGTGGATACCCGGCCAGCGCCGCGCCCCCGGTCGCGCTCCCGTCCCGCTGCCACCCCGCCGCCGGGTCCTGCGGTGCGGCCTGAGCGTCACCGGCTTCGGCCTCTGCGCCGTCTTCTACTGCCTCTCCTACACACCGTCGCTGCTGCCGCGCCCGTGGTCGCTCCAGGGAGTGGTCGCCGGTCTCACCGCCGCCATCGGGTACGCCTTCGGCACGTCGATCGGCGCGCTCGTCCGGCTGCGGTGGTGGCCGTCGCGGCGCGCCGAGCGCATCGCGTGGCAGGCGCTCTTCCTGCTCGTACCGCCGCTGATCCTGCTCTTCCTCTGGCTCGGCACCCGCTGGCAGCGCGACCTGCGCCTGCGCCTGGGCATGCCACCCCAGCAGGAGTACGACCTGATCCGCACCGTCGGCATCAGCGTGCTCACCTTCGGGGTGCTGCTGCTGGTCGCACGCTGCCTGCGGCTGGCCGCGCACGGCCTGGCCCGGCTCTTCGGACGGCTCGTGCCCGAGTCGGCCGCCTACTGCGCCGGCTTCGTGGTGGTCACCGTGCTCAGCTACACCGCGTTCGACGGACTGCTGATCGGCAACCTCTACACCACCGCCGACCGCTCGGCCGCGGTCACCGACAGCGGTACGGGACGTGGCGTCGAACGGCAGATGTCGCCACTGCGCTCCGGCAGCCCGGCGTCGCTCGTGTCGTGGGAGTCGCTGGGCCGGCAGGGCCGCAACTTCGTGGCCAAGGCGCCGAGCCACGAGCAGCTCGCGTCCTTCGCGCACCGGCCGGTCATGGAGCCGATCCGCCTCTACGCCGGGCTCTCCTCCGCCGACTCGGTCACCGAGCGGGCCGGCCTGATCGTCCGCGAGATGGAGCGCACGGGCGCCTTCGACCGCGAGGTGATCGCGGTCTTCACCCCCACCGGCACCGGCTGGGTCGACAACGACGTGCCCAGCTCGCTCGAGTACATGTACGCCGGGGACACCGCGCTGGTGTCGATGCAGTACTCGTACCTGCCGAGCTGGATCTCGTTCCTGGCCGACCGCGCCAAGGTCGTGGAGGCCTCCTCGGCCCTGATCACGGCGGTGCAGGAGCGCTGGGCCGCGACGCCCGCCGCCGACCGGCCCAAGCTGCTGATCTTCGGGGAGAGTCTGGGGACGTACGGGACGGAGAAGACCTTCGGCACCGCGGAGCGGATGGTCGACGGGGCGGACGGGATCCTGCTCGAGGGCCCGACCTTCGCCAACCCGATCCACCGGCGGCTCACCGAGGCCCGCGCCGAGGGCACGCCGGTCTGGGACCCGTCGTACGCCGCCCTGCCGGTCGAGTTCTCGTCGCGCGCCGAGGAGCTGCGCGACCTGGCCGGCCCCCGCCGCAAGGTCGTCTACATGCAGAACTCGTCGGACCCGGTGGTCTGGTGGAACCCCAACCTGCTCTGGAAGAAGCCGCAGTGGCTGAGCGGCACCCGGGGCCCCGACGTCACGCCCGCGATGCACTGGTACCCCGTGATCACGTTCTGGCAGACCACGGTCGACGCCGTCTTCGCCAACAAGGTCCCGACCGGCCACGGGCACGTCTACAGGTCCGGCGCCGTCGACGGGTGGGCCGCGCTGGCCCCGCCCCCGGGCTGGACCGTCGGCGACACGATCCGGCTGCGGGCCGTCCTGGACGCGCGTTAGCGCTGGAGCCAGGGTTGCAGCATCCGGGTGACGCGCGGCAGCACCAGGTAGGTCATGATCGGGGTCAGGCACAGGGTGCTGACCAGCGTGCGGAGCACCACGTGCAGATCGGCGATCAGGTGGTTGAGGGTCACCGCGGCCAGCAGGCTGACCGGGAAGAAGCCGAGCCAGATGGTGACGGCCTGCTTCCAGCGAGGCGGGGCCTTTACCGCACTTTGCACGTTTTGCTCCTGTGGCGGGTCGAACCAGCCCTCGATGCCGGTGCGGCGCTCGACGCGGGTGTGCTCGACGAAGCCCTCGGCCGACGACAGCCACCAGCGGCGCTGCGGCGACTCCTCCCAGTTGCGCAGCGACTCCGCGTCGGCGAAGCGGTAGAGCATGTGCCACTCGTCGGACGCCTGGGCGGGGCGCACCCAGCCGGTGCCGAGGAAGCCGGGGAAGTCCTCGGCCAGGGTGGTGCCCGCGTTCACCCAGGCGATCATCTCCGCCGTACGCGACGGGTCCGCACGGCGCGTGATGGCGACGGTGACAGTCTGCATGTCCCACATTGTGGTATCCCCCGGTTTCGAACGGGGTCCGCTCCCGGTTTCCGTGCCGTGGCACACACGGTAAGTTCCGCCACATGACCTTGAAGCGAAAGTTGTCGATGGTGGTGGCGCTGTCGGCCCTGGCGGCCGTCCTGCCCGCCGCTGCCGCCTCGGCGTCGACTTCCTCCCTGAAGTGGCGCCTCACCGAGACGGGCTCGACCGCCCAGTTCCGCGGCCTCGCCCCGGTCAGCTCCCGCGTCGCCTGGGTGGCCGGCTCCGCGGGCACCGTCCTGCGCACCGTCGACGGCGGCCGCAGCTGGGCGAACGTCAGCCCGCCCGGCGCGTCCGGCCTGCTCTTCCGCGACATCGAGGCGTTCGACTCGCGCACCGCGCTGGCGCTCAGCATCGGCAACGGCGCGGCCTCGCGCGTCTACGCCACCCGCGACGGCGGCCGCACCTGGACCGAGACGTTCCGCAACGAGGACGAGGCCGCGTTCTACGACTGCATGACCTTCCTCGACCGCAGGCACGGGCTCGCCCTCTCCGACCCGGTCGACGGCAAGTTCCGCATCCTCGCCACCGACGACGGCGGCCGCTCCTGGGCGGTCCGCCCCACCCAGGGCATGCCCGACGCGCTCGCCGGCGAGTTCGCCTTCGCCGCCAGCGGCACCTGCCTGGTCTCGGCGGCCGGCAAGGCCATGTTCGCCACCGGCGGCGGCGCGGTCTCGCGCGTCTTCACCTCGCGCGACGGCGGCCGGTCGTGGTCGGTCACGTCGACCCCGGTGCCCAGCGGCCCCTCCGCGGGCATCTACAGCCTGGCCGTACGCCCGTCCGGCGAGGCCATCGCCGTCGGCGGCGACTACGCGGCCCCCACGTCCGCGCCGGACGGCGCCGCCTACCTGCACGGGCGGACGTGGAAGATCGCCCGGACCGTGCCCGGCGAGTATCGCTCGGGCTCGGCGTGGGCCTCCCACGGACTCGCGCTGGCCGTCGGCCCCACCGGAAGCGACTACTCCCGCGACGGCGGCCGCACCTGGAAGCGCTTCGACACGGGCGCCTTCGACGCCGTCGAGTGCACCGCCGACGGCTCCTGCTGGGCGTCCGGCCCGACCGGCCGCGTGGCCAGGCTGACCCACTGACCGCGCGGGCCCCGGCCCCCCAGAAAGGCGGCACCCATGAGAGCCCTGCTCACCTCGTCCGGCGTCCGGAACGACAGCATCCGCGACGCGCTGACCGGCCTGCTCGGCAAGCCGATCGGCGAGTCCACCGCGCTGCTCGTTCCCACCGCCCTCCAGCCCTTCCCCGGCGGGCCCGGCATGGTCTACCGGGCGGTCAACGGCACGGGCCCGTCGCCGCTGGCCGAGCTGGGCTGGAAGTCGCTGGGCGTCCTGGAGCTCACGGTGCTGCCGAGCATCGAGGAGTCCGTCTGGGTGCCGGGCGTGCGCGCGGCCGACGCCCTGCTGGTCTGCGGCGGCGACCCGCTCTACCTCGCCCACTGGATGCGGCGCTCCGGCCTGGCCGCGCTGCTCCCGGCACTGCGACCCGAGACGGTGTACGTCGGGGTGAGCGCCGGGAGCATCGCGGCCGCGTCCACGTTCGTGGAGACGTACGTGGACCCGCCCCGCGGCAGCGACGGGCCACTGAAGTCGGAGAAGGCCGTCTTCGGTGACGCGGAGAGGATCCTGGTCACCGGCCAGGGAGTGGGGCTGGTCGACTTCGCGGTGATCCCGCACCTGGAGAACCCGCACCACCCCGACGCCTCCCTGGCGAACGCGGAGAAGTGGGCGGCCCGGATCCCCGCGCCGACCTACGCGATCGACGACGACACCGCCGTCAAGGTGGACGACGGCGGTGTCGAGGTCGTGTCCGAGGGCCGCTGGAAACTGTTCCGGCCCTGACGGCTCCGGGCCGCCCGGCCCGGCCGCCGGTCAGTCCAAGGCGATGTAGAGCCGCCGGCCCGCCGGCCGGTAGCCCACCCGCTCGTAGACGCGCCACGAGTCCTCGCCGGACGCCTCCAGCCAGGCGAGCTCGCCGCCACCGGCGAAGAGCCGGCGCGTGATCTCGGCGGTCATCGCGCCCGCCACACCCCGGCGCCGGTGCGGCTTGCGCACGGCGATGCCGGCCACCTCGCTCACCCCGTCATGCGGCGGCACGGCCTGCCCACCACCGGCGCAGGTGCCGTCCGGCGCGACCACCATGACCGCGACACCACCGTTGCCCTGAAGCCGGCGGACCCGAGCGACATCCGCCTCGGCGGCGATCGTGTCCGCCCCGAACGCGGCATGCTGGGCCGTCACCAGAGCCGCCCGGTCGGCGTCCGTGGCCGGCTCGCGCAGCTCGTACCCGTCCGGCGCCGGCGGCACGGCCAACGAGCCGGGCGTGCACACTAGATATTCGTGCCGCTCCTCCACGGCGAACCCCGCGGCGAGCAACAGCTCCTCGAGACCGGGCGCCGAGCTCACCACGTACTCCAGCCGGGGCTTGCGGCCGTACGACCGGAAAGCCGCGACAAGCGCAGTGACATCAGCCCCCGAGATCGGGGCCCCGGGAACCGGCGTCGCGTAATTGATGCCCGGATGCTCGATCGCCGGATCGAGCCCGACGACGAACGGCCCACAACGCACGGGCAGGGGCCGGGCGGAAAGATTGGCAACGACAGACTGCTGGATGCGAGCATCCACATGCATTTTGGAAACCCTCTGCGAAAGAAAGAAGACAGGACGAAACAGCAACGTCCGGCCGCCGTGCAGGCAGCAAACCCTCAGGCGGCCGTCAGGCCATCCGAGATCACAGGCTTCATTCCCTCGAGCAGAGTGCCCACGCCGAATGCGCGGGAAGCCCCCGAAGCATGCCAGCCCTCGCCCGCCCCCGTCAACGGCGAAGATCGCCGGCCCGCCGTTTGCGAATCGTCACCCCGGCGGCGCGGCACCATCGCGAGCACCAGAGTCGCCACCAGCGCCAGCAGAAAGACGGCGACGACGACGAGTCCGAGGTCACCCGGAGCGTCGGGCATGGACCAGCCGCCGCCCGAGTCCACGGCCCCGCGCACCCGCCTGACGTGCCAGTGGACCCAGAGGCCGTCCGCGTTCCTGGCGAGCACCTTCACCCCACCATCATGATCGACAACATCCAGCCGTGCTCGTAGCCAGGCGAGCAGCGGCTCCGGGTCAGGCGCCGCCCACGTGGGCGCCCACTTCCGTGCGGGAGGAGACGCCCAGCTTGCGCAGGATGTTGGAGACGTGGACGGCGGCCGTCTTCGGGGAGATGTAGAGGCGGCGAGCCAGCTCCGAGTTTGTCAGGCCGTCGCTGATCAGGACGGCCACCTCGCGTTCGCGTGGGGTCAGGGCGGCCGGGCCGGTGACCGTTTGCTCGGTGCCGGGTGGGGCCAGGCCCAGCTGGGCACGGACCTGGGCGAGCTGGGCGACCCGCCAGCCGCGCCACTCGGCGAGCAGGGGCTCGGCGGCTTCCGCCTGGGCCGTGGCCTCGGCTCGGCGGTCGGCCGCCAGGAGGCAGCGGGCGGCGCCGACGCGTACGGTGCCGCGGATCGCCGGGCCCAGGGCCGGGGAGTCGGCGATGGACAGGTAGCCGGTCAGGGCCTCGGCGTGGCGGCCGTGCGCCTCGGCGAGCTGGGCGTCGACCAGGGTGCGGTAGGCGTCCCACACGTCGGCGCAGAGCAGGGCCTCGGCCATGGTCTCGATGCGGTCGATCGGCAGGCCGAGCTCGAGGGCGGCCGAGACCAGGTCGTGGGCCTGTTCGCCGCTGCGCCAATTCTGCTCGGGGAGGGCGGCGAGCAGATCGTCCAACGCGGACTCGGCGCGGGGCAGGTCGCCCCGGCGGCAGGCCAGGTGAAAGGTGAGGCCGGGGATCGTGGTCGGCGGGTTGTCGGTCAGCGTGGCCAGGTCGGCGATGAGCTCCTCGACCCGGTCGAGCTCGCCGGCCTCCAGGGAGAGCCCGGCGAGGAAGACGCCGTGGTAGTCGGCCCAGCGGCCCCGGCGCTGGTAGCCCCGGTCCTGGCCGCGGCCCTCCTCCAGGGCGTCGATCGCGGCGCACAGGTCGCCGGTGCGCAACGCCAGCCGGGCCCGGCCCTGGAAGTACGAGGCCACCGCCAGCGACTCGAAGCCGGCCCGCTCGGCGTCGACGCGCATCCGTTCCAGGGTCTCGGCGTGCTCGGCGGGCGAGGTGGGCGGCACCTCCTGCAGCAGGGTGTTCAGGGCGCGGGCGGCGAGCACCCACTCCCCCGCCTTCTCGGCCTCGTCCACGAGAGCGGAGAGGATCTCGCGGCCGTCCGCGGCGGTCCGGGCCCGCTCGGTGAGGGTCGCGCCTTTTTCCAGGAGCGCCGACAGCCGTACGGAGGGAAGGTCGAACTCCGCCGCCAGCGCGAGGGCACGATCGCACCACAGCAGCGCGACGTCGAGATCGTCGCGAAGGTAGGACGACTGGGCGATCGCGGTCATCGCGCGGGCCTGACCGGCGCCGGGCGGAAGCTGCGCGATCAGGGTCTCGATCTCGTGGGTGAGGGCCCGCATCTCGTCGAACTCGCGGGACTCCCAGGCGATGCGCACCAGCAGGTAGAGCGACTCGGCGCGATCGGTCGCCGCCGTCGCCCGGTCGCGCCAGCTGCGGCCGTACCGCAGAGCGTCGTCCAGGAGGCCGGCCAGCCACGCGGCCCGGGCCGCGGCCGCGAGCAGCTCCGTGTCGTCGGGCAGCTCGTCGAGGCCCATCTCGGCCAGCTGCAGGGCCTGGTACGCGGAGCCGATGGACAGGTAGAGCGCGGCGCCACGGCGGGCCGCGGCCACCATGTCGTCGTACCGCCCGGCGCCGTGCGCGTGATGGGCCACCATCGCCGGGTCGGAGGATCCGCCGCGCAGCAGCACGTCGAGCGCCGCCTCGTGCAGCCGGCGCCGCTGCCGGCCGAGCAGCTGACCGGCGATCGCCTCCCGGACCAGCGCGTGCCGGAAGGCGAACTCGTCCTCACCGGACTCGACCAGCACGCCCCGCGTCACCAGGTCGCGCAGCACGGCGATCAGCTGCTCCTCGTCGGCGCCGGTGACGTCGGCGAGCAGGTCGAACGGGATGCGGTGGCCGAGCACGGTGGCCGCCTCGACGATCCGGTGGCTGACCGGGTCGAGGTCGTCCACCTGGCGGCGCAGCACCTCGGCGAGGCTCCACGGCAGCGGCTGCTCGACGAGCGCCTCCACGTCGTACCCGGGAAGGGCCCGCAACAGCTCCTCGAGGAAGAACGGGTTGCCACCGGTGCGGTGGTGCAGCGCGGTGGCGGCACGCAGCGGCGCCGGGGAGCCGGTCGCCGCGGCGAGCATGGCGGCGGTCTGCGCCGGGGTCAGGCGATCCAGCCGTACGTGGGTGACGGCGTGCCGGCGCTCCAACCGGGCGAGCAACCCCGCGACCGGCTGCCGGCGGGTGACCTCGTCCGGCCGGTAGGTGCCGATGAGCAGCCGGGGCCCGCGCTGGTCGGCGATCCGCTCGAACAGGGCGGCGCTCTCCGAGTCGGCCCAGTGCAGGTCCTCGAAGACGACGACCGCCGGCGCGTCGCCGATCAGGTCGGACAGGATCGCGAGCCCGGTGTGCAGCCGCTCGACCGGGCTGCGGCTCGCGTCGGCGAGGGCCGCCAGCTGCTCGTCGTCGACCTCGGGACGGCCGTCGATGGCGTCGAGCAGCACCTCGTACGGCCGGGAGAGCGACCCCGGCTCCGCCTGGCCCACCAGAACCACGGTGTCGGCCGGCACGGTCGCGAGAAGCTCGTGCACCAGCCGGGTCTTGCCGATGCCCGGCTCCCCCGCGACGACGGCGACGGCCGGCTCACGCGCCGAGGCGAGCCGCGCCAACCGGCGCAGCTCGCCCTCCCGGCCGATCATCACCGGGCTGGCACCACCGCGGATGGTTCGCACGACGCGATGGTACCGGCGGGCTGCCCCCGCACCGCCTGCTTTTTGCTCGCCTTCCGAGCGGCCCGCGCCAGCCGCGCCGACGTGAGCAGCCGCCCCCGGTCGGCCTCGGCGATGAGCTCCCGGTGGCGGTCGTGCGCCAGGGTCAGCATCAGATCCGAGTGCAGCAACATGAGGTGCCTCCTTGTCCGCCGTTGATGGATTCCATCCTCGGCTGGACGGGAGGCCGCCACATCGGCACCCGTTGCGTATCTTCGCTGGTCAGAACGGTCTAGGTATGCCTTAGGGAGGCTCTAGGCATACCTAGTCAGGCGGCGTAACGGTTGACCCGCTCCGGGTGCAGGACGATGCGGACGAGGCCGCCCGCGCGCCACTCGCCGAGATATTTCTCGTGGTCCGGGTCGTCGAAGGTCCAGTACCGGCCGGCCAGCCGCTCGGCGAGCTCGACGCCGCCGTCGTCGTGCAGGGTGACGGTGCCCTCGACGGCCACCCAGTGCTCGGGCTCCCCGGCGGGCGCGGCCACGACCACGGAGGCCCGGGGCTGGTGCCTCAGCTGGTCGACCTTGGGCGCGCCGGGCAGCGAGAACATCTGCAGGGTGCCGTCGCCGGCCAGCTCGAACCACACCGGCCGGGGCGACGGCCAGCGCTCCCCACGAGGCGCGACGGTCAGGAAGGCGTAGAGCGGCCGCCCCAGCAGGGCGAGATCCTCATCGCGAAACATGCCTCAGGTTTACCAGGCCGATCACAGCAGCCGCTCCCCCGCGGCGCCGATGCGCGGCTCGGTCCTGAGGAAGTTGAGCAGAGGCGTGGGCAGGATCGGCGCGCCGGCGACGTCGCCCTGTTCCCACCTGCCGAGGTTGCCGCGCGCCGCCTCCGCCAGCAGGTGCGGCCAGCGGATCGCGAAGGCGGCCAGCTTGGCGATCTCGGCGCCGCTCACCGGAGGCAGCCCCTGCAATTGCTGCTGCTGGACGACGAACCGGTAGAACCGGAACAGGTTCACGAACCGCTTGATCTCACGCGGGTTGTCGGAGTCGAGCCCGGGCACGCCGGCCACGATCGCGGTGCGCGCCTCGTCGTCGCTGTACAGCCCGACCAGCACGCGGTTCGCCGCCTCGGACGTCTCCGGCAGGAGGTTGTCACCGGCTTCGGGCAGGACCTCCTTCTGTGCCTGCAACGCCGCGGCGGCCAGCGTGTCGGTGACCGGTGATCGCCGCCGGATCGCGATCTCCAGCAGCCGCACGCGGGCGGCCCGGCCCGCGTCGTCCGCGGCGCCCGCCCCGGGCGCCTCGGCAGGGGGCGAAGACGGGCTCGCACTTGGCTCTTCGGCTGAGTCGAGGGGTGGAGTAACGGGAGGGGACGCCGCCGGCTCCGCTGTCGCCGGTGGCACCGATCCCCGCGGCTGGTCGAGGAGCGCTGTCATGTAGCGCGATCTCTGCCTGTCCGGATCGGGCGGCGGCAGGCTCAGCGGCAGCTGCACGATCTTTTCGAGGAACCGCCAGCCCAGGGTCGGTGCGGCCGGCTGACTGGCGAGGTCCTTGTAGACCGCTTCGACGTGCGCCGCCACCACGGCCGGCTCCATCGCCACCACGAAGACGCAATGGGGAAACTCGCCGGCGAGGAACAGGTTGATCGCCTCGATCACCTGCACCACCGTGCCCGGCGAGCAACGGTCCAGGTCGTCCACGAAGACCACCAGCGGCCGGCGCTCGGTCGCGACCAGATCGAGAACCCGGCGCATGTCGGTCTGCACCAGGTGGAGAAAGCCGAGCCGGCTCTCGTATCGCGGGTCCGGGACCAGGTCCGGATAGGCGCCTTTCATCCCGGCGCCGGCCTGGCCGGCAGCCGCCTGCACCGGGTTGGGCACCTGGAGCAACGGGCCGAAGGGGACGGCCGCCCGCGACCGGAGGAACCGGAGGGCCGCCACCACCGAGCCGGCCACGAACGTGGCGCCACCCACCGACGCCAACCCGGCCGAGACGGCTCGCAAGGCGTCCGCGGCGGGCGGAACGACGATCGCCACGAGCACGCCGATCAGCGCGATCGCCACGGCCAGCCCCAGCCAGAGCAGCCACGGCAGGAACCGCTCGGCCAGTTGCTGGTAGATGCGCCGGCGCAGCGCCTGCCGGTCCACCCGGCGCAGGTTGAGCGCCAGCCAGAACCGCTCCCGATCAGCCGGCTTCAGGCGGCCCGTGACCTGGGTGATGATCTCGTACGCGAGCCCGGCCCAGATCTGCTCGCCGCTCTGGTACATCCACGGGTTGAACCAGACGGTCGGACGCCATTCGTCGTCCGGGATCCGGCGGGAGTGCGGCGGCTGCACGTCGAGGTCGTCCGTGTCCGGCACGGGCTCGGTGGTGCGGGCGAGCAGTTCCCGGTTGGTGACCGGCTCATCGGCGGCGCCCCGCTTCGGCCGCAGGGAGCGGCGAGCGTCGTCGCTGAGCCGGAGCGGCGTGGCCGTCCACCGGTCACGGTCGGCGCGCGGGTCGAGGCGTTCCTGCACCATCCGCATGAGTGACGTCTTCCCCGCGCCCCAGGGTGCGGTGACGCCGATGGTGAGCGGCGGCCGGGTGCCCCGATGCCGGACGAAGGCGGCGATCGCGTCGGCGTAGGGCGCGTAGCCGAGCGCGTCGTCGGCCGTCCAGAAGTCGCGGGCGATCGGCATGTCCGGCTCGAACCCGGTGCTGATCGACATCCACTGGACCATGCGCTCCGTCA
Organism: Paractinoplanes deccanensis; assembly: GCF_016862115.1. Lineage (GTDB taxonomy): Bacteria > Actinomycetota > Actinomycetes > Mycobacteriales > Micromonosporaceae > Actinoplanes > Actinoplanes deccanensis. The sequence goes on from NZ_BOMI01000005.1 coordinate 49,646, forward strand.
CCGACCGGCGTTCGGCCTCCGGCTCGGTGGCGCGCAGCCTCTCAGCGGCGAATTGAAGAATCAACTCGCTGAGGTGATAGCGGTCCGGCCCGATCTCGTTGATCAGTCGAGCGTGGGCGAGCGCTCGCAACTCCGCCGCGGCCGACGCGGTGTCGTAGCCGGCCATCGCCGCGGCCAGGCCGGTCTCGAAGACCGGGGTGGACAGCGCCCCCAGCACCCGGAGGAGGCGTTGCTGGGCCGGCGGCAGCATCTCGTAGACCGAGTCGAACACGCCCGAACCGGAAGCGCCGCTGTCGGCGACGGACAGCAGCGAACCTTCGGACCTCGCCTGAGTCCCGATCAGCGAAAGCAGCAAAGGCAGGCCCTGGGCGAATTGCACGAGCCGCTTCGCAGCCGCCAGATCCGCGTCGACCACCGACGCTCCCGCCGTCTCGCTCGCGGACGATCTCGCCGAAGCGGCTGGGCCCGGCATCCTCGGCCTCGTACGAGTCGATGTTCAGCGCCAGGAGGAACGACCTGACGGCCTCCGACGAGCCGCCACGCTGATCGAGGCTGGCCCACAGGACACCGTCGGGAAACCGGACGGCCGCCTGTCGCGCCGCCGCCTGAGCGAGAACCGTCTTGCCACTCCCCGCCGGCCCCATGATCGCCACGACGGATCCGGGACGCAGGCCCTCCACGACCGTTCGCACCTCGGCTCGGTCGACCAGCCCACTCGGCAGGGGTGGCAGCATGTCCGGCGCCTGCGCGGGCATCATCGCTTCGGCGATCAGCGCGGTCAGCGCACCGACGTCGTCGGCCCAGTGCTTGTCGCGAAGCACCAGCACGGGGCCCTTGGCCTGGATCGGTGAGGAGGCGATGGCGCGGGGGTCGCCCTCGACCAGCACCGAGATGACTCGCCCTCCTCCGCGGCGGACGGCGTCGAACACCGAGGACTGCGCCGCGGACGGAGCCGGCTCCCCTCGCCCGGAACCGCCGATCAGCTGGACCAGCACGTCGGCCGCGTCCATGGCTCGCCGGATCTCCGACTCCCACCGGTCGGCGGAGCCCAGCTGGGAGTCGTCGAAGTACTCCATCCACGGCGTCGTCGCGGCCAGGTCGCGACGCAGCCGCTCGCCGACCTCCCTGTTGGTGCGCTCATAACTCAGGTAGACCAGCGGGCCGCTCATCCATACATCCTTCCGTCATCGGTGCGGAACCGTCGGCAGAAACTCGGGTGCGATATGGATGGGCAGGCGTCTATGAAGGGGCATGACGACTCGACTTCACTCGGTCTGTTTCGCGGCTCATCGGCCTCTCGCGCTGGCTCAGTTCTGGGGGGAACTGCTCGGCTGGCGGGCGGCGGACGGTGATCCTCTGCTGCTGGTGTCCGGCGACGAGCGCGCGATCCCGATCCGGTTCGTGGCCACCGCGGAGCCCAAGGTTCAGCAGACCAAGATGCACTTCGACCTGACGAACGACTCCGCGCAGGAGCAGCTGCGCATGGTCGAGCGGGTGCTGGCGCTGGGCGGCCGGCACGCCGATGTCGGGCAGAAGGGTGACGAGGGGCATGTGGTGCTGGCCGATCCGGAGGGGAACGAGTTCTGCGCGATCGAGCCGGGCAACGCCTTCCTCGCCGGGTGCGGGCAGGTCGGCGCGGTGTCGAGTGAGGGGACGCGGGCGCTGGGGCTGTTCTGGAGCGCGGCGCTCGGCTGGCCGCTGGTCTGGGATCAGGACGAGGAGACGGCGATCCAGTCGCCGCGGGGCGGCACGAAGATCACGTGGGGTGGGCCGCCGGTGTCGCCGTCGGTGGGCAAGGATCTTTTCCTGACGGTGGAGGTCGACGGCGCGGCGGATGCGGAGCGGCTGGTGCAGCTTGGCGCGTCCTCACTCGACCAGGGGACATGGATCGACCCGGATGGCAACAAATTTTCCGTGTTAACACGCCTGTAACAGGGTGATATCGGGCGCGCCTCCGATTGCGCGGCCTTTCAAACCGGTTTAGGTTCGCGTTCAAACCGGTTTGACAGCCCGCCGGAGGTGGCATGACCAGGCCGACGATCCGCGACGTCGCTCAGGCGGCGGGAGTGTCCAAGGGCACCGTCTCGTTCGTCCTCAACGGACGGCCGGGCGTCGCCGAGGACACCAAACGGCGCATCCTCGCGGCCGCCGAGGCGCTCGGGTGGACGCCGAGCCATCAGGCCCGCGCGCTGTCGGTGTCGCGCGCGTTCGCCGTCGGGCTGGTCCTCGCCCGCGAGCCCGAGCTGCTCGGCGCCGACCCGTTCTTCCCGGCCTTCATCGCCGGCGTGGAGCGCACGCTCTCCGACCGCGGGCAGTCCCTCGTGCTCCAGGTCGTGCCCGAGGACGAGGAGGAGGCCGGCTACCGGCGGCTCGCCGGGTCCAAGCGGGTCGACGGCGTCTTCGTGCTCGACCTGCGTGTCGGTGACACCCGGATCGCCCTGCTCGAGGAGCTCGCGATGCCGGCGGTCACCATCGCCCGGCCCGACGTGCCCAGCTCCTTCCCGGCCGTGCTGGTCGACGACCGGCCCGGCATCGTCGCCGCGGTCCGTCACCTGCAAGAGCTCGGCCATCGCCGCATCGCCCACGTGGGCGGCCCGGCGCACTTCCTGCACGCGGCGATCCGCAAGGACGCGTGGGAGCGGACCACCGAGGACGGGCCCTACGTCGAAGCGGACTTCTCCGCCGCCGGCGGCGCCCAGGCCACGCGCGCGCTGCTCGAGTCGGGCCAGCGGCCCACCGCGATCGTCTACGCCAACGACCTCATGGCGATCGCCGGCATGGCGGTCGCGCAGGAGTACGGCATCGCCGTGCCCGCCCAGCTCTCCGTCACCGGTTTCGACAACACCGAGCTGGCCGGCTACGTCAGCCCGCCGCTCACCACCGTCCGCACCGACCCGTACCTGTGGGGCCGCGAGGCCGCCCAGGCACTTCTCGACCTCATCGAGGGCGGCGACCGGCACGGCGACATCCCGGTCCCGCCCGCCCAACTCGTCGTCAGGGGATCCACCGCTCCGACAGGAGGCACCGAACGATGAAACGCACCCTCCCGGCCGTACTCATGTCCCTCACCCTCGCCGCCGCCGGAGCCGCCGCGTGCGACGGCAGTGGCGGCGGCGACGCCGGCCAGGCTAACGCCGCCACCGGGCCGATCACGATCTGGCTCTCCAACAACCAGGAGGAGCTGGCCTGGGGCAAGGCCATGGTCGAGTCGTGGAACACCCAGCACGCCGACCAGAAGATCACCGCGCAGGAGATCCCGGCCGGCAAGAGCTCGGAGGAGGTCATCGGCGCGGCCATCACCGCGGGCAACGCGCCCTGCCTGATCTTCAACACCGCCCCGGCCGCCGTGCCGCAGTTCCAGAAGCAGGGCGGCCTGGTCGCGCTCGACTCCTTCGACGGCGCCGCGCAGTACATCGCCGACCGCACCGGCGGCGCCGCGGACCAGTACAAGTCGCCGGACGGCAAGTTCTACCAGCTGCCGTGGAAGTCCAACCCGGTGATGATCTTCTACAACAAGGACATCTTCGCCAAGGCCGGGCTCGACCCCGAGAAGCCGGCGCTCACCACGTACGACGAGTTCCTGTCCGCCGCTCGCAAGATCAAGTCGAGCAACGCGGCGCAGGCGGCGATCTACCCGGCACCGACCAGCGAGTTCTTCCAGTCGTGGTTCGACTTCTACCCGCTTTTCGCCGCCGAGACCGACGGCAAGCAGCTCGTGCAGGACGACAAGGCGCAGTTCAACTCGCCCGAGGGCCAGCGGGTCGCCGCGTTCTGGAAGACGCTGTACGACGAGGGCCTGGCGCCGAAGGAGCAGTACAACGGCGACTCGTTCGCCGACAAGAAGGCGGCCATGGCGATCGTCGGGCCGTGGGCGATCGCGGTGTACGGCGACAAGGTCAAGTGGGGCGCGGTGCCCGTGCCCACGTCCACCGGAAAGCCCGCCGAGCAGATCAGGACGTTCAGCGACGCGAAGAACGTGGCGATGTACAGCGCCTGCCAGAACCGGGCCACCGCCTGGGAGGTCATGAAGTTCGCGACCGGCAAGGACCAGGACGGCGCGCTGCTCGACAAGACCGGCCAGATGCCGCTGCGGGCGGACCTGACGACGGCGTACCCGGACTACTTCGCGAAGAACCCCGCCTACAAGCAGTTCGCCGACCAGGCCGCGCGCACGGTCGAGGTGCCGAACGTGCCGAACTCCGTGTCGATCTGGCAGACGTTCCGCGACGCGTACAGCGCATCGGTGATCTTCGGTAAGCAGCCGGTGGCGGACGCCTTCACCGGGGCCGCACAGAAGGTCGACCAGCTCGCCAGCGGGTCCTGATGGCGAAGGGCACCGTCCTGGGGCGCCACCCGGTCGGCATGATCCTGGCCGCGCCCTACGCCGTCTACATCGCCGTCATCTTCGCGTACCCGCTGGGCTTCGCGATCTGGATGAGCTTCCACGACTACTTCTTCGCGGCGCCCGGCGCGATCGTCGACCACCCGTTCGCCGGGCTGGACAACTACCGGGCGGTGCTGAGCGACCCGGGGGTGCGCCAGGCGTTCGCCAACATCGTCGTCTTCCTGGTCATCAACGTGCCGCTCACGACCGGCCTGGCGCTGGTGCTGGCGGTCGCCCTCGACAAGGTGGTGCACGCGCGCACGTTCCTGCGGGTCGCCTTCTATGTCCCGTACGTGACCGCCAGCGTCGCCGTGGTCGGCGTGTGGCTGTTCCTCTTCAACTCGAACGGCCTGGTCAACACGGTGCTCGGCCCGCTCGCCCCGGACCCGTCGTGGCTGGTCAACGAGCACCTGGCGATGCCGGTGATCGCCTTGTTCGTGACCTGGAAGCAGCTCGGCTTCTTCATCCTGCTCTACCTGGCCGCGCTGCAGAACGTGCCCAGGGAGCTGTACGAGTCGGCCGCCGTCGACGGCGCGTCGGCGTGGAACCGCTTCTGGTCGGTGACCGTGCCGGCGGTGCGCCCGGCCACGGCGCTCGTGGTGATCCTCGCGCTGATCACCGGCGCGAACCTGTTCACCGAGCCCTACCTGCTCACCGGCGGCGGCGGGCCGAACGGCGCGTCGGCCTCCCCGGTGCTGGTCATGTATCAGCGCGGCCTCCAGCAGGGCGAGCCGGACTTCGCCGCGGCGCTCGGGGTGCTCCTGGTGATCGGGGTGCTGATCGTCGCGTACGTCAATCGCCGTCTGATCGAGAGGGACTGACATGTCGCGGTGGCCCACAGCCGTGCGCTCCATCGTGCTGTTCCTCGGCGCGCTGGCGTTCCTGTTCCCCTTCTACTACATGCTCATCGGCTCGCTCCAGTCGTCGCCGGACACGTCGGTCAAGGGCGCCTTCCCCACCGAGGGGCTGACGCTGGACAACTACCGCGACATCAACTCGCGGGTCGACCTGCTCGGCTCGCTGGTCAACTCCGGCATCTTCACCGGCGGCGTGCTGCTCGGCACTGTCGTCTTCGGCGTGCTGGCGGGCTACGCGCTGGCCCGGCTGCACTTCCGCGGCCGGGGCACGCTCTTCGTGCTCGTCCTGCTGGTGCAGGTCATCCCGTTCCAGCTGCTGCTGATCCCGCTCTACGTGCTGATCGTGCGCGGCTACGGACTCGCCGACTCGTACCTCGGCATGATCCTGCCGTTCGCCGTCAACACCACGGCGGTCTTCATCTTCCGGCAGTTCTTCCTGCAACTGCCGGACGACCTCTTCGCGGCTGCCCGGCTCGACGGCGCGGGCGAGCTGCGCATCCTCTGGTCGGTCGCGCTGCCGCTGGTGCGCCCGGCCCTGCTGACCGCGGTGCTGCTCACCTTCATCGGGCCGTGGAACGAGTTCCTCTGGCCGTTCCTGGTGACCAAGGAGGCGGGCATGCAGCCGCTCGCGGTCTCGCTGGCCAACTACATCAGCAACGTGTCGTCGAGGGCCGCCAACCCGTTCGGCGCGATCCTGGCGGGCGCCTGCGTGCTGGCCGCGCCGGCGGTCGCGCTGTTCATCGCCTTCCAGCGGCACTTCGTCTCGACCGACCTCGGTTCCGGCGTGAAAGGCTGACATGACTGTCTCGTACGCAATGACCCGGCTCGGCGTGATCATGGCGCCCGACCCCGGCGACACCCTCGAGGCGGAAGGAGTCCTCAACCCGGCGAGCGGGCGCACCCCCGACGGCCGGCTCTACCTGCTGCCACGCCTGGTGGCCCCCGGCAACGTGTCGCGGGTCGGCCTCGCCGAGGTGCGGCTGCGCGACGGGGTGCCCGTCGGCGTGCGCCGCGAGGGCGTGGTGCTGGCCCCGGACGAGGGCTGGGAACGCGGCAAGAACAACGCCGGCGTCGAGGATCCGCGCACCACCTGGGTGCCGAGCCTGGGCAGACATCTGATGACGTACGTGGCGTACGGGCCGCTCGGCCCCAAGCTCGCGCTCGCCGTCTCGGCCGACCTGCGCACGTGGGAACGCCTCGGGCCGGTGCAGTTCACGTACCAGAAAGATCTGGACACCGACCTCAACCTGTTCCCCAACAAGGACGCCGTCTTCTTCCCCGACGTGGTGCCGGGGCCGGACGGGCGGCCCAGCTACGCGATGCTGCACCGTCCGATGTGGGATCTCGGCTGGTTCCGGCCCGGCGAGGGCGTGCACCTGCCCGCCGGCATCTCGGACGAGCGGGCCGGGATCTGGATCTCGTACATCCCGGCCGACCTCGTGCAGGCGGACCTCGGCGCGCTGGTGCGGCCGGCGAACCACCGCTGCGTGGCGCTGCCCGAACACCCGTACGAGGCCCTCAAGATCGGAGCCGGGCCGCCGCCGCTGCGGGTGCCCGAGGGCTGGCTGCTGATCCACCACGGGGTCACCGGCTACATCCCGCCCGGCTTCGACCCCACCAACCAGCGCGTCTCGTACGCGGCGGGCGCGATGATCCTGGACGCCGCCGACCCGGGCCGCGTGCTTTCCCGTACCGCCGAACCGATCTTCGCACCGGAGACCGAGGACGAGCGCAACGGCACCGTCCCCAACGTCGTCTTTCCCACCGCCATCGAGCAGGTCGACGGCGTCCACTACGTCTTCTACGGCATGGCGGACAGCAAGATCGGCGTCGCTCGGCTGGACCGGCTCACCGAAGGAGCACGCCATGAAGCGCAGATCCGTGTTGCTGAGCAGCGGCCTCGCCCTGACGGCGCCGCTGCTGACCTCCACACCCGCTGACGCCGCCACCCGGCTCACCAACGTCGCCCACCTCGACTTCCTGCGCGACCGGGTCGCCCCGCCCGCGCAGGACGGCCACACGTCGGACACGCCCTCGATCGGCGTGCTCTGGACCTACGCCGAGCCGAACGCCGACGGCAGCTACCGCCGGATCGGCGGCGGCACCTACGACCCGGCGACCGGCACGTACGGGCAGGGCGCCTACAACTCCGACGACATCGCCCGCGCCGCGGTCGTCTACGTGCGGCACTGGAAGCAGACCGGCTCGGCCGGGAGCCGCGCGGCCGCCGCCGGCCTGCTGCGCGGCCTGGCGTACTTCCAGACGCTCCCGTCCGGCACCTTCGTGCTGTGGATGCAGCCGGACGGCACGCTGAACCCGAGCGCGGAACCGGTGGAGCTGCCGGACCCGTCCGACAGCGGCCCGTCGTACTGGCTGGCCCGGGCCGTGTGGGCGCTCGGCGAGGGGTACGCGGCCTTCCGCACCGCCGACCCGGGTTTCGCGGCGTTCCTCCGCCGGCGGCTCGACCTCGCGATCGCCGCCCTCGACCGGCAGGTGCTGACGCGCTACGGCACCTACCAGGTCGTCGACGGCAAGCGCGTGCCCGCGTGGCTCGTCGTCGACGGCGCGGACGCGACCGCGGAGGCGGTGCTGGGCCTGTCCGCGTACGTCTCGTCGGGTGGCGGATCCGCCGCCCGCCGCGCGCTGCGCCGGTTCGCGGAGGGCATCGCGGCGCTGGCCGGCGGAGGGCCCCGGTCGTGGCCCTTCGGCGCCGTCCTGCCGTGGGCCCTGTCCCGGTCGGTCTGGCACGCGTGGGCGTCGCAGATGCCGGCCGCCCTCGCCCGCGCCGGTCAGACCCTCGGCGCCGCGGACCTGGTGCGGCCCGCGGTCACCGACTCGGCGGTCTTCACCCCGTGGCTGCTCACCTCGGGCGGCCCCGACAACGGGCGCCTTCCGGCGAGGATCGACACCACCCAGATCGCGTACGGTGTCGACTCGCGCCTCCAGTCGCTGCTGGCCGTGGCGGAGGCGACCGGCCGTACGGGCTTCCGCCGCCTCGCCGGCATCGTCGCCTCCTGGTACTTCGGGGCCAACGCCGCGGGCGTGCCCGCCTACGACCCGGCAACCGGCCGCACCGTCGACGGCATAGCCGGCAACGGCACCGTCAACCGCAACGCGGGCGCGGAGTCGACGATCCACGGGCTGCTCAGCATGCTCGCGCTGGACGCCCATCCCGATGTGGCCCGGTTGGCTGGCCAGGGCCACATCGCGGAACGGGCGGGGACGACCACGGTGGAGGCCGAGCTCGCGGCACCGAGCCCCGGCGCCACCGTGGTCACTCCCTCCTCACCGTGGACGGGCGAGTCCCAGTACAGCAACGGCAGCTACGTCCGCCTGGCCGCCGGCGCGACCCTGCGCTGGCAGCTCCCGGCGTCGGACCAGCCCCGCCTGGTGCTGCCCATCGCCGACCTGCGCCCCGGCAACCCGGCAACAACCCGATGGTCGACGGGCGGCACGATCCGGCACGGCGACATCGGCCCGCAGGGCGCCTCCCCGGCCCCCGGCGCCCTGCTCCCGGTCGAGGTGGGCGAGCTCCCGGCCGGCCGCACAGAGCTGACGGCCACGGCGGCCGGCGGCGAGGCAGTGCTCGACGCGGTCCTGCTGGAGCCCTTGATCTCCCGCTACACGATCACCGGCAACGGCCACACGACGACGCTGCTGCGCAGCGCCGCCCGCATTCCACGGACCGTGCCCCTGCCTGGGGTCGCGGAGTCCTACGACAGCGCCGGCGTCCTGCGCGCCCGCACCACGGGCGGCAGGGCCACGGTGCTGCCGGGCGGCTTCACCGTGGTCAGAACCTGACCGTCCGATGTGGTCGGCCAGGTCGCGATGGCTCTCGACGTTTCCGCTCCGGCTACGCCGAGCGCCACGAGAACGTGGGCTGACGGCGACATCCCTCGATGAAAGCAGAGGACCCCGGCCGATAACGGCGGGGGTCCTAGCGAGTGCGCACAACACTAACAGCGTCAGGTGTGGCCGGCCCGCCGATTGAGGTCAAACATCCCCCGTTCGTGTGCATGTACTGACGCCCGTCCATGATCGGTCCTGAACGTTCTACTGTGTACCGACGTGGCAGCCACGGTGTCGGCGGACCTGTACGACAGGCATGTTCGTGCTCGCATGATTGACTTCTTCACCCTCGAAGGGCAGCCCTGGCCGCGGCGGCTGTGGGATGTCGGCTCGCTGCTCGCCTTGCAGGAATTGCTGGAAGCGAGCACGTGGGCCCAGCACCGCGTGCTGTCCGCCGCCGCGGTCGACTGGCAGCGGCATGAACTGCTGAAGGCCATCGGGCCCGACGTCGGCCTGGGCGACAAGGAGCTGCGGGCCGAACTCACTTCGCTGTTGAAGAGGCCGCTGCCGGATCCGAGCCCGGCGCACCGCCGGCTGCGGGTGGTCGTCGACCATGCTCGTGGCGGCTACCTGAGCCGGTGGGCGGCGGCGATCTCCTTGCCGGAGCAGCGGCCGCGGCCGGAGCGGCTTGCTCGCACGGTGGCGGCGCATCTGCTCGACCTCGGCTACGACGCGGGTTACCTGGCGGCGTGGATCGGGCGGCTCGCCCGCCGTGGAGCCGGTGCGGAGGAGGTGCTTCACGAAGCGGTCGCGCTCGACGCTACCGAACCGCAGGTATTCACTGTTCTCGCGATGCTGGACGGCGCCCCCGAGCAGCAGCAGGCACGCAAGCATGAGGGATGGGTCTCAGGCCGCGAAGTTGTTGACTGGCTCGCGCGGAGGGGCCACCCGACGAGCGGTATACGGGCGACCGGCGGTTTTCTCTATCGGGTGACCGCACGGGATCCGTTCAGCGCGGCGGCTCAGGTCCGTGAGCTCGTGGAGCGCTTGGTGGCACGGTCGTCCTTCATCCGCGGCAACAAGGACGGGATCAAGCCCGCATCACAGCTTTGGGTCGATCAGCACCCGGCCCCGATTTCCTTGGTCACCCCTGCCCGGGGCGCCGACGTTCTGTCCTTGGTCAGAGAGGGTTACCTCTACCAGGTCAACGGGGAACGCACGCTGATCGACGACGCCTTGGAGTTGGCCGCCCCGGTGAACAGGGGCGCTCCCGCCCCGGCGGTGGCGGGGGCGTGGGCCGCGATCGAGTCGCTGCTATCGCACCCTGACGATCCCGTCGAGGATGAGCGGTCGGGAAAGGCCGTCGCCGCCGACCGGCTGGCGACCATCCTTGCCTGCTCGTGGCCCCGTGCGGAACTGACGGCTCTGGCACACCGGCATCGGCCCGAGACTCCCGATGCCCTCGCCACGAGATTGGGGGCCTGTCAGACCAACCGAGAGCGGGCGTCCGCGGTGGCCCAGGCACTCGCAGCGGGAGAAGGGCTGCAACTCGTCAATCGGTTCCGCCGTGACGCCGACATCGCGGCGGAGCACCGGATGCGCCGGGTCGTCGCCGCGCCGAGAGCCGAACTCGCGACCACGGCGGCCATCTTCCGCATCGCGATGCGGCGTCTCTACCGAACCCGGAACATCGTGCTGCACGGCGGATCCACCCAGGGAGTGGCGGTCAAGGCCGCCTTGCGCATCTCCGCTCCCCTGGTGGGCGCCGGTCTCGACCGGCTCACATATGCCGCGCTCGTCGAAGGTATCGCCCCGCTCGACCTCGCAGCCATGGCCGAGGTCGGCCTGAAGCTGGTGGGCGGCGAGACCGGCGTCACCGTGACCGACCTTCTCGAGCCGCGCAGGTGACTGAGCAGCGCAGGTGATCGCAAAAGCAAGGAGGCCCCGGCCAAATGGCGGGGGCCCTTGCGATTCTGGAAGCAACTATACACGACCCTCAGGTGTGGCCGTCGGTGTTGAGACGGGCGGCCTGCCTCAGCAGATGGTCTCGTTCCGCGGCGTTGGTGGCCTGGTAGGCGGCCTCGGCATACAGGCGGGCCGCCGCCGTCAGGTCGCCCGTGCGTTCGCGCAGGTAGGCCGAGACCGCCGTGTAGCGCGGCAGGGACGGATCCAGCGCGGCCAGCGCCGCCAGGCCGGCGTGGGGGCCGTCGGCCTCGCCCACGGCGACGGCCCGGTTGAGGCGTACCACGGGGCTGTCGGTCAGGGCGGCCAGCTCGTCGTACCACTCCACGATCTGGATCCAGTCGGTCTCGGCGGCCGTGGGGGCGTCGGCGTGCAGGGCCGCGATGGCCGCCTGGGCCTGGAACTCGCCGAGGCGGTCGCGGGACAGGGCGGTCTGGAGGATCTGGACGCCCTCGGCGATCAGGGCGGTGTCCCAGCGGGTGCGGTCCTGCTCGGCCAGGGGGATCAGGGCGCCGTCGGGGGCCGTACGGGCGGCGCGGCGGGCGTGGTGCAGCAGCATCAGGGCGAGCAGGCCGGCGACCTCGGGATGGTCGTACGCAGCGGCCAGCTGGCGGGTGAGGCGGATGGCCTCGGCGGCCAGGTCGACGTCGCCGGAGTAGCCCTCGTTGAAGACCAGGTAGAGCACCCGCAGCACGGTGGCCACGTCGCCGGGCTGGTCGAGGCGTACGCCGGCGACGGTCTTCTTGGCGCGGCTGATGCGCTGGGCCATGGTGGCCTCGGGCACCAGGTAGGCCTGGGCGATCTGGCGGGTGGTCAGGCCGCCGACGGCGCGCAGGGTGAGCGCGACCGCCGAGGCGGGGGTCAGCGACGGGTGGGCGCAGAGGAAGTAGAGCTGGAGCGTGTCGTCGGCAGTCGCGGCGGGGCCGGGGGCGGGCTGCGCGTCGACGAGGTCCTCGCGGCGGCGGCGGGCGGCTTCGGCGCGGGTGGCGTCGAGGAACCTGTTCCAGGCGACGGTGACCAGCCAGCCCTTGGGGTCGCGCGGCGGGCCGGCGGGCCAGACGCGGATCGCCTCGAGCAGCGCGTCCTGCACGGCGTCCTCGGCCGCCGCGAAGTCAGCTCCGCGGCGGACGAGGACACCGATCACGCTGGGCGTGAGGCTCCGGAGGAGGGTCTCGTTCATTCGACGATGGTGGGGGTCTCCGTGAGGAAAGGGCGCACCTCGAGCCATTCGTGGATCGGCTTGCCGCCGGCGCCGGGGGCCGCGGAGAGCTCGCCGGCCAGTTCGACGGCGCGGTCGCGGCTGTCCACGTCGATGATCATCCAGCCGGCGATGAGGTCCTTCGTCTCGGCGAACGGCCCGTCGGTGACCGGCGGGCGGCCCTCGCCGTCGTAGCGGACCCACTCGCCCTGCGGAGCGAGCGCCTGGCCGTCGACGAACTCGCCGGTCTCCTCGAGCCGGGCGGCGAAGTCGTTCATGTACTTGATGTGGGCCGAGACCTCCTCGGGCGTCCACTTGTCCATCGGCACGTCGTTGACCGCCGCCGGCGCGCCGCGGTAGTGCTTGAGCAGCAGGTACTTGGCCATGATGGTTCTCCTCGGTGCTGGGGCGACCCCATTCTGGTCGCTCTCACCCCGGGGACGGAGCCGGCCACGCGTTCTCGACATGGCCGGCGAAAAAATCTTCAGCCGGTCGTGCCGCGCACCCACGGCAGCGAGACCCGCTCCAGCCAGACCAGGGCGTAGTAGAGCACGATGCTGACGATCGCCATCAGGGTCAGGGCGGCGAACGCGGTCGCGGTGTCGCCCTGACCGCTGGTCTGCACGATGATCGTGCCGAGGCCCTCGTCGACCGAGCCGGACTGCATCTCGCCGACCGCGACGCCGATCACGGCGAGCGGCATGGCCAGCTTGAGGCCGGTGAACATCTGCGGCAGGGCCGCGGGGACCCGGATGCGGCGGAAGGTCTGGAGCCGGGTCGCGTCGAGCGAGCGGGCCAGCTCGGCCAGGTCGGCGGGCGTGCTGGTCAGGCCGGTCGCGGTGGAGAGCACGATCGGGAAGAAGCAGACCAGGAACGCCATCGCGAGCACGGGCGTGGTGCCGAAGCCGAACCAGGCGATCATCAGAGGGGCAAGGGCCACTTTGGGTACGGCGTTGAGCGCCACCAGCAGCGGCGCGAACGCCCGCTCGAACGGCTTCCACGCCGCCAGCGCGGCGCCGAGCGAGACGCCGACCACGACCGACAGGGCGAAGCCGATCAGCGTGATCTTGGTGGTGCCCCACGTGGCGTTCAGCAGCAGCGACGGGTAGCGGGTGAACGCGTCCACCACCTCGGGCGGGGACGGCAGGATGATGGTCTGCACGTCGAGCATCTCGACCGCCAGCCACCACACCGCGACGGTGACCACGACGCCGAGCAGCGGCCACAGCACCACCGACGGCGACCAGCGCCGGCGGGGTGAGGCGGCGGCCACGGCGTCGGGCCGCGCCAGGGTCTCCTGCACCACGGGGACTCCTTAGAAGAGGGGCGTGCCGTGAGCGGCACGCCCCGGCGACAATCAGGCCTTCGGGGTCAGATCGAAGTTGATGACGGCCTCGGGCTTGAGACCCGGGTCGATCTGGCCGGAGCCCTGGAGGATCGCGATGCTGCGGGCCACACGCTCCGCGTCGAGCGCGCCGACCGGGATGCCGGCCGCGGCCGAGCGGACGTACGGGCCCATCAGGGTGAGCTCGGCGGCCACGCTCTCGGCCTTCGCCGTCTGCACGTACTTGGTCATGATCTTGCCGGCTTCGGCCGGGTTGTCGATGGAGTCCTGGAGACCCTTGAGCAACGCCTCGTTGAACTTCTTGACCTTGTCAGGGTTGTTCTTGGCGTAGTCCGTCGAGGTGATCAGGACGTTGCCGTAGAGGTCCTGGAGGTAGTCGCTGTAGGGCAGGACGACCGCCTTCTTCTTGGCGATGCCCTCGACGGTCGGCTTGCCGACGACGAACTGGCCGATGCCCTGCACCTTGCCGGAGGCGAGCGTGCCCATCAGCGTCTGCGCGCTGGTCGGCTGCCACTTCACCTTGTTCACGTCGATGTTGGCGAGCTTCGCGTACGTCGGGAAGAGGCCCTGGACCACCGAGCCGGGCTGGTCGGCGAGGAGCTTGCCCTCGAGGTCCTTGGGCGAGGCGATGCCGTTGCCCTCGAGCGAGATGATCGCGGCCATCGTGCGCTGCTGGATCGCGGCAGTCGCGGTGAAGCCGGTGACCTTGTCCTTGCCGCCCGCGTTGAGCAGGGCGCCGGTGAGGTCGACCGGGGTGAACTGGGCCTTGCCGGCCACGATGGCCTTGATGTTCTCACCGGTGCCGGAGCCGGGCTTGACCTCGACGTCGAAGCCGGCGTCCTTGAAGTAGCCCTTCTCCAGCGCGACGTAGGCGTACGCGTCGCGGCCGAAGGTGTTGAAGGAGGTCAGGTAAGTGATCTTCTCGGACGAGCCGTTGCCGCTGCCGCCGTTGCCGCCGTCGTCTCCGGAGTCGTCGCTGCAGCCGGCCGCGGCGCTCATCGTGAGGGCGAGGGCGCCGGCGACGACCGATCGTACGAAGGTCCTTCTCTGCACCGTTTCCTCCGGTGGGGGTTGATCCCGGCAAAAGCGTCACCGGGGCCGAGGGGGTCGAACGTGGGACGGGGGTGCCCCGACCGGGGATCGTAGGGCAAACTGGTCCATGTCTCGATGACAAGTTCGTCTCAAACCGCCATGTGGACGGATCCCGCACGATCGATCATGATGAGCCGGTATGCGTCCGGATCAGGGATTATTAGGGACGATGATGCGCGTCTGTCTGTTCATCGAGCCGCACCGCGGTGCGACGTACGACACCCAATTGAGGCTGGCACGGCGCGCGGAGGACGCCGGTTTCGAGGGCCTGCTGCGGGCCGACCACTACCGTTCGCTGACGCCCGAGCCGGGACTTCCGGGCCCGACGGACGCGTGGCTCACGCTGGCCGGCCTGGCGCGCGAGACGTCGACGCTGCGCCTCGGCACCCTGGTCAACTCGGCCACGTTCCGCCTGCCCGGTCCACTGTCGATCATGGTGGCCCAGGTGGACCAGATGAGCGGCGGCCGGGTCGAGCTCGGCATGGGCGCCGGCTGGGTCGAGATCGAGCACACCGCGTACGGCATCCCGTTCCCTCCTCTGGGTGAACGCTTCGACCGGCTCGAGGAGCAGCTCGAGATCCTCACCGGCATCTGGGCGACGCCCGAGGGCCAGAGCTTTTCGTACGACGGTGAGCACTACCGGCTGCGCGACGCGCCCGCGCTGCCCAGGCCGGTCCAGCGGCCCCATCCGCCGATCATCGTGGGCGGCAAGGGCCCGAAGCGGACGCCGGAGCTGGCCGCCCGGTACGCGGACGAGTTCAACATGCCGTTCAAGAGCGTGGCCGACACCGCGCAGGCCTTCGAACGGGTGCGCGTGGCATGCAAGGAGCGCGCCCGCCCGATCACCCTGTCGGCCGGTGTGGTCGTGGCGCTGGGCCGCACGGACGCCGAGGCCAGGCGCCGCGAGGCGCCCCTGCACGCAAAGAGCGTGCTGCCGCCGGAGGACCCGGTGGTCGGCTCGCCCGGCAAGCTCGTCCAGCGCATCGGCGAGCTCCAAGAGATCGGCGCGACCCGCGTGCACCTGCGGATCACCGAGATGGACGACCTCGACCACGTGGATCTGATCGCCTCCGAGGTGCTGCCCCACCTGTCCACATAGGCTCATCTGTCCACATAGGCTCACCTGTCCACATAGGCTCAGCTGTCCAGATAGGCCAGCACCGCGAGCACGCGCCGGTTGTCGTCCTCGGACGGCGGCAGGCCGAGCTTGGTGAAGATGTTGTTGATGTGCTTGCTCACGGCCTTCTCGGTGACGAAGAGCCTGGCGGCGATCGCGGCGTTGGACCGGCCGGCGGCCATCTCGCCGAGCACCTCGCGCTCGCGGGCCGTGAGCACGTCGAGCGGGCGGTTGCGCTCCAGCAGCCGGGCCACGACCTCGGGGTCCATCACCGTGCCGCCGCCCGCGACCTGCTGCACGGCGTCGACGAACTGGCCGACGTCGGACACCCGGTCCTTGAGCAGGTAGCCGACGCCGCCCCGGCGGTCGGAGAGCAGCTCCCGCGCGTACAGCGGCTCGACGTGCTGCGAGAGCACCAGGATCGGCAGGCCCGGCACCGCGGCCCGCGCGGCGATCGCCGCCTGGAGCCCCTCGTCGGTGAAGGTCGGCGGCAGGCGCACGTCGAGCACGGCCACGTCGGGCTTCTGGTCGAGCAGGGTCGGCAGCACCGACGGCCCGTTGTCGACGACGGCGATGACCTCGAAGTCGAACGCCTGAAGGATCCGGGTCAGTCCGTCCCGGAGGAGAGCATGGTCCTCGGCGATGACGACGCGCACGGCAGCTCCATGGTCACGATGGTCGGCCCGCCCGGCGGGCTGGACACGGACATCGTGCCATCGAAGGCCGCCAGGCGGCGTTCCATACCGGCGAGACCGCTCCCGCGCGCCGGGTCGGCGCCGCCGTGGCCGTCGTCGCCGACCTCGAGGCGCAGCAGGTCACCCTCGTGGCGCATGCTCACGTAGGCGAAGGTGGCGCCGCTGTGGCGCACCACGTTGGTCAGGCACTCGGCGACCGCGAAGTAGGCCGCGGACTCGACCGGCGTCTCGAGCCGGCCGGTGACCGTGGAGTCGACCGAGGTGGGGATGCGCAGGGTCAGCGCGAGCGCGCGGACGGCGCCGTCGAGGCCACGCTCGGCAAGCACCGGCGGGTGGATGCCCCGCACGAGATGGCGCAGCTCGGTGAGCGCGTCGGAACTGGTCTCGCGCGCCTCGGCCAGCAGCTTGCGCGCGGTGGCCGGGTCGCGCTCGACCAGCTCCTCGGCGAGGCCGATCGTCATGCCGAGCGAGACCAGCCGGGCCTGGGCGCCGTCGTGCAGGTCGCGCTCGATGCGGCGCAGCTCGGCGGCCTGCGCGTCGACGGCGTCGGCCCGGGTGACGGTGAGCTGGCTGACCCGCATCCGCAGCTCGGCGGCGCGGGTGGGCCCGAGGAAGAGCCGGTTGAACAAAGCGTCGACCCGCCGCAGGTAGGGGGCCACGACCAGGCCGAGCATGAGGATCAGCGCGCCCTGCGGCAGCGACAGGAAGGCCTGGCCGATGCTCTCGATCGGCCAGTTGACGCCGTAGCCATACCAGACGTCGCCGAGGTAGAGCCATAGCGGCAGCAGCAGGACACCCTCGAGGCCGTAAGCCGGCAGGGCCAGCGTGACGACGCCGAGGGCGAGACCGACCACCGCCCCGGGCAGCAGCCAGGCGAAGTCGCGCCACGTCGCCGGGTCGGTGACGATCCACCGGAACGCGCCCCAGCCGACCGGCAGCGCGCCCTCGGGCCGCGGGTTGTAGGGCCGGTCGATCCGCACGCCCCACCACCCGGCGAGCCGCCGGGACAGGTCGGCCTTGGCCCGGATGAGGGCGGTCACCCCGGGCAGGATCACCAGGCCGAAGCCGAGCACCGGGGTCAGCACCAGGCCGAGCACGAAGAACACGAACAGCGGGATGTTCATGATGGCCAGCACGATCGTCAGCAGCCCGGTGGCCACCGCCCTCAGCCCGTCGCGAATCCAGTCTCGTGTCTCCACGCAACCCATCGTGTCCCACCGGCGCCGGTCGGTCAGTAGTGCTAGCCCTACCTATTTCGGGGGCCTGGCATTACTGCCCGCGGGCCCGCGGAGGAGAAGGCTTGACCGCCATGACGACTATGGCAGACCGGCCGAGATCCACCACGCGGGGCTCAGCGGCCGGGAGCGACTTCGCGGAGCTCAACCGGCGGATCAGCGCGGCGGGCCTGCTGCGACGGCGGCCGGGTTACTACGCGCTGAGGTTGAGCCTGGTGGGGGCCGCTTTGGTGTATGGGTGGGGCGCCTTCTTCGTGGTCGGCGCGTCGTGGTGGACGCTGGTGGTCGCCGCGTTCCTCGCGGTCGCCTTCGCCCAGACGGCGCTGGTGGCGCACGACCTCGCCCACCGGCAGGTCTTCCGCACCAACAAGCCCAGCTCGCGGGCCGGCATGATCGCGGGCAACCTGGCGATCGGCATGTCCTACGGCTACTGGATGGACAAGCACACCAAGCACCACGCCAACCCCAACCACGACGACCTCGACCCCGACGTGGGCCCGGGCGTGCTCGCCTGGTCGCCCGACAACGCGCGCGGCTTCATCGGGAAGTACCAGGCGTACCTCTTCTTCCCGCTGCTGACGCTGCTGGGCCTGTCGCTCAAGCGGGACAGCGTGCGGGCGATCCTCAACGGCACGGTCAAGCGCCGTGGGCTCGAGGCGGTGCTGCTCGGCGTGCACTTCGTGGCCTATGTCAGCGCGCTGCTGCTCGTGCTCACACCGCTGCAGGCGATCGCGTTCTTCGTCGTCCACCAGGCGATCTTCGGGGTTTACCTGGGCATGACGTTCGCGCCCAACCACAAGGGGATGCCGCATCCGGACGGCACCGAGGACTTCCTCCGCAAGCAGGTGCTGACCTCGCGCAACGTGCGCGGCGGTGCCCTGGTCGACGTGGCGCTCGGCGGCCTCAACTACCAGATCGAGCACCACCTGTTCCCCGCGATGCCGACGCCCAACCTGCGCAAGGCCCAGCCGATCGTGCGGGCGTACTGCGCGGAGATCGGCGTGCCGTACGAGATGACCAGCCTGACCGACTCGTACCGGCAGGCCCTGAGCCACCTGCACGAGGTGGGCGCCGACCTCCGCGCCGCGGGGCGCTAGCGCGGGATGTTGCGCAGGTTCGTGCGGGCCAGCTGGAGCATCTGCCCGACGCCGCCGGCGAGCACCGTCTTGCCGGCGGCGAGCGCGAAGCCCTTCGCCTCCTCCTTGGTGATGTGCGGCGGGATCTCGAGCGCGTTCGGGTCGGTCACCACGTCGAGGAGGGCGGGGCCGTCGTGATCGAGCACGGAGCGCAGGGCCGAGCGCAGGTCGCCCGGCTTCTCCACCCGTACGGTGTGCAAGCCCGCGGCCCGCGCGATGGCGGCGAAGTCGACGGCGTCGTGGTCGGTCTCGTAGGGCGGGTCGCCGGCGACCATCATCTCGAGGCGGACCATGCCGAGGCTCGAGTTGTTGAAGACCACGACCTTGACCGGCAGCTGGTGGGTGCGGGCGGTGAGCAGCTCGCCGAGGAGCATGGCCAGGCCACCGTCGCCGGACATCGAGATCACCTGACGGCGGGGGTCGAGCTTCGACGCGCCGAGGGCGTGCGGCAGCGCGTTCGCCATGGTGCCGTGCACAAAGGAGCCGAGGATCCGGCGGCGGCCGTTCGGGGTGATGAACCGCGCGGCCCAGCTGCAGCACATGCCGGTGTCGACGGTGAAGACCGCGTCGTCGGCGGCCTCCTCGTCGAGCACGCGGGCCACGTACTCCGGGTGGATCGGCACCAGGTCGTCCACATCGCGGGTGTACGCCTCGACGACGTGATCGAGCTTCTCGACGTGCTTGTGCAGCATCCGCTCGAGGAACTTCCCGTCCTTCTGCCGCAGCTTCGGCAGCAGCTCGCGGATCGTCGCGCCGACGTCGCCCGCCACGCCCAGCTCGAGCGCGGTGCGCCGGCCCAGGTGCGACGGGTCGATGTCGATCTGGATCGTGTTCTTCTGCGGCAGGAACTGGCGGTACGGGAAGTCGGTGCCGAGCAGCAGGAGCAGGTCGGCCTCGTGCATGGCCTCGTAGCAGGAGCCGTAGCCGAGCAGGCCGGACATGCCCACGTCGTACGGGTTGTCGTACTGGAGCACGTCCTTGCCGCGCAGGGTGTGCCCGACCGGCGCGTTGAGCACCCCGGCGAGCCGCAGCACCTCGTCGCGCGCGCCGGTGCAGCCGATCCCGCCGAAGATCGCGACCTTCTCGGCCGCGTTGATCCGTACGGCCAGATCCTCGATCACCTCGGCCGGCGGCGCGCCGACCACCGGCCCTGCCACGGCATGCCCCGTGCCGGTCTCGACGGTCGCGTCCATCGCCAGCACGTCACCCGGCACGACCAGCACCGCGGCGCCGCGCTTGCCGACCGCTGCCTGGATGCCGACGCGAGCGAGCCGCGGCATCTGCTCGGGCGACGACACCAGCTCGGTCCAGTGGCTGGCCTGCTCGAAGAGGCGCTTCGGGTCGGTCTCCTGGAAGAACCCGGTGCCGATCTCGGTCGAGATGATGTGCGAGGCGATCGCCAGCACCGGCGCCCCCGACCGCTGCGCGTCGAAGACCCCCTGGATGAGATGCGTGTTGCCCGGCCCGCAGCTGCCCGCACAGACCGCGAGCCGCCCGGTGAGCTGCGCCTCGGCGGCCGCCGCGAACGCCGCCGCCTCCTCGTTGTGCACATGCACCCACTCGATCTCGTCGGTGCGCCGGATCGCGTCGCTCAGGGAGTTGAGGCTGTCCCCCACGATCCCGTAGATGCGCCGCACACCGGCCTGCACCAGCACCTCGACCAGTTGGTCCGCCACCGTCTGACTCCTGCCGAACATCTCGGCCTCCCGCCCTCGTGCACCCCTCGTGGGAACGAGCCCTACCTACCCCTCCCCTCGGTGGGCCCAACGGAGTCGCTGCTCACACAAGCGCCTGTCCTCACCTGACGGTGAAGTCGGTGAGCCCTTCGACCGGCTCGTCGACGGCGCGCACGTCATCGACGCGCGCGTGCGGCGGTCCCGTGCGCGTCCACTCGACCATGCGGGCGACAGCCTCGGGCTCGCCCTCGAAGACGGCTTCCACGCGGCCGTCGGGCAGGTTGCGCACCCAGCCGGTCACCGCTTGCGCCGCGGCCGTACGCCGGCACGTGTCCCGGAAGTAGACGCCCTGCACCAGGCCCTCGACGAACACGCGCTTGCGGATCACAGAACCACCCTACGATCCGCTGTACGCCCAGACGCGCAACCACCCGATCCCGGCAAACCCGGCCGCCAGCGCGGGACCGAGATCGTCCCCATGCTCGTAGCCGACCAGATCCACCCCGGGAAAGATCTCGCCGGCCGCCCGGACCGTCCCCGCCCAGACGGCACCGGCATCCGCGGGCCCGGCGGCGAAAAGGTTCGAGACGCCGACGACGCCGGCCGCCCGGTTGAGCACAGCTCCACCCCGGAGACCCCGGCTCCGGCCCGCCCGGCCGCCGTCGTCGCCCTCACCTACCCGGTCGCCGTTCCCCTGGGCCTCGCCGAAAGCCAGCACGGCGATGTCCGGCTCCTCCAGCAGCGCGGGGCGGAAGACGTCGCCGCTCCCCCACGCCGTGCTCCACACGGCGAGCGCGGCGGCCGTGGAGACGCGCGTGACGCGCGGGGCCGCTACCGGCGCGGGCGCCGACGCGGGCCGGTGGATCCACTGGGCGGCGAAGAGCTGCTCGAAACCCTCCGGCCCAAGGTCGACCGTGGCGAAGCTGTCCTTCACCGAACAGCCCGACGGATCGCGCCGCGGCAGGACGTCCGCCGCCGAGGCTTGCGCGGTCAGGGTGACCGCGTCGGGGTAGTACTGCGGCGTCGGCCCAAGGCTGCGCCACACGTTCGCGGCAAAGCGGGAGTCGATGCCGTGAGTGCGGCACACCAGCGCACACCACTCGGCGTTGTTCCGCACCGCCGCGGAGAGCACGTCCGTCATCCGGGCAGCAAAGCACAGCTGCGCGTGGCTGGTTGCAGGGGTGGGATTCGAACCCACGATCTCCGGCTTATGAGGCCGGCGAGGACAACCGAGCTCCTCCACCCTGCGCGTGCGCCGCCGGGGACTCGAACCCCGAACCCGCTGCTTAAGAGGCAGCTGCTCTAGCCGGTTGAGCTAGCGGCACTTCGTACCCCCGAGGAGACTCGAACTCCTGATCTCCGGCTTCGTAGACCGGCGCGCTGTCCAGCTGCGCTACGAGGGCTTGCGTGTCGTCGGGTGGTGTCGAACCATCCGGCCTCCGCCTTATGAGGGCGGCGCTCTACCGCTGAGCTACGACGACCTTTGGTGGTACGGACGGAGCCGCACCACAGTGGACCCGGCCGGCCTCGAACCGGCCACCTCCCGCTTGCAAGGCGGGCGCTCTCCCCACTGAGCTACGGGCCCGTGCCCGGGTCGAGGCGCGGCCGGCGCGTTGGGCGGGTAGCGCAAGTAGTCCCGCCCAGCGAGCCCGGCGGTCGTCCTACCCGCCGCAGCCGGCCCGCGTGGCCACGTCCTCGACCCATTCCTGGGTGCACAACATCGCTATTCAATTGTGTGTGAAACAAGCACACGGGCGGCAGGAATCGAACCCGCAACCTTCGGCTTTGGAGGCCGCTGCTCTACCATTTGAGCTACGCCCATACGACCATTCGGCAGCCGTGAAACCACTCGCCAATCCGCGGCTGGACGTCGAGTACCGAGCGCAACCGCACAACTAGACATTGAAAGCCGAGCGCACCGCACGACCAAACGTCGAAAGCCAAGCACTGCACGACCAGCCACCGAAAGCCGAGCGCACCGCACGACCAGACGCCGAAAGCCGAGCGCGACAGCCCGACCAACCGTCCCCGCCCGAAGACGAAGCAGCCGAGACGAAAAAGCCGCCCGTCCCGAACCGGGAGGGCGGCGGCGAAACCGTTACGGCGTCAGCCGTTTCGCCAGCACACTCCCCAGACGGGCCGCTTCATGGCTCGTCGCCACGCCATCCCCGCCGCAGCGGCGGACACGTCGCGCTTAGCGAAGCCGATGACCGGAGCCGAACCGCACGCGCGGAGGGCGACCATGTCGGCGGCCTGCCACATCATCTCGATCCCCTTTCCGGCGCGTTCCCTTCGGACGCGTCAAACATTAGTCCGTTCCCGTCATTCTGACAATCCCTTTTCCGAAGAAGTTGCGACCAGCCGATCTCCGTTCCGCAATCAAGACCCAGAAGAACGACGGAACCGGCTCCCACTGCCCCATCGCGAGGTGGAAATAAGGCGCACGGGTCGGAGAGGCGCGCGAGGCGGAGAAGGCGAGGGAGGAACAACCCACGCCTCCGCCACCGCCGGCTGCCGGATCGCACGCTCGACTCGCCCAGCCGCGCAGCGATGCAAGGGGCAAAAGCCGCGATTGACCACGCCGGAGAGGCCTGTCCTGGTTGTCTCTGCGCCCGGCCCGCATACCGAGCAAGAACGGAATGCAGGAGGAAGAGGACGAAGGCCAACGGAGAGAAGCCCGAGGGACACCACGCTGAGAGGGCAGGAAGGCCACGCGGCGAGAGCGGGACACAGG
>NZ_BOMI01000006.1 GCF_016862115.1 Paractinoplanes deccanensis
GCGAGGGAGGTCAGGCGGTGAGAGCGAGGGAGGTGGGGGCGGCGAGAGCGTAGAAAGCCAGGCGGCGATAGCGCGCGATGCAAGCGCACTATCGCGACAACTCCGGCATACGGCGCCGCCTACTTGGTTTGCGTGCGGGCGGCCGGCGACGGTGGTTGACCTCAAGTGTGGTTCAAGGTGGACAGTGAGGGCCGGCCACGGGAGGAGTCGTTGTGCGAGCTGCCGCATTCACTGAGCCTGGACCACCGGAAGTGCTTCGGGAGATGGACGTGCCTACGCCCCACGCCGGGCCTGGGGAGGTGCGGGTGAGGGTTCGGGCGGCGGGAGTGCAGCCTTACGACTGTGCGGTGCGTGAGGGCTGGAACCCGCCCGGGGCGCCGCCCGGCTTTCCGCGCATCCCGGGGAACGAGTTCGCCGGGGTCATCGACGAGGTTGGTGGCGGCAGCAGTCCGGAGACAAGGCAGGCGGGGCGAAAGGCCGAGCTGGAGGCTCACCACGGACCGGAAGCGCACGGCGGATCGGAGGCGGACGGTGGTCCGGCAACACGAGGCGGACTGAAGGGGCACGACGGCCCGGGAACGCACGATGGGCCCTACCTCGGGCAGGAGGTGATCGGGTTCGGGATGTTGCGGGCCTACGCCGAATACATCGTTGTGCCGGCCGATCAAGTGGCTGCCAAGCCTGCCGCCATGTCGTGGGAGGTGGCGGGTGGGTTCAGTGCGGGGGCGCAGACCGCGCACATCGCTCTGACCGAGCTCGGCGTCGGCGAAGGGGACACGCTCCTGATTCACGGGGCGGCCGGCGCGGTGGGGACCGTGGCCGTGCAGCTGGCTGTCGCGTGGGGTGCCAGGGTCATCGGGACCGCGCGGCCGGAGAACCACGACTATCTGCGGTCGCTCGGGGCCGTCCCGATCGCGTACGGCGACGGGCTGGAGGAGCGCATCAGGAAGACGGCGGATCGGGTCGACGCGGCGCTCGACGGAGCCGGGGGTGAGGCGCTGGACGTGTCGCTGGCGTTCACCCGGAACGTGCTCACGCTGGTCGATCACGGGCGTGCGGCCGGGCTGGGGGTGCGGGTGACGCCGCCGTTGCGGTCGCGGGAGCGGCTTGCGGAGTTGGCGGGGATGTACGCCGATGGGCTGCTTCGCGTTCACGTGCGCGCCGCCTATCCGCTGGCCCGCGCCGCCGACGCGCACCGCGATGTCGGCTCCGGCCACGGCCGCGGAAAAGTGGTGCTGGTCGTCTGACCGCGGAAGCGGGGCGCCTGCGCCGGAGAGGGAAAGGGCTCAGAAGCGGGCGCCCACGCCAGAGACGGGAAGGCTCCGCGACAGAACGCCGCACCAACGACGGGAAGGCTCCGCGACAGAACGCCGCACCGACGACCGGAAGGGTCAGTAGCGGAACGCCCCCACCAAGGCTGTCAGGTCGTCGGCGAGTTGGGACAGGTTGGCGGCGGCCTGCTGGGTGGTGCCGGCGATGCCGGCCGTCGAGGAGGCGACGTCGGCGACGCCGGTGATGGTGTGGGCCACGTCGCCGCTGTTGGCCGCGGCGTCGCTGACCGTGCGGCTCATCTCGGCGGTGGTGGCGGTCTGCTCCTCGACGGCGGAGGCGATCGTCGTCGTGTACTCGCCGATCTGGTTGATCACCGCGGCGATCTCGCCGATCGCGGCGGCGGCTGAGGAGCTGGAGGTCTGGATCGCGCTGATCCGGGCGGTGATCTGCTCGGTGGCCTGGGCGGTCTGCTGCGCCAGCTCCTTCACCTCGCCGGCGACCACCGCGAAGCCCTTGCCCATCTCGCCGGCGCGGGCCGCCTCGATCGTGGCGTTGAGGGCCAGCAGGTTGGTCTGCTCGGCGATCGACGTGATCAGGCGGACCACCTCGGTGACCTCCGCGCTGGCCGCGCCGAGCTCGGCGACCTGGCTGTTCGTGCGTTCCGCGACCGACATCGCCTGGCCGGCGACCTCGGCGGCGCGGGTGGCGT
Organism: Paractinoplanes deccanensis; assembly: GCF_016862115.1. Lineage (GTDB taxonomy): Bacteria > Actinomycetota > Actinomycetes > Mycobacteriales > Micromonosporaceae > Actinoplanes > Actinoplanes deccanensis. The sequence continues at coordinate 1,982 of NZ_BOMI01000006.1, forward strand.
TCGTGGAGATCTCGCCGATCGAGGCGGTCATCTGCTCGGCGCCGGCCGCGATCGACTGGACGCCCGAGTTGACCTGTTCGCTGGCCGAGCGGGCCGAGACCGCCCGGTCGGAGGCGTCCGCCGCGCCGGACTGGAGCTGGGCGCTGACCTGGTTGAGCTCCTGGGCCGCGGAGGTCAGCTTGCCCGTCGACTCGGCGATGCCGCGGATCGTCACCGCGACCTTTTCGACGAAGCGGTTGAAGGCACCCGCGAGCTGGCCGGCCTCGTCGTCGCGGGTCACCGTCACCCGCTGGGTCAGGTCGCCGTCGCCGTCGGCGATCTCGGCCATGCGGTCGCGCAGCTTCTCGATGGGCCGCACGATCGTCCGGGCCAGGTAGAGCGCCGCGCCGCCCGCGACCAGCACGGCGATCAGCGCCAGCAGGATGCTGATCTGGCGGGTGGTGTTCGCCGCGGCGAGGATCGTGCCGGTGGGCACCGAGACCACCAGCGTCCAGGTGTCGCTCTCGCCCAGCCGCACGGGGGCGGCGGTCCACAGCGTCTCCTCGCCGCTGTCGGTGACCTGCTGGGTGGTGTCGCCGGCCTGCACGGCCTTCGCGGCCAGCGCCGCGATGTCGTCGGGCGCCGCCTGACCGGCCGCGCCGGCGTCGCCGCCCGCGACCAGCGCGCCGGCCGTGCTGACGAGCATGGCACCGCCCGTGCCGAAGGGCTTGATCTGACCGACCAGGTCTTGCAGGGTGGCCAGCGACATGTCGATGCCGGAGACGCCGACGACCGAGCCGTCGCGCTTGATCGGCACGGAGACCGAGGTGATCAGGGTGTCGACGCCGCCGACCTCGTACACGTACGGCTCGATGATCTTTTCGGCGCCGGTGGTCTTGGGGATCTGGTAGTAGTCGCCGGCGCCGCTCTTGTCGTAGTCGACCAGCGGCGCGAGGGCGATCGTGCTGCCGTCGCGGTACCAGTACGGGATGAACCGGCCGGTGGCGTCGTCGCCCGCCCCGGCGTTGCGGTAGCGGCTGTCGCGCCCGTCGAAGGCGTTCGGCTCCCAGGCCGTCCAGACGCCGAGGTAGTCCTCGTGGCCGGCCAGCACCGACCGCAGCTGCGCGTTGGCGATGGTGCGGCTCGTCGTCGCCGGCAGTGTCTGCCCCAGGTCGCGTGCCGTGCCGAGCCCGCCCAGCACGGCCTGCTGCACCTCGGCGGCGTTGCGCTGGGCCACCTCTTCCGCGTACGCGAATCCCGTGTCCCGTGCGTCGCCGGCGTTGCGGTTCGTGATGTACCAGACCACCACGAGCATCGAGATCGCCAGCATCAGGACCATCGACACGATGATTCTCAGCTTGATCGTGAGCGACACTCTTGGAGGCTCCCACGCCGGGGAGGCGGTTTTCGGGACATTGCTCAGATCCAGCGGCCGCCCAGCCACATTCGCTGCGACCAGCTCTCGTACGGGATCGACTGGCCCACGAAGATCGGATAGAAGTACGCGAAGCAGAGCGCGACCAGCACCACGTATGTCGCCGCGACGACCGCGCCGACCAACTGTCTGTCTTTACGCGCCGGGCCGGTGGCCGTGCCCTCCGGCGGCGTCATGATGGCGCCGAGCGCGTAGACCACGGCCAGCACGAGGAACGGCACCGCCGGCAGCGCGTAGAACGAGAACATCGTGCGCCCGTCCATGATCGCGTAGTAGAACCAGGGGAGGAGGCCGGCGGCCGCGCCCGTGCCGATGGCCCAGGCGCGCCAGTCGCGGCGGGCGATGCCGAACCACACCAGGGCGGCCAGCGCGGGCAGGAACGACCACCACAGCACCGGGGTGCCGAGCAGCAGGATCTGGCGCACGCAGCTCGGTGCGCCGCAGCCGCTCGCGCTGGGCCAGTAGAAGTTGACCGGCCGCCCGATCAGCAGCCACTGCCAGGGCCACGACTGATAGGGGTGCTTCGACGTCAGGCCACTGTGGAACTTGTACGCCTCGGAGTGGTAGTGCCACAGGTTCATCAGCGCGCCGATGACCGGCGGCTCGCTCAGCGCGTTGGCCTCGCGGTAGTGGCGGAAGTAGCCGGTGTCGGTGACGAACCAGCCCGTCCAGGTGGCCAGGTAGATCACGAGCGCCACGGCCAGGGCGCCGACGAGCCAGCCGAGGTCGCCGGCGATGCCCGAGCGCAGCGGCGCGCTCACCCCGGCCGAGCGGCGCGCCTGCACCCGCCAGACGAGCGCCAGCGCGGCGAAGAACGGGGCGAAGAACAGGGCACTCCACTTCACCCCGCAGGCCAGCCCCAGGCACACGCCGGCGACGAGCAGCCACCCCGGCACCCGCGGCGGGGTGGCGCCGGTCTCGAGCGACCGCAGCCAGCCGCGCCGGTAATGATCGCGGTCGATCACGACGGCGGCGAACGACATGAGGATGAACAGGCCCAGGAAGATGTCGAGCAGCGAGATGCGCGAGAGGACCAGCTGGAACCCGTCGAGCGCCAGCAGCAGGCCGGCCGCGCCGGCGAGCACGGCCGAATGGAACAGCCTGTATGCCACGCGGATGAGCACCAGCACCATCAGCGTGCCGGCGATCGCCGTGGGCACGCGCCAGCCCAGCTCGGTGTTGCCGAAGACCAGCTCGCCGAGGCCGATGAGCCACTTGCCGAGCGGCGGATGCACCACGTACGCCGGGCCGTTGGTCTTTTCGTCCCATTCGACGCCGTGCTGGAGCATGTCCCAGGCGTCGGTCGGGTAGTAGACCTCGTCGAAGACATAGCCCTTGGCGCTGCCCAGGCCGTAGAGCCGCAGGATCGCCGCGATCGCCACGACGACGCCGGTCACGATCCAGGAGTGCGGGGAGAGCCAGTTGTCGAGATGGCTCAACCGGCGCCGCACGATGTCGGGCACAGCGCGAAGAACCGTGGGTTCCGGGGCCAGCGTCGTCGTCACCCCGCGATCGTAGGGCCGGGCACCGACAAATCGATGCCCGGCTAATCAAACTATGAGACGGCCGAGGTCACGGACCACCCGTCGCGATACTCGACGCGGTCCAGCCGGCGTTCCTCGTGCCAAGATCCAGGCACGGGCGAGGTGTGTACGGCCGCGGGCCGCTCCACGATCACACAGCGGCCGTCACCGGGCCACCACCAGCCGGACGACCGGGCGAGCGTCTCCCACGCCGCCAGCTCGCGGTCCGCGCGGGCGGGGGCCGGCCCGAGCCGGCGGAGCACGTCGGCGTACGCGATCCACCAGGCGTCCTGCTGCCCGTACCAGCCGACCGGCGGCCGCCCGAGCGCCGAGCGCACCGGCAGGTAGAGCCCCGAGAACGTCCGGAACAGCGCCTCGCGTACGCCCTGGGTCAGGATCTGTTTGAACGGCAGGCCCAGCTCGAGCCCGCGCTCGGGCGGCAGCACGGGCCAGGGCTCGCCCTTCTTCCGCTTCGGCAGGGGACGGTCCGAGGGCGGCTCGGCGTACGACTCCTCCACAGTGGAACGCAGGAACGAGAGGCCCGCTGCGATGTCGCTCGCGATCGGCGGACGGCCCGGCGGGCGCCGCGACGCCACCCAGGCGCGCAGATCCTCGTGCGAGGGCAGGCCATGCAGGTACGGGAGAGCCGCACGCGGCGAGTCGACCCAGACGAACTCGGGGCGGCGGTGCAGGATCGAGGCGATCGCCTCTTCGGTGGCCCGGCGGTCGGCGGGCTCGGTGCAGAGCCCGACGCCCAGCCATTCTCGGCGGATGTCGACCGCCTGCTGCCAGAGGTCATTACGGAGCGCGGCGTCCCGCCGCGCGAGCGCGATCACAGCGCGAGGGCGCACGCGCCCTTCCGGGAGAAGATCATCATGTCCGCCATGATGATCCTCCCCCGGGCGGAACGCCAACCGAATTACCGGGGAGCGCCCAGATCGTCGAGGCCCTTGACGGCGCCGCGCTGGAGCGGCACGGGATCGGTCTTGCGGGCCTGATCGAGGCTGATCTCCTTGGCGGCCGCGTTCGCCTGCTCCAGCTGCGGCTTGCGGTCGAAGATCGTCTTGGTGAGCACGCACGCCACGTTCGGGTCGAGGTCGTCGCGGACCAGCAGGACGTTGGGAACGACCACGGTGGGCGCGTCGGCGGGGAGCTTGTAGGTGGCGGCCGGGATCGTGCCGGCCTCGTACACCGGATTGATCTTTTGAAGCTCGGGCAGCAGCGGCGTGACGTCGAGGAACTCGACCTGGTCGCCGGAGGTGGTGAGCAGGTCGGTGATGCCGGGCGTGGGCAGGCCGCCCGACCAGAAGAGCGCGTCGATCGAGCCGTCCTTCATGCCGTCCACGGTCTTGGTGAGGTCGAGCTTCTGGGCGCTGACGTCCTTGGCGGGATCGAGGCCGGCGGCGGTGAGCATGCGGTTGGCGATGACCTCGGTGCCGGACTTGGGCGAGCCGGTGGAGACGCGCTTGCCCTTCATGCCGGCGACGTCCTTGATGCCGGCGGACTTGCGGGCGATCACCTGCGTGTAGTTGGTGTGGATGCGGGCCAGGGCAGCGACGGGCTGCTTGCTGTCGAAGGAGCCGGTGCCGTTGACGGCGTCGGCGGCGGTGTCGGCCAGCGAGAAGGCGACGGCGTACTGCCCGGCGACGACCTGCTGGATGTTCTGCACGGAGGCGCCGGTCTCGGAGGCGGTGGCCTTGAGCTTGCCGCCGGTGGCGTTGATCTGTTCGGCGTACGCGTTGCCGAGCGCGAAGTAGACGCCGGTCGCGTTGCCGGTCGCGATGCCGACGCGGGTCTCCTTGTCGACGGCGCAGGTGACGTCGCCGCCGGCGTCGGTGGAGGCCGTGTCCTGCCGGCCGCCGCAGGCAGACACCGAGCCGGCGACCGACGCGGCGACCACTGCGGCCATCAGAAATCCGAAATTTCGCTTCATATCAGCCCCGTTCGTCTGGAGTGGAGGAGGAAGGTGGCGTGGAAGGGATGGGTGCCGGCGCAGCACCGGGGGTGGTCGCGGAGGAGGAGGGCGAGGAAGGAATCGGCGTGGAAGCGGGCGCGGTGGCCGGCTCGGAAGCGGGCGCGGGCTCGGAGGCCGGCGCGACCGACGCAGGCGTGGGCTCTGACAGGACCGGCGCGGGCGGCGCGGGTGTGGGCTCTGACAGGACCGGCGCGGGCGGCGCGGGTGTGGGCTCGGGAGGCGGTGTGGAGCGGCGCCGGTCGAGGGCGGACCACAGGACGGCGGCGGCGAGGAGGGCGGCGCCGGCGGCGATGGTGGGCGGCTCGAGGTAGAGCAGGAGGAGGCCGGCGAGGGCGGCGAGCACGCGCGGGCCCGTACCGGCCGGGCCGATGCCGAGGACCCAGCCGCCGCTCGCCACGGCCAGGGCGGCCACGGCGAGCATCGCGACCGCCGTGGCCCAGGCGACCTCGGTGAAGGAGCCGCGCGCGAGCAGGTAGGAGCCGGCGGGGGTGAGCACGAAGGCGATCGGGGCGAGGAAGGCGGGAAGCGCGTACTTCAGCGCCTGCCACATCGTGGCGATCGTGCGGCCGCCGGTGATGGCGCTCGCGCCCACCGCGGCCAGGGCGGTCGGGGGTGTCACCTCGGAGAGCACCGAGTAGTAGAAGACGAACATCGCGGCGGCGGGGGCCGGGACGCCGAGGGCGAGCAGCGCCGGGCCGATGATGACCCAGCCGATGATGAAGCTGGCGGTGACCGGGACGGCCAGGCCGAGCAGGGCCAGGGCCACCGCGGCCAGCACGACCGTCATGGCCAGCACGGCGGTCGGGTCGGAGAAGACGGCCTGCGCGCCGCGCACCAGCAGGGAGGCGAGCTGGGCGCCGAGGCCGGTCTTCGTGGTCGTCGCGGTGATGATGCCCGCGGCCGCGCAGACCGCCACCACCGGGAGGACGCCGCGCACGCCCGCGCTCAGCGCCTCGAAGACCCGCCGCGGGGTGAGCCACGAACGCCGGTCGAGGAACGACAGCAGGAACGCCACCAGGGTCGCGTAGACGACCGCGCGGGTGGCGCTCTCCCCCAGCGCCAGCAGCACGACGATGAGCACCAGCGACGAGAAGTGGTATCCGAAGCGGCCCAGCAGCCGCAGCGAGCTCACCGGCGGCGTCCGCAGGGACCGGACCCGGAACCGGCGCACGTCGATCTCGACGGCCAGCAGGATGCCCAGGTAGTAGAGGACCGTCGGGATCATCGCCCAGCCGAGGACGGTCAGGTAGGAGACGTCGAGGTACTCGGCGACGATGAACGCGGCCGCGCCGAGGGTGGGCGGCGACAGGATCGCGCCGACGCCGGCCGCGGCGAGCATGCCGCCCGCCTGCTCCGCGGGGTAGCCGGCCCGCCGCAGCATCGGCCAGGTGACCGCGCCGACGCTGACGGCTGTGGCCGTACCGGATCCGGAGACCGTGCCGAGCAGGAAGCCGGCGGCGACGGCCGTGCGGCCGGCGGCGCTGCGGGAACGGCGGAAGGCCGCGACGGAGAGGTCGACGAAGAACCGGCTGGCGCCGCTGAGGTCGAGGACCGCGCCGTAGATGGTGAAGAGCACGATGTACGTCGCGGCGACGTCGAGCGGGGTGCCGTAGAACCCGCTGCCCGAGTTGTAGAGGGCGTCGACGATCTGGGCGAAGTCGAGCCCGGCGTGGGCGATCGGCCAGCTCTGCGGCAGGAGCCCGCCGTAGTAGGCGTACGCCAGGAAGGCGAGACAGACGACGGGCAGCGCCCATCCGGTGGTGCGGCGGCACGCCTCGACGACCAGGACCAGCATGATCGCGCCGAACACGACGTCGACCGGGTCGAGCAGGCCCTGCCGGTTGAGGAAGGCGTCGTAGCCGCCGTCGAACGGGTTCAGCGGATAGAGGCAGACGATCAGCGCGACGACGGCCAGGATCCAGTCGAGCACCGTCGGCCGCGCCGACGCGGCACGGCCGCGGGAGAACCCCGACTTGTACGCCAGGAACACCAGCGGCAGCGTGCCCGCCAGGAAGATGATCAGGTAGTACTGGCTGCCGCGCGCGAGCGGCCGGAAGACCTGCCAGAGGACGAGCACCGCGACCGCGAACGCGACGACGGAGACGGCGAGACCGATGCGCCCGGTCAACCGGCGGGCGGGCAACTCCTCGTCGTCGTAGACGACCTCCGGACGTAAAGATCGATCTCCGCCCATGAAACGGACAGTAACCGACTCGCACCCGCCGGGGAACCCGTCCCGCAACCGTTCCCCGGTGCGATGGACCCATGACGGTTCAGGTGGAGACCCGGCAGCACGACGGCGGCCTCGCGATCGACTTCCCGACGCTGCGCCGGCGCCGGATGATGGGCCTGGTCAACGGCGTGACCGTGGCCGCGCTGACCGGCACCGGCCCCGACCCGCTCACCCGCAGCGGCATCGTGCGCGGCGACATCCGCTGGAGCTTCGGCACGGCCCACGGCATCGCCCGGGGCGTCCCGCTGACGATCCGGCTGCGGCTGATCAGCGCCAACTCCGGGCGGCCGCTCACCGGGCACGCCGTCTACCTGTGGCACGGCGACCGGGACGGCGCCTACTCGCTCTATTCGCCGGGCGTCGCCGGGCAGAACTACCTGCGCGGCGTCCAGGCCGCCGACGAGACCGGCTGGGCGACCTTCACCAGCATCTTCCCCGGCGCGTACCGGCAGCACTGGCCCCACCTGCACTTCGAGGTGCACCCAGGCCTCGGCGTGGCGGGCCCGCTGCTGCGCGGCCAGATCGCGCTGCCGGGCGACGCCTGCGCGCAGGTCTACACCACCAAGGGGTACGAGGCCAGCCGCGACCGCCTGCACGGCGCCGACCCGGCCGGCAGCGACCCGCACGCGCTCGCCATGGCCTCCGTCACGGGTGATCTTGAACGCGGCTTCACGGCGACCCGCACGATCAACATCTGAGCAGCATCTGGCAACGCGGCCCGAAGCGGGGAAAACTCAGCGGGCAGGCACGCGAGCGCGGAGGCTACAGATGGCGACGTTTCGTCAGACACGGGATTTCCTGCTGGCCCACTCGGACGACTACGACGCCGCGGTGGCCGGCTTCGCGTGGCCCGAGCTCGGCGAGTTCAACTGGGCGCTCGACTGGTTCGACGTGATCGCCCGCGACAACGACGCGCCCGCGCTGTGGATCGTCGAGGAGGACGGCTCCGAGCAGAGGTTCTCGTTCGCCGAGATGTCCCGCCGGTCGGACCGGGTGGCGTCGTGGTTGCGCGCCCAGGGCGTACGCCGTGGCGACCGCGTCGTGCTCATGCTCGGCAACCAGGTCGAGCTGTGGGACACCATCCTCGCCGTGATGAAGCTCGGCGCCGTGCTAATCCCCGCCACTCCCCTGCTGGGCCCGGCCGACGCCGCCGGACGGGTGGCCCGCGGCGGCGCCCGGCACGTGATCACCAGCTCGGCGGCCACCGCGAAGTTCGCCGCGGCCGGACCCGGCATCACCCGGATCGCGGTCGGCCCGCCGGTCGAGGGCTGGCTCGACTTCCACGACGCCTTCGCGGGCGACGCCTCCTTCACGCCCGACGGTGTGACCCGCGCCGACGACACGCTGCTGCTCTACTTCACCTCGGGCACCACCGCGAGCCCCAAGCTGGTCGAGCACACCCACGCGTCGTACCCCGTCGGCCACCTCTCGACCATGTACTGGATCGGGCTGCGGCCGGGCGACGTGCACCTCAACATCTCGTCGCCGGGCTGGGCCAAGCACGCGTGGAGCAACGTCTTCGCCCCGTGGAACGCGCAGGCGTGCGTCTTCATCTACAACTACACGCGCTTCGACGCCGGCCGGCTGATGGCCGAGATGCAGCGCTGCGGTGTGACCAGCTTCTGCGCCCCGCCGACCGTGTGGCGCATGCTCATCCAGAGCGACCTCTCCCAGCTGAGCACCCCGCCGCGCCTCGTGGTCGGCGCCGGCGAGCCGCTCAACCCGGAGGTCATCGACCAGGTCCGCAAGGCGTGGGGCGTGACGATCCGCGACGGGTTCGGCCAGACCGAGACGAGCGTGCAGATCGCCAACACGCCCGGCCAGCCGGTCAAGCCCGGCTCCATGGGCCGCCCGGTGCCCGGCTTCCGCATCGAGCTGATCGACCCGACCACCGGCGCCCCCGCCACCGAGGGCGAGATCTGCGTGGCCCTCGACCCGCGCCCGGTGGGCCTGATGGTCGGCTACCACGGCGACGAGGCGCTGACCGCCGAGCGCATGGCCGGCGGCTACTACCACACCGGCGACGTGGCCTCCCGCGACGAGGACGGCTACATCACGTACGTGGGCCGCACCGACGACGTCTTCAAGGCCTCCGACTACCGCATCTCGCCGTTCGAGCTGGAGAGCATCCTCCTCGAGCACGAGGCCGTGGTCGAGGCGGCGGTCGTCCCCTCCCCGGACCCGGTCCGGCTGGCTGTCCCCAAGGCCTACGTCGTGCTCGCCGAGGGCTGGGCGCCCGACGCCACCACGGCCGGCGCCATCTTCGCCCACGCCAAGGAGCACATGCCCCCGTACGCCCGCATCCGCCGCCTGGAGTTCACCGACCTCCCCAAGACCATCTCCGGCAAGATCCGCCGAGTCGAGCTGCGCGCCGCCGAGCTGGACAAGCGCGCCACACCCGGCACCATCCCCCCGGGCGAGTTCACCGGCTAGTCAATATGAAGGGGCCGGCTCCACGTCTCATTCCTCCGTGAGGTGAGCTCGTCGGTCATCCACGCTGGGCGGCGATCCAGTGGAGTTGGGTCAGATGAGCGGTCGATTGGCTGGTTAGTGGAAGGGCTCACCCACGATCACGGAGCAAGACATACCAGCACATCCATCCTCACCGCCGCGGACTGGTCAACGGGTCGCTTCACATGATGCGGTGTCTGCGCGCGTTCGCCAATTGCGCACCGGGATAGTCGCTGGTACATATGTCTCATGCCTAGACGTCGCGGTACCGGCGCCGGCCCGGTCGTGCACCGCACCGCGCGGATCGGGCTACGGCCGACCCGCGCGCAGCGGCAGCGCTGTTTCGGCCTGCTGCGTGCGGCCGGTGACGTGTGGGCTTGTGCGCTGGAGGTCAACGCCTGGCGGTGGCGCCGCCGGGATGCCCCGGCGGCCAGCTATCAAGAATTGTGCCAGTTGCTGGCCGAGGCAGGTCCGGGCACGTTCAGCGAGTTGGACAGCACGGGAGCCCGGTCGGTGCTGCGCCGCTATTCGGACGCCTGGTTCTCGGCAGCGGCCCGCCGCAAAGCCGGCCACGCCGACGTGCGGTTCCCGCGGCGGCGGCGGGCGTTGATGCCGGTGCGCTGGTATCACGGCACTTTCACCCTCGCCGGCCGATCGTTACGGCTGCCGACCGCGCGGGGCTGCCCGCCGTTGCTGGTACGCCTGGATCGGCCGGTGCCGTATCCGGCCGAAACGGTGCGGTCGGTGACCTTGCTGTTTACCGACGGCCGGCTATGGATCGATGCCACCGCGGAACTACCCGTGACCGTCCACCCGACCGACCAGCGGCCCGACCCGCAGAGGATGGCCGGAGTCGATCTGGGCATCATCCACCCGTTCGCGGTGGCTGGCAGCGACGGGACCAGTGTGCTGGTGTCCGGGCGGGCCATCCGTGCCGAGCACCGGATGCATCTGGCCGACACGAAAGCCCGCCGCCGCGCCACTGCCGCCCGTGCCCCGAAGAGAGGTCAGCGGGGATCGCGGCGGTGGCGCAAGACTCGCCGCCGAGCCCGGCTGATCGAGGGGCGGCACCGCCGCCGAGTCCGGCAGGCGCTGCACGAGGCGGCGAAAATCGTGGTCGATTGGGCGATCGAGCATCGGGTCGGCACGCTGACGGTGGGGGACCCGCGCGGTGTCCTTGACAAGCCGGCCGGGCGGCGGCACAACCTGCGGCTACGCCAGTGGCAGATTGGGCGCACCCTCCGCATCCTGCGGGACAAGGCCGTCTTGGCCGGCATCCGCGTGCATCTGGTCGACGAACGTGGCACCTCCTCGACGTGCCCCGCCTGCCGCAAGAGGATCACCAAACCACGCGGCAGAATGATGTCCTGCCGCCACTGTCAGTTCGCCGGGCATCGCGATCTTGCCGCGGCGTTCACCCTCGCCACCCGTACCCCGGGCGGCGCGCCCACCACCTGCACCCCGATAACAGAGCAGGTGGTCACGCATCGTCGAGCCGGACGGCACCTGCCCGGTGCCGATCCGGCACGGCGTGACCCCCGCCGCCGACCACCGGCAGGCGGAGGGTCCGTTGGCCGGCGGAGGCCCGCCCCACCACCTGTGGTGGGGAGTCGCTCGCCCACATCGAGGGGCGAGGATCGACAACGAGGGCTGGGACCACCCGGCCCGCGTTCGTAGAATCCGCACAGTAGATTGGCGCGATGCTGCGACGGCGCCTGCTCTATCCCGTGGTGGTGGCGCTGTTGCTGGGGCAGATGGCGTTCGCCATGGTGACCACGGCGGTGCGGCAGTCGCCGACCATCGACGAGCCGGTGTACGTGGGCACGGCGGTCGTCTACGCGCAGCAGCACAGCCTGCGCTACAACCCGGAGCATCCGCCGCTGGCCAAGCTGGTCATGGCGGTGGGGCTGGCCTTCGAGGACGCCAAGCTCGACCCGGCGTACCGGGGGAACCAGTCGCTGCTGGGGCGGCATCTGCTCTACGAGTCGGGCAACAACCCCTATCGGCTGATGCTGGCGGCCCGGCTGCCGATCATCGTGCTCACGCTGCTGTTCGGGCTCGTGGTGCTCTTCTTCGCGCGGGACCTGGCCGGGCCGTGGGCCGGTCTGGTGGCGCTGGCCCTCTACGCCTTCTCGCCCGACGTGATCGCGCACGGGTCGCTCGCCACGCTGGACGTGCCGGCGGCCGGGCTGGTGCTGACCACGTTCTGGCTGCTGTGGCGGGGGCGGGACAGGCCACGGCTCTCCCTTCCGCTCGCCGGGGTGGCGCTGGGTGCGGCTCTCGCGACGCGGGCGAGCACGCTTCCCGCCGTACCGCTGGCTCTGCTGCTGGTCTTTGCCTTTTGTCGGGCGAAGTGGACCTGGCGGGACGTCGGCCTGCGGCTCGCCGCGGCCGTGGGAGTCGGGCTGATCGCGGTGGCGGCGGTGTGGGCGGTCTATCTGGCCGTCGATCCGCGGCTGCGGTGGACGACGCCGGCCGGGCTGGCGCCTCCGGGCGGGCTGCGCGGGCTCGCCGTCGACCTGCTGCCGTTCCCCCGGGCGTACCGCGACGGGGTGCTGATGCAGTTCACGTTCGAGTCGCAGACGTTCAACGGGTTCCTGCTCGGCGAGGCGTACCGGGGATCGCGCTGGTACTACCTGCCCGTCGCGCTGCTGATCAAGACGCCGCTGGGTATGCTCGCGCTCTGGCTCGCCGGCACGGTGACGATGCTGGTCAAGAAGTGGGTCGCCGGCCTCTACACGCTGCTGCCGGCCGGCGTGCTGATGCTGGTGGCGATGACCGGCGCGCGCGACTACGGCACCCGCTACGTGATCGCCATGCCGATGTTCCTGGCGGTGGTCGCGGGCACGGTCGTGCTGATCCGGTGGCGGTGGGCGTGGATCCCCACCGCCACGCTGGTCGCCTTCGTCGCGGTCAGCTCCCTGCGGACGTTCCCCTATTACCTGCCCTATTCCAACGAGGCGTTCGGCGGTACGGCGAACACGCACACCAACCTGCACGACTCCAACGTCGACTGGGGCCAGGACCTGCCCCGGCTCGCCGAGACCCTGAAGCGCGACCATCCCGGCGAGCGGGTCTGGCTCGTCTACAAGGGCAGCGGCGTGCCGTCGTACTACGGCATCAAGGCCGCCAACCCGCTGGCCGTCCCGCTCGACCAGGTGCACGGCATCGTCGTCGTCTCGGACTCCCGCGTGGCCCTGGCCCGGGACAACCTGAGACGACTGATCGACTCGAGCACCCCGATCGGCCAGGTCGGCCACTCGATGACCATCTATCGCCGCTGAGGCCGTCCCGCCGGGTCGAGCTCTCGTCGCTGAGGCCGTCCTGCCGGGTCGAGGGTGAGCAGGCCGGCGACTGTGACGGTCAGCGACCGGCCCAGGCGTTCGGCGAAGTCGACGCGGGAGCCGGCGAGGCGCGGGTCCTCGGTGGCCTCGACCACCGAGGGCGACGGGTTGGCGAACGGCCACAGCCCGGCCAGCAGCAGGATGGTCATCGCCACGAGCTCCCGCGAGGACTGCTCGGTGAGCTCCGGGATCCGCTCGCGCAGCAGGGCGGCCAGCGACGCCTGATGGTCGCCGTGCGCGAGCTTGAAGTCGCGGACGGCCTCGGCGGGGATGTTGCGCTCCAGCTCGGTGCCGAGCGAGCTCCACAGGTCGCACATGCGGGGGCGGCTCGCCAGCGACGACGCCAGCGCCCGCATGATCTCGGCCGGTGGGCCGGCGGCCGGCAGCTCCCGCGGCAGCGCCGTGAGCCAGTCGCCGATCGTGCGGTTGAGCAGGGCGAAGAAGACCGCCTCGCGGGTCTCGAAATAGCGCACGACGTTCGTCTTGGACAGCCCGACCCGGCGGGCCAGCTCGCGGAGGCTGATGTCGCTCACCGGCATCTCGGTGAGCAGCTGCTCGGCCACTTCGAGGATGGCCCGCCGCCGGGCCTCGCGCTGCTCGGGGCTGCGAGCCCGCTGGAACTGCTGGTCGTCCACCCGCATGGTCACTCCGTGTAGCTTACGGACTCGCTCACCGCCCGCCACTGGGCGTCCGTGGCGGCGAGGCTCTCGGCCTTGGCCTGGGCGACGGCCACGGCGTCGGCACCGAGCAGCAGGTGCAGCGGCGGCTCGGGGTGGTTCGCGACGTCGATCAGGACCTGGGAGATCCGGGCCGGGTCGCCGGGCTGGTTGCCGTTGTGCTCGCCGAAGCGGCGTACGGCGGGCTCGATGACCGGCTTGTAGGGGTCGCTGATCGCCCACGTGCCCATCGAGTCGCCGGCCCAGTCGGTGCGCATGCCGCCCGGCTCGGCCACGGTGACCCGGATGCCGAAGGACTCGACCTCCTTGGCGAGCACCTCGGAGAAGCCGCCCACGGCCCACTTGGCGGACTGGTAGCCGCCGAGGCCGATGCTGGCGACCCGGCCGCCGACCGAGGAGATCTGGATGATGTGGCCGCCGCCCTGCGCGCGCATCACCGGCAGCGCGGCGCGGGTGACGTTGACGACGCCGAAGAAGTTCGCCTCGATCTGCCGGCGGAAGACGTCCTCGGGCATGTCCTCGATCGAGGCGACGTCCGCGTACCCGGCGTTGTTGACGAGCACGTCGAGCCGGCCGAACGCGTCGACCGCCGTGGCGACGGCCGCCCGGGCCGCGTCGGCGTCGGTCACGTCCAGGGCGATGACGCGCACGCGGTCCCCGTACGTCTCGGCGAGGTCCTTGATCTGCTCCGGGCGCCGCGCGGTCGCGACGACCCGGTCGCCGTGCTCCAGCACCGACGTCGCCAGCTGACGGCCCAGGCCGCGGGACGAACCAGTGATCAGCCAAACCTTGCTCATTGCCGGCTCCTTAAGAGGCCAGTGGAATCTTGTACGTCCACCATAACGGGCCACTGGCCTCTTATATGCCCGACGTGCCGCGCGTCACGAGAGCCCGAGGATGCCCACCGCCTTCTCGCGCATCTCGACCTTGCGGACCTTGCCGGTGACGGTCATCGGGAAGCCGTCCACCACGTGCACATAGCGCGGGATCTTGTAGTGGCTGAGCTTGCCGGCGCAGAAGGCCCGGACATCGTCGGCGGTCAGCGGCACCGCCTCGGGCCGCATCACCACCCAGGCCATCAGCTCCTCGCCGTACTTGGCGTCGGGCACACCGATCACCTGCACGTCCGCGATGTCCGGATGGGTGTGGAGGAACTCCTCGACCTCGCGCGGGTAGACGTTCTCGCCGCCGCGGATGACCAGGTCCTTGATGCGCCCGACGATGTTCAGGTAGCCGTCGGCGTCCATCGTCGCCAGGTCGCCGGTGTGCATCCAGCGAGCCGCGTCGACAGCCTCGGCCGTCGCCTCCGCCTTGTCCCAATAGCCGAGCATCACCGAGTAGCCGCGAGTGCACAGCTCCCCCGGCTCGCCGCGCGGCACCGCCAGGCCGGTCGCGGGGTCGACGACCTTGGATTCCAGGTGCGGCATGACGCGGCCGACGGTCTCGGTGCGCCGGGCCAAGGTGTCGTCGGGGCGGGTCATGGTGGAGACCGGCGACGTCTCGGTCATGCCGTAGCAGATGGCCACCTCGGCCATGTTCATCTCGGCGACGACGCGCTTCATCACCTCCACCGGGCACGGCGAGCCGGCCATGATGCCGGTACGCAGCGAGCTCAGGTCGTACGAGCCGAAGTCGGCCAGGCCCAGCTCGGCGATGAACATGGTCGGCACGCCGTACAGGGACGTGATCCGCTCCTGGGCGACGGACCGCAACGTGGCGGCGGGGTCGAAGCCAGGCGCGGGCAGCACGACGCAGGCCCCGTGCGAGGTGGCGGCGAGGTTGCCCATCACCATGCCGAAGCAGTGGTAGAGCGGGACGGGCAGGCAGACGCGATCGTGCTCGGTGTAGTTGATCAGCTCGCCGACGAAGTAGCCGTTGTTGAGGATGTTGTGGTGCGAGAGGGTCGCGCCCTTGGGGAAGCCCGTGGTGCCCGACGTGTACTGGATGTTGATCGGGTCGTCGAACGACAGGTCGGCCGTGATCGGCTCGCCGTCCTCGAACATCTCGGAGATCTGCGGAAGGTAGACGACGTCGGTGAAGCCGATCTCCTCGATCATCGCCCGGTAGTCGCTCGTCTTGAACGCGGTCGCGCTGATCAGCAGGCGCATGCCGGACTGGTCGACGACATAGCGCAGTTCGTGCGTACGGTACGCGGGGTTGACGTTGACCAGGATCGCGCCGATCTTCGCGGTCGCGTACTGCGTGATCACCCACTCGCCGCAGTTGGGCGCCCAGATCCCGACCCGGTCACCCTTGCCGATCCCGCGTGTGCGGAGGCCGCGGGCCAGCCGGTCCACGTCGTCGTTCAGCTCCGCGTACGTCCAGCGGCGGCCCGCCGCCACGTCCACCAGCGCCTCCCGCTCGCCGAAGCGGGACACCGTCCGTTCGAGGTTCTCACCGATCGTCTCGCCGAGCAGGGGCAGATCCGAGGTTCCCGAGGCATACGACAGCATGGCCGCAGCATGAACCGCCGCCGCGCCCGGCGCCAGGGGCCCGCCGGCCCGGAGCGATCCGGGCCGGCGGGTGCTTCGGGCTCAGTGCTTCTTGATCCACGCCTTCTGGTGGTTGTTGGTCTTGCTGGAGCACTTGGCGTAGTTGCCGCCGAGCAGGGTGGCCGTCACGACGTCCACGTTGACCTGGCAGACCTGGGCCGCCTGGAGCACCGACACGTTCTGGAGCAGGTAGTACTCGTTACCCGAGGCGATCTCGGTCACCGTGACGTCGACGTTGCCGATGTTGACGGTGGCCTGGGCCGGGGCGGCGAGGCCCAGCACCGCGACGGCACCGGCGGCGGCAAAGGCAAAAGCAGAGCGAATCCGCATGAGTGTCCTTTCTCGACAGCGGGCGCGATGCCCGCTCGGCGATATATGTCCAGAAAGGGGTGGTTCGCGGAAGTGTCACCGCCGCGCGGTTCTAAAGGTCAGACCAGAGCTGCCCTCTCCCGGGGTACAACGCTTAAGGTCACCACATGATGCAGCGTGTGATCGTCTCCGGCGACGGAGTCACGGTGGTCTCTGCCGAGGTGCCCACGCCCGGAGCCGGCGAGGTGCTGGTGCGGACGGCGGTGGCCGGCATCTGCGGCTCGGACACGCACGCACTGCACGGACGGCACCCCTTCATCACCCTGCCGTACGCGCCGGGGCACGAGGTCTCCGGCACGATCACGTCGCTCGGGCCCGGCGTCACCGGCTTCGAGGCCGGTCAGCGCGTCACGGTCGAGCCGTTCCTGCCCTGCTGGGAGTGCAAGCAGTGCCTCGCCGGCCGGCAGAACATCTGCGAGCGGCTGCGGTTCTTCGGCTGCGCGCACGACCAGGGCGGCATGGCCGACTACTTCACGATCGACCAGCGCCGGCTGCACGTGATCCCCGACGAGCTCGACTGGACCACGGCCGCCTTCATCGAGCCGCTGGGCACGCCGGTGCACGCGATCGGGCTCGCCGGCGGCGTCGCCGGCAAGACCGTGGCCATCCTCGGCGCCGGCCCGATCGGCCTGCTCACTCTCCTGGTCGCCCAGGTGTACGGGGCGAAGCGCGTCGTCATGACCGCGCGCTCGGCGGCGAACCGCGCGCGAGCCCTGTCGTTCGGCGCCGCGGCGGCCGTCGACGCGACGGCGGCCGACGCGGCCGATCAGGTGCGCGCCGCCCTGGGCGAGAGCGCGGACGTCGTCTTCGACTGCGTCGCCTCGCAGAGCACGACCTCGCAGGCGCTCGCCATGGCCGCCAAGGGCGGCACGGTCGTCGTGGTCGGCGTGCCGGCCGCCGGCGTGTCGATCCCGCTGCCACTCGTGCAGGACAGTCAGCTGCGCATTCAGGGCAGCGCCACCTACCTGCCCGCCGACTTCGCCGAGGCGATCCGGCTGCTGGTCACCGGCCAGGTCGACGTGTCCCGGCTGGTGACCGCGACCCACCCGCTGGCCGACGCGGCATCGGCGTTCGACGATGCCGCTTCCGGCAGCCATCTGAAGGTTTTACTGGTCTGAGGTCTGGTGGTTACCGGCGGGTAATGCAAAAGTGAGGCGTGGCTGATTACGACGTCGTGATCGTGGGCAGCGGCTTCGGCGGCAGCGTGAGCGCGCTCCGCCTCGCCGAGAAGGGCTACAAGGTCGGCGTGCTCGAGGCGGGCCGGCGCTTCACCCCGCAGACGCTCCCGTCGAGCTCGTGGGACCTGCGCAACTTCCTCTGGGCGCCGAAGCTGGGGCTGCGCGGCATCCAGCGGATCACCCTGCTCAAGGACATCGTGGTGCTGTCGGCGGCCGGGGTCGGCGGCGGCTCCCTGGTGTACGCGAACACGCTGTACCGTCCGCCCGCCACGTTCTTCGACGACCCGCGCTGGTCGGGCATCACCGACTGGGCGGCCGAGCTGGCGCCCTACTACGACCAGGCGTCCCGGATGCTCGGGGTCACCGAACAGCCGGCGATGACACCGTCCGACGTGGTGATCCGCGACGTGGCGGAGGAGATGGGCGTCGGCCACACGTTCCGGCGCACCCCCGTGGGCGTCTTCTTCGGCGAAGCCGGAAAGCGGGTGCCGGACCCCTTCTTCGGCGGCGCCGGCCCCGACCGGACGGGCTGCACCCAATGCGGCAACTGCATGATCGGCTGCAAGGTGGGCGCGAAGAACCGGCTCGACGTCAACTACCTGTACCTGGCGGAACGCGCCGGGGTGGCGGTGCACCCGCTGACGACGGTGACCGCGCTGCGCCCCATCGCCTCCGGCTGGGCGGTGGTCACCACCCGGGGCGTCTTCACGGCCCGCGAAGTGATCCTCGCGGCCGGCGCGCTGGGCACCCAGTCGCTGCTGCACGCCATGCGCGACAAGGGCGTGCTGCCGAAACTGTCGCCCCAGCTGGGCGCGCTGACCCGCACGAACTCGGAGGCGCTGCTCGGCGCGCAGGCGGGATCGGTGCCGGCGGAGCCGTTCTCGACGGGCGTGGCGATCACGTCGTCGTTCCACCCCGACGCGACCACCCACATCGAGCCGGTGCGCTACGGCCCCGGCAGCAACGCGATGGGCCTGCTCTCCACGCTGCTGGTCGACGGCGGCGGCCGGCTGCCCCGCCCGGTGCGCTTCCTCGGCGAGGCGCTGCGCCACCCGTACGTCCTGATGCGCTCCCTGTCGGTGCGCCGCTGGAGCGAACGAACCATCATCGCCCTGGTCATGCAGACCGCCGACAACTCCCTGACGGTCCGCCGCACCCGCCGGGGCCGCCTGACCACGGGCCCCGGCCACGGAGCCCCCAACCCGACCTGGATCCCCATCGGCCACGAGGCGGTGCGCCGCATAGCCACCCGCATCGGCGGCTTCCCCGGAGGCACGGTGGGCGACATCTTCAACATCCCCATGACGGCCCACATCCTCGGCGGCGCCACCATAGGCGAGACCCCGTCCTCCGGCGTCGTGGACGCATACCACCGAGTCTTCGGCTACCCGGGCCTGCACATCATCGACGGCTCGGCGGTGCCCGCCAACCTCGGCGTGAACCCGTCCCTCACCATCACGGCAATGGCGGAGCGGGCGACAGCCTTGTGGCCCAACAAGAACGAGCCGGACAAGCGCCCGCCCCAGGGCGAGGGTTATCTGCGCCTGGCGCCGATCCCGCCCCAGTCCCCGGCGGTCCCGGCGCACGCGCCGGCGGCCCTGCGCCTCTGATACCGCGCCCGGTGCCGGGACTTCACGCTGTGCCGTCAGCTCGCGCCCCTTCGGCCGACGCGGTCCACCGGTTGGGTGGCGTGCTTGGCGCCTGTACCGGCGCGCCGCGTCCCTTGGCCGGCGCCCGGCCTCGGATCGCGCCCCTCAGCGCGCCTGCCTTTGGACCGCATCCCTGAGCGGCGCCTGCCTTTGGACCGCATCCCTGAGCGGCGCCCGCTTTTGGGACCGCACCTCCCGCTTCGACCGCACGCCGCAACCGTGGATGGCGCCCGCCTTCTGGACCGCACGCCGCAACCTCTGGCCGCCGCCCGCCTCTGGACCGCACGCCGCAACCCCTGGCCGCCGCCCGCCTTCTGGACCGCACGCCGCACCCCCTGGCCCGGATTGCCGCACCCTTCACCGCGTGGCCGTCGCCCTTGAACCGTGCGACGTCACGCCCCAGGGCACACCCGACGCTTGCACCGTCACGCGACGGACGCTGCGCCCCGCATCCCCCGCGGCGACGCACCTTCAGCGCGCGTGATGTCACGCCCGGCCGCGCCCGACATCACACGGCCATAATCCAGACGCATTCCCCCGGCGTTGCCGAGCACCGAAGAGCAACCGGCCGTCCCCACTCTTCTCAGCGGCGTGAGACAAAGCCGGCGCGTCGTATTGATAGGAGCGGCTCCCGACCGCTGCCAACACGATAGACCGTCCGCTGGTCGCCCATGAGTTATCCACAATCCCGGCTTTCCACAGGCCTACTGCACGATCTTTCCCATTCGCGGGAAAATGGCATCGGGCGGCTCCCCCTGGGTGGGCGGGCTCCGTGGGTGGGCGGGCTCCGCGGGCGGGCAGGCTCCGCGGGCGGGCAGGCTCCGCGGGCGGGCAGGCTCCGCGGGCGGGCAGGCTCGGCGGGCGGGCGAGGGCCCCGCGGCCGGGCGCTCCACGAGCCCCCACGGCCCGATCAGCGAGCACCCCCGCCAACCTCAAAGCCGCCCCTTAAGCTCCTTCTTCCCAGCCGCCTTACCCGCATACATCCGGTCCGCCAGGAACGGGAACACGTTCGCCGCCGCCACCGCCGCTCGGTACTTGGCGGGGACGATCACGCGGCGGCGGGGGCGTTTCAGGGCGCTTTCGATGGCCGCCGCCACGATTTCCGGGCCGGGCAGGTTGGCTCGGTTCTTGTTCGCCGCGCCCGCGATGTAGCCGGGTTCCACCAGCGTGATGCCGATGCCCGTGCCGGCCAGTTCGCGGCGTACCGAGTCGGTCATGCCGCGGAGGGCGAACTTCGTCGCCGAGTAGGCGCCGCTGATGCCGACCTCGCCGGCCACCGAGCCGATGTTGACGATGGCGCCGGCGCGCTGCTCCTTCATGATGGGGACCACCGCTCGCATGAGGCGGATCGGGGCCACCAGATTCACCTCTACCATGCCGACCACGATGTCGTCGTCGGACAGGACCGACGCGGCGCCGCCTATGCCCGCGTTGTTGACGAGGCCGTCGATGCGGCCGGTGATGGCGCGGGCCCGTTCGACCAGTGCCGTGATGGCTGCCGGGTCTCGGACGTCGGTGGGGATCGCTACGCCGCCGGTTTCCTCGGCCAGCGCCGCGAGTTTGTCGGCTCGGCGGGCCGCCAGGACGACCGTCGTGCCGTTGCGGGCGAGACGCTGGGCGGTGGCCCGGCCTATGCCGCTCGATGCGCCCGTGACGATGACAACCGGCATGACTGGCCTCCCCGGAAAGCGAACAACGGCGCCGCCGGTGGCCCGGCGGCGCCGTTTTGTTCAGCGCTTGCTGTGGTACGCCTCGACGATGTGGCTCGGGATGCGGCCACGCTCGGAAACCTCGTAGCCGTTCTTGTTCGCCCACTCGCGAATCGCCTGGTTCTGGTCGCGGCTGGCGCGGCCGGTGCTCGCCTGTGCGCCGCGGCGGACCGGCGACGCGACGGCGCTGCGGCCGACCCGGGTGGCCGCGTTCAGGAACGGGTCGAGCGCCTTACGAAGCTTGCCGGCGTTCTTCTCGGAGAGGTCGATCGTGTAGTTCACACCGTCGAGTCCGAACTCGACCGTGCGGTCTGCTTCCCCGCCGTCGAGGTCGTCGGTCAGAAGGGTTATTACCTGCTTGGCCATGGTGTGCCCCGCTCCTACAGCGATGTCATTTGAGTCACGACTATGCGCACGTTCGGCGACGCCGTGAATGTCGATACGGTTTCATTCTGTCCCCCGACCGTTCTCCAGGCAAATTTGCCCCTTCGCATGTCGCATTTCCGCCCCGCGCGGTGACCGGCGGCGAGGCCCCTCTTTTCATGTCTGTGAATGTCCTGTAACGTACGCTGGGAGCGCTCCCATCCCCCGTCCCCTCCCCCGGAGACCGTTGATATGAGACGCATCCTCCGCGCCTGCCTGGCCGCCGGACTGCTCGCCGCGGCCGGCGTGACGGCGTTCGTCACGGCCGGGCCCGCCTCGGCCGACGTCCAGATCTGTGAGCAGTACGGCAGCACCACGATCGGCGGCCGCTACGTCGTGATGAACAACCGCTGGGGCACTTCGGCCCAGCAGTGCATCGACGTGACCAGCACCGGCTTCACCATCACCAGCCAGCAGGGCACCGGCAACACGAGCGGCGCCCCCGTCTCGTACCCGGCCGTCTATTACGGCTGCCACTACACGAATTGCTCGCCCGGCACCAACCTGCCGATGCGGGTGAGCGACATCTCCAGCGCGACGAGCCGCGTCAGCTATCGCTACGTGCAGGGCGCCACCTACAACGCCTCGTTCGACATCTGGCTCGACCCGGCGCCGAAGACCGACGGCGTCAACCAGCAGGAGATCATGATTTGGTTCAACCGCCAGGGATCCATCCAGCCGATCGGCTCGGCGGTGGGCAACGCCACCATCGGCGGCCGCACCTGGCAGGTCTGGCGGGGCAGCAACGGCTCGAATGCCGTCATTTCCTACGTCGCGCCGTCGCCCATCGAGTCCTGGTCGTTCAGCGTCCTCGACTTCATCCGTGACGTACAGAATCGCGGCGCGATCACCAGCTCCTGGTATTTGACGAGCATTCAGGCCGGATTCGAGCCGTGGATCGGCGGCGCGGGCCTCGCCGTGACCGATTTCGCCGCCCAGGTGAACGGTGGAGGCATCCCCACTTCTCCGACGCCGCCGCAGACCTCTTCCTGCCGGGTCACCTATGCCACGAACACGTGGAGCAACGGCCTCACCGCGAATGTCACGGTGGCGAATACCGGCAATGCCGCCGTGAACGGCTGGACGCTCGGTTTCACCCTGCCTTCCGGCCAGGCCATCACCGGCTCGTGGAACGCCGCGCTCACCGGTTCCTCGGGCGCCGTGACCGCCCGCAACGTCGCCTACAACGGCACGCTGGCGCCCGGCGCGAGCACCAGTTTCGGCTTCCAGGCCACGCATACCGGCAACACGGCGGCACCGTCCGCCTTCGCCCTGAACGGCACCGCCTGCGCCATCTCCTGAAACCCTAGACCCGAGCCGCCTCGTCGCCGATTCTCCGGTGCCGGGGCGGTTCGTCCAATTCCAAAGAGTCCAAAAACGATCATAGGCCGGGCAGGATCTTGTCCAACCGCGCCGGCAGATCCCGCACCCGCACCCCCGTGGCATGCCAGACCGCGTTCAGGATCGCCGCCGGCGACCCCACGATGCCGATCTCGCCGATCCCCTTGCTGCCCATCGGGTTGACCGAGGGATCCTCCTCGTCGAGCCACTCCGCCTCGATCGACTCGACGTCGGCGTGCGCCGGGATGTGGTATTCCGCCAGGTCGTGGTTGATCCATTCGCCCATCGCCGGGTCCAGCACCCCCTCCTCGTGCAGGGCCATGCCCATCCCCATCACCATGCCGCCGAGGAACTGGCTGCGGGCCGTCCGCGGGTTCAGGATGCGGCCGCACGCGTACATGCCGAACAGCCGCGACACCCGCACCTCGCCGGTGACGGCGTCGACGCGTACCTCCGCGAAGTGGGCGCCGAAGGCGTGTTTGCCCTCCTTCTCCTGAGCGGAGACGATCTCGGAGCTGTCGAAGACGGCCTCGGTCCCGCCGTTCTCGCGCATCTCCCGGCAGGCTCCGGTGACCGCCCATCCCCACGAGGCGCTGCCGGAGGAGCCGCCGGCCACCGACGCGCGCGGCAGCGTGCTGTCGCCGATGCGGATGCGCACCCGGGAGACCGGCACGCCGAGCTCGTCGGCGGCGATCTGGGTGAGGATCGTGCGGGCGCCGGTGCCGATGTCCGCCGCCGCGATCGCGACCTCGAAGTGGGAGCCGTGGTCGCGCACCCGCGCCGTCGAGGGCTGCGCCATGGTCGGGTAGGTCGCGCCGGCCACGCCCGTGCCGATCCACCAGTCGCCCTCGCGGCGCTGCCGGGGCCGGGGGTCGCGGCCCCGCCAGCCGAAGCGTTCGGCACCCCGGCGCAGGCATTCGACGTAGTGGCGCGACGTGAACGGCTTGCCCGAGTCGGGGTCGGCGGACGGCTCGTTGCGCACGCGCAGCTCGATCGGGTCGATGCCGCAGGCGTGCGCCAGCTCGTCCATCGCGCACTCCAACGCCACCATGCCGGGCGCCTCGCCGGGCGCGCGCATCCACCGGGGCGTCGGCATGTCGAGACGGGCGAGGCGATGGGTGGTACGCCGGTTCGGCGCCGCGTACATGTGCCGGGTCGACACCGCGGTCTGCTCGGCGAACTCGAACAGCCGCGAGCTCTGCGACAGCGCCTCGTGGTCGGTCGCCGTGAGCACGCCCTCGGCCGTGGCGCCGAGCCGGACCCGCTGGATCGTCGGCGTGCGGTGGCCGACCATGCTGAACAGCGCCTGCCGGGGCAGCGCCAGCTTCACCGGGCGGCCGGTCACCTTGGCGGCCATCGCGGCGAGCACCGCGTTCGGCCGGGCCGTGCCCTTGGAGCCGAAGCCGCCGCCGACGTGCTCGGTGACGACGTGCACCCGCTCGGGCGGGAGGCCGAAGAGCTCGCCGACAGTGGCCGCGACGCCGGCCGGGTGCTGGTTGGAGTCGTACAGCACGAGGTCGCCGTCGCCGGACCAGAGCGCGATGGTCGCGTGCGGCTCCATCGGGTTGTTGTGCAGCGCCGGGGTCGTATAGGTGACGTCGACCGACACCGGCGCCTCCGCCAGGGCCGCGGCCACGTCGCCCGACGAGGTCTCCGCCGGGAAGGCCGGGTTCACCTTCTCGGCGTGTAGAGCCCGGGATGATCCGCGCGCAGGACCGCGTCGTGCGGCTCGGCGTCGATCTCGAGGACCACCTCGTGCGCGGCGCGGCGGGCGGCTTCGAAGGTACGGGCGACGACCAGCGCGACGGCCTGCCCGCGATAGCTGATCCGGCCGGACTGGAGCACGGCCAGCTCCGGGTCGGACGCCTCCTCGATCCGGGGCGCGTTGCCGTGCCACAGCACGGCGATCACGTCGTCGGCCTCCACGAGCGGATCCACCCGTACGTCGTCGAGCCGGCCCTTCGGCACGGGCGACTGCACCACCCAGGCGTACGCGAGATCGTCACCGGCCGGATACTCGGCGGCGTACTTCGCGGCCCCGGTGACCTTCTCCGGCGCTTCGAGGCGCTCCAGCGGCTGCCCGACGGCGCGCTGCGTGGTGGTGGTCATGACGTCAGCCCTTCCAGCACGGCGGCAACCACGTTGCGGATCAGGGGGAGCTTGAAGGCGTTGTCCCGCAGCGGCTCGGCCGCCGCCAGCTCCGCGTCGGCCGCGGCGAGAAACGACTCCTTCGTCGCGGGCTTCCCGCGCAGCGCCTCCTCGGCGATCAGGGCACGCCACGGCTTGTGCGCGACCGCGCCGAACGCGAGGCGTACGTCGATCACCCTCCCGTCCGCGACTCGCGCGGCTGCCGCGACCGAGGCCACGGCGAAGGCGTACGAGGCCCGGTCGCGCACCTTGCGGTACGCCGACGGCAGGCCCAGCGGCGGTACGTCGACCGACGTGATCAGCTCGCCGTGGCGCAGCACCGTGTCCCGCGCCGGGTCGTCGCCGGGCAGCCGATGCAGCTCGCGCAGCGGGATGCTCCGCTCCGAGGTGTTGACCACCGCGTCGAGCGCCACCAGGGCGACCGCCATGTCCGACGGGTGGGTCGCCACGCAGTGCTCCGAGGCGCCCAGGATCGCGAGGTTGCGGTGGTCGCCCTCGCGGGCCGGGCAGCCGGAGCCGGGCGCGTGCTTGTTGCACGGCTTGGCCGCGTCCATGAAATAGCGGCACCGGGTGCGCTGGAGCAGGTTGCCGCCGGTGGTGGCCATGTTGCGCAGCTGGCCCGAGGCGCCGGCCAGCAGCGCCTGGCTGAGCACCGGGTAGTCGCGGCGCACCAGCGGGTGGGCGGCCAGGTCGCTGTTGCGCACGCCGGCGCCGATCCGCAGGCCGCCCTCCGGCAGCTCGGTGACCTCGTCGAGGCCGAGCCGGGTCACGTCGACCAGCGCGTCCGGGGTGGCCACGCCGAGCTTCATCAGGTCGACCAGGTTGGTGCCGCCGGCCAGGAACGCCGCGCCCGGCTCCAGCCCGCCCGAGACATCGGTGGCCGTACGGTAGGTGAAGGTCTTCACTGCGCCGCCGCCTCCCGGATGGCGGGCACCATGTTCGCGTACGCCCCGCAGCGGCACAGGTTGCCGCTCATCCGCTCGCGGATCTCGGCGTCGCTGAGCGGGTCCGCGCCGTCCCGGCTGACCGCGCTGGGCCAGCCCCGCGAGACCTCGTCGAGCATGCCGACCGCCGAGCAGATCTGCCCCGGCGTGCAGTAGCCGCACTGGAAGCCGTCGTGGGCGGCGAACTCGCGCTGCACCGGATGGTCGACCCCCTCGATCGTGGTGATCGGGGTGTCCTGCTGGGCGATCGCCAGGATCAGGCAGCTGTTCACCCGGCGACCGTCCAGCAGCACCGTGCAGGCGCCGCACTGGCCGTGGTCGCAGCCCTTCTTCGCGCCGGTGAGGCCCAGATGCTCGCGCAGCGCGTCCAGCAGGGTGGTCCGCGGGTCCACGTCGAGGTCGTGCTCGACGCCGTTCACGACGAGGTTCATGTGCCCGCTTCCTACCCCGGGCGAAGTGGTTCAACCGCGACGCCCCGGGTACCGCGAGGACCATGCGAGTCGTCATCGTCGGAGCCACCGGCAACGCCGGAACAGCCCTCCTGCGCCGTTTGGCCGCGGAGTCCGATGTCGAGGTCGCCGGGGTGGCCCGGCGCCTGCCCGACCCCGTCGGCGCGTACGCGGGGGCGAGCTGGCACTCGGTGGACATCGGGCAGGAGGACGCGACCGAGCGCCTCACCGAGGTCTTCGCCGGAGCGGACGCCGTGGTCCATCTGGCCTGGCAGATCCAGCCAAGCCACGACCAGCGCCTGCTCTACCGGACGAACGTGCTGGGCAGCCGCGCGGTGGCCCGGGCGGTGCTGCGGTCGGGGGCGCGCGCGCTGGTGCACGCGTCTTCGGTGGGCGTCTACTCGCCGGGGCCCAAGGACGCTTTCGTCCGGGAGAACTGGGCGCGCGCGGGGGTGCTCGAGTCCTCGTACAGCCGGCACAAGGCGCTCGTGGAGCGCATGCTCGACGCCGTCGAGTCGGAGCACCCGACGCTGCGCGTGGTCCGGCTGCGCCCCGGGCTGATCTTCCAGCGGGCCGTCGGCACCGAGATCGGCCGTTACTTCGTGGGCCCGCTGCTCCCGGCACGGCTGCTGCGGCCGCAGTGGATCCCCGTGGTGCCGTCGCACCCCGGCCTCCGGATGCAGGCGGTGCACGCCGACGACGTGGCCGACGCGTACGCCCGCGCGATCCTGTCGGACGTGCACGGCGCCTTCAACATCGCGGCCGGCCCGGTGCTCGATCCGCGGGTCGCCGCGCGCGCCTTCCACGGCGTACGCCTGCCCGTCCCCGGCATCGCCCTGGCCGGCGCCGCCGCGGCCTCGTGGTGGCTGCGCCTCCAGCCGATCGACGCGGGCTGGGTGCGGCTGGCGCTGAAGGCGCCCCTGATGTCGTGCGACCGCGCGGCGACCGAGCTCGGCTGGCGCCCCACCCGCGACGCCGTCGACGCGCTCAAGGAGCTGGTGGCCGGCATGGCCGACCGGGCGCACGGCGACGGCCCGCCGCTCTCGGCCGACCCCGCGCTGCCCGGCCGGCTCGGCGGCCTGCTGCGCGGGCGCCTCCCTGGCACCGGTAACCCCTATTAGTCCCAAAGCCCCTCGGCGGGTAGGGGCCTCGATCGCCGTCGCTCTATGATGCAAACCCTGGTCCTTCTGCCATGGAGCGTCACCGATCACCGCCAGCGCCACCCCCACGCACCAAGCGGGCTCACAGATCCCCCGCCAGCGCACGCCGGTCACCGGCGAGGCGCCCTCCGCCGTCGGATCCCGCCGGGCCCCGTCGCCGGCGTTGTCGATCGTCGCGTGGGCGTTGCCGCTGGTGACCGCGTTCGCGCTGGGCGTCTGGCGCCTGACCACCCCCGCGCTGTGGGCCGACGAGCTCGCCACCTGGGGCGCGGTGCGCATCTCCTGGTCACAGCTGTGGCAGCTGTCCGGCACGGTCGACGCGGTGCTGGCGCCCTACTACGCCGCGATGAAGGCGTACGCCGCGATCGCCGGCACCTCGACCGCCGCGCTGCGCCTGCCCGGAGTGATCGCTTTCGTCCTGACCACCGTGGTGGTCCACGCCATCGGCAAGCGCGTCGCCGGCCCGGCCGCCGGCTGCGTGGCGGCGCTGCTGTTCGCCGTCATGCCGGCCACGTCCCGCTACGCGCAGGAGGCACGGCCGTACGCGCTGGTGACGCTCTTCGCCGCGCTCGCCGTCCTCGGCCTGATCCGCCTCCTCGAGCAGCCCTCGGTGCCACGCCTGACCGCCTACGCGGCCACCACCGCGCTGGCCGGCCTCTTCCATCCGCTCAGCGGGCTGTTCCTGCTCGCCGCGCACTTCGTGGCGGTGGCCTGGCTGCACGCCACGAAGAAGACCGACGGCTGGCCCACCACCCTGCGCTGGCTGGCCGCGGCCGTCGTGGGCGCGCTTCCCGCGCTCGCCCTGGCCTGGTGGGCGTCCGGCCAGACCGCCCAGGTCTCCTGGATCCGCCTGGTCGACCTGACCACCCTGCAAAACTTCCCCGCCACCGTGTTCGGCTCCGCCGCCGTCGGCGGCCTGCTGCTCGTGCTCGCCCTGATCGCGGTACGCCCCGAGCCGCCCATGGTCGCCATCGCCGCCACCGCCCTGGCCCCCATCGCGCTCCTGCTCGGCGCCGGCACCCTCATCCCCATCTGGGTCGCCCGCTACGTCCTGTTCTGCCTGCCGGCGATCGCCGTGCTCGCCGCCACCGCCGCGATCCGCTTCGGCACCGCCCGCGCCTGGCTCGCCGTGGCCCTGGCCGCCCTGCTCGCCTGGCCCACCGACCTCACCCTGCGCCGGCCCGACGGCCACGGCCAGGACTCCAAGAACATCGCCGCCGTCATCACCCCCCGCTACCAGCCCGGCGACGTCGCCGTCTTCCCCGACACCCACCGCAGCATCCCGTGGGCCGCCCGCGACATCTACCAGCTCTACCTGCCCACCCCACGCCCACCCGACGTGCTGGCCCAGACCCCGCAACGCCACGACGGCAAGTTCCTGGCCACCGAATGCCCCGGCGCCGCCTGCCTCGGCAACCCGCCGCGCATCTGGGTCATCCGCATGGACAACCCCACCGACCCCCTGCAGGACATGAACCCGGCGAAGAGGACACGCATCAACAGGGCCTACAAAACCGCCGGCCGCTGGCAGAGCGATCTGCTGGTCGTCATCCTCCTGGAACGCAAGACCGGTTAGTCACCATATGCGCACATTGTCGTTCAGGCGGCGACGGCGGGCTCCGGGCGGCGATCGTCGTCCAGGCCGCGCGGTGCCGGAGACGGCGGCGGTTTGCGCAGGCCGGCGACGACCTTGATCACGAGCATGAGGCCGGCAATGGTGATCCAGGCGGTGCCCTTGAACGACTCGCGGAGGGCGGGCTTGCGGGTCGGGAAGTCGAGGCCGTAGATCCGGACGACGGTGGCTATCAGCAGCAGCGACGCCAGCCAGAACCAGAGCGAACGGGCGATCGACCCCGGCACGGCGATGCTCGCCACCAGCATCGGGATGACCAGCAGCGGGTAGTACATGAACGCCGGGCTGAGCACCAGGAACGTGCCGAGCAGCAGGGCCGACGACGTCTCCACGATGCGCAGGCGCTCCTCGCCGCCCTGGCGCCAGCGGAGCACGGCCACCGTGATGGCCACGATCAGGACCACGGCGCGCAGGACGGTGACCACCGGGCCGTCGATGCCGATGCGGGGCAGGACGGCGATCAGCGAGGAGTCGTACGGCTTGGAGAAGTCGTCCTGGCCGTTGAGCAGGAACGGCACCGTCTTGGTGAAGAACAGGCCGGGGTCGGGCAGCAACGCCATCACGATCCCGCTGAGCACGACGGGGATGCCGGCGGCGGCCGCGAAGCCGCCCCAGCGGCGGGCCAGCAGGAAGACCAGGCCGAGCGGGACGAGCATCGGCTTGATCGCGATGGAGACGCCCACGGCGACGCCGGCGAGCAGCCACCTGTTGCGGCTCATCAGCAGCAGGGCCACCGACATGAGGGCCGCCACGATGGCCGTCCAGTTGGCGTTGACCAGCACCAGGTTGACCGGCTCGAAGACGGCCACGATCGCCACGCCGGCGATCCCGAGCCAGGAGCGCATGGAGAAGCCGAACGTCTTGAGCGCCGCCCACCAGGCCACGAGGACGCCCACCGCGAGCACGTACGGGATGGTCCGCATCAGGGTGTGGTCCGTGAACGGCGTCTGCACCAGCGCGAACGGGATGCTCGACGGCGGGTAGAGGAACCGCTTCGACTCGTACGGCGAGTGGCCGGTCTGGAGGTTGCGCACCGCGTCGACGATCAGGTTGTTGTCGAGCGCCCAGAACGTCACGGCGATGCGCCACACCTGTTGCGCGAAGATCGCGTACGCGACGACCACCGCCGGCCAGGGGGCGATCTTGGCGAGGGCGGCCGGCACGGTGCCGTTAGCGGGTTGCATGACGCGGGATCATATGTGGCGGCCGCACTAGGCGATCAACGGGAGCCGCTTGGTCATCTGGCTCAGCGCCTCGGTGCCGTCGACCGGGCTGGAGAACAGGTAGCCCTGGCCCAGTGGGCAGCCCAGCCAGGCGAGCAGGTCGCGGTGGGTCGTGCTCTCGATGCCCTCGGCGATCACCGTCAGGCCGTACTGCCGCGACAGCGCCACCATCTGCTGCACCCGGGCCAGCTGGTCCTGGCTCTGGGCGATGTCGTCGATCGCCGACTTGTCGATCTTCACGACGTCGAGGGGGCGGCCGTCGAGGCCGGGCCCGAAGTAGTCGATCGCGATCCGTACGCCGTGCTCGCGCAGGTCGGCCAGGTGCTCCCAGACGGCCTCGTGCTCCGGCGCCAGCGCGGTCTCGTCCAGCTCCAGCATGAGCGCGTGCGGCGGCACGCCGGCCCGGGCCAGCGCCCGCTTGATCTCGTCGACGAAGCCGGCCTCGCGGAACTGGCGCACGGAGACGTTCACACTCACGTACGGCTGGCGCGACCGTGGCAGGATGCGCCGCCACTGCCCGACCGTGTGCAGCGCCTGCTCCAGCACCCAGCGGCCCATCGGCACGATCAGGCCGCTCTCCTCCGCCACCTCGATGAACTCGGCCGGCTGGACCACGCCGCGGCTCGGGTGGTGCCAGCGCACCAGGGCCTCGTAGCCGACCGGCTCGTCCGTGCCGAGATCGACGATCGGCTGGTACGCCAGCAGGAACAGTCCCTCCCGCGCCGCGTGGTCGAGGGCCGAGCGCAGCTCGAGGCGCTCCACCATCGCGCCGTGCAGGTCGGCCCGGTAGCGGCGCCACTGGTTCTTGCCGGCCCCCTTCGCCACGTAGAGGGCCAGGTCGGCCTGGCGCAGCAGCTCGTCGGCGGTCCCCGCCTCGGGCGTGGTGGTGATGCCGATGCTCGCCACCGCCATGATGCTCGTGCCGTCGTCGAGCGGCACCGGCTCGGCGAGGGCCGCGAGGATCCGCTGGGCGGTCTCCTCCACCGCCCCCGGGTCCTGGACGTTCTCCACCAGCGCGGCGAACTCGTCGCCGCCGAGCCGCGCGGCCGTGTCGTCGGCGCGCAGCGCACCGGCGATCCGGTGGGCGACCGTGATCAGCAGCTGGTCGCCGGCCGCGTGGCCCAGGGTGTCGTTGACCTTTTTGAAGTCGTCCAGGTCGATGAAGAGCACGCCGACGACCGAGCCGTCGCGGGCGCCGCGGTGCAGCGCGTGCCCGAGCCGGTCGTGGAAGAGCACCCGGTTGGCGAGGCCGGTCATCGAGTCGTGGAACGCCTGGTGGATCAGCTCCTGTTCGAGCCGGCGGCGCTCGGTCACGTCGCGCAGGGTCACCACCAGCGCGGCGACGGTCGGGTCGGCGCGCAGGTCCTGCCCCTGCATCTCGAGCAGGACGGGGGTACGGCGGTTGCCCACCGCCCGGAAGTCGAGCCCCTCCTGCATCGCGTCGCCGGCCCGGACCGCGGCGAGCACCTCGGCGAGCCGGCCCCGGTCGCCGGGGTGGATGACGCTGGGCAGCGGGGCGCCGCTCGGGTCGCGGCCGAGGACCGTCGCCGCGGACGGGCTCGCGTACAGGATGCGGTCGTGCTCGTCGACGATGAGGATGACGTCGGAGGTGTTCTGCACCAGGGTGCGGAAGTAGGTCTCGCTGTTGCGGCGGATCACCTCCCGGCTGAGCTCGATCCGCTCCAGGGCGAGCGCGGCCTGCCCGGCCAGCACCTCGACCGCGCGCAGCAGGCCGGGCAGCCGCGGGGTGGGCGCGCCGACGTGCAGCACGCCGACCAGCGAGTCACCGGCCGGCCGGTCGCGCAGCACCATCGGGCAGCGCAGCGCCATGCCGTGCGGGGAGAGCCGCACCGCTACCGCCCAGTCGAGGTCGCCGGTCGCCACCATCCGGGCCGACGTGCCGCCGGCCCGGTCGCCGGCCGCCTCGGCCCGCAGCGCACCCTCCTCGGTGACCGCCATCGCCAGCACCACGCCGTGCGGCGTGTCCGCGGGCAGCAGCTCGGCCACCGCGGTCCGCACGGCGGCGTTGACCTCGTCGGCCGTGTTCGCCGACACCAGGGCCGCGGAGGCCCGGCGCAGCGCCCGCTCCCGGGCCAGCGCCAGCCGGTGGCTCGCCATGATGCCCGCCAGGCGGAGCAGCACGAGCAGGAACGTGACGGCGCTGAGGACCGCGACAACGGTCAGGTCGGGCACCTCGCCGTCGCGGAACATCCGGACCAGCAGCACGGCCGGCGCGGTCATCGACGCCAGCCCGAGCAATGCCAGCCGCGGGCGGGTCAGCTCGGTCTCGGCGGCCGCGACCGGCCGGCTCAGCTCGATCATCGACGGGTGCAGGGCGGCGAGGCCGGCGCCGGCGTAGAGGGCGAAACGGCCCAGGCCGGCCGCGCTCATGTCGAAGGCCAGCTGGTAGCCGACGTCGGCGACCAGCATGACGAAGAGCCCCGCCCCGAGGATCCGCCCGGCGGTGACGGGACGGCCCGCGGCGAGCAGCCGGGTCAGCAGGCCGAGCAGCAGCAGGTCGGCCACGGAGAGGACGACCGCCGTCCAGCCGTGGTCGGCGTGCAGGTCGGGACCGAGGACGAAGCTCCAGGCGAGCAGGGCGACGCCGGAGGTGAGCGTGAGCGAGTCGAGCAGCGCCGCCCGGTCGCGCAGCCCGCCCGTGCGGCGGCGGATCAGCACGAGCAGCACGCCGGCAAGGACCGGATAGCCGACGAGCGCGAGCACGGCGCCCGCGGCGCGCAGGCCGGGAACGAGCTCGGGCGCGGTGCAGACGGCCGTGCCGGCGGCGGAGAGCGCGACGGCTAGCCCGAGCAGGCGCCAGGGCATGCGGTCGGCGGGCTGCCGCAGCCGTACGCCGTGCGCGATCGCCGCGACCGCGGAGAGCCCGGCGACCAGGCGCAGGACGCTCTGCGCCTCGGCGGGCACCAGCACGAACAGGACGGCGATCAGCGCCATCCAGCCACCGAAGGCGGCGGCCCAGCGTGCCGGCATCCTGTCCCAGCCTCCACTCGCACCGACGGTTCTGCGGGCTGCCTGATCGGCCCGGCACGGGGCCACCTGAGCGAAACCGGCACAATCGTGGTGTGCTCCTCGAGTTCATCCGCGGCAACACCGCCCCGGCACCGGTCCCGTTCGTCCCCGAGATCACACTCTACCAGGCGGAGGAGCCGATCGCCCTCTGGGAGAAGACGGAGGAGTCGGGCGGCGAGCAGCCACCGCCGTTCTGGGCGTTCGCCTGGGCCGGCGGGCAGGCGCTGGCCCGGCACGTGCTCGACGACCCCGGCCTGGTGGCGGGGCGCAGCGTGCTCGACCTGGCCACCGGCTCCGGGCTGGTGGCCGTGGCGGCGGCGAAGGCGGGCGCCCGTCCGGTGACCGCCAACGACGTCGACCCGTACTCGCTGGCCGCGGCCGAGGCGAACGCGGCGGCCAACGGGGTCGAGGTGCGGACCGTCGAGGCCGACCTGCTGGACACCGACGACCCGTACGGCGTGGTCCTGGCCGGCGACGTCTTCTACAGCCGCGAGATGGCCGCCCGGGTGCTGCCGTTCCTGCGCCGGGCGGCGGGCCGCGGCAGCCTCGTGCTGATCGGCGACCCCGGCCGGGCGTACCTGCCGTCCGAGGGCCTCGTCAGGAGGGCGTCCTACGACGTGCCCGTGCCGGTCTCGCTGGAGAGCGTGCCGGTGCGGCACACGACCGTGTGGCAGCTGCTCACCGCAGGAGCTTGAGCAGGCCGTAGCCGTCCTCGACCACGTCGTCCGGGCTGGGACCGCCCGGTTCCGCGCTGGTGCGCGGCGACGGCATGAGAATGGCCCGGCCGACGCCGGCGCGGCGGCAGCACTGGATGTCGCGGCGCGGGGTGTCGCCCACGTACCACGCCTCCTCGGGCGGCACGCCGAGCGCGTCGGTCGCGTACCAGATCATCTGCGGGTTGGGTTTGCGCACGCCGGCCTCGTCGCTGTAGATCTGCGCCGCGAAGTAGCCGCCGATGCCCGCCTTGTCCAGGAAGTCGCGGTGCGCGGCGCCCGACAGCGTGTTGCTGACCACCGCCAGCGGGATCCCGGCCGCCGCCGCGGCCTCCAGCATCTCGGGGATGCCCGGCCGCAGCGCCCAGGTGTCCCGCCAGGCCCACTCGTAGGCGAGCTTGCGCACCGCCCCGCGCACCGGCACCTGGGCCGCCGGCGGCCACCCCGGCAGGATGAACCGCTCGAAGACCTCGGCCTGGCTCAGCTCGTCGGGCCAGTCCTCGTCGCGCCAGGCCGCCCACGCGGCGGCGCCCTCGGTGAGCGACCGCTGGATCTCCCCGGGTGGCAGGGCGCCCTTCGTCAGGTTGAAGATGCGCAGGACGAGCCCGGGCGGAGCGCTGCGCTGCGGTGGCGCGTCCGCCAGGACGCCCCCGAAGTCGAGCAGTAGCGCAGCGGGCCGCATGTCAACGAACGGTACCCAACGTCCAGGCTCGCACTCCCCCGACGATGCCGGCCGTGTTGGGCACCACCACGACGTCGTCGCCCATGCGCGCCAGCTGGGTGGGGGTGATGAGGCGGGAGTTGCCGCCGCCCAGATAGACCCGGTCCCAGAGGAAGACCGGCCGCAGCCCCTCGACGACGTTGCGCACCCGCCGCGACCAGAGCGCGTCGCCCAGCCGGCGGCGCTCGTGCTCGCCGATGTAGGTGTCGTAGGACATGCCCCACCGCACCGGCGCCTGCGACATCTCCAGGTGCGGGGCGAGCGCGCCACCGTCGAAAAGGGCGCAGCCCAGCCCCGTGCCGAGGGTCAGCACCAGCTCGCAGCCGGTGCCCGCGACCACGCCGGCGCCGTGCACCTCGGCGTCGTTGAGCACCAGCGTGGGCATGCCGAACGCCTCGGCCAGCGCCGTGCGCGCGTCGAAGCCGCTCCAGGCCTCCACCAGATCGGGATCGACCTTGGTACGGGGACCGCTGCGCGTCACGTAGTGCGGCGTCGCCACCACCACGCCGTGCCGCAGCATGCCCGGCATGCCCACGGTGACCCGGTCGGCGCTGGGCAGCCGCTCGCCGAGCTGCACCAGCGTCTTCACGAAAAGGTCGGGAGGCAGCGGGTACGGCGTCGGGACACGCAACGGCTGCGCCCGCATCGTGCCCGCCTCGTCGAGGACGGACCCCTTGATGCCGCCGCCTCCGCAGTCGATCGTCAGGGTGAAAGCCACGCCGTCAGTTTGCATGGCGGACACCTCCTCGCCTAGCGATTGTGACCCGCGTGTGTGGGGTTGGGTAGGGTCGACGGCCGTGCGCGTAACTACCCGGAATGCCTCCTTCCAGCAGTGGCAGGCCCTGCTCACCAACCGGGCGAAGCGGCACCGCGCCGGGGAGTTCCTCGTGCACGGGGTGCGCCCCATCTCGCTCGCGGTCGACCACGGCTGGGACGTCCGCTCGGTGATCTACCCGGACGACCACTCGCTGTCGGCGTGGGCTCGCTCGATCCTCGACCGCTCCGGCGCCCGCCCGGTCGCCATGGCCCCCGAGCTGTTCACCGAGCTGGCCGACAAGGAGTCCGCCGAGCTGATCGCCGTCGTGGCCGTCCCCGACGTCCCGGAACTGCCCCTCGCCGACGATCCGCACCTGCTCGTCGTCGTGTTCGACAGGCCCTCGACGCCGGGCAACGTCGGCACCCTGATCCGCTCGGCGGACGCGTTCGGCGCGGCGGCCGTCGTGGTCACCGGGCACGCCGCCGACCCGTACGACCCGAAGTCGGTCCGGGCCAGCACCGGCTCGCTCTTCGCCCTGCCGGTGATCCGCGCCGAGGGACACGCCGAGGTGCTGGAGTGGGTCGCGCGGCTGCGCGCCGGCGGCCTGCCCGTGCAGGTCGTCGGCACCGACGAGCACGGCGCTGTCGACGTCGCCGACCACGACCTCACCGGACCCACCGTCGTGCTCGTCGGCAACGAGACGACCGGGCTCAGCACCGCCTGGCGCGAGGCCGCCGACGTGCTGGTCCGCATCCCGATCACCGGCGCGGCGAGCTCGCTGAACGCCGCCACCGCCGCCACGGTCGTCCTCTACGAGATCAACCGGCAGCGGTCGCACGGATCCGCACGCGGGTGATCGCCCGCCCGGTCACCTCGGTCACCTCGGCGGTGAGGCCGGGCAGCGTCACCACCTCGCCCGGGCAGGTCGGGATGTGCCCGAGCGCCTCCAGCACCATGCCGGCCACCGTCGTGTAGTCGCCCGCGGCGTGCAGCCCGAGCCCGGGCAGGTCGTGCACCGGGAACGAGCCGGGCATCAGCAGCGCGCCGTCCGGCTCGCGGACCACGGGCGCCACGTCCCGGTCGGTCTCGTCGTAGATCTCCCCCACGATCTCCTCGACCAGGTCCTCCATCGTGACGATGCCGTCGATCGCGCCGCGCTCGTCCACCACGAAGGCGAGCAGCCGCCGCTCGCCGCGCAGCTGCATGAGCGCGTCGGAGACCCGCAACGTCTCGGGGAGGAAGACGCCGGGCCGGCAGTGGTCGTCGACGGTGCCGCCGACGTCGACCAGGTCGCGCAGGTGCACCGTGCCGATCACGTCGTCCAGCCCGGCCGGGCCGACCACCGGCGCCCGCGAGTGCCCGCCGTCGATGAGCATCCGCAGCGCGTCGTGCGCGGACGCGCCGCTCGGCAGGGTCAGCACGTCGCGCCGGGGCACCAGGATCTCCCGGAGCACCCGGTCGGCGATCTCGAAGGCGCCGCTGATGATCGTCTGCTGCTCGGCCGAGAAGTCCTGCCGCGAGGCGACCATGTCGCGGATCTCCTCGGTCGTGACCTCCTCGCGCTGGGCGGACGGATCGCTGCCGGCGAGGCGTACGAGAAGATCTGTCGACACGCCCAGCAGCCACACCGCCGGCCGCGAGATCATCGACAGGACGTCGAGCGGCGTCGCCACCAGCAGCGCCCAGCCCTCGGCGCGCTGCATGGCGATCCGCTTCGGCGCCAGCTCGCCGACGACCAGGGTGACGAAGGTCAGCAGGACCGTCACGACGAAGATCGCGGCCGGCTCGGCGGCGCCGCCGAGGAAGCCGAGCGGCTCGACGAGCGGCTCGGAGAGCGACACGGCCGCGGTCGCCGAGGCGAGGAAGCCGGCGAGCGTGATGCCGATCTGGATGGTGGCGAGGAACCGGTTGGGGTCGCGCGCGAGCCGGGCGAGCACCTTCCCGCCGCGCGAGCGCCGCTCGAGCCGCTGCAGCTGGCTGTCGCGCAGCGAGACCAGGGCCATCTCGCTGCCGGAGAAGACCGCGTTGACCAGGACGAGCACGAGCACCAGGACGATTTCGCCCATTTGCCCAATTTTAGAGGAGTCAGAAGCGCGCGAAGGACCGGATCGGCATTCGGGGACCGAACTTCGGCGCGCCTATCCCGCCGTGCGCCAGCAGGTCACAGACCCGGCCGCGATGGCCGCGGAACGGCTCCAGCAGCTCCAGCATGCGCGCGTCGGTGCCGCGCGCCTCGCCGGCGAGCGCCCAGGCGACCGTGTTGGGGATGTGGAAGTCACCGACGCTCACCGCGTCCGCGTCGCCGTAGGCCACCCGGACGACCTCGGCGGCGGTCCACGGGCCGATGCCGGGCAGCGCGACCAGCCGCCGGGTCGCCTCGGCGGAGTCGGCGCAGCGCTCCAGCCGGCCGGCCACCAGCGCGGCGCGCAGCAGGGCCTGGGTGCGGCGCTGCTCGACGCCGAAGGGATGGAACTCCCAGTACGACATCGCGGCGATCGCCGCGGGATCGGGTGGCAGCACGAGATCGGCCGGGCCCGGCGCGGGCTCACCGAGGGCCCGGCAGATCGCCCGGTACGACCGGTGGGCCTCCTTGCCGGTGACCTTCTGCTCCAGGATCGCGCGGAGCACCCGCGGGAACACCAGGCCGGTGGCCGGCATCCGTACCCCCGAGAAGGTCTTGGCCAGGCGGGCGACGAGCGGGTGGGCCGCCGCGAGCTCGGCGAAGCCGTCGAGGTCGTCACGCAGGCCGGCGACGGCGTCGGCGCGATCGATGATCCACTCCGCGCCGGGGCCGTAGCCGGTGGCGGTGAGGTCGCGCGTCAGGTGCAGCGTCGCGGGCCCGTCGGGGGTGCGGGCGGCCATCCAGAAGTCGGTGCCGGTGAAGCGGCCGCACGGATCGTGCTTGGGGACCAGCAGCGGGCCGACCGAGGCGCCGAAGTGATAGCGCGGCGGAGGCGTCAGCCGGCGGGTCACCTCGGAGCTCACCGGCAACACTGTACTGCCCGGAACGGGCCGATGGCCCTGACCGCGCTCCCGGTCAGGGCCATCGGAGGGCGACCGGACCCCCGAGTGGTCCGGATCGCCGATGGAGCGAACGTCGCCGTGCACCGTCCATCAGGGGGAAGGACGGCAAGCCGGCGGTGACGGGGGGTCCCGGCCGGGACGTGGGCCATGTCGGTGACCTGGTCCCGGCCGGGTTCAACGCCGGCGTCGCGGCGCCGCTCCTCGCTCGTTAGCGCCGGCCGCTGCGGACCGTGATCCGCACGGCGTCGTACGCGGGGATCTGGTTCGCCCGCTGCATCATCGGGATGCGGTGCGAGCCGTCACCGGCCCACGAGGCGCACTGCGCGATGCCGTTGTTGGGCAGGCCGGGCACCTGGATCTGCACGGAGTCCGGCGTCGCGCCGCCCCGGCTGTCCTCGGTCGCCACGAAGAACGCGGGGACCGGGTCCGGCGCCGGCGCCGCGTTGGTGCTCTCCAGCATCCGGCAGGCGGTGTGGAAGTGACCGCGGACCAGGCCGTTCTGCAGGACCGAGCTCTCCACGTAGTAGCCACCCTGGCCGGCCGCGAGGAAGCGGTCACGGATCAGGTTGCGGGTGCTGACGGTCAGCGTGAACGGGGTGTTCGGCGCGACCTGGCGCGGCGCCTGCGTGATCAGCAGGGTCGGGTTGTTCGCGGCCTCGCCGACCTCACCGAACTCGGTGGAGACGCAGCGGTTGCCGTTCTGGAAGCCGTCGTGCGGGGTCAGCTGGCTGGTGTCGCAGCTGTTGGTCAGGATGCCGAGGCCGGCGCCGGGCGGCGGCGTGGTGTCGGTCGGGTCCGGAGCGGGCTGCTCACCCTGGTCGCCGCCGTTGTCGCCCTGGCCCTGGTCGCCGCCGTTGTCGCCCTGGCCCTGGTCGCCGCCGTTCTCGCCGCCGTTGTTGCCCTCCTCCGCGGGGGCGCTCTCGGTCGGGTCGCCGGCGGGCGCGCTCGGGTCCTCCGCGGGCGCGCTGGGGTCGCCGGCGGCGGGCTCGTTGGTCGCCGGCGAGGTGGGCGGGGTGGTGGCCTCGTCGTCCTCGTTGTTGCCGACGTTGTTCATCACCCAGTCGCGGCACCGCTGACGCAGTGTCGAGACCGACACCGTCTCGCCCGCACCGTCGTCCGCGTGCTGGGTCACCGTGCCGTTGTTGGTGGTGTAGGTGCCCTTGCGCGTCTTGGTGGAGAGCTCCGACCGCGGTGGCGCCTGGATGCGGTCACAGGCGCTGAGCGCCTTGCGCTGGTTCCGGTCGGTGCTCGCGTTGGAGACCTGAGTGACGGTCACGATGCCGCCGAAGGCGACCAGCGTGGCAGCCACCGCGATGATCCGGCGCTTGCCGCTGAACCAGTTGTTGCTCCTGGAGGCGCGCCGGTACTTGGACCTTCGCATGGGTGAACCTTTCTCTTACGCGACTCGGACGGCGGCTGGGGCTACCGCGCCCGGAAGATGCGCATGGTCGTGATGACGCCGGCCACGAGGGCGACGGCGAGGACAAGGAGGATCACGGTGGTGTTGACGCCTGGTACGCCGCTGTTGGTGCTGGCGGCTTGGAGCATCTGCCCGTCCACCGGAACCGGCCCCTTGCCGGCGTTCGCGGGGGCGGGAGCTGTGGGCAGCGAGCCGTAGTCGACGATCCCGCTGCTCTCCAGGAGCGTCATGTGGGTCATGACGAACTGATTGGTCGCCTGGGCGAGCTTGCGCACGGTGTCGTTGCGCGTCGAGGAGCGGATCGTCGCGATCGCCGGGAAGATCTTGCCGTGCGCGGCGCGGAGCCGGTCGATGAAGATCTGGTCGAACTGCGTGGCGTTGGCCTCACGCATCTCCGTCAACCAGAACTGCTGGTCGCTGTTCGGCTGGTTGGGCAGGTCGATGCCGAGCTTCTTGGCCGCCGCGCGGTCGAGGGCGTCGAGCGTCACGTGCTGCGCCGCGATGGCCTTGCCGATCGCGACGATGCGCGGATCGTTCGACTTCTGCTGGGCCATGTTGCCGGCCGGGATCTCCCAGAGGCCGGCGAGACGGACCTTGATGACGAAGTCCTTGTCCGCCGCCGAGACCGCGCCGTAGCCCTTGTCGGGCAGGCCGGACGGCCCCGGCACCGGGACGCCGTCACCACCGGCGGCGCGGGCCGGGGTGACGGGGGCGATCAGGAAGGCCAGAATCGCCGCCGAAATGCCCACCAGCAACCGCGACGGTCGCCGCGAATTCCGAGTGGTAAGCATTTTCTTCAACCTCCGATTAGCGAATTCTTAGGAGACGATTAAGTCGGTGAGAGTTATTCACGACGGTGGAGACCACGTGATCATGCTGCGGCCCAGCGAGGCTCGAGGTCGGTCGTGAACAACCCTCAGTAGCTGTAGTCGCCGCCGGCGCTGCCCGCATCGCTCGCGCCGCCCGCGTCGCTCGATTCCGCGTCGTCCGCCGGCGGGGCGACCGCCTTGGAGACCGCGGGCAGGCAGGTGAGGTTCTTGGCGCCGTCCGGCTGGATCACGAACCACTTGCCGGCGACGTTCTGGCCCTTCCACGCGTGCGGCTTGGTGTCGCCGATGTAGGTGTAGAGCGGCCAGCCCTTGAGCGTCAGCTGCTTCGAGCCGTCGGCGCGCGTGATCGTCCCGACCAGCTTGGAGTCGACGCCCTTGAGGGTCGGCTTGCCGTCGGTGGTCAGCGCGGGCGGCCACACCTTGGCGCAGTCACCGTCGCAGTTGGACTTCGCCGGGCTGTTCGTGTCGCTGTCGAAGCGGTACAGCACCTGCTGGTTCTCGTTCTCGACGACCTTGCCCATCCGGGCGACCTTGGTGCCGGTGAGCGTGTTGGTCTCGTCCTCCTCGCTCAGCTCCGGCGCCGCGTTCTCGGACCCGGGCGGCGCGGTGGCGTCCGGGTCGGCCTCGGCGTTGGGGTCGCTCGTGGCGTTCGGGTCGGCGGTGGCGCCCGGGGTGGCCGCGGCCTCCGCGGCGGCGGGCTCGGCGGCGTTGCCGTAGTCCGCGGCGGCGTTGTCGCCGTATCCAGCCGGGGCGCAGCCGGGCAGTGCGAACGCCGCGGCGATGGCGGCGCCGACAACCATCAACTTTCGCTTCTCCGGTACCACGTGGACCCTCCATGGGTTTTGCTGCGTCTGGCGTTTCCGGGCAGTAGTACGCGCCGGGGATCGTGGAGGGTTGAAAAAAGCGCCGATCAATTTCCCAGAATTTTGTTTGAACCGTTCGGCCGCCGCCTACGTACCAGCAACTCACCCACGGACAGAAAAAGGGCCCGGCCAGAACGGCCGGGCCCATTTCCGTGATTAGTCGATTACGGAACGCGCACCAGGGTGTCGCCGGAGGGGACCTCCTGCACCTGCACGTGCGCGATGTCGGCCCGCGGCGTCGCGGTGACCGCCTGCAGCAGCAGCGGCTGCGAGTTGGCCGCGGTGCCCCAGCCCTTGGTGCCGACCGTCCACGAGACGAGCGGCTCGGTGGTGCCGTCGGTGTGCACGGCGACCAGGCGGCAGGTCTTCGGCCCGGTGATGTTGGAGATGGCGAACTGGATCTGGGTGCCGAAGTCCTTCTGCTCGAAGGCGACCGAGGCCTGCACACCGGTGCGCGGGTCGGAGCCGTCGAACCGCTCGCCGGTGAGGTCGGGGCCACCGATGCCCGGGCCGTCGCCGGCGTTGGGCAGCGGGTCGGTCTGGGTGCTGCCACCACTCTGGGCGGTCGTGTTCGACGGGGTGCTGCCCTGGTCGCCGATGACCTGGCCGCCCACGAAGAACGCGCCGATCGACAGCATCGCGAAGATGACGACGGCCGCGGCCAGCGAGTAGAGCCGCCGGCTGTTGGCGCGGTGGCGCTCGTGCGCGACCTCGCCGATCACCTTTTGCAGCATGTAGCCGTCGCGCCGGGTCTCCTCGGCGGCGATCACCGACGGCCCGTCGACGTCGGCGAGCAGGTCGGCGACCTCGACGAACGACTCCAGCTCGTACGCGCAGCGCGGGCACTCGATGAGGTGGTCCTCGAAGCGCTCGGCGTCGCGGGCGTCGAGCACGCCCAGCGCGTACGACGCCACGTCGAAGTGGTCTTCCTGTGTCATTCCGTCACCCCCCGCTGCTGCAACGCAGTACGCAGCGCACGCAGAGCGTAGTACACACGTGACTTGGCGGTGCCCAGCGGAAGGCCGAGCTTCTCCGCCGCTTCGGGCACCGTGCGGCCCCGGAAGTACGTCTCGATGAGGATCTCGCGGTGCGACTGGCTGAGCTCGCGCAGCGCGTCGGAGACGGTCATCGACTGGAGCACGCGGTCGGTGTCGTCGGCCGTGCTGGGGAAGCTCTCCAGCTCGCGGTCGTACGTCTCGGCCGGCCGGGCGCTGGCGCTGCGGTGGTCGTCGATCGCGATCCGCCGGGCGACGGTCACCAGCCACGGGCGCAGCGACTGCTGGCCCTGCGCGCCGAGCCGGTGCGCGTTGCGCCAGGCCCGCAGCAGGGTCTCCTGCACGATGTCCTCGGCGCGCTGCCGGTCACCACCGGTCAGGCGCAGCACGAACATCAGCAGCGGGCCGGCGTGCTCCTCGTAGAGCATCCGGACCAGAGTGTCCTCGTGACCGGGGCCGCTCGAGGGCGCAGCCTCGTGCCGCGGCGCCTGCCGGGGGATCACCGAACCACCATCGCCCACACCACGGCTCCCGTCGAGTGACTGCCACCGTCCACCGGAACGCTGTTGTGTCATCAGGCCAACCCCGCCCGGCGCCAGCCGATCCTCGGCCACCGCATGCATCGATACCTCCGCCCGGAGCTTTCCCCGTCGCCTGAGATACGGCCGGGGACCGCCCTCGGGATCAACGCGGCCGGGAAATTTTTCGGGAGCGGTCTCAAACGGTCCTCCGAGTCACGGGGGCGCACGGGCAGACGATCAAAATTCATCGATCTGCGCCGATATGACTGCCAGGGCAGCCGAATAATACTCAGCCACACCGGTCCCATGAAACGTCGTTCTGAGCAGCACCGACGCACTGCGCGTGCGGCATTACCGCTAAGTAGTTTCCCGCCTCCGCAGCGTTCCCGTCCCATATTCTGGGAGCGCTCCCAGACACCCGCCGCGCCCGCAACTGGGCCGTTCAGGCGATGTCTGACCGACATCCGGCCCGTTCGAGCGATCCCTGCCTGGTCGATCCGGGTTGGCGGCTTCTGTCCCTTTTGGCGACCAACCGCTTTTTCCGTACGCCGCGTCGCTCACACCCGGCGCCGCGCGCCTCTTAAGACGCGGGCGGCGCGGACCGCGGTCAC
The DNA here is from genome assembly GCF_016862115.1 of Paractinoplanes deccanensis. GTDB lineage: Bacteria > Actinomycetota > Actinomycetes > Mycobacteriales > Micromonosporaceae > Actinoplanes > Actinoplanes deccanensis. The sequence goes on from NZ_BOMI01000006.1 coordinate 45,802, forward strand.
CGCCACGGTCGCGAAGCTCGTCACGAAGCTGCCGCCCAGCGCGTCGATCGCCTCGCCCGTCGCGGCCACCAGCTCGGCGAGCTTGCCGGCGGGCAGCGTCGTGTGCGCACCCTGGGTCGGCACCTGGTCGAGCCACTCGTCGCGGCTGTAGACGTGCTCCCAGTCGTACCGCCAACGCTCCTGTTCGCCGAAGACCCCGGCGGCCCGCATGCCGTCGGCCGCGCGGTCGAGCATGGACGAATAGATCTGCGCCGCCGACGCCGACGACCGATACGCCTTGGTCATCGGACTCTCCGGCAGCAGCCGCTCGTACACCCGCGCGAACGCCTCGGCCGCCTCCGGCGAGGGCTGTCCCGCGTTCCAGAACAGCGCCAGCCGTCCACCGTCACGCAGCGCCTGCCCGGCCTTGGCCGCGCCCGCCACCGGATCGACCCAGTGCCAGGTCTGCCCCGCCACCACCGCGTCGAAGAGCCGCCCGGCCGGCTCCCACCGCTCGACGGTCGACACCTCGACCTCGAACCCGTCCCGCCGGCAGAACTCCGCCATCCGCGGATCGGGCTCGACGCCGAGCACCCGGCACCCGCGCTCGCGAAGCCCTCGAGCCACGATCCCCGTGCCGATCCCGACGTCGAGCACGGCGGGCCCCGGGCTCTCCGCCACGACCCGGTCGAGCAGCGCCTCCGGGTAGCGCGGACGGGTCCGGTCGTACCTCCCCGGGTCGATCCCGAACGACTCGGCGATCTGCCGCTGCTGGTGAAGCTCAGGCTGAGTGGGCATGCGCCCACTCTAGTGGGCAAGCGCCCACTCGGCCACCCGGCAAAATGAAGGGATGCCGACCGGTGTGGCCCTGCGCGACGTACGCCAACAGCTCTTCGACGCCGCCGAACGCGTCCTGCTGCGCGACGGCGCCAACGCCCTCACCAGCCGCGCCGTCACCACCGAGGCGGGCGTGGCCAAGGGCGTGCTGCACCGCCACTTCACCGACTTCGACGACTTCCTGGCCGACCTGGTCGAGGACCGCATAGCCCGCCTGGCCGTCCAGGCCGACGACCTGCGCGCCACGGCCGGCACCGGCTCGGTGGTCAGGAACGTCAGCGAGGCCCTCACCCGGGTCTTCAGCTCGGTGGCCCCCGGCATCGTCCCCCTGATCATCGCCCGCGACGGCCTGCGCGCCCGGCTGCGCCGCACCCGCCCCACCGGCATCCCCCTGCTCAGTGAGGCGGGCGCGATGCTGGCCTCCTACCTGAAAGCCGAGCAGAGCACGGCCCGCGTCGCCCAGGATGCCGACGTGGACACCCTGGCCCTCACCATGATCGGCACCGCCCACCTGGTCTTCGCGGGCCACGAGGGCACCCCACCCGACCCCGCCGACGTGGACAGGCTGATCACCTCGGTGCTGTCCGCGGCCCTCCGCGACGACGAGGCCGCAGCCCGCCCCCCACACGGCCCGCCCTCCCCCGAGCCCGGGGACAGCACCAACCGCGCCGACGCGCCAACCGGACCCGGCTCACCGTGACGGCGGCAGCGCCCTAGCCCTCCCACACATCTACTCGCGGGAGCCCGCGCTCCGCCCGAGCCGCGTCGACCATGCGCTGGATGAGCTCCGTCTTCCCCCGGGTGTACGCGTCCGCCTCGTGCCCCGCCGCGGCCAGCGAGCGCTTGAGCCGTACGTACTCCTCCCGATGTCCCTCGTGACGCAGCAGGTGGTCGCGGAGGATGCGCTCGTTGCGGGTGTCCCAGCTGTCCACGGTGACCACGTGCAGGTGGACGACCAGTTCGCCGGCCCGCGTGCGCCGGTAGAACAGCCTCCCCGGCATGCCCACGTCGACGCGCCGATAGCCGAGTCCGGCGAGCGTCTCCTCGCGTTCCTCGACCGCGCCCAGTTCCTGGGTCGCCACCATCACGTCGATCACCGGCTTGGCGGCCAGGCCGGGTACGGACGTGCTGCCGATGTGCTCCGCCACGGCGACGAGCCCGGGCAGGGCGGCGGTCACCTCGCCGATGACCCGGGCCGCCGCCTCGGCCCACGCCGGGTCGTAGTCACGTATCTCGATCGCCATGACGCGACCCTAACGAGCCGCGCCCGTCTAGTGGTGCCCGTCGCCCGTCTCCTCGGCCCACACCCGCCAGTTGTCGAGCACGCCGTACAGGGACGGGGTCAGCCAGCCGGGAGCCGACCGCCGGAAGACACCCGGGTCCATGCGCCCCGCGCCGGCGGGCAGGGCGCCGAGCAGATGCGGGACCATGTCGCTGAGGTTCGCCCAGTGCACCAGGTCGGGGTTGGCCGGCCAGGCGCCGATGACGACGCCGGCCGGGATGCCGCGCCGGTTGAGGGCCTCCAGTGTGAGCGCCGTGTGGTTGAGCGTGCCCAGCCCGGCCCGCGCCACGACGATCGTGCTCACGCCGAGGGCGGTGGCGAGGTCGGCGACGGTCCAAGGTTCACCCGACGGCCGCACGCCCATCGGCACCAACAGTCCGCCCGCACCCTCGACAAGCACCAGGTCGTGCTTGTCGGCCTCGGCGCGGATGGCGTCCACGACCTCGTAGAGCTCCAACGGCGGCATCGAGGCGATCGTCGCCGCCGCGAGGGGCGCCATGGGTTCCGGATATTCGGCCAGCGTCCGAGCCGTGTCCGGTCCCGCCAGCCGGCTGATGACCTCGATGTCCGTGGGCGCACCCGTGGCGATGCCCGTCTGCCCGGGCTTGATGACGGCGACCCGCAGCCCCGAAGCCTGCGCGGCGGCAGCCACCGCGGCCGTGACGATCGTCTTGCCGACATCGGTGTCCGTGCCCGTGACGAGCACGACCCCACGCCACTCCCCCGACGCGGCCCTCCGCGGCGCGGCCTGCGCGGTCGGCGCCGTCTGAGCAGCGAGCTCCGCCGAGATCTCCGCCCCGAGCGCTTCCCCACTGGGCAGCTCCTCCGCCCCCAGCGGCGCCGGCGACACGGGCAAACCCTCAGACCCAGGCTCCCCCGGTACGCCGGGAGCGGGCGAAACAGGCGCAGTCCCGGGCGCGGGCGCCACCGGCGCGGGCTCAACGGGCACCGTCGGTCCGTCCGCCCCCACCTGCTCGGCCGACGGACCGCCCCGCTTCTCGTGCTCGGCCAGACTCTCCGCCGGCAGAGTCGGCCGCCCGCCCGGCGAAGCCGCCTCGCTCCCGGACGCCGCGCGCCCGTCCCGCCGAGCCACCTGCTCCGCAGACACCACACGCCCGTCGGGCACCCCGCGCCCGTCCCGCCGAGCCACCTGCTCCTCCGGCGCCGCGTGTTCGCCGCGCCCAAAAGGCGGCCCCGCCACACGATCGTCCCGCCCGGTGGTGCTCTCCCCCGGGAGCGGTGCCTGGTCGCCGAGCCCGGAAGCCGGCCCCGCCGACCCCGTCACGGCATCCATGACCGACGCGGCGCCCGCATCCGGATCGGTAGCCGGCTCACGTTCGGCCGGGGCAGCGTCCGCACTTGGTTCCACCACGCCGGATGCGTCCCGGTCGCTCGAGTCACCCGCGCGCGGCACTGCGGCACTCACCGGCATCGCAGCAGCCACAGCCGGCGTCGGCGCCGGCCCTCGGTGGACAGAACGTTCGTTCTCCCCCCGAGCCGTTGCCGCTTCGGCCCCGACAGAACGTCCGACGACGACCGAAGCGTCGACACCAGCCGAAGCCGAGACCCCCGTCGAGGCGGCAGCCCCAGCCGAAGCCGAGACACCCGCCGAGGCGGCAGCCCCAGCCGAAGCCGAGACACCCGCCGAGGCGGCAGCCCCAACCGAAGCCGAGACACCCGCCGAAGTGACAGCACCACCGGACCCGGAAGCACCCCCCAACGCCGACGCACCGGGCGAGGCCGCAGCACCACCCGACGCCAAGGCACTGGCGAAGGTGACAGCACCACCCGACGCGAACGCACCGGCGGAAGTGACAGCATCAGCCGGCCCCGAGGCACCCTCGGACGCCGAGGCATCGGCCGAGGCGGCGGCACCAACGGGCGCCGAGGCGTCGACCGATGCGGAAGAGCCGGCGGGAGCGCCGACATCGGCCACCTCACCCGAACCGGTGACCGATGTGGAAACGTCGGCCGACTCGGAGCGAGACGCACCCGCGCTGCGTGGCAGCGTGCCGGGCGCAGGCTCCGCCAGGACGGCGGGAAGGGCCGGCGAAACCGCAGGCTCCGAGCCGCCCGGCAACGACCGGAACGTGAAACCCTTCCACCCCGTCAGCACCACATTTGCGGCCGGGAGGCGGGTCACCACCTCGGTGACGTCCACCGAGGACGGCGAGAGCGGGGATGAGCGGGCAGGGCGGGACTTGCTGTTCACGGGGAGCACTCCACGATCACGTCCAAAGCGCGGGCGAAGTCGAGGTCGGTCACGCCGGCGTTGAGGGTCAGGCGCAGGCGGGACGAGCCGTCGGGGGTGGACGGCGGGCGGAAGCAGCCTACGGCGACGCCCCGGTCGCGGCAGTCGGCGGCCCATGCCAGGGCGGCGTCGGGGCCGGGGGCCAGGACGGACAGGACGCCGGCGGCGGGGGTGGCCACCTCGAACCCGGCGGCGCCCAGGCGCGCCACCGCCTGGGAGGCCCGGGCGGCCAGCAGCGCGCGGCGGTCGTCGGCGGCCCGGGCTATGCGCAGGGCCTCGTGCACTCCGGCCGCGACGCCCGGCGGCAGCGCCGTGTCGTAGATGAACGTGCGGCCGGTGTCGACCAGGTGGCGGACGAACTGCGCCGGGCCGGCGATCACCCCGCCGGCGCCGCCGAGCGACTTCGAGAGGGTCGCGGTGACGACCACGTCGGAGCGGCCGGCCAGTCCCGCCGCCGCCACGCCGCCCGCACCCTCGGAGCCGAGCAGGCCGAGGGCGTGCGCGTCGTCCACCAGCAACAGGGCGCCGCGCGCCGCGGTCACCTCGTGCAGCTCGGCCAGCGGGGCCAGGTCACCGTCGACGGAGAAGACCGACTCGGTCACCACCACCGCGCGGCCGCCGTGGGTGTCGAGGATCGACGCGACCGACGCGGGCGAGTTGTGCGGGGCGACGACCGTCTTGGTGCCGGCCATCTTGCAGCCGTCGATCAGGGACGCGTGGTTGTAGGCGTCCGAGACGATGACGTCGCAGAGGGCGGCGAGACCTCGCACGGCGGCGAGGTTTGCCAGGTAGCCCGAGGAGAACACCAGCGCCGCGGGCGCGCCGAGCCACTCGGCCAGCGCCGCCTCGAGCTCGGCGTGGGCCTCGGTCGATCCGCGCACCAGCCGGGAGCCGGTCGCTCCCAGACCGTACGACGAAAGGGCCCGAGCGGAAGCCTCGATCACCCGGGGGTGGGCGGAGAGCCCGAGGTAGTCGTTGCCGGCCAGATCGACGGCGGAGCCGGCGGCCGGGCGAGGCCGCAGCCGACGGGTGAGACCCGCCTTGGCCCTGCCCTCGGCCAGGCGATCAAGCTCCTCCAGCCAGCCCGACAAGACACCTCCAGCGATCACGAGAAGGGGAAACTATCACCCACCACCGACAGTCCTACCGGGCGCGAAGGTCTGTAGGGTACGGGCATGGCAGCGATCCTCGAGAATGCCCGTGTCCAGGTCCTGTCCGACGGCACCGGCCTCGACGAGGGTCAGATCCTCGAGGTGTTGCGCCTGCCCGACGAGGCCCTGCCCGACCTCCTTCAGCTCGCTCACGACGTACGCATGAGGTGGTGTGGTCCCGAGGTCGAGGTCGAGGGCATCGTCTCGCTCAAGACCGGCGGCTGCCCCGAGGACTGTCACTTCTGCTCGCAGTCGGGGCTGTTCGCCTCGCCGGTGCGGTCGGTGTGGCTCGACATTCCGTCGCTCGTGGAGGCCGCCCGGCAGACCGCCGCGACCGGCGCCACCGAGTTCTGCATCGTGGCCGCCGTGCGCGGGCCCGACGAGCGGCTGATGGCCCAGATGCGCGAGGGCGTCAAGGCGATCCGCGAGGCCGTGGACATCCAGGTCGCGGCCAGCCTCGGCATGCTCACCCAGGAGCAGGTCGGCGAGCTGGTCGAGATGGGCGTCCACCGCTACAACCACAACCTCGAGACCTGCCGTTCCTTCTTCCCGCGCGTGGTCACCACCCATACGTGGGAGGAGCGCTGGAGCACCCTGCGGATGGTGCGCGACTCCGGCATGGAGGTCTGCTGCGGCGGCATCCTCGGCCTCGGCGAGTCGATCGAGCAGCGCGCGGAGTTCGCGGCGCAGCTCGCCGAGCTAGACCCGCACGAGGTGCCGATGAACTTCCTCAACCCGCGCCCGGGCACCCCGCTCGGCGATCAGCCGGTGGTCGAGGGCCGGGACGCGTTGCGCGCCATCGCCGCCTTCCGGCTGGCGATGCCCCGCACCATCCTGCGGTACGCGGGCGGCCGCGAGATCACGCTCGGCGACCTGGGCACGCGGGACGGCCTGCTCGGCGGCATCAACGCGGTGATCGTCGGCAACTACCTGACCACCCTCGGCCGCCCCGCCACCGAGGACCTGGCCCTGCTCGAGGACCTCAAGATGCCGGTCAAGGCCCTCTCCGCGACGCTGTAGGGGCCGGCATGTTCTGCGATCGGTGCGGCGAGCCCGCCGCCGAGGGTGACCACCTCGCCTGCGAGCGTGCCCGCGCCCTGGAACCGCCGCGCTACTGCGCGCTGTGCCGCCGCCGCATGAAGGTGCAGGTGGTGCCGGCCGGGTGGACGGCCACCTGCGTCGAGCACGGCACGCGCAGCTCCTAGGAGACCGCGGGGGTCTCTTCGCCCACCGGGCGCTCGGCCGGGACCGGCAGGGTGACGCTGACCATGGTGCCGTCGCGCTCGGCCGGGCCGGCGCCGAGGCGGCGCAGGGTGCGCAGCATGGCGACGTTGTCGGCGGCGGCGTGGGCCTCGACCGCGGCGATGCCGCTGCGCTCGGCGTGGGCGAGCAGGCGGCGCAGCAGGGCCGTGCCGATGCCGCGGCGCTGCCAGCCGTCCTCGACCAGGATCGCGATCTCGCCGAGGTCGCCCTCGGTGAGCAGGTTGGCCATCGCCACCACGCGGTCGCCGGCGACGGCCAGCAGGGTGCGGCCGGCGCCGGACGGCTCGAGCAGGCGGCGCAGCCGCGCGTCGGCCGGGCGGCCGCCGCCGAGGTAGCGGCGCTGGAGGGTGGCCGCGGAGCTGCGCTGGTGGAGCCGGCGCACGCCCTCGAGGTCGTCGGCGGTGGCCTGGCGCACGGTCAGCTCGGCGCCGTCGGCCAGCAGCAGCGTGGACTGCTCGCGCTGCCGGCGCAGCAGCGCGCCGGAGAGCTCGACCAGCGCCTGGGCCCGCGCGTATTCGGCCGGGGTGAACGCCGGGGCGCCGCGCAGCACCTCGAAGGAGCCGCCGGCCGGGTCGGCCAGCCGCATGCGCTCGTCGTCGTGGCCGGGGCGGCCGGCCAGCGGCTCGGGACGCCAGCGCACCTCGGTGGCGTCGAGCAGCGCGACCAGCGCCTCGCCCAGCGTGTCGGGCTCGTGCACCAGGCGGCCCGCCAGCGCGAGGGCCCGGGTGGGCTGGTCGGCGAGGCCCTGCGCCTCGGCGCGGGCCACGAAGGCGTTGCGGCCGCGGCCCTTGGCGATCGCGGTGAGCAACTCGGTCTCGGTCATCGAGTCGGGCGCGTCGACGAGGAAGTCGTCGACCGCGCCCGCCTCGGTGGTGTGCACCTGGACGGCCAGAATGTTGACCGACCGCAGGGCGAGGCTCGCGGTCAGTACGGAGAGGTAGCCCGGCCGGTCGTCGACCGTTGCCCGGATCCGCCACAGCGCCATGTCCGGCACTCCCTTCTCGCCCCGGCAGAGGCGGCGAGTCACATCAGCTGTACCAACGCCAATACTGCCCCGCGGGTGTTAACCGGACATTGCTCAAGCTGGGATTTCGATGCGAGTCCTGTCACAAGGGGTTTGCCACGGCGGGCACGCCGGCCGTGTCGAGGCGGTCACCGAGGATCACGGCGGCCGCGCGGACCAACTGGGCCACCCGGTCGACCTCGGTGACGTGGAAGGCGGCCGCGGGCAGCTCGTCGTCGTCCGAGCGGGCCACCACGAGCACCAGGCCGGCGCGGCCGAACGGCGCCACCGCGTACCGCGTCTTGTCGGGACCGGTCAGTGGGCGGGCGCGCAGCGGTGTGACCTCGGGCAGCTGGAGCGGGGAGGGGGCACGCCAGCTCGCGTACGCCACGGCGGGCTCGCTCGGCAGCGGCCGGGGAGCGCCGGTGCGCGAGGCCCAGTCGGCCGGGACGACCGCGGCGGCGGCCCAGTCCGCGGCGAGCAGCCCGGGCACCGCGTCGACCAGCGTGGCGAGGCCGTCGGCCGGGTTGGCGGCGACCTGGGCGAGCAGCTCGGCGTCGTGCCCTCCGTTGACGGGCGCGCCGATCGCCTTCCAGACGCCGTCGACCTGCACGCCCGGGATGGCGGCGAGACCGGCGAGGAGGCGCTCCACGCGGGAGGCGCCCGGCCAGACGACGGTGAAGTCGTCGACGGCCCGGCCGCCGAGTCGCTCCAGCACGACGACCTGGACGATGTCCGCGCCGGCGACGCCGAGCGTGCGCGCCACCTGGCCGAGGGCACCGGGACGGTCCGGCAGGGTGACTCGAACCCGCAGCAACATGCAACTCCTCCCGTCGTCGGACGGCACGACTGGTTGCCGTCCTCGGCATACAGGCTGCCAACTTGGCATTTCGCACCGGTTGCGCTGCCGTGTCCCGATCGTCAATCCCCCTCAGCCTAGACAGACGCGGGTCACGCGCGACGGACCATGTGGGCGACGGGGAAGAACGGTCGGTAACCGGTATCGTCGGGGCGTGATCTGCCGAGCCTGCCGCGAGAAGCAGCACGACAAGTGCCGCGGCGGTTCCTGGTGCGACTGCCAGCACCGCCCGCCCGAGCCGACGCCGCCCGCGACCGGCTCGCCGGGCCCCTAGGCCTCGTTGCGCCGAAAGGCCGTGTCCCCCGGGATCGTCAGGAACAGCGGCCCGGCGAAACCGGGCTCCAGCGCATCGGCCACGTAGGCGCCCACGTCGCGCCCGGTGAGCCAGCCCGGCTCGATCTCGCCGCCGTCCCAGTCGTCGGTGACGATCGGCGTGTAGACGTCGACCTCGTGCAGCCGGACCGCCCGGCCGGCCAGCTCGGCCTCGAGCACCCGCATCATCATGGCCTGTGCCGCCCCGGTGACCGAGATCGGCCCGGAGCCGGCGACGGCCAGCACCGAGGCGATGCCGCCGAGCGTCAGATAGACCGCGCCGGGCCGGTCGGCCACCGCCGGCAGGAACGCCCGCGCCACCATGAAGTGGCTGGTCAGGTTGTCCGCGAGGATCCGCTGCCAGACGGCCGGGTCGAGCTCGGCCAGCGCCGCGCCCTCCCACCACTCGCCGAGCGAGGCCACCACCGCGTCGATCGGCCCCAGCTCGGCCGCGATCGCGTCGCGCAGCCGCTCGGCGTCCGCCAGGTCCGAGATGTCGCCGGCGAACCCGTGCAGGCGATCCGACGCGACCTTGTCCCGCAGGCGCGCGAGCCGCGCCGGGTTGCGCGACGGCACGGCGACGATCGCACCCCGCTCGATCAGCGCCTGCACCACCACCGTCCCGGCGCGGCCCGTGCCGCCCGCCACGACGTGCACGCGCCCGCTGAGAGTCATCGGGCAACCGTACCGGCCGGGTCAGGGCAGCCGGTCGACGATCTCCACCTTCAGCTGGGCGGTCCAGCCGATCACCGTGTTCTTCGGGTACGGCGGCACGTCACCCACGACCACGTCGCGTTCACCCAGGAAGCGGTACGTGCGCGCGTCGAAGATGATGTCGTGCCGGGTCCCCTGGTCGGTGCGGGAGACCGCGATGCCCTTGCGCCCCGCGAGGTCGGCGCCGCGCACCACGGTCGTGCCCGGGATGGTCGCCGCCGCCTCGTAGAGCGCCGCGGCCGCGTCCGGCCGCAGGTAGTGCTCGCGCAGCGTGTCGCCGACCTTGGTGAACGCGGCCCGGTCGGCCGGGTTCTTCGTGTCGTTGCCGGCGTAGAGGTAGTCGCGCATCGCGGCCTTGTCGGCCGGCAGGTCGCCCAGGTATCCGGGAGTCCCCGCGTCGAGCGGCAGGTTGTCGTTGAGGTGCGGATCGACGGCGCCCGGCTCGACCGGCTTCTCCCGCAGCAGGCCGGTCCGGCTGCCGTCCGCGGAGAGCCACACCTCGCGCCGCTTCTCCACCGGTGCGAGGTATGCGGTGGAGCCGTCCTTCGGCGCGCCGCCGGCCCAGGCGACCAGCGAGGTCACGTGCACGAACTGGCCGGGCCGCACGGTCAGCGCCGGTTCCTGGCGCGCCTCGGCCGCCGCGAGGAGGAACACCTGCGCGGCCTCCGAGCGGGTGGCCGTCGTGGCCGTGCCCGGCGCCGGCGGGGCGTCCGGCCGCGCGACCGCCGCGCCGACAGCGACGGCGGCGGCCAGCGCGCCGGCCGGGGCCAGCCCCCAGATCCAGCGCTTCGAGCGCGACCGCGCGGGGGTGGCCGGCGCGGCCCGGAACATCGCCGCGCGGGAGTCGGCCAGCGTGGCCGGCGAGGGCGGTGCGACGTCCGCACGGAAGTCGCGCATCAGGTCGAGGTCGTTCATCCGTCGATCCCGTCTGTGAGGTCGAGCTGGGGGAAGTCGTGCAGGGCGGCCCGCACCCGCTTGCGGGCGCTGTGCAGCCGCGACCGGACGGTGCCGACCGGGATGTCCAGCGCGCGGGCCACCTCGGGGTAGCTCAGCTGGGCCTGGCTGATCAGGGTCAGCACCTCGCGCTCGCCCAGCGGCAGCTCGGCGAGCACGGCGGCCAGGGCCCGGACGTGGCCGGCCGCGGCGACCCGGGCCAGCACCCGGTCGTCGGCGGCGGCGAGCGCCGGGTCGATGCCGGTGCGGGCCAGCGCCCGGTACTGCCGGACCTCCGCCCGCTGGTGGCCGCGGAGCAGGTTCGCCGCGATGCCGTAGAGCCAGGGCAGCGCGTCGGGCCGGCTCAGGTCGTACGTCTCCCGGCCGCGGAACGCGATCAGGAAGGTCTCACCCATGAGGTCGTCGGCGAGGGTGTGGCCGACCCGGCGGGACAGGTAGCGGTGGATCGCCCCGGCGTGCCGGTCGAAGATCGCGCCGAAGGCCTCGGGCTGCCGGGCGGAGAGCCGGATCAGGTCACCGTCGCTCAGCTCGGTCACCGGTTCGGCGCTCACGTCGGCTCCGGGGGCTCGAGATGTCTCATGCGTGCCTCTCTGCGTCGGGTGCTTGCGTCACCCCGCCTTTGGCCGATCGGCGGCAATCGGTTCACTCGATCGGGCGCGCCTCCCCCGCGTGAGCAAGATCTTGTGGATAACTCTGTGTATGAGCACCAGAAGTTGTGGACAACGCGTGCCAACCGACGCCGCGTGCGCCTTCTGTCGTACCCCTGGTGCACGATGATCGGCGTGTCTGACGAAGCTGCCCTTCCCCGCGGCGGAAAACAAAATGACAAATCGGACGTGGACCCCGTCGGGCGGGTTCTGGGTACCGCTGATGCCACCCCGCTGCAGTTCTGGACGGCCGTGACCCCGGGCAGCTACCTGCAGCTCGACGACGTCGTGGTCACCACCCGCGATCTGCCGGACCGCGAACCGGTCACGATCGCCGGCGTGGTCACCCAGGTGCGTGCCCGGCACGAGGGCGCCCAGTTCGACTCCGACGTCTTCGCGATCGCCGACGGCACGCTCCCGGCGATGGTGCAGGAGGCGGCCGAGATCACCACCACCAGGGTCGACCCGGAGCTGTACGTTCCGCCCGCGCCCGGCGCCGTGGTGCACCGCGCCTCCGGCGAGGCCCGCGACGCCGCCCTGCACTTCGACCGCATGGAACGGCGCATCCCGATGGGCACCGGCCGCGACGGCGTCCCGGTCTTCCTCAACGCCGACTTCCTCGACGGCACCCGCGGCGCCCACGTCTCCATCTCCGGCATCTCCGGCGTCGCCACCAAGACCAGTTTCGCGACGTTCCTGCTCTACTCGGTCTTCCGCTCGGGCCAGCTGGGCGCCGACGGCGCCAACGCCCGCGCGCTGATCTTCAACGTCAAGGGCGAGGACCTGCTCTTCCTCGACCACCCCAACACCAAGCTCGACGACACCACCGGGGCCGCCTACAAGCTCCTCGAGCTGCCGGCGAACCCTTTCCCCGACGTGCGGGTGTACGCTCCGCCGCGCGCCGGCGACTCCTCCGGCGCCCCCGACGTCAGCAGCCGCCTCACCGGGGTCGACGCGTTCTACTGGACGCTCGAGGAGTTCTGCTCGGCCCGCCTGCTGCCCTACGTGTTCGCCGACGCCGACGACGAGCGCCAGCAGTACACGATGGTGGTCCACTCGGTCACCGCCCACCTGCACCGGCACGCCGTGCCCGCCGAGGGCGGCATCAGCATCGACGGCCGCCGCATCGGGTCCTACGGCGACCTGGTCGACCACATCGTCGAGCAGCTCACCGACGACGACACCCGCTCCACCTGGGCGGGCAGCGCGGTCAACATGGGCACCGTCAACGCGTTCGCCCGGCGCCTGATCGGCAGCAAGCGCGACCTGTCCCGGCTGATCCGCGGCGACCTGGCCCAGCGCCGCCCGCACCAGATCAAGACCGCCGAGTCGGCCCAGGTCACCGTCGTCGACCTGCACAACCTGCCGGACCGCGCGCAGCGGTTCGTGGTCGGCGTGACGCTCAAGACCGAGTTCGAGGAGAAGGAGAAGGCCGGCACCGGCCGCCCGCTGCTCTTCGTGGTCCTCGACGAGCTCAACAAGTACGCGCCGCGCGAGGGCACCTCGCCGATCAAGGAGGTGCTGCTCGACATCGCCGAGCGCGGGCGCTCGCTCGGCGTCATCCTGATCGGCGCTCAGCAGACCGCGAGCGAGGTCGAGCGGCGCATCGTGACCAACTCGGCGATCCGCGTCGTCGGCCGGCTCGACCCGGCCGAGGCGGCCCGCCCCGAGTACGGTTTCCTGCCGCCCGCGATGCGCCAGCGCGCCCTGCTCGCCCGGCCGGGCACGATGTTCGTCAACCAGCCCGACATCCCGGTGCCGCTCTGCGTGGAGTTTCCCTTCCCCGCCTGGGCCACCCGCAAGTCGGAGTCGGGCCCGCCCCCGTCGTCCACCATGAAGTCGATCGTCCAGGGCGCCGACCCGTTCGCCGTAGTGGGCGGACGCGGCGGTTCGCCGGACGACGACATCCCGTTCTAGGGTTCTGCGATGCGCATCCTGCACACCTCCGACTGGCACGTCGGCAAGGTCCTCAAGGGCCGTAACAGGCACGAGGAGCACATCCGCGTGCTGGCCCAGGTCGTCGAGATCGCCAAGGCCGAGCGGCCCGATCTGGTGATCATCGCGGGTGATCTGTATGACACCGCGGCGCCGACGGCCGACGCGACCCGGGTGGTGACCCGGGCGCTCTCGGCCCTGCGCAAGACGGGCGCGCGGGTGGTCGCGATCGGCGGCAACCACGACAACGGTGCCGCGCTCGACGCGCTGCGCCCGTGGGCCGACGCCGCCGGCATCGAGCTGCGCGGCTCCGTGCGCGACAACCCGGACGACCTGCTGATCACCGGGCAGACCGAGGAGGGCGAGCGCTGGCAGCTGGTCGCCCTGCCGTTCCTCTCCCAGCGGTACGCGATCCGCGCCGCCGAGATGTACGAGCTCACCGCCGCGGAGGCGTCGCAGACGTACGCCGACCACCTGGGCCGCCTGATCGCGAAGCTGAGCGAGAAGTTCGCCACCCCCGGCGTGATCAACCTGCTCACCGCCCACCTGACGATCTTCGGGGCGACCACCGGCGGCGGCGAGCGCGAGGCGCACACGGTGATGGGCTACGCCGTGCCGGCCACCGTCTTCCCGCAGAGCACCCACTACGTCGCGCTCGGCCACCTGCACCGCTCCCAGCAGGTCATCGCACCGTGCCCGACCCGCTACAGCGGCAGCCCGCTCGCCGTCGACTTCGGCGAGGAGGAGAACGTCCCGTCGGTCGCGATCGTCGAGGTCGGCACCGACCGGGCGGCGCGGGTGCGCGACGTGCCGATCACCTCGGCGATCGCGCTGCGCACCGTGCGCGGCACCCTCGAACAGCTCGCGACGGTGAACCTTCCGGACGCCTGGCTCCGTGTCCTGGTGCGCGAGAAGCCGCGGGTCGGCCTGCGCGAGGACGTGCAGGAGCTGCTGCCCAACGCGCTCGAGGTGCGGATCGACCCCGAGATGATGCCGGACCGGACGGGAGAACGGATGGCGCAGCGGGCCGGCCGGTCGCCGCGCGAGCTCTTCGGCGACTACCTGGACAGCAAAGACAACGCCGAGGACGGCGTCCGCGAGCTGTTCGACGAGCTGTACGACGAGGTGAGCACTAACAAATGAGCGAGCGTAGCGAGCGCAGGCAGCTCAGTGGCCTGGTCTCAGGTTCGACAGAGCGAAGCGGAGTCGAATCATGAGGCCCCTTCGGCTCGACATGGCAGGGTTCACGGTGTTCCGGGACGAGACCACCGTGGACTTCACCGACGCCGACTACTTCGCGCTGGTCGGGCCGACCGGCTCGGGCAAGTCGACGGTGCTCGACGCGATCACGTTCGCGCTCTACGGCACCGTCCCGCGCTGGGGCGGCGCGCGCGGCATCGGCAACGCCCTCGCCCCCTCGGCCACCGAGGCCCGTGTCCGGCTGGTCTTCGAGTCCGCCGGCGACCGCTACGTCGCCACCCGGGTGGTCCGCCGCGACGGCCGCGGCAACGTCAAGACCGCCGGGGCCGGCCTCCAGCTGATGCCGCCCGGCTTCGACGTGACCAAGCTCGACACCGGCATGGACCTCGACGACCTCGGCGACGTGCTGGCGGGCACGCCGGCCGAGATGGACGAGGCCGTGCTGCACGCGGTCGGCCTGCCGTTCGAGCAGTTCACCAGCTGCGTGGTGCTGCCGCAGGGCCAGTTCGCCGACTTCCTGCACGCCAAGCCGGCCACCCGCCAGCAGATCCTGGTCAACCTGCTGGGCCTGCACGTCTACGAGGAGGTGCAGACCAAGGCGACCGGCCGGGCACAGACCGCCGAGGGCAAGCTCGCCGTCGTCGACCAAAATCTGGCCGGCCTGGCCGACGCCACCGACGAGGCGGTCGAGGCGGCGCAGGCCCATCTCGTGCGCATGCGCGAGCTCACGACCGCTGTGGAGCAGGCCGTCCCCGGGTTGCGGGACAGGCGGGCGGCCGAGGCGGCCGCCGCCGCGAAGCGTGACGAGATCGACGCCGAGCTGCGCCGACTGGGCTCCGTGCGCTCGCCCGCGGGCAGCATGGAGACCGCGGGTGTGATGGCGGCCGCCCGGGCCGCCGCCGCCGAGGCCGCCGACGAGGTCCGCGCGGCCGAGGAAAAAGAGGAGAAGATCCGGGGTGAGCTGGCCGCGGCCGGCGACGCGGGCTCGCTGAGCCTCATGCTCGACCGGCATGCCGAGCTCCAGCGGCTGATCGGGCAGGAGGAGTGGTTCGCGGGCGAGGTGTCGGTGGCCGACGTCGAGCACAAGGACGCCCTGGCGGCGCTGGAGCTGGCGCACAGTGAGCATCTCGGCGCGGCCCAGCTGCTCGAGCAGGCTCGCCTCGACTACACGGAGGCCCAGCGCACGGACCGGGCGGCGGCCCTGCGAGCGCATCTCGCGGTGGGCGATCACTGCCCGGTCTGCGAGCAGACGGTGACCACCGTGCCGGCCGTCCCCGAGGGGTCGGCGGTGCGTGCCGCGGAGGCCGCGGGCAAGGCCGCGCGGGCCGCCGCCGAGGCCGCCGAGCAGGCCTGGAAGCAGCGGGACGCGGTCGCGCGCAAGCTGGAGAGCAACCTCGAGCGCAAGCGCGCCCAGTACGAGCACCACCTGTCACGCCTGGCCGAGGCGCGCGCCGCGGTGGCCGAGTCGCCCGGCGTCGAGGCCCTCCAGCGCCGGCTCGACGAGCTCGCGCGGCTCCAGAAGCAGCTCGACGAGGCAGCCGCCCGGGTGCGCACCGCGCGCGCCGCCCACCGCAAGGCGCAGGCCGCCGTCGTCGCCGCCGAGGAGCAGCAGCGCACCGCGTGGCGCGAGTTCGACGCCGTGCGCGACGGGGTCGCCCGCTTCTCACCCCCGCCGGCCGACCGCGACGACCTCGCCGGCGCCTGGGCGACGCTGGTCGCCTGGGCGGGCGAGTTGGTGGTGGCGCGGCGGTCCGCCCGCGCCGAGGCCGACGAGGCGGTGGCCGCCGCGCACCGCGACACCCTGGCCACCATCTCCGACATCTCCGATTTGTTCGCAGCGGCCGGAGTCGCGCCCTCGTCGCGGTCCTCCGCGGCCTCCTTCTCCCCTTCCGCCTCCGAGGCCGACCTCATCCGGGCCGCGGCCGTGGCCGCCGAGCGCGCCGAGGCGGCCTGGAAGCGCCTGGACGACCGGCGCACCCAGGCCCAGGAGCTGACCGAGCAACGCATGACCCTCCAGCGCGAGAGCCGGGTCGCCAAGGCGCTCGCCGGCCACCTGCGGGCCAACAACTTCGAGCGCTGGCTGCTGGAGGAGGCGCTCGACCTGCTCGTCGGCGGCGCTTCGCGGATCCTGCGCGAGCTCACCGGCGGCCAGTACGACCTGATCCACGACAGGGGCGAGTTCTTCGTCATCGACCACCACGACGCGGGCCTGCGGCGCGCGGTGCGCACGCTCTCCGGCGGCGAGACGTTCCAGGCCTCGCTGGCCCTGGCGCTCGCGCTCTCCGAGCAGCTCGCCGGCATGTCGACGACGGCCGCCAGCCTCGAGTCGATCGTGCTGGACGAGGGCTTCGGCACCCTGGACGCGGCCACCCTGGACGTGGTCGCCGCGACGCTGGAAAATCTGGCCGCCCGCGGCGATCGCATGGTCGGCGTGGTCACCCACGTCAACGCGCTGGCCGAGCGGGTGCCGGTCCGGTTCGAGGTGCGCAAGGACGCGCGTACCGCCCATGTGGAGAGGGTTGGCCTTTGACCAGGATGTTCGTGGACGCGTGGGACCCGTCCTACGGAGCCTCGTACGAGGGCGCCGACGGCGGCGAGGGCCCCGCGTCGCCCAGCAGCGCCCAGGTGGACACCGACGTCGAGATCCCCGCGGCCGAGTGGGCACCGATAGACGTCTCCCCGTCGGTCCGCGCCCCCGACGTGGTCTTCCTGGTCGACGGCGTCCGCCGCAACGACGCCGGCCTGTGGACCGCCGAGGAGGACGGCACGTCGTACGCGGGCCTGGCCGCCTCCTACGCGGCCGGCGTGGTCCGCTGCGACCTGATCCGCGGGCAGGCCGAGCTGGTGCAGGCCCGCGTCGGCCGGGGCCTGTTCACGG
Source organism: Paractinoplanes deccanensis (assembly GCF_016862115.1). Lineage (GTDB taxonomy): Bacteria > Actinomycetota > Actinomycetes > Mycobacteriales > Micromonosporaceae > Actinoplanes > Actinoplanes deccanensis. The sequence goes on from NZ_BOMI01000006.1 coordinate 63,067, forward strand.
CGAGCCCGACGGCCACCGACGTGCAGGCGGGCACGGTGCGCTACACGGTCCACCGCATCGAGGGCGCCGGCGAGGCCTCCAAGCTGCCGTCCGCCGTCCAGCCCTCGCTGACCGCCCTCGAGATCGACATCTCCTCCGAGGCCCGGGCGATCGGCTCCGACGGCGCCGACCTGCTCGTGGTCGACGGCCCGCTGCGCAACCGGCGGCAACTCCCCCGGACCATCGGCTACGTCAAGACCCAGCAGAAGCAGTACCTTCCCGGCGCGCTGACCCCGGTCGTGACGTCGCTGCGCCCCGGCCAGCGCACCCCCGTGTTCCACCTGGGCACCGTCTGGGGCGGCTGGTCCTGGTACCTTCGCCTGCCCGGCGGCTCCGGCGCCCCCTGGTCCGGCATCGTCCGCGTCGAGTGCTCGCCCGACCTCGCCCCCGAGGAGGCGATCGAGCTGGCCGACCTGTCCGGCGCGACGCTCCCCCGCTTCGCCTCCGCCTCCTACAAGGACCCGCGCGCCCCGCAAAACCTGGTACCGATCGCCGGCCTCGAACGCCGCCTGCGCACCATGCTGGGCGACGCCCGCTTCCTGCACCGCGCCCTGATCAAGGCCACCGCCCTGACCCGCTGACCCGCTATCGTCCAGTCCATGCGACTGCTCCCGGTCTCCTACGGCTCCCTGCTGGCCGTGGGAGGCTGGCTGGTCTTCTGGTGGCTGGCCGTCCCCCGGCACGACATCTGCGCGATGGTCTACCCGGCCCCCGCCGGGTGCGGCGCCGACCGGGTCCCGGTCGCCGCCCTGTGGACCGTCGTCACCGCGGTCCTCTACGGCATCGTGCTGTTCTCCGCGGGCCGCCCCCGCCGTCGCCGGCCGGGCACCCTGGCCCTCACCGGCCTGACGATCACAGCCCCCTGCGGGTACGTCTCGGTGCTCTACGCCTGAGCGGCCAGGAACTCGCTGACGCCCCGCAGGCGGGTGCTCAACACCGAGACCGCTTTGTCCGTACGAAGCCGCACGTCGCCGGGGAGCGACAGTCCCATCTCGACGATCGTGGCCGCCGGTATCCGGGACGCGTCCAGGCCGTCGCGCCGCGCGATGAGAACACCGAGGTCGTAGCGGCTGATCGCCTCGGGCCCCGCGACGTTCAACACCCCGGCACACCTCCCGGCGGCGAGCTCGAGCAGCGCGTCGGCCAGATCGTCGACGTGCAGCGGCTTGCGGATCATGTCGGTGAACAGTGCTCCGGCGGTACGCCCGGCGATCAGGTCACGGGTCAGCCGTTCGTGCTGCCCCGCACCATGGCCGAGGATGACCGACGTACGAACCACGACAGCGCCGGGATCGACGGCCCGGACCGCCGTCTCGGCAGCGGCCTTCGCGGCACCGTAGCGGTAGACCGGGTCGGGTTCGGCGGTCTCGTCGTACTCGCCGTCCCGCCCGAAGATCGCGTCGCTGGAGACGTGCACCAGCCGGGCACCCACCTCCGCGGCCGCGACCGCGACGTGCGCGGCGCCGTCGGCCATGACAGCCCAGTCACTGCGCCCGGCGGCGGTATGGATCACCGCGTCGGGCCGCACCCGCCGCATCAGGTCACGCACCGCGGCCGGGTCCCGGATGTCGAGCCGCTCCCCGGCCTCCGGCGCCGGCGCGGTGAGGAAGGTGCCCACGACCGACCATCCCGCGGCGGCGGCCCGACGGGCCGTGTGCGAACCCAGGTGGCCGGTGGCCCCGGTGACAAGTACTCGATTGATCATCGAGCTGGCACTCTACCGCCGGCCCATTATGGTTGGTCGATGACGCGGCCTCGGACGGTGGTCTTCAACGGCGATCTCGGCAGTGGCAAGACGACCGTCTCGGTGATGGTGGCGGAAAGCCTCGGCCTGCGCCGGGTCAGCATCGGTGACCTCTACCGCCGGATGGCCGCGGAGCACGGCATGACCGCCCTCCAGTTCAACCTGCACGCCGAGCTGGACGAGAAGGTCGACCACTACATCGACCAGCTGCAATACGACATCGCGGCCTCCGGCGAGCACCTGGTGGTCGACAGCCGCCTCGCCTGGCACTTCTTCACCGACGCCCTGAAGGTCCACCTGGTCACCGACCCGCTCGTGGCGGCCGGCCGGGCGCTCGGCCGCCCCGGCGACGCCGTCGAGAGCTACCGCGACGTCGACGAGGCCGCCCGCCACCTGGCCGGCCGCAGCGAGAGCGAACGGCACCGCTTCCTGTCCCGGTACGGCGTCGACAAGACCCGGCTGCACAACTACGACCTGATCTGCGACACCACCAGCGCACCCCCGCACGAGATCGCCGCCCGCGTCGTCGCGCTCCTCGACGAGCCGCCCCGGGCCACACCGGCCTGCTACCTCGATCCGGGCCGCGTCCACCGAACCCCGGAGACGGACGACAACGGCGACATCGTCGTGCGCTACCGGCCACCACACTTCTTCGCCGTGCGCGGTCACCGACGGCTACGAGCAGCGGTCCGGGCGGGCGAGACCCTGACCGCGGTGGTCCTGGACGACGCCTGACCGAGCGCGGAGCTACCGGCCGCCTGCCTCCCGAACACCAGATGGCGCCGAAGGCCATGATCGAGGTAGACGGCCTCGACGCCATCCCGGCTCCGCAGAACGCCGGTGGGCTCGGGCAGCTCCCACGCCGCCATGAGCCGGCGGAACACCTGCTCACGCCCGAGTCGCCGTCCGGTCACCCGCCGTGCCCTTCTTCTCCCCGTGCTCGGCTGAGCTATCCCGCCGCGATCGACGGCAGCAGCTTCTCCAGCCCGATCCAGATCCGCGCCGAGTTGTGCGAGTGCCACGCCGCCCCCGACCAGTACGTCCGGTTGTGGCCCTGCAACGCCCCCAGTCTCCGGTAGAAGCCCCCGGCGAGGTCACGCGGCCGCACGTGCAGCTCGAACGGGGTGTGCCCGGCGTAGGTCGCGAAGCCCTCGAACCGCACCGGGTAGGTGCCGGCGGCGGCGACCCGTTCGATGCCGGCCCGGATCTCGCGGCGCACCACCGCGTCCGGCAGCGGCGACGGGCTGCCGTACTTCACGTTGTACAGCCCCGGCACCGCGCTGGGACCGACCATGTAGAGCCCCGGCAGCGGCGGCAGGTGGTACGGCGTCTCGGCGGCCGCGTTCGCCAGCCCGACGCCGGCCGGCAGCCCGGAGAGGCGGACGACCCCCGTGTAGTAGGCGCCGGGCTCGAACCGGCCGAGCACCGACCGCTCGGTGCCGTCCAGGTCGAGAGCGCCGAGGTTGCGGACCAGCGGCGGGATCGTCACCAGCAACTTCCCGGCCTCGATCACCCGCGCGCCGTCCGGGCCGGCGACCAGCACCCGTACGCCGGAACGGGACCGCTCGACCCGGACCGCGCGGCTGCCCAGCAGCGCGTCGCCGCCGAGGTGCTCGGTGGCGCGCTCGTAGAGCAGGCTGTTGTCGTGGGCCGCGGTGGTGACGAAGCCGCCTCCGAGGATCTTGCCGGCGACACCCTGGCCGAACAGGTTGATGGCGTAGAACGCGGGCAGCCTCAGCAGGTCGCCGATGCCCTGCCCGTAGTCGAAGACCAGCCGGACGATCGAGCCGAGGTCGTGCGCGGCGACGAAGTCGGCGAACGGCGCGACGAGCTCGGCCGGCACCGGGTCGGGCAGGTCGATCACGGTGTCGATCGGACCGTACCGGCTGATTTGCTCGTAGTAGGCGGGCAACGCGACCGGCGCCGGCGGCGTGTACCCCACCGGGCGGCCGGTGCGGAAGTCCACGTACGCCGTGGTGCCGCCCTCTCCGCCGCCGGTGAGCCGCACCAGCTCGACGCCGAAGCGGCCGAAGTGGTCGCGGACCACCGGCTCGTCCTCGAGGACGACGACGCCGATGTCGATCGTGCCGCCGGTGGCCGGATCGTGGTAGGTCTCCGTGTGGCCGCCCAGCCGGTCGCGCGCCTCCACCACGGCCACGCTGCGGCCGAGCTCGCGGAGGCGGACCGCGGCATACGTGCCGGCGGAGCCGCCGCCGAGGACGCAGACGTCCCGCCGGATCACCCGTGGCCCGCCGGCGCCGCTCACCAGCGGGGCGGCTGCCGCGGCACCCATTACTCCCAGCATCTGCTTGCGTGTCAGGCCCATGACAGCCGACGGTATTCGATTTCATCGATCAATGGGGGACACTGTGGACGTCTGCGCGAGGAGGTGCCATGTCTCGAGTGTTCGAGTCGCCGGACGGGCCGCCCGGTCCGGCGCGCGTCATCGACGTGCTCTGCGGTTTCATGATCTCCAAGACGTTGTTCGCGGCTCTCGAGGTCGGCCTCTTCGCCGAGGCCGGAGCGGAGCCCGCCACCCCGGCCGAGCTGGCGGACCGCTGCGGCATCCCGGAACGCAGCGCCCGGGCCATGGCCGACCTGCTGGCCGACGCCGGGCTGCTGGTGCCCGACGGCGACGGCTTCCGCAACGCGCCCGACGCCGAGGCGTTCCTCACCGGGCGCGGGCCGGTCGACCTGCGGCCGCTCGCCCGCTACTGGGAGACGGTCAGCTATCCCGCCTGGACCGACGCGACCCGCGCGTTCCGCACCCGGCAGGGCGTGCGCCCCGAGCTCGACAAGGCACAGACCGAGGCGTACGAGTCGGCGGTCGCGCTGGTCACCACCGAGACCGCCACCGACCTGGCCCGCGCGTACGACTTCGGCCGGCACCGGCGGCTGCTGGACGTGGGCGGCGGCTACGGCACCTTCGCCCGGCCGATCCTGGCGGCGTACGACAATCTCACCGCGACCCTGATCGACCTGCCCGAGGTGGCCTCGGTGGTGGCCGGCCAGGCCATCCCCCGGCTGACCGCGGTGGGCGCCGACCTCTTCGACGCACCCCTGCCGCCGGGGCACGACGTGATCCTGGTGGCGAACCTGGTGCACCTGCTGCCACCCGACCGGATCACCGAGCTCTTCCGCCGCCTGCGCGCGGCCGCGGCTCCCGACGCCACCCTGCTGCTCGTCGACTGGTGGCGCACCGGGCAGGCGCCGCACCCGTCGGCCCGCTACGGCGCCGGCGAGTTCCTCGTGATCAGCGGCGGCGACCTCTACCGGGTGGACGAGGTGACCGCCTGGCTGGCCGAGGCCGGCTGGCGCTTCAGCCGCCTGACCGAGCTGCCCCCGCCCTCCGGCGTGATCGAGGCGGTGCCGGCCTGACCAGGCGCCGGCCTACTGACCGGCGAGTTTGGCCACCACCGGCGCGAAGGTGTCGGCGGAGTCGGCACCGAAGACGAAATAGGAGAAGCCGATCTCCTCCCGGCGCCGCTGGATCTCCTCGGCCGCGGCGGCCGGATCCTCCGGAAGCGTGGCGAGCGAGTCCGCCGCCCGAACCGCGGCGGGGTCGACGTCGGGTGGCGCCATGTGCGGCGCGACCCGGTCGCCGACGACCGACACGGCAAGCGCGAGCTCGACGTCCCGGACCGCGCGGAAGTCGCGTGCCAGCCGGGCGACTTCGGCCCGGGGCTCATCCGCCCTCTGCACAAAGGTGACCGTGTCGGCGACCTCCGCCGCCAGCGCCCGAGCCTTCGGACCGCGTACGGCCATCGCCACCGGCGTGTGACGGCCGGCGCCGTCGAACTCCCGCAAGGCCCGCACGGTGTCCCGGATCCGGTCCAGCCGCTCGCCCGGCGGGACCGCAGGCATGCCCTTGTCGCGCAGCTCGTCGTCGATGCCCGGCCGGCCGGTGCCGACGCCCATCTCGAAACGGCCGCCGGTGAGCTGCGTCAGCGAGTGCGCCTCCCACGCCGTCAGCCAGGCCGGGCGCAGCGGCGAGGCGTACACCCAGGTGCCCACGCGCAGGTTGGTGAGGGCCGCCGCCACGGCCAGCGTGGGCCCGGGCGCCGGTTGCATCAGCGGGAAGTCCGGCATCAGCAGTGTCGAGTAGCCGCTGTCGGCGATGCGGCGCACCCGCGCCAGCCACGTCGGCAGGTCAGTTCTGACCGGTGCGACAACCCCGAATCGAAACGGTCTGGTCATGGCTGGCTTCCTCTCCGCGTCGGCAGGACCACCCACCCTCGGGTACGCCCAGCGATACCGACCACGGATCCGCGCGAAACTCATCGGTCCGGCGGCGCCCGGAAGTCACTCGTAGCAGCCGGTGCGGTCGCTTTCCAGCTGTACGTCGGCGACCTTGCCCTTCTGGATGTTGATCCGGTAGTGCGCCCCGTCGCCCTTCACGACGTCGGCCAGGGCGTCGCCGCTGACGCGCTGGGCGTCGGGGATGTCGTCTCCGTCGATGCGCCAGGTCAGCTGAGGATAGGCCTTTCGCACCGCGGCCAGGGTGCTGTCGCGCTTGATGCCCTCCGGCGTCTTCTGGTTGCCGAACGAGTCGAGCGCGCGCAGCCCGTACTTGCCGTTGAAGACCATCCAGGCGTCGTCCGGCTGGCCCTTCCAGTGCGCGCTGACGCAGGCGCCGGGGCCGGCGCCGTCCTGGTCGGCGTTGACGACGATCAGGCCGGTCGCCTTGGCCGCGCCGAGGCTCATGCCGATCTTCAGCGGTCCGATGTGGTCAGGGTGGATGATCAGATCGGCCGCATCGGCGGCGGTTTCCTTGACCGGCTGGGACGTCGGCGGCGCCTGCGACGCCGGCGTGGCGGTAGGAGCACCGCCCGCCGAGCCGCCGGGCGCGGATGCGGACGACGAGGGACGAGCCGGTGCGGCGGCGTCCTCGTGACCGGTTGTGCCGTTGCCGCAGGCGGCGACGAGGGCCACCAGCGTGGCGGCGCAGGAGATCTGGGCGAGACGATGCATCGAAGGTGCCTTCCCCGTGAATGCTTTCGGTGCGTGCGCTTTCCGGCATCCCCAAGGTCGTGATGCGCGGGCAAGAGTCAGCATGGCGGCTGCGCCGCACCGGCAACTCACGGATATGTGCCATCGTCGAAACACCGCGTAGCGCCGCGGTGCGCGGTGGCGGCGCTACGCCTGCGCGGCCGGGTAGGGCCAGGAGCCCTCGGCGCGGGCGCGCCGCACGAGCTCGGGCGCTCGGGCGGAGACCTCGGTGGCGAGCTGTCCCGCGTATTCGGCCATCGCGTCCGGATGCGCCTGGGGAGCTGCCAGCAGCGGGCCGAGGGTGGCGAGACGGTCCACAGCGGCCGGCCAGTCCTGGCGGTCGATGGCGAGGACCGCGGTGAGCAGCAGCGTGTTCGCGTATTCGCGGATCGAGCGCGCGTCGTCGGGGGCGGCCAGGTCGCCGCGGAGGGCGCGGGCTCGTTCGGCCAGGGGTGTGGCGGTCTCCGGATGATCGCGTCGCGCGGCTGCCAGGTTGTGCAGGGCGGTGCCGAGAATGCGGCGCAGACGGGGGTGAGTCGCGTCCGTGCAGCGGTTCACCGCCTCGGACAGCAGCATGATGTGGTCGTCGGGGCGTCCGGTCGCGTCCGCGATCGCGGCGGCGTCGACCATGTGGGTGGCCGCGTCGGCCAGCGCCTCGCGTTCGAGGGCGGCGGGCACCGCGCCGGCCACCAGCTCCTCGTGCCGCCGGACGGCGACGGCGACGGACAGCCAGGCGAGGTCCCAGGCGTCGTCGGAGTGGCCGAGGCGGTGCAGGAGCATCGCCCGCTCGTAGAGGGCCGCCGCCCAGAGACGCCGCACATCACGCCGGGTCGCGCCCGAGGTGGCCGCGTCGTGCAGGCTCAGCTCGTCGGCCAGCTCGGCGAGGACGCGGTCGGCCTCGACCACCTGGTCCGCGTTGGCCAGGGCGACGCCCCGCTCCAGCCGGGCAGCGCAGTCGGCGACCGTTCCCGGACCGACAACCGGACGGCCACCGGAAGCCGGGCCGGCAGAGGAGCGACCCGGGTCGCCGGGTGGAGGGCCGCCGGGTGGAGGGCCGCCGGCGGCCGGGCCGGTGACCCGCGACTCCGCTGCCAGCCGTGCCGCGAAACCGCCGCCGGACGGCCCGGCCTCGGCCAGCAGGTCCAGGTAGGAGCCGCGCATCCGCCAGGCGCCCGAGCCGGGCACCACCACCGGGATGTCCGGCTGGGCCCGGTGCAGTGCGGCCAGCGACGCCGTGATCCCTTCGAGCAGCTGTTGGGCCCGCGCGCCCTGAAACATCTGCGCCAGCGAATACTGCTCGGTCAGCGCCACCCGCATCAGATCCGGCCGCCGCAGCGCCTCGGCCACCCGCGCGAAGATCCCGAGGGCGTCCGCCAGATCGACCACGGCGGTCGCCTCGCCCGTGTCCCGCGCGAGCCCGCGTTGCAGGTCGACCATCTCGGCGGCGAGCGGCCCCAACTCGGCGGCATCCCCCTCGAGGCGCATGGTCACCACAGCGGTCAACGCAGCGGTACGAGCACGGCGAGCGTCGAGGCTGTCGGCGGGCAGCGGCGCGACCGCCCGCCACATCCGCTCGACTACCTCGCGCCCCCGCTCGGCGAGCCCGGTGGCCGCCAGGATCTGACCCGCCTGCGCGGTGCGGAACACGGCGTCGGCATGCCGGCCCGGATCGGCCAGCAGACCGGCGGCGAGCGCGATCACCTCCTCGGACCGCTCCCGCACCTCGGCGACGTCGCCACCGTCGCCGATCCGTTCGAGCGCGAGATTGAGCGTCGCCCGGCCGAGCGCATGCAGCAGCCGCCCCGGATCACCGAGCTCACGCGCGGCCGCAACGGCCCGCTCGACAGCCACCCGCGTCTCCGGCCCGAGACCGGCCCGCGCGGTCATCTCATCGGCGGCGCTCAGCAGCCGGTCGACCTCGGCGGGCGTGCTCACCATGGTCCCGCGCCGGCTCGCCGCAATTTGTTCACATCGGACAGTGCGACCATGCTGCTGTTCTACCAGGAGTTCGCGGTCCTGGGGAGGACCAGCCGGGCGAGGTGCTCACCCCTCGGCGAGCCGGCCGTTCACCTCGCGGATCAGTTCGTATGGCTGATCGACCACGGCGTCCGCGCCAAGGCCCAGCAATTCCGCCCGGCGGTTCCCAGCGTTCATGGTGTAGACGATGATCGGCAGGGCCGGCAGATCCGCCCGGATCTTGCGCAGGAGTGTCACCCCAGCGTCGGGGTCGCCGGCGCGGCCGAGGTCGGTGACGATCGCGGCGAAATCCAGTTCTTCCAGGTAGTGGAGAGCGGCGCTGGTTGAGGTCGCCTTGGTGACGAGGCGCCCGCATCGTTCCAACGCGACGGTCTCGTAAAGATTGTTGTCCGGGTTGTCGTCCACCCAGAGAACGCGTGCCAACGTCGTGCGCGTGGGCGCCACGTCCGCATCCGGGGGCGGCTCCTCCTTGCCCTGTTCGAGTGCCGCCTGCCGCACGGCCTGCCTGGCCGACTCGGTGTTCTGTGGGCCAAGCGTGATCGAGGCACTGAAGAGTTCGGTGAAGGAGAGCGACGCCGTGGCATGCCCGTCGCGATTCTGCGAGCGCAACAGCAACACCGCGGCCAAAGCGATCACCAGCACTGCGATGATGAAAACGGCCAGCGTCGTGTCCACGTCGATCCCCCGGACGTTGTCGACTGCTTCGATCGCCCAGGGATGCTACCTACGCCATCGGCTCGGCACACTTACTGACGTCGATGCGACAACGCGGAATCCGGCATCGGTGGCGACGCTGCGCGTGCACGCCAGTGGTTTCGGGCTGACGCTGCTCGTTCGTGGCGGGCTGAGCCCGAAGCTTCGGCCGGTAACGAAGTGATCCGCGCCTAGCCTGCGGCGATGCGAGAGATTCTGTGTGACCCGGCGTTCGTGGTGCCGCCCGTGCCGGCCGGTGACAGCGGAGTGGCCTGGCTGCGGGCGACGGTCGGGCGGTTCAGCGAGGGCGCCGACCACGCGCGCCGGCGAGGGCTTCAGGAGGCGATTCTCGACGGGGTCCCGCCGGAGTCGCTGAGGGGCACGGGTGGTCATCCGGTGTCCGTCCTGGCCCGGGCGATGGGGGTGACCGATCCGGCGGTGGCCGGGCTCGTCGAGGACGTGGCTCAGGCCTATCAACCGGGCGCCGGGGACGACGGCAGGGCCGACCCGGCCGTCGAGCGGCTGGTCGCGATCTTCGGCGGGGAGCGCGACGAGCGGACCGCGGCGCGGATCGGGCTGCTCGTGCAGGCGTGCGCGGCGACCGTCGCGCTGATCGAGAGGACGCGGCACCGGCCGGTCGAGGAGGTGCTGCGCGACGATCCGCCCGTTCCGTTCACGAAGCGGCAACGGATCGACGGCGGCGAGATCGTGGTGGTGCCGCTGGCCGGTGGCCTGGCGTTCGGCGCGGGGCCGCGTGCGTGCCCGGGGAAGGCGCACGCGCTCGCGCTGGCCCAAGGCTAGGGGCGCCGGGGGACGCAGACCTTGACCGCGCCGGGGGCCACCTTTGCCGTGAACGCCTTCGTCTTCGAGCGGGCGCCGCCGTCGAGCTCGTACTCCAGCTTGGACTTGAGTTTGACCTCGATCTCGCGGGCGCGCGTCGTGCGGACGAAAGGCGAACTGTCGCTGCGGCCCACCGCCATCGTGCCGAGGGCGCGCGCCCACTGGAGGGCGCCCTGGGCGGTGGCGACGCCGACGTCGAGCCAGCCGTCGTCGGGCTTCGCGTCGTCGAAGGCCCTGATGCCGCCGGTGATCTTGCTGACGTTGCCGATCAGGACGCAGCTGGCCTCGTCCTCGAACCAGGTGGTGCCGTCGATCTTGATCTGGGCCTTGGCGGCCTCGCCGTTGACGTGGCGGACGCCGGCCCACACGTACGCCAGCTTGCCGAGGCGGTCCTTCATGTTGCGGTCGGCCTCGTTGATCATCGCGCCGTCGAAGCCGACGCCGGCCATCACGCCGAAGTACTCGCCGTTGAGCTTGCCCAGGTCGATGCGGTGGCGGTCGCCGCGCAGGGCGATGTCCACCGCCTGCTCGAGGTCGGTGGGGATGCCCAGGTTGCCGGCGAGCAGGTTGCCCGTGCCCGCCGGGATGATCGCCAGCGGGATCTTCGAGCCGCCCTTCGCGCGGGCCAGCACGTCGATCGAGCGCTGCACGATGCCGTCGCCGCCCCACACCACGAGCAGGTCCGGCTTGGCCTCGACGACCTTGCGCACCTGCTGGGGCGCCTTCTTGCTCTTCGGCACCTCGTGCCAGAGCAGCTTGTCGGCGCCCGAGTCGGTGAGGCGGCGGCGGAGCTCGTCCAGGCCGCCGCCGAGCGTCTTCTTCTGATGAGCGACTACGGCGATCGTGCGGGGGGTGCTCATGCGCAGCGCACTACCCGGATCGGCGAAAACGTAATCAGCTGACCGTCTCGCGCATGCGCTGCTCCGCCGCCGCGCTGCGGATGACCATGAGGCGCAGCTCGAGCTCGTCCGAGACCATCGAGGCGAGGTGCTCGAGGGCCTTGAGCTGGCGCGGGGTGGCCTCACGGGGCTTGTTGTCGATCACGTTGACGGTGCCGAGGCGGTAGCCGTCGTGGGTGCGGATCGGCGCGGCGGCGTAGAAGCGCAGGCCGAGCTCGCCGCGGACCAGCGGGTGTTCGAGGGTGCGCGGGTCCACGGCGGCGTTGTTGATCACGTACACGTCGTCCTGGGCGATCACCGACGCGCACAGTCCCGGCTCGCGCCCGACCTGGCGTACACCGGAAAGGCCCTGACAGGCGGCGAGCCAGACCCGGTCCTGCTCGACCAGCGACACGGTGGCGATCGGGGTGTCGAAGATGGCGCCGGCCACGAAGGCGATCCGGTCGTACGCGTCCTCGACCGGCTGGTCGACCAGCCGGTAGCGGCGGACGGCCTCGAGCCGCGCCCGCTCCTCCGGGTTGATGGTGTCCAGGTATTCGTAGGCGTTCGACGACACGGGACTGCTGCTGGTCATGGGCGTTTCCCCTCGTAGGTCGCTACGGTGCCTGCGAGCCTAGAAAGGGCATCGGTGTCCCGCAATGCTCTCGATAGGCGAATCGGGCACGCATCCTGTGAAGAGGCTGGGATGTCGCACATTCTGTCGGTCTTCGGGGTATTGGTCATCCGTGACGCAACCAACCGCCGCCGTGGTCGGGCAGCTCGCCCGCGATGTCGTATTGACCGTTGACGAACTTCCCGAGGTCGGCTCGTCGGGCGCGGCGACCAGCCGCCGGGAGCAGCTGGGCGGCAAGGGCGCCAACCAGGCCGTCGCGCTGGCCCAGCTCGGGGTGCGGCCGTCGCTGGTGGCGGTGGCCGGCGAGGACGTAATCGGCGACGTGCTGCTGGAGCAGGCGCGGCGGGACGGCGTCGACGTGCGCCGGGTGGTCCGGCGGCCGGGCGCGCTGACCGGGCTGATCGTGGAGATCCTGGAGCCGGGCTCGCACTACCGCTACGTCGAGCATCTGCCGCCGGAGGTGCTGCTCGGCGAGGCGGACGTGCTGGCCGCGCGAGACGTGATCGCCGCGTCCGACGCGGTCCTCGTACAGCTGCAGCAGCCTGCCCCCGCCGCGCTCGCCGCCGCGCGGATCGGGCACGAGGCCGGCAGGCTCGTGGTGCTGGACGGGGAGATCACCGACAAGGCCATCCTGCGGTACGCGGACGTCGTGCGCGCCGACGAGAAGGAGGCCGCCGGGCTGGACGCGGACCTTCTGAAGGCCGGCCCGCGATTGATAGCGCTCGCCCAGGACGACGGCAACCTGCTGATCTGGGAGGACGGCCAAGTCAAGATCCCGCTGACGGACGGCGAGCCGGTGGACACCACGGGCGGCGGCGACTCGTTCACGGCGGCGCTGACCGCGACCCTGCTGGCCGGCGGGTCGTACGAGGAGGCCGGCAAGCGGGCGACGCTCGCGTCCGGCGTGACCGTCATGCACGTCAGCGGACGGCCGGACCTGCGTCATGTCTGAGGTCGGAGCCGCCGAGCCGTGGGCCGTCCGCGAGACCGCCCTGCCCCGCAGCGAGGAAGACCTGCGCCAGGCCGAGTCGATCTTCGCGCTGGCGAACGGGCACATCGGGCTGCGCGGCAACCTCGACGAGCCGCACCCCTGCGGCATGCCGGGCACGTTTCTCAACTCGCTCTACGAGGAACGCGAGATCACCTACCCGGAGGCGGGATACGCGTTCCCCGAGCGTACGCAGACGGTGGTGAACGCCCCGAACGCCAAGCCGATCACGCTGCGCGTCGGCGACGAGCCCTTCGACCCGCGCACCGGCACGCTGACCCGGCACGAGCGGGTGCTCGACCTGCGCGCCGGCACGCTCACCCGCGAGGTCGAGTGGACGTCACCCGGCGGCGCCGAGGTGCGGATCCGCAGCGTACGGCTGGTCTCGTTCCAGCGCCCCTCGGTGACCGCGACCCGCTACGAGGCGTACGCGGACGCGCCCCTCACCGTCGAGTCGGACCTGGTCGTCAACGAGGAGCTGCCCGGCGGGCGCGACGACCCGCGGGCCAGCGCGATCATCGAGGACCCCTTCGAGACGATCTCGTACGACCGCGACGTGCTGCTGCATCGCACGAAGACCAGCCGGCTCGAGGTCGCGGCGGCGGTCACCCACACCGGCGCCGAGGGCACCGTCTCGTCGTCGCCGCTGCACATCCGGTGGACGGCGACCGGCCACGGCTCGATCACGTTCGACAAGTTCGCCGCGTACCGCTGGAACGAGACCGATCCGCGCGAGCAGGCCCTCAAGGACCGCGACGCGGCCGCCCGTGACGGGTTCGACGTGCTCCTGGACGAGCAGCGCGCCTACCTGGACGACTTCTGGGACGGCGCGGACGTCGAGGTCGACGGCGACCCGGACATCCAGCAGGCCGTCCGGTTCGGGCTGTTCCACGTGCTCCAGGCGGCCGCGCAGGCCGGGCCGCACCCGATCCCCGCCAAGGGGCTGACCGGCAACGGGTACGACGGGCACACGCTCTGGGACACCGAGACCTACGTGCTGCCCGTGCTCACCTACACCCATCCCGACTGCGCCGGAATGGCGCTGCGCTGGCGGCACAGCACGCTCGGCGCCGCCCGGTCCCGGGCCCGCGAGCTGCGGCTCGACGGCGCGTCGTTCCCGTGGCGCACGATCAGCGGCCCGGAATGCTCCGGATACTGGCCGGCGGGCACGGCGGCGCTGCACGTCAACGCGGACATCGCCGACGCGGTGCTGCGCTACTACCAGGCCACCTGCGACGAGGACTTCATGCGTACGGCCGGCCGCGAGCTCCTCGACGAGACGGCCCGCCTGTGGCAGTCCGTCGTCTACCTCGACGAGCAGGGCCTCGGCCACATCGCCGGGGTCACCGGACCCGACGAGTACACGGCCCTGATGGACGACAACATCTACACGAACCTGATGGCCGAGCAGAACCTGCGGGCCGCGGGCTCTCCCGTGCGCCTGCACGTCCCGTACGACGAGCAGCGCCAGGTCCACGACCAGTCGGCCGGCTTCACCCGCCTGCCCGCGTGGGACTTCTCCGACGAGGACTACCCGCTGATGCTCCACCACCACTACCTCAACCTGTACCGCAAGCAGGTCATCAAGCAGGCCGACCTGGTGCTGGCGATGGTCAAGCGCCCCGACGCGTTCACCACCGAGCAGAAGAGGCGCAACTTCGCCTACTACGAGGCCCGCACCGTCCGCGACTCGTCCCTGTCCGCCCCCGTGCAGGCCGTGCTCGCCGCCGAGCTGGGCCACCTCACCCGCGCCCACGAATACCTGGCCGAGGCCGCGCTGCTCGACCTGCGCGGCAGCGGCGAGTCCGGCGGCGACGGCCTGCACATAGCCGCCTGCGCCGGCGCGTGGACCGCCCTGGTCATGGGCTTCGGCGGCCTGCGCGACCACGACGGCCGCCTCTCCTTCGTCCCGCGCCTGCCACCCCGCCTGACCCGCCTGGCCTTCCACCTCCGCTGGCGCGACGGCCGCCTGGCGGTGACGATCAAGCCCGATGCGGTGACGTACGAGGCCAAGCACGCCCCCGTCGACTTCCACCACCACGGCGACCACGTACGGCTGGCAGCCGGCGAACGCGTGACGTATCCGCTGGAGCCGGTCGAGGACCTGCCCGCCCCGCCCACCCCGCGCCCGCCCCGTACGATCAGCGCATGACGGTCTGGGTGGCCCTGCTGCGCGCGGTCAACCTGGGCGCCCGCAACAAGGTCCCCATGGCCACCCTCCGGGCCGAGTTGGAGGCGGCCGGCCTCCCCGGCGCCAAGACCCACCTCCAGAGCGGCAACGTGATGGTCCGCTCCGACCTGGACGTGGGCCCGCTGATCCACCAGGTCCTCCGCACCCGCTTCGAGCTCAACGAGCCGGTCATGGTCCGCAGCCAGGCCCGCCTGGCCGAGATCATCGAGGCGAACCCGTTCCCGGCGGCGGCCACGTCCCGCCCCACCTTCCTGCGGGTGGTCTTCCTGGCGGACCACCCGCCGGCCGCGCGGGCGAAGGCCCTCGAAGAACACGACGACATCCGGGTCCAGGACCGAGAGGTCTACATCGACTACCGAGACCGCGTCCACGGCAACCCCCTGAACGCGGCCATGGTCTCCCGCCGCCTGGGCCTGCACGGCACCGAGCGCAACTGGGCCACGATCACCAAGCTGGCCGAGATCGCCGCCCTCCTCTGACGCTTGCGTTCGTGCGCGCCACGAGGCGCTCCTGACCGTGCGGCCGTCGCTCACCGGGTGCCGGTGGGAGCCACGTAGCCGCGCCCGCCGGGCTGGGTCTCCCGCCATTCGTCGGCCGTCGCCGACCCGAGAATCCACACCGGCAGGGCCGAGGTCCCGGCGACGAGCAGCAGGCCGAGCGCGGCGAGCAGCCAAGCCCGGCCGGTGCTCCCCGGCCGGCGGGCCCGCAGCCAAAGCCACACCGCGGCCGGATAGGCAAGCAGTGCCGTCGTCCCCATCAGGAGCGGATAGTTGAACCGCAAGCCGCCGAGAAGCCCCAGCAGCACAAAGACGACCGCGGCCGGCAGCCCGCAGATGCCGACGAGGCACGTGCCCGCGATCAGAAGGGCGCCGGGCAACCGCGACGGCCGGACGTTCTCCACGCGGCCACCGTAGCCACCGCCCGCACCCCCGCCGCACTCCGGCATGAGCCCCGCGCGGAAGCCGGCGAGCGGCTCTCGTCACACCGGCGGTGGGGAACCTGTGGATTAACCTCCGCCGGAACGGGAGACTACGCGGCCATGGGACATCGCAGTCGACTCTCGACCCTGCTGATCGACGCGCCGCGCGGGGAGGCCGATCGGGCCGCCGGGTTCTGGGCCCAGGCGCTCGGCGTTCCGGCTCGGCCGGTGCCCGGCGAGGAGCAGTTCCTGTCGTTGCGCGGGGTGCTGCCCGATCACACGCTGGCGGTGCAGGCGGTGGACGACGCGCCGCGCTATCACGTGGACATCGAGACCGATGACGTCGAGGCGGAGACCGCCCGGCTGGTCGGGCTCGGCGCGGTCGAGGTGAGCCGGTGGCTCGAGTGTGTGACGTTGCGGGCGCCCGGCGGGCACCTGCTCTGCGTGATTCCCCGGCACAGCGACCAGGAGACCTTCGACCGGCTCGCCCAGACCTGGGACTAGCCGCCGAGGGTCAGCTTCATGCCCTCGTGCGAGGCCGTGAAGCCGAGCGACTCGTAGAACCTCTTCGCGTCGGTGCGGCGCTTGTCGGTGGTCAGCTGGACCAGGCCGGCGCCGTGCTCGCGGGCGCGCTGCACCGCGTACGCCATCATGGCCCTGCCCAGGCCGCTGCCCCGACGGTCGGCACGGACCCGGACCGCCTCGATGGTCAGGCGTTTCATGCCGCCGCGGCTCAGGCCGGGGGTGACGGTGATCTGGCACGTCGCGACGATCTCGCCCTCGTCGTCGCCGACGATGAGCTCGTTGGCGGGGTCGGCGTCGATCTGGTCGAAGGCCGCCCAGATCGCGGCGTCGGCCTCCTCGCTGACGGCGGCGCCGAAGCCGCGGGACCGGCTGATCTCGTCGTCGGCGAGCATCGAGAGGATCGCGGGGACGTCGGCGCGGGCGGCGATCCGAAACTGCATGATTCCCATCCGGTAGTTGCTCAGGCACGATGTCGCCATGAAGGTGCTGCTCAAGCCGCTGACGCGGGTGTATCGCGGGGTCGTGTGGCTGGCCAACTCACCCGGCACGCTCATTCTCTCGTACGCCCTGCTGATCATCGTCTGCGGTGTGCTCTTCTACGTCTTCGAGGACGAGAAGTCGATCGGCGACGCGATCTGGTGGGCGGTCGTCACCGCCTCGACCGTCGGGTACGGCGACATCTCGCCGTCGACGTGGCAGGGGCGGGTGATCGCCGCCCTGCTGATCTCGCTCATGGTGCTGGTCGTGATCCCGCTGATCACCGCGCACTTCGCCAGCAAGCTCATCGTGGACCGGGACGTCTTCCGGCACGAGGAGCAGGAGGAGATCAAGCAGAACCTGCGTCAGGTGCGGGCCCTGCTCGAAGCCATCGCGGAGCGCGAGGGCGTCACTTCGCCGGGCAGCGCAAGCCCTCCCGCGGCACCTTCAGATCAATGAGATAGCCGTCGACGGCCTGGACGATGCACTGGGTGCTCGGGTAGGCCGTGTGGCCCTCGCCCTCCCAGGTCAGCACGTGGCCGGTGCCGAGCATCGACGCCAGGTCGGCGGTGTTCTCGTACGGCGTGGCGGGGTCGCCGGTCGTGCCCACCACGACGATCGGCGGGGCACCGGCGGCCGCACCGGCCGGATAGGGGTCGCGGTCGCCCTTCCACACCGCGCACGGCAGCATGCCGACCGCGAGCGAGCCGCCGAACAGCGGGTATTTCTTGCGCCACTCGCCTTGGAGCCGGCGCACCTCCTCGACGGTCGGCGCGTCCTTGGTGTCGGAGCAGTTGACGGCGAGGTTGGCGTCGAACAGGTTGCTGTACGTGCCGTCGGGCTTGCGTTCCGCGTATTGGTCGGCCAGCTCGAAGACGCCCTCCGCGTCGCCCGCCTTGAGGTCGGCGATCGCCTTGGCCAGCGCCGTCCACCCGGTCTCGGTGTAGAGCGACGACACCACGGCCACGAAGATCCAGCCCGAGGTGGCGTTGCGGCCGTCGGCGCCCTTGACCGGCTTGGTGTCGGCCGCCTTCAGCGCGTCGGTGACCGCCTTGCGCGCGTCGGGCGCGATCGGGCAGTCGGCGGTGTTGGCCTTGCACCAGTTGGTGAAGTTGGTGAACGCCCGTTCGAAGCCCTTGGCCTGGCTCTCGGAGCCCTCGATGAAGCTCTGCTTGGGGTCGACGGCGCCGTCGAGCACCAGCGCCCGGATCTTGGCCGGGAAGAGCTGGGCGTACGTGGCGCCGAGCAGCGTGCCGTACGAGTAGCCGAGGTAGGTCAGCTTGTCGTCGCCGACCGCGGTGCGGATCGCGTCCATGTCCTTGGCGGCCTGCACCGTGGAGAACGTCGCGAGCTGGGCCGGGCTGTACTTCTGGGCGCAGCCGTTGGCGATCTTTTCGTTGAGCGCGACGACGCTGGTGAAGTCGGCCTGGCTGACCGGGTCGGGCACGGCGGCGAAGCTCGCGTCCTGGTCCTGGGCGCTGATGCACTTGACCGGGTCGGAGCGGCCGACGCCGCGCGGGTCGAAGCCGATGATGTCGAACTTGTTGGTGATCTCGGTCGGCAGCCCGCCGAACTGCTGGCCGAACGACAGGTAGACGGCGGTGTCGATGCCGGAGCCGCCCGGGCCGCCGGGGTTGATCAGCAGCGACCCGACCCGGCCCTGCTGGGTGGCCGAGCGGATGCGGATCATCGCGATCGCGTACGTGTCGCCGTTGCCCGGATCGGACCAGTCGCGCGGCACGGAGACCTTGGCGCAGTCGTACGTCATGCCGGCGGCGCCCCGGCCCACGAGCTGGTCGGGGATCTCGGGGCACGGCTGCCAGTCGGCGCCGCTCGCGTTGGGCGCCGCGGAGGCCGAGGACGTGCCCTGCGGGGCCGGCGTGGCCTCGCCCGACCCGTCCGGCGCGAACGAGGGCACGGTGCAGCCCGAGACGGTGACCACGAGCGCGGCCAGGACGGCGACTAAGGAGCGGCGCGGCACGATGGACCTTCCATGGAGCTGAACGGGACGGGCTGTCCACACCGAGGCTAACCGGTGCGTCTGACAATCCACGGTCAGCGGCTGGTCAGGACCTCGGCCAGGTTGAACTGGACGGGGCGTTCGAGCTGCTCGTAGGTGCACGAGCGGGGGTCGCGGTCCGGTCGCCACCGTTCGAACTGGGCGGTGTGGCGGAAGCGGACGCCCTCCATGTAGTCGTAGCGGACCTCGACCACGCGCTCCGGGCGCAGCGGGGTGAACGAGAGGTCCTTGCCGTTGTTCCAGCGGCTCACCTCGTTCTTGCGCGGGGTGCGCTCGCCCTGCATGTGCGCGGCCCAGTCCCACGGGTGGCCCTCGAACGAGGTCACCAGCGGCTGGAGCTCCTGGAAGAGCTCCTCCCGCACGGACATCGGGAAGGAGCCGATCACGCCGACCGACGCCAGCACGCCGCGCTCGTCGTAGAGGCCGAGCAGCAGCGAGCCGATCCGGTCCTCGCCGGACTTGTGGACGCGGTAGCCGGCGACCACGCAGTCAGCGGTCCGCTTGTGCTTGACCTTGAACATGACCCGCTTGTCGGGCTGGTAGACGAGGTCGCGCGGCTTGGCGATCAGCCCGTCGAGCCCGGCGCCCTCGAACTCGGCGAACCAGCGCCGCGCGGTCTCGAGGTCGTCGGTGGCCGGCGTGACGTACACCGGGGCCTTGGCGCTCTTGAGCACGTCGACCAGCCGGTCGCGGCGCTCGGCGAACGGCAGCTCGGTCAGGTCCTCGTCGCCGACGGCCAGCAGGTCGAAGGCGACGAAGCTGGCCGGGGTCTGCTCGCTGAGCAGCTTGACTCGGCTCGCGGCGGGGTGGATGCGCTGCTGGAGGGCCTCGAAGTCGAGGGTGTTGCGCTCGGTGTCGGCCACGATCACCTCGCCGTCGATCACCGCGCGCTCGGGGAAGTTGGCGAGGACGGCCTCGACCACCTCGGGGAAGTAGCGGGTCATCGGCTTCTCGTTGCGGCTGCCGATCTCCACCTCGGCGCCGTCGCGAAAGATGATCGACCGGAATCCGTCCCACTTGGGCTCGTAGACCTGGCCCGCCGGGATGTCGGCGACGGGCTTGGCGAGCATCGGCTTGACCGGCGGGTTGATCGGCAGCTCCATCGCCCCAGTCTGCCGCCTCATCGCCTTCCGCGGGGGGCTGGCAACTCCGATGTAAGCGTGTAATTTTGTAATCTCAGCAACCGGGGAGGTTCACCATGCGACTCCGACAGGGACCACCGGGACGGGTCGAGCCACCGAACGCCGACGACGCCGCGGCCTGGGTGGCCGGCGCCGTGCCGGACGGCTGGTTCACCGAACGGCCCGAGGTCGTCACCGACCGCGACGAGATCATCATCTGGGGCCGGGTGGCCGCGCCCGACCTGGGCGACGGCGCCACCGACGCCGACCGGGCGGCCGCACAGGCCGGCCGCATCAACCAGTTCCGCGAGGACACCCGCGCCGACCGGATCCGGGTCGCCCGCCAGGTCGAGCACCGCTACCAGCGCAAGGTCGCCTGGGGCGTGCGCTGCGGCGACACCAACGAGCTGTTCACCCACCTGGCCGCGCCGGTGATGACCCGGCTGCGCCAGCCCGAGCGGCAGATCCTCGACACGCTGGTCGACGCCGGCGTGGCGCGCTCCCGCTCCGAGGCGCTGGCCTGGTGCGTGAAGCTCGTCGGCCAGCACACCGAGGAGTGGCTGTCCGACCTGCGCACCGCCATGAGCAAGGTCGACGATCTGCGGAAGCAGGGCCCTTTATAGAGTGATCCACGTGCTTCGTGAGGTCACCGCCATCCGCTACGTCACACCGCTGCGTGAGGGCGGATCCCTGCCCGGCGTCGTGGAGGCCGACGACCTCGGCACGTACGTGGTCAAGTTCCGCGGCGCCGGCCAGGGCCCCAAGGCGCTCGTCGCCGAGGTCATCTCGGGCGAGCTGGCGCGGCGGCTCGGGCTGCCCGTGCCCGACCTCGCGGTCGTCGAGCTCGACCCGGTCGTGGCGCGGGCCGAGCCCGACGAGGAGGTCCAGGAGCTGATCAAGGCCAGCGCCGGCGCCAACCTGGGCATGGACTTCCTGCCGGGCGCCCTCGGCTACGACCCGGTGGCCCACCACGTCGAGGCCGGGCTCGCCTCGCGGGTGCTCACCTTCGACGCCTTCGTCGAGAACGTCGACCGCAGCTGGCGCAACCCCAACCTGCTGGTCTGGCACGGCGCCCTGTGGATGATCGACCACGGCGCGACGCTCTACTTCCATCACAATTGGCAGCGCGCCTCCGCGGTGGTGCACCGGCCGTACAAGTGGGACGACCACGTCCTCAAGCCGTACGCGACGGCGCTGGCCACCGAGGGCCCGGCGCTCGCCGCCCGGCTCACGCCCGAGCTGATCGCCGAGGCGGTCGCGCTGGTGCCCGACGAGTGGCTCGACGACGGCGACAAGGACGCGTACATATCGCACCTGTCCGCCCGCGCCGCCCAGCCGGAGGCGTGGCTGCCATGAGGATCCCCTACGAGTACGCCGTCATCCAGGCCGTCCCGCGCGTCGAGCGCGGCGAGCTGATCAACGTGGGCGTGGTGCTCTACTGCCAGCGCCGCGACTTCCTCGAGGCCCGCACCCACCTGCACGACGAGCGCCTGCGCGCCCTCGACCCGGCCGCCGACGTCAAGGCGATCCGCGAGGCCCTCACCTCGTGGGAGGCCACCTGCACGGGCGCCGGCGCCGCCGCGGGCATGAGCCAGGGCGAGCGCTTCCGCTGGCTGGTCGCCCCGCGCAGCACGATCCTGCGCGCCGGCCCCGTGCACATGGGCCTCGCCACCGACCCGGCCGAGGAACTCGAGCGCCTGGTCACCCTCCTGGTGCGCTGACGCGCCGAGACCCACTGGCCCGCGGCGTCAGTCCTTGGCCGGGTCGAGCTTGATCGACAAGCTGTTGACGCAGTGCCGGGTGTTCTTCGCGGTCATGTGCTCGCCGCGAAAGACGTGGCCCAGGTGGGAGTCGCAGCGGGCGCAGCGGATCTCCGTGCGGACCATGCCGTGGCTGTAGTCCTCGATCTCCTTGATGGCGCCGGGGATGGCGTCGTCGAACGAGGGCCAGCCGCAGTGCGAGTCGAACTTGTCGGTGCTGGGGTAGAGCGCGGCGCCACAGGCGCGGCAGTTGTAGACGCCCTCGGTCTTGGTGTCGACGTACTCGCCGGACCAGGGCGCCTCGGTGCCCGCCTGGCGAAGCACCCGGAACTCGTCTGGCGAGAGGCGGACCCGCCACTCTTCCTCGGTGGTGGGCAGGGTGGTCTCGTTCGTTGCCATGCTTCAACGGTACGACGCACCGGAGGTGCGGCCCGGCCTCTCGGCACCCCCGTTGAACCAGCATGGACGATGCATCGGCGGCCATGTTCCGGCCCACCTGGCAGCAGGCCCTCGGGCGAGGGCTCTTTCTCGGATCGATCGCGAACGTCGGCGTCCTGCTCGCCGTCGCGATCGCCACCTGGGCCGATGCCATGTCGCCGCCGGGCGCGGGGTGGGCCGTCGTGGCGGTCGGGCCGGCCGTCGCCGGTGCGCTGGTGGGGCTCGCGGCCCGGGCGCGCACGGGTACGCAGATCAGCGCGGGCGGCATCCGGACGGTCTCCGTTTTCGCGGACGGCGTAGCCCCGTGGGACGAGGTGGCCGACGTGCGGGCCGAGCGGCGCGGGGCGCGCATGGTGGTGTCGGTCTATCTGCACTCCGGGGACAGCGTGCGGCTCCGGGCCCCGTACAGCGGTGAGCTCTTCGCCGCGGACCCCAAATTCGAGGGCAAAATGTTCGCTTTGTCCCATCTGTGGCGGAGTCACCGTTTCGGTGGTCTTCCGGGATGATGACCCGCCGGGGGCGGTTAAGGGGTAAATCGGGCATTTGCCGCTAAGCTCCCCTCTCGGACCGTGAACCATCGCCACAGAACGGATTAACTCCTCATGAGCTCACTTCGCCGGATCGTCGCCGTCGGACTGCCCACCGCCGGCCTCACCGTCGCCGCCGCGCTGACTCTCGCCGGCTCGCCGGCCGCGGCCACCGCCGACCAGGCCGCGCGCCCGATGACGGCCGCCACCACGACCGACCCGGCCCGCCCGGGCGGCGCCGCCGGCTACGGCACCGAGGCTCCGGCCACCACCACCGACAACGAGGGCCCGACCCGCGGCCAGCCCGGCTACGGCACCCCGAGCCCGACCACCGCGGCGCCCAGCTCGCCCGCCCCGAGCACCCCGGCCACCACCACGCCGACCGCCAACACCGACACCGTGCCGGCCGAGGCCCCGAGCGGCGCCGCTCCGGCGACCACCGCCCCGGGTGGCGGCGTCAGCGCCGGCGGTGCCCTGCCGGTGACCGGCGCCCCGATGAGCACCCTGGTCGCCATCGGGGGCCTGCTCGTCGCCGGCGGCGTGGCCTCGGTCTGGTACACCCGGCGCCGCCGCGGCGCCTGACCCTCCGCAGCACTCGAAGGCCGCCCGGCGTCCACCGGGCGGCCTTCGGCGTCTCAGCGGCGCGGCTGGAACGCCTCCGCGAGCACCTCGCGGGTGACCGCGGCGCCGAGCCGGTCACCCTGCACGGCCGCGCCCCGGTAGTGCACGCCGGCCCAGACCCGCGCCTGGATCAGCTCCGCCCGCGCCGCCGACAGGCTGTCGAAGTGCCGCGTGGTGCCGGACGCCGCGCTGTACGCGGAGAACGACAGGCGGTCGCGGCCGAAGTACTTCCCCAGCGCCGTCATGATCGCCGAGGTGTAGCAGGCGTGCCCCGAGGGCCACTCCGGCGACGGCGCGGTCACGCGCAGCGGCGTCCAGGCCGGGTCGGCGGCGGTCGCCGGGTTGCCGTCGGTGTCCGCCAGCGGGATGGCGGTCACCGGCCGCCAGAAGCTCCACTGCCGCTTCTGCTGGTAGCAGGAGATCATCGTGTCGGCGGTGGCGATGTCGACCATCGCCAGCATGCGCGCCGTCTCGAGCTGGCTCAGCCGGTGGTCGGCGGCGAGGCCGCGCTTGATGTACCACTCCACCTGGCGGTAGTCGTCCCACCAGGTCGCCGACTCGGTCTGGTCCGGCGTCCGGGTGGTGCTGGCCGCCGAGCCGAGGGACTTGACCTCGTTCAGCTGCCGCGCGTAGGCCGCACTCGTCAGGGCCGGCGGCCCGGCCACGCGGTGGTCGGCGGGATCGTCGACGACGAACGGCTTCAGGTACGGGTACCAGCCGCCGGCCTGGACGAAGTTCGGCGGGGTCAGGCGGTACTGGCCGGGCTCGGTGCCGACCGGCCAGGTGGCGGCCGGGTCGGCGACGTCGTTCTGCCGCGCCGCGATCATCGCCGCGGCCGCCGCCTCGCCGACGGCGATCCCGTTCGCCTTCGCCGGGCCGTCGGCGATCGCCGCGAGCGCCTCGTCGTACTGCGCCCGCAGCGCTTCGGCCTGGGCCGGGAAGAGCGAGAGAAGCACCTGGTACGCCGCCGCGGCCACGGCCGCGGGCGTGGAGTCACCGCGGTGGGCGGGCGGAGCGGCCAGATACGGCTCGTACGGGGTGCCGGCGATCGCGTTGACCGCGTCGTAGACGGCGCCCTGCACCATGGCGAAGCTGCGGACCCCGGCGGTCGGCGACTGCCGGGCGACCTCGTAGATGGCGGTCTGGGCGTGGATGTTCCAGGCGAGCACGGCGTTCGGCCGGGCCACCGCCGGCTGCGCGGGCGCGGCGCCGGGCGTCAGGACGGTCAGGCCGAGCACGGCCGCGACCGCCGTACCGAGAAGTCTCTTGAAGCGAACACGATGGGCCATCGGATTCCCCCGTCGGCTGGATCGAGTGCGGTGCACAATGGACACCAGCATCGAGACGAACCAATATCACCTCAAGCCTGTGGCGGAAGGACGTCAGGTTCCGAGGGGAAAATGGCAGTCGGCCTCCCCGGGGGCTTAGGGTCGTGGGTATGCCGAAAGCCGCAGCGGAAGAGCACGAGATCGCCGGCCACACGGTGCGGCTGAGCAGCCCCGACAGGGTGATGTTCCCGCACAGGGGATACACCAAGCGCGACGTCTTCGAGTACTACGTCGCGGTCGGCGACGGCATCATGCGCGCGCTCGGGCAGCGCCCCACGACCTTGCAGCGCTTCCCCGACGGCATCGAGGGCGAGATGTTCTTCCAGAAGCGCATCCCGGCACGCGGTGTGCCCGACTGGATCACGACGGCGACGATCAAGTTCCCCAGCATGCGTACGGCGGAAGAGCTGTGCCCCGCCGACCTCGCCCACGTGGCCTGGGCGGCTCAGATGGGCACCGTCGTGTTCCACCCGTGGCCGGTGCGAGCCGCCGCCCCCGATCAGCCCGACGAGCTGCGCATCGACCTCGACCCCCAGCCCGGCACCGACTTCGGCGACGTGGTCACCGCCGCCGGGGTGATCCGCGAGGTGCTCGACGACCTCGGCTGGGCCGGCTTCCCCAAGACCTCCGGCGGCCGCGGCGTCCACGTGTACGTCCGCATAGCCCCCCGCTGGGACTTCGTGCAGGTGCGCCGCGCCGCGATCGCGCTGGCCCGCGAGGTGGAGCGCCGCCGCCCCGACGCCATCACGACGGCCTGGTGGAAGGAGGAGCGCGGCGAGCGCGTCTTCATCGACTACAACCAGATGGCCCGCGACCGCACGATCGCCTGCGCCTACTCCCTGCGCGCCAACGCCCGCGCCACCGCCTCCACCCCCGTCACCTGGGACGAGCTGCCCGACGTCGAGCCCGACGACTTCGACCTGCGCACCGTGCCCAAGCGCCTCGCCGAGCTCGGCGACCCGCACGCCGCCATCGACGACGTGGCCCACGACATCACCCCGCTGCTGGAGTGGTCGGCCCGCGACGAGAAGGACGGCCTGGGCGACCTCCCCTACCCACCCGACCACCCGAAGATGCCCGGCGAGCCCCCTCGCGTGCAGCCCAGCAAGATGAACCACGCCAACTGGGAGAACAAGTAACGAAGGCACCCGCCGCCACGGCCATCAATGCCGCCACGCGGGAGCGCGGCCCCTCCACGGCCACCCGGCTGGCGGAGCAGCTCGGCCAGTCCAGCGGCGCGACCAGCTATCACCTTCGGCAGCTCGCGGCCTACGGCTTCGTGGTCGAGGACGCGGACCGCGCCGGCG
The DNA here is from genome assembly GCF_016862115.1 of Paractinoplanes deccanensis. Taxonomy (GTDB): domain Bacteria; phylum Actinomycetota; class Actinomycetes; order Mycobacteriales; family Micromonosporaceae; genus Actinoplanes; species Actinoplanes deccanensis. The sequence goes on from NZ_BOMI01000006.1 coordinate 89,083, forward strand.
GCGGCCGGGAGCGCTGGTGGCGAGCCGCCCACGCGCGCACGGTGCTGAGCCCGGACCAGAGCCGCGAGAGCTGGGAGGTGGCCGAGGGCTACCTGCGGGCGGTGGCCCACGCCAACTTCCAGCGCACCGAGGCGGCCATCGCCAACCTGCCGGCCGTGCCGCGGGAGTGGCAGGACACGCTCTTGCTCAGCACCGACATCCTGCGGCTCGACCCCGAGCGGGCCGCCGAGCTCAGCGCCCGGCTCAAGGCGCTGGTCCAGGAGTTCGCCGTCGAGACGCCCGGCGCTTCGGGGCGGGTCGCCGTCCAGTGGCAGCTGCTCCCGCTGGCCGGGGACGAGCAGTGATACGCCGGCCGCTGGCGAGCCTGCTGGCCGCCGAGTCGGTGTCGCTGGCCGGCAGCCACATCTCCAGCGTCGCGGTGCCGTGGCTGGTGCTGACCACGACCGGGTCGGCGACCCGCGTGGGGCTGGTCGCGCTCGCGCAGGCGCTGCCGTTCGTGCTGGCGGGGATGCTCGGCGGCCCGCTGGTCGACCGGCTCGGCGCCCGCCGGGTGGCGATCGGCGCGGACGCGGCCGGCGCGGTCGTCGTCGGGCTCGTCCCGCTGCTGCACGCGGGCGGCCTGCTGTCGTTCGGCTCGCTGGTGGCGGTCGTCGCGGTGGCGGGAGCCTTCGGCGGCGCCACGAACACGGCCAAGCGGGCCCTGCTCCCGCAGGTCGCCGGGGACACGCCGATGGCGCGGGCGACCGCCCTCTTCGACGGCATCGGCCGGGCGGCCATCCTGGCCGGGCTGCCACTCGGCGGCGTCCTGGTCGCGGCCCTGGGCCCGATCGCCGTCCTCGCGATCGACGCGCTGTCCTTCGCCATCTGCGCGGCGGTCGTCGCCACCGGCACACGAACCGAGGCCATCCCAGCGGCAGTCATCGCCACCGGCACACGAACCGAGGCCATCCCAGCGGCAGTCATCGCCACCGGCACACGAACCGAGGCGAGCGGCACGCGGCCCGAAGGTGCCGCGCGCGAACAGGGCAGCTACCTGGCCGACCTCGGCGCCGGGTTCGCGTTCCTGCGCCGGGACACGCTCTTCGCGACCATCGTGGGCGTCCTGTTCTTCACCAACCTGGTCGATCAGGCGTACAGCACGGTCTTCGTCCCGCTCTGGATCGCCGGGACCGGCGCCGGACCGGCCGCCCTCGGCCTGCTGGGCGGGGTCTTCGGCCTCGGCGCCGTGCTCGGGTCCTTCCTCTACGCGGCCGTGGCGACCCGGCTGCCCCGCGTGCCCACCTTCGCGGTCTGCTTCCTGATCGCCGGATCGCCGCGGATGTTCGCCCTCGCCGCCACCGGCGACCTGTGGCCGGTGCTCACGGTGGCCTTCGGCGCCGGCCTCGCCGTCGCGGCGGTCAACCCGATCCTGATGGCCGTGGGCTACGAGCGCGTCCCCGCATCCCTGCGCGGGCGCGTCCTCGGCGTGGCCACCGCGATCGGCTTCGCCGGGGTGCCGCTCGGCGGCCTGCTGGGCGGCCTGGCCGCCGATCAGGTGGGATTACGCGCCACCCTGATCCTCGCGGGCGCCGTCTACCTGGCCGTCACGCTCGTCCCCTTCACCATGAAGAGACAAATACCCGACACAAGCTTGATGCCCGGCTAGGCGGTTTTCACCCGCATATCCCCTGGTTCATCCGCATCCGGTGCCCGCACACTGGCCTTTCACGTCCGGCAACTCCAGGGGGTACGCCATGTCGTTCCGCCAGAAGTCCAGGCGCGCCACTCGACCCGTCCGTCATGAAGGCGCACGCACCGCCCGGCTGATGATCGGTCTCTTCCTCGTCCTCGGCACCCTGTTCCTCGCCGCCTACACCGCCGCCACCAGCTAGAAGCGCAGCAGCGAGCGGTAGACCCGCAGCGCGTCGCCGACCGCGCCGAAGTGGGAGGAGGCGTTGCCGTCCAGGTACGTCGTGGCGATCTCCACCTGCGTGTACGGGTGGCCCTCGCGCGCCGCGGCCATCAGCGCGTTCATCTCGTACTCGAAACGGTCGCCGGGGATGGTGAGCAGCCACGGGATCAGCTCGGCCGGGTAGCCGCGCAGGCCGGTCTGGGTGTCGCGCACCGACCGGCCCGTGGTGGCCCGGAACAGCAGCCGGGTCAGCGCGTTGCCGACCTGGCTGCGCCACGGCATGTGCCGCACCCGCCGCACGCCCAGCACCGTGTGGCCGGTCTCGCGGACCCGATCGGCCACCGCCATGATGTCCGCGACGTCGTGCTGCCCGTCCGCGTCCGCGCACACGACGTCCTCACCCGGATACGTCCCGGCGATGTGCCGCAGGCCGGTGCGCAGGGCGGCGCCCTTGCCGAGGTTCTGCGCGTGCCGCAGCACCGTGCAGGGCAGCCCGCCGACCGGCGGCGTGCTGCCGTCGTCGACCACCACGACGGGGCAGTCGACCCGCGACACCAGCAGGGGCAGATGCGACGAAGGCTGATAGACCGGCAGGAGCAGCACCATGCCGGGTGCTATACCCCACGCCGCAGCAACGCCACCATCTGTCGTTCCCGCCGCAGCAGGGCTTCCGGGTCCCGTACGCCGAGGAAGCCGATCCGTGACGCGGCGCGCACCCCGTACTCGTAGAGGGGCGACGAGCCGGCGGCCGGGATGCCGAGCAGCGACCGGCCGCGCAGCCCGAGGACCTTGCCGGCCAGGAACCGCACCCGCGGCAGGTGCCAGGCGTGAGTGACCACCCCGAGCGGCCGCGCCGGTCCGAGGCCGAGCCCGTCGAGCAGCCCGTCCGCCGCGACGTGCAGCAGGTTCTCCAGCGTGCTGCGCGAGCGGCACTCGGCGCTCAGCTCGGCCACCCGGTCGAGGCCGGCGTCGCGGGCGGCCGCCACCATGAGCGCGGCCTCACGGCAGTCCGGCGGCGGCTCCGGCGCACCCTCCCGGGCCTGTGCCCAGCCACCGCTGAAGATCACGCGCCGGGGGCGGGCGCCGGCCGCGACGTAGTCGATCGCCGCCCGCACCCGGGCCAGGCTGCCCGGGGTGAGCCCCGCCGGGGTCACCCCGTTGCCGAGGACCAGCAGCGCGACCGCTACGCGATCTGCTGCCACCAGCCGTCCACCGCCGGCGGGTTGTCGACGTCGACGCGCTCGCCCGGGCGCGGCACGGCCAGGCGCACGTCGCGGGCCTTCGCCTCGGCCCACGTGCGGTCGGCGGGCTCCGGCCACTCGTGCAGAGCCAGGTTGAACGTCGCCCAGTGCACCGGGATCATCAGGCCGCCGCGGACGTCGACGTGGGTGGCGACGCCGTCCTCGGGCACCATGTGGATGTCCGGCCACGCGTCGCCGTACGCGCCGACCTGGATCAGCGTGACGTCGAACGGGCCGTGCTCCTCGCCGATCTCGGCGAAGCCCGGGAAGTAGCCGGTGTCGCCCGAGTAGAAGACCTTGCGCTCCGGGCCCTTGATCACCCAGCTGGTCCAGAGCGTCTCGTCGCGGCCGAGGCCCCGGCCCGAGAAGTGCCGGGCTGCCGTGGCGACGAACTCGAGCCCGGCGACCTTGTGCGTGTCGTTCCAGTCCATCTCGACGATGCGGGTGGCCGGCACGCCCCAGCGCTCCAGGTGGGCGCCGACGCCCAGCGGCACCAGGAACGGCGCCGCCTGGAGGTCGACCAGGTTGTGGATCGTCTCCATGTCGAGGTGGTCGTAGTGGTCGTGCGAGATGAGCACCGCGTCGAGCGGCGGCAGGTCGCGCAGGGCCACCGGCGGCTCGTGCAGCCGCTTGGGCCCGGAGAGACGGGACGGGGAGCAGCGCTCGCTCCACACCGGGTCGAGCAGCACCCGCTTGCCCTCGATCTCGACCAGCGCCGAGGAGTGGCCGTACCACGTGACGTGCAGGCCGTCGGCGGTGGCGCCCGGCGCCGGGGTGACCAGCGGGATGGGCTGGTGGGGGCGGCGGCCGTCGCGGTCCCGCAGGGTCGCGGCGAGCAGCCGGGGCATCGAGGAGAAGGCCAGCATGGTCGCCGGCAGGGTGTTGCGGAACTTGCCGTCGGCGTACTGCGGGGAGGCCTGCATGCGGGCCAGTCGCTCGCCCTTGGCCTTGGCGCCCATCTGGCGGGGAATGTCCTTCGCCACCCAGACCGCCGCCGCGCCGAGAGCCAGCGCGATCAATGAACCCGTACGTCCTCGTTTCGCCATTGCCCCAGTCTGACCGCCGGATCACGGCGTCCGCCACCGAGGTGCTCAGGTTGCCCACAGCATCCGCGGTGTATGAGACACTTTCCGGCCGTGACTGTCGACACCCTTCAGACCCAGCAGCAGCTTATCGTCCGTCAGCGCGTCCGGCTGATGGTCAACCAATACGAGATCCACGCCGTCTCCCCCGACGGCCGCGAGGCCGGCATGCTCGCCTTCGCCCAGCAGAAGCGCATGGCGTTCAAGGAGCAGGTCACCCTCTACACCGACGACACCAAGACCGTCCCGGTGCTCGGCTTCAAGGCCCGCCAGGTCATCGACCTGGGCGCCACCTACGACGTGGTGGACGCGGGCGGCGCGCCGATCGGCCTGTTCCGCAAGAACTTCAAGGAGTCGCTGATCCGCTCCACGTGGCACCTGGAGCAGCCCGGCTTCGGCGAGATGATCGGCCGCGAGACGAACGCGTGGGTCGCCGTGCTGCGCCGCTTCGTCGACAGCCTGTCCTGGCTCCCGTACCACTTCGAGTTCGTCATCGCGGACCGCCCGGTCTTCTCGGTCGTCAAGAAGTGGGGCCTGCGGGACAAGTACGTGGTGACCATCCACGACCCCCGGGTGGACCGCCGCCTGGTGGCCGCGATGTCCGTCGCACTGGACGCGCTGCAGGCCCGGTAATCTTGCCGGGATGGACGATCCCCGGGCCCAGCGCCTCTTCGGCGACAGTCTCGTCGCCCCCGGTGACCTCGCGTCGAGCCCGTTCCGGGTGGACCGCGACCGGATCGTCAGCTCGCCGTTCTTCGCCCGGCTGGCCGGCGTCACCCAGGTGATCAGCCCTGGCGGCGCCGGCCTGCTGGTGCACAACCGCATGACGCACAGCCTCAAGGTCGCCCAGGTGGCCCGGGCGATCGCCGACCGGGTCGACGCCTCGCTCGCCGACAAGCTCGGCGGCTGCGACCCCGACGTGGTCGAGGCGGCGGCGCTGGCCCACGACCTGGGTCACCCGCCCTTCGGGCATCTGGGCGAACGGGTGCTCGACCGGCTGGCCCGCCACCGCCTGGGGCTCGACGACGGCTTCGAGGGCAACGCCCAGTCGTACCGCATAGTCACCAGCACCGAGATCCGCGGGCAGGCGACCATCGGGCTCAATCTCACCAATGCCGTACGGGCGGCCATCCTCAAATACCCGTGGACGCGCCGGGGCCGGGCGCGCCTGATGGACCCGCCGCCCCGCGGAGCGGCGCCGCCCGCCGACGACCCGTCCGGCGGCTCCCTGAAATTCGGCGCCTATTCGACCGAGGCGAACGACATGCTCGCCGCCCGCGCCCCGTTCGCGGGCCGGGTCGCCGACTGGCAGCAGACGGTCGAGGCCTCGGTGATGGACACCGCCGACGACATCGCGTACGCGATCCACGACCTCGAGGACGTGCACCGCGTCGGCGTCCTCCAGCAGGGCGCGGTCGCCACCGAGCTGATGGCCTGGCAGCGCTGGGGCCCCGACACCGACCTCACCCGGTCCGGCGGAGCGATCGAGTCGCTGCGCCGCCAGCTGCACCGCAAGGACGCCTGGATGGCCGACGACGAGGCGTTCGCGGCCGCCGTCGAGCTGGTCCGCGCCGAGCTGGTCGACGGCCTGCTGGCCCGCCCGTTCGACGGCTCGCTCGAGGCGGAGGCCCGGGTCGCGGCGTTCTCGGCCACCTGGACCCGGCGCCTGGTCGAGTCGTGCGAGACGATCGCCGACCCGGCGGTCCGCTCCGGCCACGTGCAGCTCGCCACGGCCCAGTGGCACGAGGTGCAGATCCTCAAGTTCGTGCAGAACAGGTTCGTCCTGGCCCGCCCCGACCTGGCCCTGCACCAGCGCGGCCAGGGCCGCCTGCTGGCGTCGCTGGTCGAGGCGCTGACCGCCTGGCTGGAGGACCCCGACGAGGAGCAGCGCATCCCCCGCCGCCTGCAGGACCTGGTCGAGCTCGCCGACGCCGAGCTCCCCGGCGACACCCCCGGCCGCCTGCGCCGCGCCCGCGGCCGCGCGGTCATCGACTTCGTCGCCGGCCTCACCGACCAGCAGGCGGTCGGCCTGATGGAGGCCCTGGGCGGCCGCTCCCGCCAGCTCTGGACGGATGCCTTCGTCCTCTAGTTGCGCACCCGGTTGTCCAGCGGCTGCGGCTGGCTGACCCACCACTCCTCGGGCACCATCGCGTACATCTCGTCCGCGATGGCCTTGAGATGGTCACCCGTCGCATGCCCGTGATGAGCGTCCGCGAGCCCCTTGACCCGCACGTACCATTCGGCGATTTGTTCGCATTTGACCGATACTTGATAGTCCATAGGCCGAGCCTAAGACCGCCGGCCCACGATCGCCCCTCGATGCCCAACCGGGTGACCCGGCGGTACCGCCGCACGCGCCCGCTCTGCACTCCACTACAGCGGCCCGGGCGCTCACCCTCTCCCCCGCGGCCCGGCCATCTTTCCCGGTGATGTTGCCTCCATGGCACCGACCAACGGCGAGGAGGAACAGGCCGACGCACCGAAGACCGGGAACGACGGCCTGCGCGCAGGTGGCATGACCTGCCGGTGAGCCGCATCGACGAACCACGCCCCCTTGCCTCTCGACGACCGAAGCGACGGGCACGGCGCCAGGCAAGGGCGTGAGCTGGGCAAATGCTCAGCCGGTAGGCACTATCTCGTCGAAGCGTGGCAGACCCTCGCCACTATTCGTCGTGGACCCGCGCTGCTGGCCCTGTGCGACCATCCGGAGCGTGACCGCCACCGAGCTCATCGCCCAGCTCGCCACCGCGTTGTTCGCCGGCGGCGGGGCGTGGCTCGCCGTGCGGGAGATCGCGAAGCAGATCGGCGAAACGAGGCGCGAGCGCATCCGCCAGCAGGGCGAGACCGAGCGGCTGACGATCGCCCGCGCGATGCCCCTGCCCGCGGCCGACAGCGCCCCGGCACAGAAGGCCGAGAGCGCCCCGGCACAGAAGGCCGAGAGCGCCCCGGCACAGAAGGCCGAGAGCGCCCTGGCGCAGAAGAAGGCCA